>CANRJA010000004.1 GCA_947630825.1 uncultured Clostridia bacterium | reverse complement strand
TCCATAATATCAACGTGATAAGGAACTTCAAAATCAGGAACGAGTGGCTCGCCGAACTTCTCAACCTCAACATTTTCGCTGTCGTCTTTTCCTATAGGCACGCTGTCGTCGATAATGTTTGGAATAACCAACATTCTTTCTCTTATCTGTTGTGAAAGCTCGTCCTCGCTGACCTCCAAAGTTGAAAGCTCGTTATTGATCTCTCCGACCTGAGCCTTTACCTTTTCGGCTTCTTCCTTTTCGCCCTTTGCCATAAGTCCGCCGATTTGCTTGCTTATCTTATTTCTCTGACTTCTTAAATTGTCACATCGCGTTTTCGCCGCTCTGTACTTCTCGTCAAGCTCGATAACCTCGTCAACCAACTTGATTTTTTCGTCCTGAAACTTCTTTTTTATATTTTCTTTCACGATCTCAGGGTTTTCTCTTAGAAATTTGATGTCTAACATAAATACTTTCTCCTCAATTCCAGTTGTTTATTTCTCAAGACCTGCCGAGCAGTTTTTTACAAACTCGTCTAGCTCGTCTTTGTTTTTGACCTTTATTTTTATTGTGTAGCTTCCGTCAGCCTTTGCTAAAACCTCCGTTTTCTGCCCGAATGCCGACTGCAATGCGGCTTCAAGCTCCGTAGCGTAGGTGTTTTCATATCGAATCGACGTCTTTGACCTTTTCAACCTTTTCTCGCCCATTGAAATTATTTTCTCTAGCTGTCTTACCGAAAGCCTGTCTGATACCGTTTTCTTTGCAAGCTCCTGCCTAAGCCTTATATCGTCGATCCCTGCCAGCGCCTTTGCGTGGCCTGCCGACAAATCACCATCTTTTACCATTTTTTGCGTTTCATCGTCAAGCTTTAAAAGTCTGAGTGAATTTGCAATAGCAGGTCGGGATTTTCCCATAGCCTCTGCGACCTGTTCCTGAGTCATACTGTATTTACTCATCAGCTTTTCATAGCCTTGTGCTTCTTCGATAGGGTTCAAATCCTCACGCTGGAGGTTTTCTATCAAAGCGACCTGCATTGTTTCAAAGTCGCTTAATTCCTTTATTAAAACGGGAACTTCGCTCAACCCTACCATTCTCGCCGCTCTCCAACGGCGTTCCCCTGCAACTATCTGATATCCGCCTGTCGGGAGCGGTCTTACAAGAATCGGCTGTAAAACCCCGTTCTGACGAATGGACTCAGCCAGACTTAATATTGCGTCGTCATCAAACTCTGTTCTCGGCTGAGATTTATTCGGCTCAATTTCCGATATCCTTAACGTGTTTGCCGCCGAAGAAGACGAAACCTTTTCCTCATCGCTCTCAGAAAACAGAGCGTCCATACCTTTTCCAAGCCTTTTTTTCGCCATATTTCCTCCTTATCTGCTTCCTTCATTTTTAAAAAATCTTTTAAATAAACTTTGTTTACTCTTTCCCTGATAAAAATAATCCTCGTAGGGTTCGTTTTGATTCCAAGGCAAAACGACAAACACACTTATTCCAAAGCATTTTCCGTTCTGTCCATTTGGAAAATCACATTTATTAAAGTATACATCTAAACCGTCAACCGATACTTTTGCTTTTCCGTAAACTGAAATTTCGCCTTTTTTGACCACGCCGTTTACCGAATACATTGCCTCATAAAAAACCGTTTGCTCATCTGTATCTTGTTCGACCCAAGAAACTTCGTCAGGACGTGCAGCATTAACACCGAACCCAGCCAAAAACTCAACTAATTTTGGATAAATAATCCCTATAAGATTATAAAAATTTTCATCAGGAATACAATCACACAACTTATTAGATGAATAATAATTTAGGTTTTTCTTATAATCGACTTCAAATTTAAAATTGTCGCATTTTATAATTTTATACATTCTTTTCCCTTTTCTTTTGCTTTTTCAAGAACTCATCAGCAAACTCCTCATAAGCCTTTGCACCCTTGCACTTCGGATTATAATACATTATCGGCTGACCAAAGCTAGGCGCTTCGGAAAGCGCGACATTTCTCGGAATAACCGTTTTATAAACCGTCTTGGGGAAGTGTGCCTTGACCTCGTCAACAACCTGAGCCGTCAGATTGTACCTTTTCATATACATAGTAAAAAGTATTCCGTCTATAGTGATATTCGGATTAAAGCTCTTTTGAACCCTTTTTATGGCCTCTGTTAGCTCAACCAGACCTTCAAGAGACAAAAATTCGCACTGTATCGGAATAATAACGCTGTCGCAAGCGGCAAGGGCATTAATAGTAATCAAATCTAAGGTCGGAGGACAGTCAATAAAAATATAATCGTAATCGTCCTTTACCGTTAAAATCTGCATTTTAAGCCTTAACGAACGCCTGTCCAACTCCAAAAACTCTACACCCGCACCCGAAAGCGTCTGAGTAGCAGGAACTACAGATACTCCTCTGAAATTGGTAGCGACTATTGCTTCTACCATACGGCAGTTTCCTATAACAGCCTCATAAATCGTATTTCTTATACGCCTTTTTTCTATTCCAAAGCTGGTTGTAGTGTTTCCCTGAGGGTCAAAATCTATAACAAGAACTTTCTTTCCTTTCAATCCGAGCGCAGCAGCTAAATTCACCGCCGTAGTGGACTTTCCCACACCGCCCTTTTGGTTGGAAACCGCAATTATTTTTCCCACTGCTTATCATTTCCTATTCTCTATAAATAAAAATAGCTAAGCCGATCACTCGACTTAACTATTATATCAATGTTTGTATGTTTTTGCAAGATGTAATTTAAAAATGTTTCACGTGAAACAATATACGTTGAATTTTCTATGTTCCACGTGGAACAAATCAAAAAGTAAAAGAATTGTTTTCGTTTATCGGTATGGTTATTGTGTAGGTGATTTCGTTCTCCGTTTGCGTTTTTTTAGAGTTTGCCTCAACTCCCGATAACCGCATAACCTCGATAGCCTTATTGATTGTGTTTACAAAAAGCCTAACATCCTTTAAAACAGGTGAACGCTTTTTATAAGACTCCTTCTTTTGTCTGCCTTCCAGAAGTTTTGAAATATACGCCTCGGTCATCTCGACATTAAGCTTGTACTTATGTATGCGCTCAAGAACATCCACTCTGTCGCTCTTTGATTTAAGCCGAAGCAACGCTCTTGCGTGCCTTTCGCTCAAGCCCATATCCATAATTACCTGCTGTTCATCGCTGGGGATTTTAAGAAGCCTTAGCTTGTTAGCAACAGTCGACTGCGCTATACCCAAGCGAATTGCCGCGTCCTCCTGGGTCATACCGTAAACCGAGATAAGCGACTGAATAGCTCCTGCTTCTTCAAAAAAAGACAGATCCTCCCTCTGAATGTTCTCTACCAATGCCATAAGCGCCGAGTTTCGCTCTGTCATATTGACAATTATGCAAGGAACAGTTTTCAAACCTGCGATTTTAGCGGCTCTGAGCCTACGTTCACCCGAAACAAGCTGGTATTCGCCGTCGTTCATTCTTATAATCAACGGCTGAAGAATACCCTCCTGAGAAATGCTTTTTGCAAGCTTTGTAAGCTCGTCTGAATAAAAATGTTTTCTCGGCTGACTGGGATTTGGCTTGATTACCGAAACACTTATTTCAAGCACCTTGTTTATTTCTTTTTCTCTCTGTTTTGTCGCAAAATTAACCATATTGTTGTCCTCCCCAAAGCGGTTTTTATCTTCCGCTTGCTCTCTGTTTCTACACAACAATATTGTATCACTGAATATGCTTAATTTCCACAGATATTCGTCGAGAATAAATTACAAAAGCCGTCTCAAATCTGCTTTTTCAAGTAAATTAAAGCGGCTTTTTTGTCATTTGACTCTTGTTTCTGGGATATTTGCTCGCTGTTTGCGATATTTTTTTAATTGCTATTAACGCTCGTTTATCGCCGCTAGGAAGTGAATATTCTGCTATCTTGTCAATTTCCCCTCCCAGAATTTTAATAGCGTTTTGCGACGCAGATATTTCCTCATCGCTGTTTTTGCCCTTTAACGCTATGAAATACCCTCCTACCTTAATAAACGGCATACAATATTCACAAAGCACAGGCAAAAAAGCAACTGCCCTTGCCGTCGCAATGTCGTAAGCTTCTCTGTAACTTTCGTTGTGGGCAATATCTTCAGCCCGTCCGTGAATACACTCTGCGTTCAAATCAAGCTCACTCGACAAAGCCTCTAAAAATTTTATGCGCTTATTTAAGCTGTCAAGCAGGGTGATTTGAATATCATCTCTTAATATTTTCAGCGGACAAGAGGGAAATCCCGCTCCTGTGCCGACGTCTATCAGCTTCGCACCTTTTTTAATATCAAAAAGTGAAAATGGAAGTATGCTGTCCAAAAAATGCTTTTGAGAAATATCCTCAGGCGATAGAAGTGCTGTCAAATTTACCTTTTTATTCCATTCAATAAGCATTTCCGCATACTTATCAAGCCTTTTGAATTGTTCATCAGTTACAGTTAGCTTTGCTTCTGCAAACAGCTTATCAAGCTTTGATTTTTCTATTATCATAGTTTCGCCCTTTCTTAGAGCATTTTATATTTTGTTATTTCCACTCTTACGGTTTTGCTCCAGCCACACAAGTAGCACCGAAACATCTGCAGGATTTACACCTGATATACGGCTTGCCTGTCCGACGCTTAGAGGCTTTATCTTGTTCAGCTTTTCGATAGCCTCAAGTCTAAGACCGCGAATCTGGGAGTAGTCGACATTATCGGGCAGAGTCTTTTTTTCTAGCTTTCTCATCTGCTCGACCTGCTCAAGCTGAATTTTAATATAACCCTCATATTTAATGGACAGATCCACTTGCTCTCTAACCTCTTTAGACAATGAGGGACGCTCTTTGTCTAAGAAAGCCGTGCCTTCATAAGAGCATTGGGGACGTCTTATTATCTGGGCTAGCTTTGCGCCTGTCTGCAAAGGCTCTGTACCGCATTTTTCAAGATATTCATTTGCATCTTTCGGAGAGATATTTACCCTCCAAAGACGTTTGATTTCTTTTTCTATTTGTGAAACCTTTTCTAAAAGCCGGTCATAGCGTTCTTTACTTATCAATCCTACCTCATAGCCTATTGGCGTAAGCCTTTGATCGGCATTATCCTGACGAAGAAGCAAGCGGTATTCGCTTCTTGATGTGAGCATTCGGTAAGGATCCATACAGCCTTTTGTAACAAGGTCGTCAATAAGCGTGCCGATATATGAGCTTGCTCTGTCAAGTACGAGCCCGTCTTTTCCCGATATTTTCCTCACTGCGTTTATTCCTGCAACCAGTCCTTGTGCGGCGGCTTCTTCATAGCCTGACGTGCCGTTAAACTGACCTGCGCCGAACAGTCCCGAAACCTGCTTAAACTCAAGAGTGGGTAAAAGCTCGGTAGGGTCGCAGCAGTCGTACTCTATAGCATAGGCGTTTCTCATAATTTCAATATGCTCTAAACCCTCGATTGTTCTTAAAAATTCGATTTGAACGTCCTCCGGCAGCGACGTAGACATACCCTGCAAATAATACTCGTCAGTATCTAAACCCATAGGCTCAATAAAAAGCTGGTGACGAGGCTTGTCGGAAAACCGCATTATTTTGTCTTCAATAGAGGGGCAATATCTCGGTCCAATACCCTCGATCTGACCGCCGTACATTGCCGAACGCTTTATGTTTTTTCTTATGACCTCGTGCGTTTTTTCATTTGTGTAAGCAATATAACAGGAAACCTTGTTTTTAAGCTTTTCGTGGTTTTCAAATGAAAACGGCACTATCTCCTCGTCTCCGTCCTGCTTTTGGAGCTTGTCAAAATCAATAGAACGGCGGTGTACCCTTGCAGGAGTTCCTGTTTTAAATCTTCTCAGCGTGACGCCAAGCTCTGCGAGACTTTCTGATAAAAGATTAGCAGGAGATACAGCGTCAGGACCGCTTTCATAAGAGCTTTCGCCTACAAAAACCTTACCTTTCAGATAAGTTCCCGAGCAAATGATAACTGCCTTTGCAGAAAACTCGCTCCCTATTCTCGTCTGAACGCCTGTTACTTTTCCGTTTTCTGACAGTATTTTCACTACCTCGCCTTGTTTTAAGTCGAGATTTTCACATCTCTCTACTGCCTTTTTCATATATTCGTGATAACGTGTCCTGTCCGCCTGAACTCTCAGGCTGTGAACAGCAGGACCTCTCCCTCTGTTGAGTATACGGCTTTGCAGAAATGTTGCGTCCGCAGCCTTTCCCATTTCACCGCCAAGAGCGTCGATTTCTCTGACCAAATGACCTTTGGCAGTTCCGCCTATTGACGGGTTGCACGGCATATTAGCCAAAGCGTCAAGAGTGAGGGTAAAAAGTGCAGTTTTTGACCCTAGCCGAGCCGAAGCAAGTGCAGCTTCGCAGCCAGCGTGACCTGCGCCGACAACTATTATATCATAATCCTCTAAAAACATAAGCTACCTCTGTATTTGTTATTTTCCTACACAGAAATTATGAAAAACCTCATCTACGACCGTTTCTGTCACCTTTTCTCCGGTAAGCTCCAGCAGAAAGTCACACGCCTTTGAAATCGTCACCGTTACAGCGTCAAGCGTTTCGCCAAGATTAAGAGCGTTCAAAGCAAGCTCTAAGCTAATCTTAGCCTTTTCAACACAATTTTTTTGCCGCTCGTTTGCAAAAACGGTGGTGTCTGAGTTTACATTATCAAGTTTGAGAATCGACAAAACCGCATTTTCCAAGTCTTTCTTACCTTTTTGCTCCTTTGCAGAAATGAGAACTACAGGCTTTTTATATTCTGCAAAATCATCTTCTGAAATCTTTGCCTGTAAATCAATTTTATTTAAAACGATTACGCACTGCTTGTCCTTAATTTCATCTAAAAGTCTTTTGTCCTCATGAGTTAACTCTTCGCTTGCGTCAAAAACGGCAATTACAAGCCTTGCGTTTTCCAGCTTTTTCTTAGCTAAGTCAACGCCCATACTTTCTACCTTATCGTCAGTCTGGCGAATACCCGCAGTGTCGGAGAGCTTTAAAACCACCTCACCCAGCCTTGCAGATTCTTCAATAACATCTCGTGTTGTTCCCGCAATATCGGTCACAATAGAGCGGTCGAAGCCTAGCAGCATATTCATCAAAGACGATTTGCCTACATTTGCCCGTCCGACGATTGCCGTATCAACGCCGTTTCGGAAAATCAATCCGCTGTCATAGTCGCAAAGTATTTGATTTAACTGCGAAATGGCAGTGTTAAGAGATGTCGCTAACGCATCATTTTCAACAGACGGCAGATCCTCCTCGGGGTAATCAACCCAAGCCGCAAGCTCTGACAGGATTTTTACCAAATCGTCTGTTGTGCTTTTTATCTTTTTAAAAAGTATACCTTCGTGTGCGAGATTCGCGCTGTTTAAAGCCTGCTTTCCTTCGGCTGAAATAACGTCCATAACCGCTTCCGCCTGAGTAAGAGAAAGCTTTCCATTTAAAAATGCACGCTTTGTAAATTCACCCGGTTCGGCAGGCTCCGCACCGCTTGCTATGCAGGCTCTTAGCACCTCTTTTGTTACAAAAATCCCTCCGTGACAGGATATCTCGGCAACATTTTCACCTGTATAGCTTTTCGGCGCAAGAAAAACAGTCAGCAGAGCATCGTCTAAAGTTCTGCCGTTAAAGACGATTTTTCCATAAGCGCAGGTGTGACCGAGCATTTGTGAAACAGGTTTTTTTGAAAAAGGAACAAAAATCTTTTCAGCAATATTTACAGCATCGTTTCCGCTTATTCTAATAACAGAAATACCTCCGACAGCGTTCGGAGTTGATATTGCACAAATTGTACTCATTTTTTGCTCCTCCTCTTAAAGTACATTATAACACAAAATAGCTCACACTTAAAGTTGATATTAATTCAACCATTAATAAGTTCTAATTTAAAATAGGGGACAAGACCCAGAGAGGTCTGCCCCCTTTATGTTAATTACAGATCAATTTTTGTATAAAGTCCGCTTGAACCCATCTCGTCCTCCGGCTTTGGCTTTTTGTATTCTTTCTCAAATGAACTTACAATGTCAAAGCCCTTATTGTTGTTAGAACGCCTGTTTCTGCGTCCTCTGTTGTCATATCTCTTCTTTTCTGTTGAAGTGATAATCACCTTTCTGTATGGTTCTTGACCCTTTGAATGTGAAGTAACACCCTCTATATCGGTAATCGTCGAGTGTATGATTCTTCTCTCATAAGGATTCATAGGCTCAAGAGCGGCAGATCTTCCGTTTCTCTTCACATTATTACCGATTTTTCTCGCAAGACGCTCAAGCTGAGCCTTTCTCTTTTCTCTGAAACCGTTGCAGTCTAATGCAATTCTGTAATACTCTCTGTCTACTCTGTTGCATACCAAAGATGAAAGATATTGCAGAGAATCCAAAACCTCGCCTTTTTTTCCGATGATCTCTTCTACGTTATCTCCAGAAATGTCTAAAACGGCTCCATTTTCATCTTGCTTTATGTCGACTGTAATTTCATAACCCATTTTAGAAAATACTTCTTTAATATAGTTTGCAGCCACCTGCGGCTTGCTTAACTCAACGGTTGCTTCAATCTTTGCTTCGCCTTTAACTTTTCCGAACAGTGATTTCTTAGGCTCTTCTAACACAACAAACTGTATCTCATCCTGCGATACCCCAAACTCTGCTTCTGCAAGAGCCTTTGCTTCTTCAATTGTTGATGCTGTGAATGTCTTAGTCATAATTTATTTCTCCTTTTTTATTAATACTAGATTTTATTATTCCTCATATTCGTCGCCGTATTTTTCAGCCATTCTTTTTCTAGCTTCCTGAAGCCTCTTTAATTCGGCTTGCTTTCTCTCTGCTTTTGTTAGCTTTCTCTCTTCATCTAAATCATCATCCGACGATTTTGTTCCAGACGTGCCCATTTGACTCTGCTGCATTTCTAAAGCTCTTTGATAAAAGCCTTTTTTCTTCTTCTTTTTCTTAGCGTCCTTTTCCGCCATTGCTTCAACCTTTTCAGGAGTATATATCTTGTTTAGTACAATTGTTTGAATAAGAGAGTAAAAAGACGTCAAAGTCCAGTATAAACCTAATCCAACAGGAAAACTGAATGCAATATAGAAAGAGAATATAGGCATTATATAAAGAATAAGATTCATACCCATTCCTGCGGAATTTGCCGTTGGGTTATTCTTTTTCTGATAACGCTGTGAAATGAATGTCAAAATAAGCTGGAATAGGAACGAGCTTACCGGTATAAGCAGATAAATCGACGACCAGCTTGGCATTTCACTAAGAGGGATTCCAAAGAAGGTATAGTCTACTCGTTTTAACTCCTCGCCGATTTTTTTGTCAACGACGTCGAACATTTGTCCGTAGCCGTTGTCTGATATTTTGAACATCAAAAGCTGGGGTCTTAAATATAGACGGCTTGATATCTTTTTATTATCCAACAAAAACTTCGTAAAGTTTTTATCGTCGGGAAAGTATTTTATAAAAACATCTTCGACGTTTTTCAATGATTCTTCAGGATCACTAGAGGAGCTTTTTATTTTTATTCCGTTAATTTTTCCGCCGTCCTCTAGCGTTTTTACTCTGAATATCTTCTCTTTTTCAGCATCGGTAAGTTCATTGTAGGTCTTTCCGTCCATTTTGTTAGCTATAATTATGGTATCGGTAACAAGAGCCTCCGCCTCACTTATATCTTCGCTTGTAGAACTGGTAAGATTAAATGATTTACCGTCTATGTTAGAAACATACTTTAACGGAGCATAAACAACACCGATAATGGAAAACAGAATTACCATAGTAATGATCATCGGCAGACAGCTTCCCATAGGGTTTATTCCCTCTTCGGCGTAAAGCTTCATCATTTCTTCCTGATATTTTTCCTTATTGTTTCCATATTTATTCTGAAGCTTTTTAAGCTGCGGCTGGAATTTAGCCATTCTCGCAGTATTTTTTTGCTGCTTTATTTGAAACGGCACTGTTATAAGCTTTATAATGAGCGTAAAAACAATCAAAGCCAAACCGTAATTATTGAAAATTATATAACACAGCTTCATCAAATAGCCGAGTAATGGTGTAATTATAGGAATATTCCACATATAATTTGTTCTCCTTTATTTTTCTTTTCCGTTTTTAAGCGAATAAATACAAAAGCTTTCAGGAACATTATCCACTCCGCCCTTGCTCCACGGATTGCACCTCAAAAGGCGCCATACCGCCAAAATCATTCCCTTAAATAATCCGTGTTTTTTAATTGCGCGCCTTGCATATTCCGAGCAGGTCGGATAATATTTGCAGCAGGCAGGCTTTAACGGAGATATACACTTCTGATAAATAAGTATGAGAAAATCGGAAATCTTTTTCATTTCTTTTTTCCTGCTATCTCTTGTTTTTAAAATTATGTTTGTTATTTTTCTTAAAAGGCTTGTTCATTTCCTTTAAAACTCTCTTTTTGATAAAAGTCTCTATATTTGTAGACTTAGCATTTAAAATATCAGTTCTTGCCACGAATATGATATCAAAACCTATAGGAAATAACTTTTCAGTATTTCTATAAGCCGCCCTGATAATTCTTCTTGCTCTGTTTCTTTGAACAGCATTGCCTATTTTCTTTGAGGTCGTTATGCCGATTCTGTTATAGGGACTTCTGTTAGGCAAAAAGTAAACGGTAATAAGGCTATTCGCTGAAAATCTTCCCTTTTTATATACCTTCATAAAATCTTTATTAGATTTGATAATTGTAGTAAACAGCATAAATAACCTCAGATAAAATTCTCTTTTAAAGCAATTAATCTAAAAAACAAATGACCACTTCAATACTAGGCTAATTCAAATTAGTAGTATCAGTGGTCAACGAATTAGTAGCTTATTTTCTTTCTGCCCTTTTGTCTTCTGCGAGATAGAATTTTACGTCCGTTTCTTGTAGACATTCTTTTTCTAAAGCCATGTTCTTTTTGAGCATGTCTCTTTTTTGGCTGAAATGTTCTTTTCATCCTTTATCCTCCCTTCTGCGAGCTATTAATTATATATAACAACTCTGTTGAAATATTTAAAATTAAGCCTTTCGAATTAATATTATATTACAAATGCCATTAGCTTGTCAAGTCGTTTAAGATATTTTTACAATTAATTCTCATAAAAAGTTCAAAACCACAATATATAGTGTTTATTAAAATAACAAGCACTATTTTTTTAAAGTAAACATGCCTCAGAAAAACGAATAAATTTATTTTTCAGCATAAAATTAATATTTTTACTCTCTTTAATATGTATACTATTATAATATATGTGTAATATTAAAAAATTCTGAAGAATTTGCTTGTATTTTTATAAAAAATATGCTATAATTACCTTAATATTTTTAAATGGGTTTTTAGCCCCTGAAATAATAAAAAAGAGGAGGTTTTTAACAGTGGAATCATTTTCTGAGGTTTTTGAAGATGTGAAAAAACACTGTCTTGCCGACCCGAATGTCAGCCAGATAGGCTTTGATAAATGGATCAAACCTCTTGAGGCAGACAGGCTTGAAAATAAAACTGCATATATAATCGCTCAAAGTGAATTTGCAAAGCAAACTGTCATGGACTTTTACTACGATTTGATTAAAAAATCTTTTTTCGAGGTATTGGGCATTGAAGTCGAGGTAAGCATTTCGAATAAAACAGAGGATCTAGACGACAGCAAACAATTTAACTACGTTATAGAAAATGAAAAGCATTTAGAACGCTCTTTAAACGACGGTCTTTACGACCTTACCTTTGATAATTTTATCAAAGGTAAATCTAACGAGCTTGCTTATGCGTTTTGTACTGCTGTTGCAGGATTAAATGATTCAGGTAATATTGGAAATAAGGCAGTATTCAACCCTTTATTTATATATGGCGATTCAGGTCTTGGAAAAACTCACTTGCTTAAAGCAATAGAGCATGAAGTTAAAAGAAAAAACCCCGAAAAAAATGTTATGTACGTTACCTGTGAAACCTTTGCAAACGAGCTTATAACTTCTATCACAAACAGAGATACTGAATCCTTTCACCAAAAATACAGAAACGTAGATTTTTTATTAATGGACGATATACAGTTTCTTTCTAAAAAAGAACAGACCCAAGAGGAATTTTTCCATACTTTTAACGAGCTTTATAATCACGGAAAGCAAATTGTACTTACATCAGATATTTCGCCTACTAAAATTTCAAAGTTGGAAGACAGAATAAAAAGCAGGTTTGTAAGGGGAGTTCAGGCAGACATTCAGCCACCTGATTTTGAAACGAGAATGGCTATCATAAAAAGAAAAGCCGAGCTTTTGAATATTGAAATTCCCGACCCTGTTTCGAGAGTTATTGCAGAAAAAATAAAAACTAACATTAGACAGTTGGAAGGTGCTGTAAATAAAATAACAGCTCTTACAATGTTTTCAAATGAAAAGCCTTCAATAGCAATGGCACAGAAGGTAATAAGGGAAAATCTCATTGAAAATCAGCCCGCTGATATTACTGTTGACAGAATTTTAGCTGATGTTTCAACGGCATTTAATGTTACGCCTGACGATATTCGTTCACCGAGCAGAAACGCTCCTATTTCTCTAGCAAGGAAAATTTCTATATACGTTATCAGAGAGGTTAAAGGTTTAAGCTATACAGAAATCGGAGACGAACTTAAACGGGATCATTCCACTATGACTATCAATTATAAAGACGTTAAGAAAATGCTTGATTCAAATTCTGACTTAAAAGAAACGGTAAACGATATTATTAAAAATCTAAAAGAATTATAAACTAATATATTCATAATTTTCAACACTATTTTAAACAACTACATTTTATTAAGATTATTGAATTCAACTGCCAAAGCAACCAATTATAAATTATATTCTACTATATTAACAAATGAATAATCAACTTTTTAAATTTGAATTTTGTATATTTGAATTTAATTTTAAGTTTTCAAAATAAATCATAAAAGTTTTCAATTTTAACAGTTAAAAGCGGTTTAAAAATGTTAATTAAAATTAGCGTATGTTAAAACGATTATATTCTGATTAAAAGTTTGTTTATAAATAAAGTAAGCAGCAGACGGTGTTTGAGACAGTTTTTATAGTTTTAAACAGCCTCTACTACTACTACTATATTTATTATTTATATTATTTATTTTTCAAGGAGAAATTTATTATGAAATTAATATGTAATAAACAAAGTTTATATGAAGCTGTTATAAATGTTTCAAAAGCAGCCTCTGATAAATCTTCTATTCCTGCGTTAGAAGGAATAAAAATGAAACTTCAAAATAACATTTTAGAGTTGACAGGCTATGATTTGGAAATAGGTATCAGAACTGAGATTTCTGTTAAATCTGAAGATATAGGAGAATTTATTGTAAATTCAAGACTGCTTTCTGATATTATTAAAAGAATGCCTACAGAAGATGTACTTATTGAAGTAAACTCAAGTATGCAGGTTAAGATTTCGGGCGGTGCAACTGAATATACAGTAAGTGCAATGACTGCTGATGAATATCCTGAACTTCCTGAGGCTGACAGTGAAGAAAAATTTGCGATTGCTCAGGGCGTTTTAAAGGATATGATAAGGCAGACAATATTTGCAGTGGCAGTTGTTGACACAAAGCCGATTTTAAAGGGAGAGCTTTTTGAGATTCAAGACGGAGTTTTCAATATGGTCTCTCTTGACGGATACAGACTTGCTGTGAGAACTGAAAATATCAATACTGCAAATGATTACAAATTTGTAGTACCATCAAACGCTTTGAGAGAGGTTATAAAGCTTCTTAACGAAGAGGAAGATGAAAACTGTATAATTTATATTTCTAAAAAACATATAATTTTTGATATATCGGGTTATTTGGTATATTCAAGACTTATTGAAGGTGAGTTTCATAATTATAAAGGCTCCATTCCAAAAACTTGCAACACAGAGGTCATTGTAAATACAAAGGATATGATTGATTGCTTGGAAAGAGCGTCACTTTTGATTAATGAAAGAGTTAAAAGCCCAGTAAGATGTATTTTTGATAATGGGCAGTTAAATCTTTCCTGTTCGACTTCAATTGGAAAAATAAGCGATGAAATTAGCGTTGACATAACAGGACCGATGATTGAAATTGGTTTTAATTGCAAGTTTTTGCTTGATCCGCTAAAAACTATTACAGACGACAAGGTCAAACTTCAAATGAACGGCGGAAATCTTCCTATGAAAATTGTTCCGTTAAATTCAGATAATTATACATTTTTAGTTTTGCCTGTCAGACTGAAAGGCGAATAGCAGCTGAAATGGATAGAGAACAAATTAAAATCAATACGGAATTTATAAAACTTGATTCGCTATTAAAATATTCCGGCGTAGTTGAAACAGGCGGTATTGCTAAAGAGATAATCAAAGACGGTGCTGTTAAATTTAACGGTGAGGTTTGTACTATGCGAGGTAAAAAAGTACGGGTCGGAGATATTGTCACCATTGAAGAATTAAATGTGGAGATTGAAATTATTTAATTTATGTTTATATCAAATATAAAAATTGATGGATTTAAAAATTTATCATCTATAAATATTGATGCTGATAAACGGATAAATGTGATTTGCGGTGACAACGCTCAGGGAAAAACAAATTTAATTGAGGCAATTTGGCTTTGCAGCGGTCTGAGGAGCTTTAGAAATTCAAAGGATAAGGATTTAATAAATTTAGATAAGCAAAGCTTTTATGTGCAAATTTTATTTTCAAACAATTTCAGAAATCAAAAAATAGAATATAGACTTGCAAAGCCAAATATAAAAGATAAAAATATTAAATTAAACGGTGTTCCTCTTAAAAATCCGTCTGATTTGTTTGGAAATCTGTGCTGCGTTGTTTTTACACCTGAGGATTTGTTTATTTCAAAGGGTTTTCCTGAAAACAGGAGAAAATTTATAGACGTTTGCGCTTCGCAAATCAAGAATTCCTACAGAAAGGTTTTATTTCAATATGACGAAATATTAAACCAGAGGAATGTTCTTTTAAAAAATATAGGTATAGGTAAATCGTCGGCTGATGAGCTTGACGTTTGGGATGAACAGATGGCTCGGCTCGGCTCTTATATTTCTGTTATAAGATATGCTTATACAAAGAAATTAAATATATTTGCAAAAAGGCTCTATAATGAAATTTCTCATGGAAAAGAAAATCTTGATGTTTTTTATAAATCAACAGTTTTTGAAGATTTAGAAAACAGAAGTGACTATAAAGGCGAAATGGCAGATGAATATTTATTAAAGCTAAGAAAGTCGAGACATGAGGACATAAAAGCGGGATTTACAACAATAGGAGTTCAAAGAGATGATTTAATATCATTTATAAACGGTCTTAACTGCCGTGAGTTTGGCTCTCAGGGACAATGCAGATCGGTTGCTCTGGTTTTTAAAATAGCTCAGGCTTATATTTTGTTTGAAGAAACAAAAGAGGCGCCAATTATTTTGCTTGACGATGTTTTGTCAGAGCTTGATGCTAAACGGCAGGAGTTTGTTTTATCGAGAATTTCAGATATGCAGGTTTTTATTACCTGCTGTGAGGATATAAAACTTCAAGAAAACACGGGCAAGACCTTTTATATAAAAAGCGGTAACATTATAAACAACAAGAAGTAAGATTGAAAATAGAAAGGACAAATATGTTTTTGCATCTTGGCAACGATGTTTTAATAAATACTAAAAACCTTATCGGAATTTTTGATATTGAAAAATCGTCAATATCAAAGTTTACAAAAGAGTTTTTAGGTAATGCGGAGAAAACCAAAAGAATTGTTAATGTTTCTTATGAATTGCCTAAGAGCTTTATTGTTTGTTTAGATGAAGATTTAAACGAAACAGTTTATATTTCTCAGATATCAACAGCTACGTTAAAAAAGCGGTTTTTGAAATGAAATTTAAAGATATAGAAGTAGTGTATTTACGGAGTTAAGGAGGATTATTTTGGATAATCAGGAAAAAGAAATGAAAGAAGAAACAAGAGAGGAAATATCTAATCAAAATATTTCTCAGGTTGACGAAAACACAAATTATGATGAAAGTCAGATTCAGGTATTAGAGGGACTTGAAGCAGTAAGAAAAAGACCGGGAATGTATATCGGTTCGACTGGTTCAAGAGGCTTGCATCATCTGGTTTATGAGATTGTTGATAACTCTATAGACGAGGCTCTTGCAGGGTATTGTAATGAAATAAAGGTAGAAATTCTGCCGGGAGAAATAATAAGAGTTTCCGACGACGGCCGTGGAATACCGACGGGTATTCACCCAAAAGAGGGAATTTCTGCTGCTACTGTCGTATATACGATTCTTCACGCCGGAGGTAAATTCGGCGGAGGCGGATATAAGGTAGCAGGAGGACTTCACGGAGTTGGAGCGTCGGTTGTAAACGCTCTTTCCGAGTGGCTGGAATTAACGGTTTACGACGGTGAAAACATTCATTTTCAGCGTTTTGACAGAGGTCACTATGACGAGGAACTAAAGGTTATAGGAAAAACAGATAAAACGGGTACAACCGTTATGTTTAAGGCTGACCCTGAGATTTTTTCCGAAACGGTTTACGATTATGAAACTCTGTTAAAAAGACTTCGTGAGCAGGCGTTTTTAAACGCAGGAGTTAAAATCATATTTAGTGACGTCAGAGATGAAAACGATATAAAAGAGGAAACTCTGCATTACGAGGGCGGAATAAGAGAGTTTGTAACTCATATTCACAAAGTAAGAGGTCTTGACGCTATAATACCTGACGTTATTTATATAAACGGCTCAGCAGGAGACAGCTATGCAGAGGTGGCATTGCAATATAACGACAGCTATAACGAATTTGTTATGAGCTTTGCGAACAATATTCACACCATAGACGGCGGAACTCACGAAACGGGCTTTAAAAACGCTCTTACCAGAGTTATTAACGATTATGGAAAGAAATTTAATCTACTTAAAGACGGTGAAAAGCTTCTCGGAGATGATGTTAGAGAGGGGATAACCGCTATTGTATCTGTTAAGCTGACAAACTGTGAGTTTGAGGGTCAGACAAAGGGCAGACTGGGCAATCCTGAGGTTAGACCGTTAGTTGATAAGATAGTAACCGAAAAGCTGATGAATTACCTTGAGGAAAACCCGACTGTTGCTAAGGCTATTTTTGAAAAGGCTACGGCGGCTCAAAGGGCTAGAGAGGCTGCTAAAAAGGCAAGAGACTTAACAAGAAGAAAGTCGGCGCTTGAATCTGCACAGCTACCGGGCAAGCTCGCCGACTGTTCAGAAAAGGGCGCAGAGGGAACTGAGATTTATATTGTCGAGGGAGATTCTGCGGGCGGTTCTGCAAAAGAGGGCAGAGACAGAAGATTTCAGGCTATTTTGCCTTTGTGGGGTAAGATGCTCAATGTTGAAAAGGCAAGAATAGATAAGGTTTACGGAAATGAAAAGCTAATGCCTGTTGTTACGGCACTTGGTACAAGCATAGGCGAGGATTTTGATATAACAAGACTTCGCTATGGTAAGATAATAATTATGGCGGATGCCGATGTTGACGGAAGTCATATCAGAACGCTTCTTTTGACGTTTTTCTTCAGGTTTATGAAGGAGTTGGTTATACAAGGTCACGTTTATATTGCACAGCCGCCGCTGTTTAAGGTTTTCAGAGGAAAACAGGTAAGGTATGCATTTTCTGACGAGGAAAGAGACGAGTATATAAAAGAGCTTGCAGGCGAAAACGATTTAAAGGTTGAGGTTCAGAGATATAAAGGTTTGGGCGAAATGGACCCAGAGCAGCTTTGGGAAACTACTATGGATCCCGAAAGAAGAACGATGATTAAAATTACGCTTGAGGACGCTCAGAAAGCAGATGAGATCTTTACAATTTTGATGGGAGATAAGGTTGCTCCGAGAAAGGATTTCATTGAAAAGAATGCAAAGTATGCTGAAAATCTTGACATTTAAAAGAGAGGATAAAATACTTTAATTTTAAACAGTTGAATGTTTAATCGTGTAAAAAATTTTGAGGGAGGAATACTCCTTAAGGGGTATTAATTTAGTATGAGCAAAGAAAACAATACAGAAAAATCAACGCTTGATAAACAGCTTAATGAGTTAAGTAAGCAAACGGTTGAAGAAATTAATGAGTCGTTTGAGGAGGTAAACCCAAATCTTTCGGTAGCTTATAATATAAAAAACACCGAGGAAGAAGAGGCGTTTATTACCTTTCAGAAAAAGTATATTTTAAAATCCAACATATTAAAAACAGTTGCTTTTGGAATTTTGGCGCTTTTGTTTATTTATCAAATAGTAAATGCGCCGGACAATTTTGCCTCTTGGCTTTGTTTTGTGGTATGTCTGGCGGTAATTTTTATCGTCTGGTACAACCCGATAAAGATAAGAAAAACGCTTATACAGTCTTTAAAACCGCTTGAGGACGACAGGTATATTTTTAAACTTTACGAAAACAAGTTTACAATCGAAACGGTTATTCCTCAGGAGGAAATAGACGAGGCTATAAAAGAAGGAGAAGAGCCTGTTAAAATTCCGCCGAAAGTAGTTGACTTTAGCGATACCGGACTATCGGTTTTGGAAAAAGAAAATATGTTTGTTATATTTTTGAAAAAAGAATCAATTTACGTTCTGCCAAAAAGATGTATGACTGAAAGTGAAATAAAACAGCTTTCATATGTATTTGATTTAAAGCTGGGCGATGATTTTGAAAAAGAGGAAATTAAAACAAACGGATAAAAAATATGAAAAGAGAGTGATATTGTGTCAGAGAGCGAAACACAAGATAAGGCTTTTATAGATAACGGTAATTTCGATAATAAACTAATCGTCAGGGATATTGAAAAGGAAATGAAAAGCTCGTTTATTCAGTATTCTATGGCGGTTATTGTTTCACGTGCACTGCCTGATGTCCGCGACGGATTAAAGCCGGTTCACAGAAGAATTTTATACACCTTGCACGAAAACGGAATAACTCCCGATAAGGCTTACAGAAAATGTGCCGATACAGTTGGAGCGGTTTTGGGTAGGTACCATCCTCACGGAGACGCGTCTGTCTACGACGCGCTTGTGCGTATGGCGCAAAGTTTTTCTTTGCGTTATCCGTTGGTTGACGGTCACGGAAACTTTGGTTCTGTAGACGGCGATCCGCCTGCTGCTTACCGTTATACCGAAGCAAAAATGGCAAAGATGTCTGTTCACATGCTTACCGACATAAACAAGGAAACCGTACCGTTTATGCCGAACTATGACGACAGATTAAAAGAACCACAGGTTTTGCCGAGCCGCTTTCCGCAGCTTTTGGTAAACGGTTCAACGGGTATCGCTGTCGGAATGGCGACAAACATACCTCCTCATAATTTGAGTGAAGTCGTTGACGCTTTGAGTCTTCTTGTTGAAAACCCGGATTGTACCCTTGACGACCTTATGGGTTGTATTCAGGGACCTGACTTCCCGACAGGCGGAATAATTATGGGCAGAGCGGGAATTCGCGCCGCTTATGCAACGGGTAGAGGTAAAATTATCCTCAGAGCTAAGACTTCAATAGAAGAAATAAAGGGAAGAAATTGTATTCTCGTACATGAGATACCTTATATGGTGAACAAGTCGAGGCTGTTAGAGAGCATTGCCAACCTTGTTAAGGATAAGAGAATTGACGGAATTCACGATTTGCGAGACGAATCGGACAGAAATGGTATGAGAATTGTCGTTGAGCTTAAAAAAGACGCAATTCCGCAGGTCGTTTTGAATAAGCTGTTTTCATTCACTCAGCTTCAGGACACAGTAGGCGCGATTATGCTTGCGCTTGTTGACGGAGTTCCGAAAATACTTACTCTTAAGCAGATGCTTGAGCATTATCTTGATTTTCAGGTCGAGGTTATTGAGAACAGAACGCGTTTTGATTTGAAAAAGGCTAAGGACAGAGCCCATATCTTGCAGGGTTATTGTCTGGCTATTGATAATATCGACGAGGTCATTAACATTCTTCGTTCTTCAAAAACTATTCAAGAGGGCAAGCAAAGACTCTTGGAGCGTTTTAAAGACGAGGATATGGCAATACTTTTAGGAGATACCGAGCTTACCGAGCATACTAAGGGTCTGACTGAGGTTCAGGCAGACGAAATCGTAAAAATGCGTTTAGGACAGCTCACAGGCTTAGAGAGACAGAAAATTGTCGATGAGTTTAACGCTCTTAAAGAAAAGATTGCCGATTATGAGGATATACTTTCAAATCACGAAAGAGTTCTTCAGATTATTCTTAACGAGGTAAATGAGATTAAGAACAAGTTCGGCGACGAAAGACGAACAACGATTGAAAATGTCAGCGGAGAGGTTGACATTGAGGATCTTATTCCTGTTGAGGACAATGTTGTTACGCTTACGAATAACGGTTATATAAAGAGAATGCCTGTTTCGGTATATAAGGCTCAAAACCGAGGCGGACGGGGCGTTTCGGGAATGAAGCAAAGAGAAGACGATTTTGTCTCCGAGATGTTTATCTGTTCCACTCACGACCACGTTTTGTTCATTACTAACAAGGGTATTATGTACAAGCTTAAATGCTATGAAATACCTGAGGGCACAAAGGCTTCGAGGGGTACGAACATCGTAAATATTCTGCCGTTGTCTGAGGGCGAGCATATTGCGCAGATGATAAAGACCGAAGATTTTGACGAGGGTAAGTACATTATAATGGTAACCAAAAACGGCAAAATCAAACGTACGCCATTATCGCAGTATAAAAACGTCAGAAAGAACGGGCTTATTGCTATTGGTATTGATGACGGCGACGAGATAATGGGCGTTAGAATGACAGACGGCTCAAACGAGGTTATTGTCGCAACGCACGAGGGTAAGGCTATTAGAATAAACGAGGGTCAGATGCGTCCGATGTCGAGAACGGCGCACGGTGTTCGTGCTATCAAGCTTCGTGAAGGAGACTATGTTGTTTCAATGGCGAGAGTTCGTGAGGGCGCAACCGTTCTTACAGTTTCCGATAAGGGATTAGGAAGACGTTCCAGCCTGGATAGCTACAGGATTCAGAATCGAGGCGGTTACGGAATGCTTAACTACAAGGTTTCTGATAAAAAGGGATATGTCTGCGGTATTAAGGTTGTAGATGATAATGATGATATTATTATGATCTCAAGCGACGGCGTCGTTATAAGGCTTCGTGCGAATGATATTAGAGTAATGGGCAGATATGCGACAGGGGTAAGACTTATGAAGCTAAAAGAAGATACTCACGTTGTTACGTTTACCCGTGCTGAGCATGATGATTCGGCAGAAATAGCCGAAGTTGAACAGCCCAGTGAGGAGGAATTAAAGGCTCAGGAACAAGAAGCTAAAGACGCAGAACAAAATGAAGCAGTTAATGCAGAAAACGATGAGGAATAAATATAAAGCTGTCGGTACTATACTGACAGCTTTTGTTTGTTTAAAAGGTTTTGTATAATGTGTCAAGATTTTGTATAAAAATTTGTTTAAAATGGAGAGTTTTTATTTAATTGTTAAAATAGATATGGACTTTTTATTGAGCATATGGTACAATATTTGCAAGTAAGTGTTATATATTTTTGTCTGTATAGGCAATATATTTATAATCCTTACTTAATTTATAGTATTTATAAAGATGGAGGAAGATTTTATGAGTATCAAAAAGTATATTGCCGAATTTATCGGAACAGCAGTTTTGGTAATTTTCGGCTGCGGAACAGCAATGCTGGTAGGCTGTGACGCTGCAAACGGAAGCGGATATATTCTTACTGCTTTGGCGTTTGGTCTTGTTATTGTTGGAATGGCTTACTGTGTTGGAAACATTTCGGGTTGCCACATTAATCCTGCGGTTTCTCTCGGCGTTTTAATCAGCGGAGGAATGAAAGTTGTTGATTTTATCGGTTATGTTATCGCACAGATTCTCGGCGCTATTGCAGGAACAGGTGTTTTAGCGGCAGTATTTAATTTGGGCGGAATTGAGGACAAAACAGGCGGTTTTGGTTCTAACGGTCTTGCAGGTGTAGGTGACAGCATTATCGCAGGACTTATCGTTGAGGTAGTTCTGACATTTGTATTTGTTCTTACAGTAATTGGCGTAACCTCAAAAAGCGCTAATCACGGTTCTTTCGGCGGACTTATTATAGGTCTTACACTCACTCTTGTACATATTCTCGGCATCGGTCTTACAGGAACCTCTGTAAACCCTGCAAGAAGTATCGGTCCTGCAATTTTCGCAGGCGGAGACGCCCTCAAAAATGTTTGGATTTTTATAGTAGCTCCTCTTGTAGGCGGTGCGTTGGCTGCAATTGTTTATAAGGTTTTAGCTCCTAAGGAAAAGGCTGAATAGTTTTTATAATAAAAAAAAATAGTAGAACTCCTATGGTAACAACCATAGGAGTTTTTTGCGGTAATTTTAGATTGTTTGGATTATTCAACAAGCGAGGTTATATCTTCAATAGACAAATTGGGTTGAAACGCACGGTTTACTCCCATAGCGATAAGTCTTGAAACCCGCATTATCAGCTTGTCTATAGAACGCGGAGTTACCATCATATTGTTCATTTCCTTGTTTGGTGCTGGTGTTCCGAACACATACTCCGATATAGTCTGCATATCGACGACTGTTGGTACTCCGATAGCTATGACCTTCGCACCCAGAGTTTGCTCTGAAAGCTCCTTGCGTGCGTTTTCAACTCCGCTGCCGGGAGAGATTCCCGTATCGCATAGCTGAATTGTTGTGCCAAGGTTAGATATTTCCGAGCAGGCAAGAGCGTCGATAGCGATAATAACAGTAGGCTTGAGCATATCGCAAATGGCTCGCACAGTTTCGCTTGATTCTATTCCCGTATCACCTAAAACTCCGGTCTTTATAACAGAAACGGTTGAAAGGTCTGATGTATCAACGTCCTTTGCAAGCTGTTTTATATGGCGGGTCGCAAAGGTCTGGTCGGCAACGTCAGGACCTAAGCTGTCCGGAGTTATGCTTTTGTTGCCAAGACCTATAACAAGTATATTTTCTTTGTTGACGCACAGCTTATTTATTTCCTCAGCTAGAATGTCTACACGCTCGTTGAAATTATCAGGGTGGTTTTCAAGCGAAAGCTCGCTTTGAATAGTTATATATTTTCCTTTGGGCTTGCCGAGGTTTTGTGCGGCAGAGTCGGTTTCAACAATGATTTCAGTTATGTTGAGATTGGCTTTTTGGTACTCATTTTTTGTTATTCCCTCAACAGGAGTTGTTTTAGTAAGCTGCTGTGTTGCTTCAAGCGCAAGGTCGGTTCGTATACCCATAATTTTTCTCCCTTCAAAATACATATAAGATAATAAGACAATGAGAAGTCCGCTTATTACTGTAGATTTAGTATATAAAAAAATTCCTTAAAATGCTTGCAATTTTGTTTTCATTGTGTTATTATATCACTTGAGACTTGTTTTATAAAATAATTGCATTTTCCTCTCAGTCATGCAATTAGCTTATGCAAATAAGTGCAAATTATTACAGAGGTCTTAAAAAGAGATTTTTGTAAATTTTTCAGAGGAGGTGTAAAAATGCCGAATATTAAATCAGCAAAGAAAAGGGTTAAGATTATCAACACTAAAACTGCCAGAAACAAAGCCATTAAGTCAGAGATAAAGACAGTTTTAAAGAAGGCTCAGACTGCTGTTGCCAACGGCGATGCAAACGCTAAGGAAGCAGTTACCTATGCAATAAAGAAGGTTGACCAGGCTGCTGCTAAAGGCATTATGCACAAGAATAAAGCTGCAAGAAAGAAGTCACAGCTGGCGAAGTTAGTTAAGTAATTTTTATTTAATAAGAGAGCGGACTCGTAATAGGTCTTGCTCTTTTTATTTTGCAAAAAGTTAAACCCTCAGAAGAGAAAACTTCTGAGGGTTTATGTATGTTGTATATTAGTTTACATCAATCATAGTATCTTACTACAGCTACGACCTTTCCCAAAATTTTTGCCTCGTCAACGATAATAGGCTCCATTGTATCGTTTTCAGGCTGAAGCCTGAAGTGTCCGTTCTCTTTATAAAATCTTTTAACGGTAGCCTCCTCATTGTTGACAAGAGCAACGACAATTTCGCCATTATCTGCAACAGGAACCTGCTCAACAATTACAATATCGCCGTCTAAAATAGCGGCGTTTATCATACTTTCTCCGCGAACCTTTAGTGCAAAAAGCTGGTTAGAATAGTGCCGGTCAGGTTGAAAGCTGATGTAATCGGTTATATCTTCAATGGCGGTGATCGGCTTTCCTGCGGTAACTGTGCCGACCAGCGGAATACTCATACCACGTTTGCCTGTCAGCTTTATGGCGCGGTTTTGATTTGTTCCTTTTTCCAAAAGTCCGGCTTCCTTTAGAGATTCTATACAGCGAAATCCTGTAGATGAAGATTTAAATCCGAATTCGGCGCATATTTCTCTGACGGTAGGAGCATAACCGTCCTCAATGCGCTCTTTGATGTACTTGTAGACAAGCTTGTCTCTATCGCTGAGAGTTTTCATTTCTACCATCTTCCTTTCGTTTCCGCAGGATTTTAAAATACAATAACTTTGTTATCTGTCTTTTAATTTTTGCACTAGCTTTTTTGCGGCTTTGTAAACGTCACCGCAGCCCAGAGTGATAACCAAATCGCCTTCTTTTGCGTTTTTGCAGATATGATCTACTACCTGGTCGAAATTTTTTTCCTTTTGTTCGGCTGTTTGAGCGTCCTGAACCTCTTTAGGAGAATCGAACCAAATACATCCCGGAATCCTTTCGCCCAAATCCTTTGAGTAAACACCTTGTGTGTTCTTCTCACGGCTTCCCATAATATCTGTGAGAACTGTATGATCGGCGATTTCAAGGGCTTTTACAAAGTCGTCCATTAGCATTGAGGTTCTCGAATATGTGAACGGCTGGAATACTGCCCATACGTTTTTGAAGTCGAGAGTCTTGGCGGCTTTAAGTGTAGCCTCAATCTCGGCAGGGTGATGGGCATAATCGTCTACAACAGTTATACCGTTTACCTCGTCGATTTTCTGGAAACGTCTTATTGCACCACGAAAGGTTTGAAGTCCCATCGCTATACCGTCATATGAAACGCCTGAATATCTGGCGGCGGCAATAGCGGCAAGCGCATTCAATACATTGTGAATGCCCGGAACGTGTATTGTAAGCGTACATTTTTTTGTACCCTTGTAATAAAGGTCAAATGCAGTTTCAAGACCTTTTGTTTGGGTAATTTCAGCAGAGTAATCGTTCTTTTTTTCAAAGCCGAAGGTTATTACTTCTTTGTCTATTCCCTTAATGGTGTCAAGAGTGTTTTGGTCGTCGCCGTTTATAATAAGAGCCTTTGTAGCCTTTGAGGCAAATTTGTGGAACGACTTTTTAATATTGTCAAGCGTTCCGAAGTAGTCCAAGTGGTCGGCATCGACATTTAAAATGACTGCAACATCAGGCGACAGCTTTAAAAATGTATCTACAAACTCGCAAGCCTCGCAAACCATTATATCACTGCTGCCTGCTCGTCCGCTTCCGCCGATAGACGGAAGTTTTCCTCCGATAACGCAGGAGAGGTCTATTCCTTCTTCAATGAAAATCTGCGTCAGCATTGAGCTTGTTGTTGTCTTCCCGTGAGTGCCTGAAATACAGATTGCTTTATTATACCACTCTGTAACAATGCCCAAAAGCTCGCTTCTTTCCAAAACGGGAACACCGCTTTGATGCGAGGCGATAAGCTCGGGGTTATCGTCCATTATAGCCGCTGTATGGACAATCAAATCAGCGCCTTTTATATTTTCGGCTCTTTGTCCCATAAAAACAGGTATGCCCATTTTTCTTACTGCGTCGAGAGTTTCGGTTTCGTTATTATCAGAGCCGGTAAGGTAATACCCTTTTGTGTGAAGTATCTGAGCAAGCGGATACATACCGCTTCCCCCAATTCCTATAAAGTGAATATGCTTCTTTCCTTTTAAAATGTTTGAATCTATTTTTGCGTTTTGTTTAAGCATTAAGAAGCGTCCTTTCGTGATGAACATATATTCTTTAGTATATTATATAACATTTTTTAATAAAAATAAAGTCTTTTTGAATAAAAATATAGCTTTGGTCAAAAATATTTTTAAATAAAGGTGTGCAAACAAAGAGCTTAGACATTAGTAAACTCAAATCAATAAAATTCGTTTAAATTTGCACAGGAAAGGTAAAGGACATATGAAAATAACAGACATTAAAATAAGAAAGCTATTAGATTCGGGCAAGCTAAGAGGAGTTGTAAGCATTACTCTTGATGATGTTTTTGCCGTACATGACATAAAGATAATTCAAGGCGAAAACAGACTTTTTGTTGCGATGCCCAGCAGACGTGATGAAAAGGGTACGTTCAGAGATGTTGTTCACCCGATAAACAGCGAGGTAAGAGCTGAGTTTGAATCTCAGATACTTTCGTCTTATCAAAAGGAGCTTGAGCTGCAAAATGCCGAGAAAGAAAACAACCCAAGCGTATAGCCTGAGTTGTTTTATTTAGCCTAAAAAGCTTTTTGCTTTATTGACAATTCCTTTATCATTATCATAAGTGAGAACTGAACACGCACGGTCGATTTCTATCCATCTTACATCAGCGATTTCTTCCTTCTGAGGAATATAGTTTGTGTTTTTTGCCTTTGCTATAAAATACACTACTATTTTGTGAGTATCTTTTTTTGGAGAATAGGAAACTGTTTCCCTGAAGGTCGGATCAATTATAGTATCAATGTTAGTTTCTTCAAGAATTTCACGATGTGCGGTTTGAACTTCTGTTTCACCGCGTTCAACATGACCCTTTGGAAATGACCAATGACCGCTGTTAATGTGCTTTATAAGCAAAATTTCGGTATTCCCATGATACTTTCGATAAACGATTGCCCCACAGGATTTTTCCTTTATCATGAGTATTATCCTTTCTTAAAGAGTTTTTAGATATATTAAATACATTATAGCATAAAAATATTCATTTGTCTTTATTTTTATTAAAATTTTTATAAATATAATAAAATAAACTCGAGAACACAATACTGTTCGCGAGTTTATTTTTTTAATAGTCAATTATAAGATAGGAAGAAAGTAAAATTTTTAAAAATTCATAAAGTGTGTGCAGGAAACGTGTTTTTTACACAATTTTTTAACAAATATATTGGAAAGATGTATTGACAAACACATTTTTATGAGTTATAATAATAAAAAATATCCTTTATTTAGAATATTATAGAAATTCAAGGAAAATAAGATAAAAAACTGTGAATACGCATTCTACTAATGAAAGCTATGTTTTTTAATACGCTTTCTTCCTAAATATTCCTATAAATGCCCGAAAGGGCGAATAACGCTTGGGCCGAATAGGTTCAAGCGTTATTCTTTGCAATAAAATAATAGTAAGGGTAAAGTTTTAAAGGTTTTTATTAAATTTAGGAACATTGAGTATCGACATAAGTTGTTAATGTTTGACAAAATATATAAAAATAATTGTTTTTGCTTGTAACAATTAAACGAAAATTACGATTAACTGTTGTTTATACTTGACATAAACGCTAATTATGCTATATAATGTATATAAATACCACATAAGAAAATAAGTATTTAATTTGCACAACTTTATAGCTTTTAATATGACATCTGATTTTAGGTGCATATTGAAGTGTTTTATTTGGCGGATTTATGGGTATTGTGTATCAGTCATATTAAATGGCTGTGCGTTTTGGTTAAAATTAATTCAATTGAGTGTTAATGAGATAACCATAGTTATGGGATAATTTAGGAAGAATGTTTTAGTTTTGTGGAATTTTAGATATCGTAAATCCGCCGATAAAATATATAAAAATGAAACTGTTTAAAAGAAGTTTCATTTTGGTTTTAACATTTAAAGAAAAACCCCGATATATTTCGGGGTTTTTCTCATATCAATGATCTTAGTGCTGTAAAAATTTTCACTTTAGTTATCTATTTCTTCAATAAATTTAACAATATCGCCGACAGTCTTTACATTCTCAACTTCTTCATCGGGAATTTTAATATCAAATTCTTCTTCAAGCGACATAATCAGGTCAACAACGTCAAGAGAATCTGCACCTAAATCCTCTGTAATAGAAGCCTCCAATGTAATCTCATCTTCGTCAACATCAAGCTGATCTACGATAATATCCTTTACCTTATCAAATACCATTTAAAAACAACCTCCTTTTTAAAGATATGTCTATTATTTCGGGATTTAGGCTGTAATATTCAGCTTATCCCGCCATAACCGTTATTAACTATCAAGGTTTTCCTCAAATTCTCCGATTTTCCTAAACTTAGTATACCTATCATTAAGCAATTCGTCAATAGGTTTAAGCAAATTTCTTTTAAAAGCATCGCACAAATAACTACTTATATTTTCGGCAACTAAGTCAGGATTATTATGAGCGCCGCCTTCAGGCTCTTCGATAATATAATCGCATATGCCCAAGCGCTGTAAATCTTCGGCAGTGATTTTCATTATATCGCACGCCTCGCGTTCACGGGTCGCGTCCTTCCAGAGGATCGAGGCGAAACCTCTGGGCGAAATAACAGAGTACAAAGCGTTAGAAAGCATAGCCAACTCGTCGCATACGCCCAGAGCTAATGCTCCTCCACTTCCTCCCTCGCCTAAAACTATAGAAAACACAGGAGTTTTCAACGTCATAAATTCCATCAGGTTTTTGGCAATCGCTTCTCCCTGACCTCGCTCTTCCGCCTCAACTCCGCAGAAAGCACCCGGAGTATCAATAAGGCAGATAATCGGTCTGTAAAACTTTTCTGCCTGATGAGCAAGCCTTAATGCTTTTCTGTATCCCTCAGGATGGGGCATAGAAAAGTTTGAAGCTTTATTCTCTTCAAGGTTACGTCCCTTGACCTGTGAAATAACAGTTACGGGAGTACCGTTAAAATACGCGATTCCGCCGATTATTGCGCCGTCGTCGCCGTAGTATCTATCACCGTGCATTTCAAAGAAATCGTCAAAAAGCATCGGGATATAGTCACGCACAGTGGGGCGGAATTTGTTTCTTACAATGTCGAGGCGTTCGCTTGCTGGCAGGTTATTCATTGGCAGCGCCCCCTTTGCTTTGGTGAAGCTTTAGCAAATGAGAGAGAGTTCGCCTTATTTTTTTTCTCTCAACAATCATATCTACAAAGCCTTTTTCCATTAAAAATTCAGCAGACTGAAAATCATCGGGAAGTCTTTGTTTTATTGTACCCTCAATGACCCGTCTGCCGGCAAAGCCTATAAGAACTTTCGGCTCGGCGATTATAATGTCGCCAAGTGAGGCAAAAGACGCAGTTACTCCGCCCGTTGTAGGGTCGGTCATAACTGTGATGTATAAAAGTCCGGCTTCGTTGTGGCGGGCTACAGCACCGCTTGTTTTTGCCATCTGCATAAGAGAAACCGTACCCTCCTGCATTCTTGCTCCGCCTGAGGCTGTAAACACTATTATTGGAAGTTTGTTTTCTGTAGCGAATTCAAAAGCTCTGGTCAGCTTTTCTCCGACAACGCTTCCCATAGAAGCCATCATATATCTTGAATCCATTACCGCAATTACAACTCGGTCGCCCCTTATGGTCGCTTCGCCTGTGATAATTGCGTCTTTTAGACCTGTTTTTTCACGAATACTTTCCTGTTTTTCCTCGTAGTCCTGAAAATCAATAGGGTTTTTGGAGGTCATATTCTTGTCAAATTCGATTAAACTGCCCTTGTCAAAAGTCATATCAATGCGCTCTTTAGCGGAAATCCTAGAATGGTAATTGCATTTTGGACAAACCTTTGCATTACCTGTAAAATCGTCCATAAAGGTAACATTTGAGCACCTTGGACACTTAAAAAGCAAGTCTTTTGGAATATCTGTTTTAACGTCTTTTTTTACATTTGAGGTATTTGGTTCAGTTCCGTTAAACCTCGTCTTTACAACTGAAAACAAATCTTCAAGCATAAAAGAATCTCCCTTCCTCAGGTGAATTTAAACATATCCTAAGCTATGCTGTATTAATCCTTTAAAATATCAACTCTTCCTAAAAAGCCGTTATCATAATTGCCGTCTAAAAACTCTTGTCTGCGGATAAGTCTAAGCTGAAAGTCGATATTAGTAGACACGCCGTCTACGATGAACTCGGAAAGCGCCCACTTCATTTTAGCAATAGCGCTTTCTCTGTCCGGTCCGAAGCAAATCAGTTTAGCTATCATAGAATCATAGTACGGCGGAATTTCATATCCCTGATAAACTGCGCTGTCTACTCTTATTCCGAGTCCGCCCGGAATATGTAATGAGTTTATTATCCCGGGTGACGGTCGGAAATTCTGCTCAGGATTTTCTGCATTAATTCTACACTCTATTGCATGACCTGTCAAGCGTATATCCTCTTGCTTTATGTCAAGCTCTTTTCCCGAAGCAATTAGAAGCTGCTGCTTGACTAAGTCAATACCCGTAACAGCCTCAGTAATAGGGTGTTCGACCTGAATACGGGTATTCATCTCCATAAAGTAATAGTTTAAGTCTTTATCGACTAAAAATTCAATAGTTCCTGCGTTTCTGTAACCGCATACCTTAGCCGCCGCAACAGCCGATGCTCCCATTCTTCCACGAAGGTCTTCTGTCATAACAGGAGACGGTGTCTCTTCTAACACCTTTTGGTTGCGCCTTTGCATAGAGCAGTCTCTCTCGCCTAGGTGAATTACGTTGCCGTAATTATCAGCGAGAATTTGAATCTCGATATGCTTTGGATTTTCTATAAACTTTTCTATATAAATCTCGTCGCTGCCAAAGCAAGCCATTGCCTCGGTTTTTGCGGCGGTTATCTGAGCTTCAAGCTCAGCTTCGTCTCTAACTATGCGTATTCCCCTTCCGCCGCCGCCGGCAGAAGCCTTGACCATAATAGGATATCCTATTTCCTTTGCAAGGCTCATAGCTGATTCCATATCCTTAACTGCTCCGTTTGAGCCGAGTATTACAGGAACGCCTGCGTTTTTCATAGTTTCCTTTGCCTTAGCCTTATCGCCCAGCATTTCTATGGATTCGGGTTTAGGACCTATAAAGGTTATTCCGCATTTTTCACAAGTCCTTGCAAAGTTTGCGTTTTCTGATAAAAAGCCAAAGCCTGGGTGAATTGCGTCAGCGCCTGTAATTTCGCAGGCGGATATTATAGCGCGCATATTCAGATAGCTTTCTGCGCTTGACGCAGGTCCTATACATACCGCTTCATCTGCAATCTTTGCGTGGAGCGCATTAGAATCGCCTGTTGAATAAACCGCAACAGTCGCTATTCCAAGCTCTCTGCAGGCTCGAATTATCCTAACGGCAATTTCCCCTCTATTTGCAATTAAAACTTTCTTTAGCATATAAAGTCTCCAATAAACATTATTTTATAGCAAAGGTAATTTCACAGGAAACAGCCTTCTTGCCGTTTACTGTTGCAAGACCTTTTCCAACACCCAAAGGACCTCTTACCTTGATAATTTCAACCTCAAGATCCAGAGTGTCTCCCGGAACGACCTGCTGACGGAACTTGCAGTTGTTTATACCTCCGAACAGACCGATTTTTCCCTTATTTTCAGGGAGAGACAACAGTGCAACAGCCCCTGCCTGAGCGAGCATTTCGACCATCAAAACGCCGGGTGTAACAGGGTATTCGGGGAAATGTCCCTTAAACCAGAAGTCGTCCTTTTTAATGTGTTTTGTGGCTTTAACTCTTTTTCCCACCTCAAGCTCGTTTACTTCATCAATAAGTAAAAACGGGTCTCTGTGAGGGATTATTTCTTTTATCTGCTCTTTGTTTAATACTACTGCCATATTATTTCCTTTCAGCTAAAATGTAAAGCTATTCAATTATCATTATCGGTTGACCGTATTCAACAGCCTCGCCGTTGTTTACGCAGATCTCTTTGACCTTGCCGTCGAATTCGCTTGTTACCTCGCTCATAACCTTCATTGATTCGATAATGTAAATAACGTCGCCTTTGTGGACCTGACTGCCGACTGATACAAATGGCTCTTTGTCGGGAGCAGAAGCCGCATAAAATGTTCCAACGATAGGTGATGTGCATACATTTCCGCTTTCAGCGGTTTTTGTTTCATTGGTTGCGTCATCAGATACAATAACCGACGGGGCGGTGTTTACGATTGGCGAAGCAGGACAAGTTTTTGCTTCAACACAAATCTCGCAGTCTCCGTTTTTTATTTTTATTTTACCTAAATCGTTATCTTTGATTATCTTTGCAATGGCGTTTAAGTCGTTAATTTCAAAGCCGTCGCCTATTTGCTTACTCATTATATATCCTCCATTCTTATATAGGATTTAAGCCTGTTGGCTATACTTTTATATGATTACTCTTTATACTTCTTTATACAAATTGTTGCATTATGTCCGCCGAAGCCGAGCGAGTTTGAAAGAGCGGCGTCAACGGTCATCTCTTTATTTCCATCAACGGCGTAATTCAAATCACACTCAGGGTCAGGGGTGTTATATCCCATTGTTTTGTGAACAAAATTATCACGAACAGACAACGCTGTGATAATTGCTTCAACAGCTCCAGCAGCACCCAACAGGTGGCCTATCATTGACTTTGTCGAGTTAATTACTACTTTATCAGCGTTTTCGCCGAGCGCTTTTTTGATAGCTTTTGTTTCGTATTTATCATTAAGACCTGTTGATGTTCCGTGAGCGTTGATATAGTCAATGTCGGAAGCCGTCAAGCCTGCCTCATTAAAGCTGTTTACCATAGCCCTTGCAGCGCCCTCGCCCTCAGGGTCGGGGCTTGTCATATGATAAGCGTCTCCCGTTGCTCCGTAACCTGCGATTTCAGCATAGATTTTAGCGCCTCTTGCCTTTGCGTGTTCAAGCTCTTCAAGAACTAAAATTCCGCAGCCTTCTCCTAAAACAAAACCCTGTCTTTCGGCGTCGAAAGGTGTTGAAGCCTTGTCAAGCTCGGTCGCCTTTGAAAGCGCTTTCATATTGTTAAAGCCGGCAAGTGAGAACTGCGTAATGCAAGCCTCTGTACCGCCGCATATACAAGCATCAAGATAGCCGTCTTTTACCTTTCTGAATGCCTCTCCGATAGCGTGTGTTGATGATGCACAGGCGGTCGTTGTACAGAAATTATCGCCCTTAAAGCCTGTTCGCATTGCGACTTCCCCTGCCGCCATATTTCCAATCATCATAGGAACATAGAACACGGAAATTCGGTCAGAGCCCTTTTCTAAAAATCTCTGGTGCTGTTTTTCGGTTTCCTCAAGACCGCCTATACCTGCACCGATAATAACCCCTACTCTGAAAGGGTCTAAGTCTTTAAAGTCGGTGTTTGCATCGGTAAGAGCGTCTTTAGTTGAAGTAACTGCAAACTGAGTGAATCTGCAAAGCTTTCTTGCTTCCTTTTTTTCAAAATAATCAAGTGGGTCAAAGTTTTTTACTGCTCCTACAACCTTGATAGGAAAATCAGTCGCATCAAACTGATCGACAAAAGAAAAGCCCAGCTTGTTTGCCTTTATGTTGTTCCAGAACTCCTCAACGCTTAAACCAAGCGGATTTTTTGTTCCCATTCCTGTGATAACTACTCGTCTCATTTATTTATAAATCCTTTCTCTGCAAACTTCATATGGTGGTTCGCACTACATTGAAAGTCCGCCACTTATTTCAATTACCTGTCCTGTGATGTAGCTTGCGTCTTCTGAAACTAAGAAAGACACAACTCCTGCGATTTCATCAACAGTTCCGTATCTTTTCATAGCGATCACCGAAAGCATAGCGTTTCGCTGTTCGTCTGTCAAAGCGTCGGTCATTGGTGTTTTTATAAATCCTGGCGCAACGGCGTTTACGTTTACCCCTCTTGAACCAAGCTCTTTAGCGGCGGTTTTTGTCATACCTATAATAGCCGCCTTTGAGGCTGAATAGTTAAACTGACCGGGATTTCCGTAAATACCTGCAACAGAAGCAAGGTTTACAACCTTTCCGCTTCTTTGTCTCATCATAACCGAGCCGACGTGCTTCATCATATTGAATACGCTTTTTTGGTTTACTGCAATTACAGCGTCATACTGTTCTTCGCTCATTCGTGCAAGAAGTCCGTCTTTTGTGATACCTGCGTTATTTACTAAAACGTCTATAGAGCCGAACTCGGCTTTTATCTCCTTGACCATCTTTTCGCAGTCGTCATACTTTGAAACGTCACAGGGGTAAACTATTGCCTTAACGCCGAAGTTCTCACATTCTGCTTTTATAGTCTCTGCATTTGCTTTGTCGTTGTCGCTCGGATAGCAGTTTACTATACAGTCATAGCCGTCCTTTGCAAGTCTTTTTATAATGCAGGCACCTATTCCCTGGGACGCTCCTGTAACTATTGCTGTTGCCATATATTTAACCTCCGTAATTATAGGTGTATAAAAAGTTTGATTATTTGTTCAGCAGACCTTCAGCCTGTGCGAACATCTCCTCAATGATATCCTTGCAGGGTTTTACCTCTGTTATCATACCTGCAATCGCTCCGCACAAGAACGAGCCTTCTTCAAGGTTTCCGTCCTGAACGGCTTTTCTCAGTGAGCCGAGAGTGATCTCCTCAAACTCTTCAGGAGTGATACTGCCGTCCTTTTCGCCAGAGGCAAGTTTCTTTGAAAACTTTGTTTTTACATTTCTGCAAGGGTGGCCTGTTGTCCGCCCTGTAACAATGCTGTCGGTATCCTTAGCTTTTACGACAAGCTCTTTATATGTCGGGTGTATTTGACATTCCTCTGCGGCGAGAAAACGAGTTCCGAGCTGAACGCCCTCAGCGCCAAGCATAAATGATGCTGCAATCCCTCTGCCGTCGGCGATACCTCCTGCCGCAATAACAGGGATTTCAAGAGCGTCAACGACCTGCGGAACAAGACACATTGTCGTGTTCTCGCCGATATGTCCGCCTGATTCTGTACCCTCCGCAACAACGGCGTCTGCACCTGCTCTTTCCATTCTCTTCGCAAGCGCAACTGACGGAACAACAGGTATGACCTTTATTCCTGCCTCTTTCCAAGCGTCCATAAACTTGCCCGGATTTCCTGCGCCTGTCGTTACAACAGGAACTTTCTCTTCTATAATAAGCTTAGCCAGATCTTCAGCGTTTGGAGACATAAGCATAACATTAACTCCGAACGGCTTGCCGTTTACAGCTTCTTTGGTTTTTCTTATCTGCTCTCTTAAGTAGTCGATAGGGGCAGAGCCTCCTGCTATAAGCCCCAAACCTCCTGCGTTCGATACGGCAGAGGCAAGTGTTGACTCTGCTATCCAAGCCATACCGCCCTGAATGATAGGGTATTTTATTCCTAAAAGCTCAGTTATTTTAGTGTTCATAAATTTCCTCTTTTCCGTTAGTTTATAAATAGCACAATATTAGAACTCGAATACAACTCCGCCGTATGTAAGACCTGCGCCAAAGCCTACGATACAGGCTTTATCCCCCTTTTTCAGGCTTCCGTCCTTTACGGCGTCATATAAAGCAAGAGGGATAGATGCGCTGGAGGTGTTTCCGTGATTATGGAGGTTAAGATAAAACTTGTCCATAGAAATACCGAGATTTTTAGCGGCGGTCTCAATTATCCTTACATTTGCCTGATGCGGAATGATAACGTCCAGTTCATCAGGAGTTATTCCGATTTGTCCGCAAGCGTTTTCAACAGCCAAAGGCAGGGTCTTTGTAGCAAATTTATAAACCTCTTTACCGTTTTGGAACAGATAATGACTGTTGCCGTCAGGCATTTTATCTTCAAACCTTTCACAGTTTGTGGTGAACGGAGTTTCTGAATGGTAGCTTCTCGCAAGAAGATATTCTGCACCTGTTCCGTCTGCGCCGAGATAGCTTGAGAACATTTTGCTTTCATCACGCTCCAAAACAACTGCCGCCGCACCGTCGCCAAACAAAACACAGGTTGAACGGTCAGTGTAATCAGTTATTTTTGAAAGCTCTTCAGCAGAAACTACCAAAACATACTTTAAATTCTTATCAGTTTCTAAATATCGTTTTGCCATATCAACAGCATACACAAAGCCTGCGCAAGCGCAGTTGATGTCAATAGCCATTGAACCTACAGCGCCTATTTCCCTTTGAATAAGGCAAGCAATAGATGGGGTTGAAAAATCATTCGTAATGGTTGTGCAGATTATAAGTCCGATATCTTTTGGGTCGACGCCTGCGTCTTGTATAGCTTCTTTAGCGGCCATTGCGCCAAGATGAAAAGTAGGTTCGCCGTTTGTTATATGTCTTGACTTTATTCCTGTTCTTGTAGTTATCCATTCATCGTTGGTTTCAACGATATTTGATAACATATCGTTTGTCACAACCAAATCGGGAACATTTTTGCCTACGCCGACGATATTTACACCGCTCATAAAGAAGTCCTCTCTCTTGCAAATTATTTAAAATAGTGATATAATTTAATCTATTGTGCAATAAATATAAAATCAGGGAAATTATTGATTGTTACTTATTATACTATTTTTATGAAAAAAGGTCAACAATAAATTGTTAATAACTATTGTACGAATACTTATTTATTGAGATAAGGAGTAAATTTATGTCTGAAAATGTATTTATGTTCTCAGGTCAGGGTTCGCAGTATGTAGGAATGGCAAAGGAGTTATATGATAATTTCGAAGGTGCTAAGAAGGTTTTTGACACTGCAAAAGACATTCTCGGCTATGACCTTGCAAAAATCGTTTTTGAAGGACCAGAAACGGAGCTTAACAAAACCGCCGTTTCACAGCCTGCTATCATGGCAACGTCGCTTTGCGCTTTGGAGGCTATGAAAGAAAACGGAGTCGAGTGCGAAGCAGTTGCAGGGCATTCTCTCGGAGAATATGCGGCAATGGTCTGCTCGGGTATGGTGAGTATGGAAGACGGTTTCAGAGTAATCAAAGCTAGAGCGGAAGCAATGCAGAAAGCGGCGGAGAGTACAGACGGCGCTATGTGTGCAATTATCGGCTTGCCGGCAGATGAGATTGAAAGGGTTTGCGACGAGATTGACGGTTATGTTGTGCCTGTAAATTATAATTCTTCTGTTCAGACAGTAATAGCAGGTGATACTAAAGCAGTTGACAATGCTATAGAGGTATTTACCGAGAAAAAGGCAAGAGCGATGAAGCTGAATGTTGCGTCGGCTTTTCACTCAAAACTAATGCAGTCTGCCGCAGACGAGTTTAAAGAGGCAATAAAAGATGTTGAGTTTAAATCTTCGTCGGTTGATTTTTACAGCAATGTTTTAGGAGACAAGCTGACTGATTTTTCAAATATGCTTGAGCTTTTAGCTAAACATATTGTATCTCCTGTTAAATTTACAAGCGAGCTTGAAAAGATGAAAAGCGCAGGCTTTGATACGTTTATTGAGCTTGGACCTAACAAGGTGCTGACAGGGCTTGTGAGAAAAACGCTGACAGACGTTGAATTTGCAAATGTTGAGAATATGAAAACACTGGAGAAAGCGCTTGAAAAGATAAATTCATAATTCAGAACTTAAATAAGAATAAAAAGCCATACCGACTGTATAAGTCAGTATGGTTTTTTGTTTTAAGCCTTATTTTAGATTCCCTGTTGAGGGATTTTCAAGCAAAATACCGTCTTTAGAAAAGCGGGAGCCATGACAAGGGCAGTCCCATGAATGTTCTGCGCTGTTCCACTTTAATGCACAGCCAAGATGCGGACAGCGTTTAGTCGTTGGAGTAAGCAGGTTTACTGTTGCCTCGAATGCGTTTAATGCAAGCTGAGGCTTCAGCATACTTCTCGATGGGTTGAAAACCTCCGCCCAGTCGGGCTTTTTGCCAATGACCATATCGCTTAAAAGCATAGCAGATACCATTGATGAAGTCATTCCCCACTTGTTAAATCCTGTTGCAACATAAAGGTCTCGCATACGCTTTGAATAATGCCCAATGTAAGGTATACCGTCCAAGCTCATGCAATCCTGCGCCGCCCAATGATATTTTTCTTCAGCGTTTGGATAGTATCTAGCGGCAAAGTTTCTAAGCTCTGTCCAGTTTCCGCCCTTTTTGCCTGTACGGTGAGAACCGCCTCCCACAAGCAGATATTCTCCGTAATTTCTGAAAGATAACCCTTTTTTGCTTTCGTCCACATACATACCGTTAAGCTGAGGCGCATTTTTCAGTGCGATTTCATAGGAGCGGTGCTGATACATTTTTAAGAAATAACTGCCGTGCTTATTCATAAACGGGAAATGAGTTGCGGTAATTATTTTTTTAGCCTCGATTTCTCCGCTGTTGGTAAGAGCTTTGTTATTTCTTATTTCACGCACAAAGGTGTTTTCGAGTATGTTTAAATCTTTGCAAATGGCAGCTGCAAATTTAAGCGGGTTAAACTGCGCCTGATTTGAAAACTTTACCGCTCCTGCTGTTTTGAACGGCAGAGAAACATTCTTCACAAGATACGCTTTATAGCCGATTTTTGATAGCGCGGAGAACTCTCTTTCGAGCAGGGATAAATCGTCAAGCGAGTAGACATAATTATCTTTGATCTCAAAGTCGCAGTCTATATCTTTGCATAGCTTGTTATATTCACGCAAAGCTGTCAGGTTGGCTTTAAGATACATAGCGGCTTGCTCTTTTCCATAAGATTTAAGAAGTTTGTGATAGATCAACCCATGCTGTGCGGTTATTTTTGCAGTGGTGTCTGCGGTTGTTCCCGAGCAGACCTTTCCTCCCTCTGCAAGGATATAGTCAACGCCTTTTTGTTTGAGAAAATATGCGCACAGTATTCCTGCCAGTCCTCCGCCTATTATAAGCACATCGGTTTTTCTTTTGCCATTAAGCCTTGGAAAAGACGGAAACTGCACGTTTTCATTCCATAAAGAACTCATAATATTCCTCCGTTTTTCTGATTCTTAATGTTATTATTTGCAGGAAATGTTACGTTATCAATCAAATTTTAATTTAATAGCAGAGAAAGTCAAATAAACTTCGGGTAACACAAAAACTTATTAAATCATACAATTAATTTAGGGGCTGTTGTAAATTACAGTAGGAGGGCTGTGAAGTGCCGACAATAAGTTTATGTATGATCGTGCGGGATGAAGAAAGCGTATTAGGAAGATGTCTTGATTGTGTTAAGAATATTGCGGATGAAATTATAGTTGTTGACACAGGGTCAAAAGACAGGACGAAAGAAATTGCGTCGATGTATACAGATAAAGTATACGATTTTGAGTGGATAGACGATTTTTCCGCCGCAAGAAATTATTCATTTTCAAAGGCTGAGATGGATTATATAATGTGGCTCGACGCAGACGACGTTATTGATTTTAAAAATCAGCAAATGCTGGCTGAGCTTAAATCGTCGCTTGATTTATCAACCGATATAGTGATGATGAAGTATGATGTTGCATTTGATGATGAAGGGAATCCGACGTTTTCATATTACAGAGAAAGACTTATGAAAAGGTCGCGTCATTTTATGTGGAAGGGTGCAATTCACGAGGTTATAACGCCGAGCGGAAATATAAAATATTCAGATATAGCCGTTATGCATAAAAAGCTAAAGGTAAACGATCCGGATAGAAATCTGAGAATTTTTGAAAGACTTATTGCAAACGGTAAAGCTCTTGATACCAGGCAAAAGTATTATTATGCCAGAGAGCTTTATTTTCATCAGAGGTATGATGACGCGATAAAGGTGTTTAAAGAATTTTTCGATTCTGATGACAAATGGGTTGAAAATAGCATTAACGCCAGTTTGGATATATCAAGATGCTATATGATGCTTGGAAGGAAAACAGATGCACTGAGCAGTCTTTTTAAAAGCTTTATATATGACAGTCCCCGAGCAGAAATTTGCTGTGAAATAGGATATGTAAAAATGGCGGAGCAAAAATACCGTGAAGCGATATTCTGGTATGAGCTCGCCGCAGAAATGAAATATTCTATACAAAATGGAGGTTTTTCGTCTGTTGACTGTTACGGATATATTCCGTATATGCAGCTTTGTGTTTGCTATGATAAGCTGGGAAATTACCAAATAGCCAAAGAATATAATGAGAAGGCAGGAGCGATAAAGCCGAATGATAAAAATTATCTGGCAAATAAGAAGTATTTTGAACAACAGATAGAAAAATCTGCAAAATAAATCTATTAGGAGGAAGGCTTTATAATGAAAGTTTATAAAGGTTCAGGGGATTATGCAGACAACGCTCATTATGTCAACTGTTGCTGCAATTCCTGCTGTCCTTCAATGATCGCAGGTCCTACGGGTGCAACTGGAGCAACGGGTGCAACAGGACCTACAGGAGTTACAGGTCCTACAGGTCCAACTGGTCCGACAGGTGCAACAGGTGCGGCTGGAGCAGCAGGCGCAACAGGTCCGACTGGAGTTTCTGGAGCAACAGGTGTAACTGGTGCTACAGGTCCAACCGGAGTTACAGGTCCTTCAGGTCCAACAGGACCAACTGGTGCCACAGGTTCAGCAGGCGCGGCAGGCGCTACAGGTGCTACAGGAGCAACGGGTGCCACAGGTGAAGCAGGTTTGATAGGCGAAACAGGACCAACGGGACCGACGGGTCCAACTGGTCCAACCGGAGTTACAGGTCCTTCAGGTCCTACAGGTCCAACAGGTGCAACAGGCCCAGCAGGTGAAGTTGGTGCGGCAGGCGCTACAGGTGCTACAGGAGCAACGGGTGCCACAGGTGAAGCAGGTCTGATAGGCGAAATAGGACCAACAGGACCGACAGGTGCTACAGGTGCAGACGGTGCGGTAGGACCAACAGGACCAACTGGTGCTACAGGTGCAGATGGTGAGATAGGACCAACTGGACCGACTGGTGCTACAGGTGCAGACGGTGAGATAGGACCGACTGGTCCGACTGGTCCGACAGGCGCTACAGGAGCAACAGGTGCTACAGGTGCTACAGGTGCAACAGGAGGCACAGGTGCAACAGGAGGCACAGGTGCCACAGGTCCATCAGGTCCTACAGGTCCTTCCGGTCCAACAGGTCCATCAGGTCCAACAGGCCCATCGGGCGCAACAGGTCCTGCAGCAGGTTTAGCAGCTTTCGGCGGACTTTATGACGATACGCCTGAAACTCTTACACTGACAGCAGCAATACCAACGCAGATTCCACTTGCAACGGCAATGCCGACGCAGGATGTGACTGCGGCAAACAGCACTATAACTATAGACCAGGCAGGAATATATGAAATAACTTACTCGCAAACTGCTTCTGTTTCAGCAGGAGCAAACGTAACATTTGCTGTGCGTGTAAACGGTGAAAACATTCCTGATACTGTTTCTACAAGACTTCTTGCGGTCGGCGTAAGCGATCTGTACAGCGGAAGCGTTATAGTATCTCTTGATGTGGGCGACGTTGTTGATATGGCTGTTTCTTCGACACTTGCATTAACTGTAACACTTGGAGACGGCGTAAATGCAACTCTGGTTGTTAAAAAGCTCAGCGACCAGCCTGCAGCATAATAACTGATTTAACTGTAATACAGAAGTTTATTATTTTATCAAATGATATTCTTAAATCAATAATAAAAGAGCCATACTTGCCTTTAAGGCTTGTATGGCTTTAATATTTTTTCATTTTAAGGCTATAAATCATATTTAAACTTTACCTTTGACGTGTCTGTTTTTCTGATTTTATCTCTCAGCGGCAAAATCATAGACGGCGAAACAGAAAGCTCGTCAACGCCGATTTTTAAAAAGGTTTTGGTGAGGCTTAAATCAGAACCCAGTTCGCCGCAAATCCCTGCACGTATACCGTTTTTGTGAGCATTGTCAACAACTATTTTGATCATTCGGAGAACAGCAAGATGATGAGGGTCGTAAAATCTGTCGGTCTTTGAGTTTTGCCTGTCTATTGCCATTGCGTATTGAGATAGGTCGTTTGTACCGATACTGAAAAAATCGACCTCCTTGGCAAGCTTATCCGAAATAAGAGCGGCGGCAGGCGTTTCAATCATTATACCCTCCTCAACATTTTTACTATATGGTATATTTTGCTCATCAAGCTCTTTTTTTACTTCTTTTGAAATTTTCTTTATCTCCAAAACCTCATCAACAGATGTAATTAGTGGATACATAATTGCAATTTGACCAAAAGCGCTTGCTCTGTATAACGCGCGAAGCTGTGTTCTAAAAATCTCTTGATTTGTAAGGCATATTCTTATAGCTCGAAGCCCCATAGCTGGGTTTTCTTCTTTTTCAAGGTTAAAATAATCAGCTTGTTTGTCAGCTCCAATGTCAAGAGTTCTTACAACTACCCTTTTGCCGTTAAGAGTCTCAGCTGCGGTCTTGTATATTTGAAACTGTTCTTCTTCTGTCGGAAAGCTGTTTTTTTCAAGATATATAAATTCGCTCCTGAAAAGACCGACTCCGTTTGCGTCATTGTCTATTACAGAAGATAAATTGACAGTGTTTTCAATATTAGCATAAAGCATAATTTTTTTGCCGTCTAGCGTTACTGTATCTTTTCCTTTAAGCTCTAAGAGGTGCTTTCTTTTGCAAAGCTCTTTTTCCTGCTTTAACTGCATTTCCTTTACAAATGTGCTGTCGGGGTCAATGTAAATAGTACCGTTATAGCCATCAACAACAGCCATTCTTCCGTTTAAGGAGATGTCAAGAGGCATATTTACGCAGGTGATAGCCGGAATATTCATAGTTTTTGCAAGTATTGCTGTGTGAGAATTAGAGCTGCCGTGTATCGTTACAAAAGCCAGAACCAGATCCTTGTCAAGCTGTACGGTTTCACTCGGAGATAAATCGTCTGCAATAATAATAGAAGGCACTTTCGAGTCTGTTGGTTTGCTGTGGTCGTTGCATAAAATTCTTATAACTCTCTCGGAAATATCCTTGACGTCGGCTGCCCTTGCTTTCATATATTCATCAGACATTGAAGAGAACATCTCAAAAAAGTAATCTCTTGTAATCGCAACAGCAAACTCTGCCGTTACGTTTTGATTTGTTATAATACCCTCGACAGAATTTGTGTAGTCTACGTCGTTTAGCATTATTTGATGAATTTGAAGTATTGCGGCGCTTTGCTCGCCCGCTTCTTTGAGTGCTTTTTCATACAATTCCTGCAAAGCGTCTATTGCTTTGCTTTTCGCCTCGTTAAATCTTGCTATTTCTTTTTTTGGATCGTCAGCCTTTATATTCTTTATTTTCTGACGTCCCTTTTTAAATATTCTAATTTTTCCGATAGCAATACCGCTGAAAACGCTTTTGCCTGAATATTTCTCCATTTTCTCACCCCTTTATACTTCTTTAAAACGCTAAATGCAAGTTATACTTAAATGTTATAACAAACTTTTACTAAAAATAATATATCATTTTTATCTTATTATCATAAGCAGAATTTGTCAATAGATTAACAGAAATTTTGTACTTTATGTTATAGTATTGTTTTGTACATTAAACCCAAAAATATAACTTTATATTTAGGTTTCTAACACGTATGTTAAAACAATTAAATGATTGGCTTTAATTGGGTTTTCACACAAATATCACATTGATAGTTTATTAAAGAAGTATAATTATAGATAAACCTTATAATAAAAGTCGAAAAATGAGGAAAAATAATAATTTGGCGTGATCAACTAAGGTTAAAAACATTCGGGAGAGTTCGGTAAAGTTTGCAATCGGACAAAAGGCTTTGTGTTATTGATTTAAGGAGAGGCTCAGATGAAAATTTTAGTCGCTGATGATGAAAGAGTAATGTGCGAGCTTATTTGCGATATATTGCAAAATCAGGGTTACGAAACTATAGTCGCTCATGACGGAAAAGAGGCTTTGGACCTTTTTAAACAAGAGCATGCAGATTTGATCGTGCTTGACGTTATGATGCCTAAGTATGACGGCTGGACTGTTCTTGAAAAAATAAGGGAGTTTTCCGATGTTCCTATAATAATTCTCACAGCGCTTGAATCGGAGAGAAATGAACTAAGAGGGCTTACGACCGGAGCTGACGATTACATTGTAAAGCCCTTCAGCTATGAGGTTTTCGTTGCAAGGGTTAATGTTCTTTTGAAAAAGCAGCTAAGGAAAAGCAATTCGGTTCTCAAATGGGGAGACTTAAGTATTAATAAGCTTAACTGTAAGGCTTATGTTAAAGAGAAGGAAATACAGCTTACAAATATGGAATATAATCTTCTTCTGTATCTGGCTGAAAATGAGAATATTATAAAAAGCAGAGAGCAGATATTTCGTGCGGTTTGGGGAAGCGATAACAGCCATACCTCAAGAACGATAGATACGCATATAAAGGTTTTAAGGGCAAAGCTCGGAGTTTGTGCAGATTATATACAGACTAAAAGGGGCAGAGGCTATTGCTTTAGCAGAGGTGAATGAGTTTACTTATAGGTATCGCTTATAAAACTAAAACGTCGAAGGGAGGAATGCTCCTTACGGAGTATAGTCATATATGTCAATAAAAAAGAAATTGTTTGTTTTTTACGGCTTGCTGATGGTTGGATTTATTTTTATACTGGTTGTTGTGGATATATTTTTTGCAAGCAGGTTTTTTATATATGAAAGCAAAAAGCAAATGGGCGAGATTTGCAGCAGCTTAAAAGAGGAGTTCCCTCAGTTTGAAAAAAGCGATTTGAGCGATTTTGACGACTATTTGGAAAATTTGGACGAACGAAGAAATGTAAGAATATTTGTAGTAAACTCATCTGATGAGCTTTTATTCAGAAATCACCTAATTGAAAGTGATAACGACAGAAATAAATTACCGAAAAGGTGGAGTGAGTTTTTTCACAGCCATATTGATAAACTCAACGACAATAAACAGCATTACGAGGTTTTCAGAAACAGAGACGACGCACTTCGCAGAGTTGTGCTTATGTCAAAGCTCAACGATAACTACTACTTGATAATATCACGCTCGCTAAGAAGTATTCAGGACAATGTTCGTATATCAAATAAGCTGATAATTATTATAGGACTTACTGTATTTATTATAGGAACTATCCTTGTGTTTTTCTTGGCAAGAAGAATGTCGAGCTCGGTTATTCAGATAAATTCCGCTGCAAGAAGTATTGCAAATCTGGATTTTACACAAAAGGTCAAGGTAAAAGAAAAGGGTGAGATAGGCGAGCTTGCAGACTCTATAAATATAATATCCGATAAGCTGAATGAAAGCATCAACAGCTTAAAGGAAAGTGTTGTCAGCAGAGAACAGCTGATTCGTGATATGTCTCACGAGCTTAAAACTCCTATTGCGGCGGTGAAGGGCTATGCTGAGGGGCTTAAATACGGCATTGCCGGTGATAAGCAAAAGGCTGAAAAGTATTGCGATGTAATCGTCAGCCAGTGCGACGAGATGGATAGCTTAGTTAAGTCAATGCTGAATTTGTCTAAGATGAACAGTATGAACGACGACGTTGAAAAAAATAATTTTCTTATTTCTGAATTAAATGATTTTATAAGTGCTAGCTTTGAGATTAAGCTTTTGAATAAAAATTTAAAGCTTGTCACAAATGATTTTAAGAATAAACAAATTTGTGCAAATCTTCTGCTTTTACAGCAGGCGGTTTCAAATTATGTCGATAATGCTATAAGGTATTCTCCAAATGGCGGAACGATTGAGATTAATTATCTCTGGGAGGATAACGGCATTAAAATTACGGTATTCAACACAGGCGATAGAATTGATGAAGCTGAACTTGAGCATTTGTGGGACGCATTCTACAAGGTCGATAAGTCCCGTACTCAGAACGGAACAGAGAATTACGGAGTGGGGCTTGCGATAGTAAAGAAAATTGCGAATATACACAAGGGTAACGTATGGGTAGAAAATCGGGATAATGGAGTTCTATTCGGAATATTTATACCCCAGCAGTAAAATATAAAAATTAAGCGTCCGGATAGAAATATCCGGACGCTTTGTTTGTATCATAAATAATTATTTGACTTTAATTCTTTTAACCTTTTTATTCCATTTCCCGAATGCCTTTCCGACATCGCCGTTAGCTTTTTTATATGAGCAATAGGCTCTTACTCTAATGTAGTAGGTCTTTTTACTCTTTACTTTTTTGCTGAAAGATATTTTGTTTTCAGATGTAAATTTATTAAACAGTTTCTTTTTGAACTTATTATTTTTTGATACCTGTACATTATAGCCATTTGCTTTGCTTACCTTTTTCCAGCTAACAGATATAGTTTTCTTTGTTTTGCTTTTAACTTTTAGCTTTTTGATTTTAGCTTGCTTAACAGCCTCTTTAGCAGCCTTTTTATTTTTATAAACAGATAATACTTCTTTTGTTGCCGATGTGGCTTTAGGAGCTTCCGTATTTACAGAAGCGTCTGTTGGCGTAAAGGGCGGCTGTTTTTGAGGTGTAAGGGTTGTAGATTTATCAATATTGCCCTCTTTAATAGCTTCAAGAAATTCAGGTGTTCTCCACTCATATGTATCTCTATTTACCTGTCCGCCGTTATCCCAAAGAAAGGTTGCAATGCCGTATTGGTGACAAAGCTCGTTGAAGGTTTTAAGAAACAGTACACAGCTGTTTAAATCTCTTCCGCTGGCTGCATACTCGCCGATAATTACAGGCGTACCCTTGCTGACGAATGTAAAGTTCAGTTTTCCAACAAGGGTTTTCATTTGGTTTACTTCCGAATCTGTACCCCATGTGGAGTTTTCACCTGTTATACAGAATTGATACGGAGTATAATAGTGAACGGATAATATACATCTGTTTTGAGGGTCATTGGGCATTTTATAGTACGCTGCACAGGTTTGTGAAATATCTGTCCAGTAGCCTGCAATCAGTAGGTGACGTTTATTATTGTTTCCGCCTGATGTGCGAACAAGATTAACAAACTCCTGATTGATTTTGTTTAACAGATCGTATGCTTCTTCTCTGTTTCTATTGTATAAATTATCAAACCCAACTTCGTTCATAGACTCGAAAATAAGATAATCCGAATAGTCTTTGAATCTCTCGGCGATTTGCGACCACAAAGCCCTGTATTTCTGAATAAAAGCTTCGTAATCAGTGCTTGCGGTGGTTATTACCCAAGCGCCGAAATTAGGGTCTCCGCCTCCGTCGTGATGAATATTAATAATTACATACATTCCGGCGTTCCGCGCGTAGTCTACAACTTCTTGAACCCTGTCCATCCATTCTTCGTCTACCTTGTAATCGGGGGCTTCTCCCATATGATCGCGCCAGGTTACAGGTATTCTTACCGACTTTACCCCGTCGGCTTTAAGCTGATTAAACAATTCTTGAGTTGCTTTTGGATTGCCCCACAAGGTTTCGTCTACATTGTCAGAATTCTCGTCAATTTTTCCGTCTCCGTTTCGGTCGGCGTTACATACGTCAAGCGTATCGCCCAAATTCCAGCCAAAGCCCATATCTTTGACAAGCTCGGCAGAGGTTAGGTTATCGCGAATCGCACCGTTGTCAGCTTCTGAGGCAGAAGTTGAGCAGCACGGCAAAATGATTGCTGCGGTCAGTACGGCGGATAAAATAAGAGTAGTAAATTTTTTAGAGTTCATATGATCCTCCTTTAATATTCAGATTAAGATTTTTTACATTAATAATATAACATATATCTCAAGCAATTTATATAATTATTATTGCAATTTTATAAATTTTTTTGTATAATGAGGTTAGATGGTTTTGGTCTGTTTGTAAAGGTTTAAATAAAAATAGGAATTACACCGAAAGAATACCGTTGAGAAATTTTGCTATAATAAAAAAGTAAATGTTATAAAACATTGGCTTATAAAATTTTACAAAGGAGGACTTTTTTATGAAAAAGTATGTATGCCAGGTATGCGGGTACGTATATGATGAAGAAAAGGGCGATCCTGATGCAGGAATTGCACCGGGCACAAAGTGGGAAGACCTTCCCGACGATTTTGAGTGTCCGCTTTGTCATGTAGGCAAGGATCAGTTTGCTGAAGAATAAAAGAACATACATTAAAAAGAAGCAGAGAGCAATTATTCTCTCTGCTTCTTTGTGTTTTATCAGTTTTCTCCTGCGCCACTAAAAAAGCAATACAAACATAAATGTCAAATTAAAAACGCGAGAAATAAAAAAATCACGTTCCACAAATATGAAACGCGATTTGGATGCAACGTCACCGTTGCTGGTGACCCGAACGGTGAATTAAGACGAAAGCCGCGCTCCGCTTTCGTTTTCGTCAGAGAATGCACATACTGTGTGATAAAGCAAAAATTTTAATGCATTCTCTCAATTTCTCCTGCGCCACTAAAAAAGCAATACCACCATAAAGGTGATATTGCTTTTTTGGTGACCCGTACGGGAATTGAACCCATGATTCCGCCGTGAAAGGGCGGCGTCTTAACCTCTTGACCAACGGGCCGTATGGTGGCTGTAACTGGATTTGAACCAGTGACACTCCGGGTATGAACCGAATGCTCTAGCCAACTGAGCTATACAGCCTACTGCTAAATAGCGACTAGCTTATTATACAGTATGATTTGATGCTTGTCAAGACTTTTTCTAAAAAATATTTAAATCACTAACTTACGTCCAAATAATAGTCCTGGCTTTCAAGAAGCTTTTTTGCTTGCTTTAAGGGGAAATTTTTAACCTTGTGACATTTAACATTTTCTGAGTATGTGTAAATTCTAAGACTGCAATTTTTGCTCCATTTTTGAATTATTGTCTGGTAGTAGTCAATTCTTGTGATTTGGCTTGTAGGTATCGTAACCTTGTGAAATTGATAAAGCTTGCAGTAATTTAAAACGGCATAACCATCTTCAAAGCCGACTCCCGTCGTGAAAATTGAAGCAAATTTCACGACGAACAGCCAGAACACCGGTATTTCTGCAATGAACGCAACAAACCTTATAATAACCAGCCATTCAGGGAAAATTCGCCACAGTATATAAGCTAAAATGGGAATGCTTATGCCCAACAAAAACGGAGGTGTGGTAAAACCGATAAAGTCTCTGAATCTGCTTTTCAGCTTGTTGTGAGGATTTATTCGATCGGGCAGAAGAATTTTAAGAGAGTTGTTTATTTCTCTGTTGGTCGTTACCGGGAGCAGAACGGCTATCTGTCGTCTTCCTTTGCCGTAACCGGCGCAGTCTATATTGACCGAGCATATATGAAACATTCTCATAAAAAAGTTCTGACGGATATCAACTGAATAGATTTTATTACGCATAATAACGCTTTCGCGGTTTGTAATAAATCCCGATTTGATTATTATGCTGTCGCCCTGCCTTACTGTTGTAAAGTTCCAGTGTCTAAGAAGATTTACAGCGAGCGAATACAGCCAGCCTACAACAATGATAGACGCCGCTGCAACTGCTATAGGCGGCAGGTTTATAGTAAGAAAGTTCTGTATTCTGTCGTTTACTATAGTAAGGTATTTTTGCTCAAGCTGTCTGCCGATTATACGGCTGGCTTGAATCAGTAAGGTAGAAAGAAGAATAACCCCTGAAAGCGTTGACGAAAACAGAAAAGAAAAAATAATTAGATGTACCCTTTTAGGAGTATAGCTGTATTTGACCTTTCCGATATTTTTCTCTTTCAAAATATTAGTAAGGTGTCTAAAGTCAGATTTTTTTAAGGTCAGCGTAACGTCGTGACCTCTCATAAAATCTGCGTTCGTGTCAATACACACTTTATAACAGCCGAAAAAACGATAAAAAGGTCCCTGACTGCAAGTAACAGAGCATATATTATTATAGTTAAATTTTGATTTCAGCAAACCTAAGTATCCTGTACCTGTTCTAATGCAGTCGTCGTCAATGGAAAAGGTTATGAAAAACCATCTTAAAAATGCAAAGCCAAAGATAAGGGATATAATTATAATGTCAAGCCAGTCTCCTCTGAACCACTCAGCAACATCAAAACTTAATCTGTAGAGCTTTCGTGCAAGCGGGATAAGTAAAAGCCAAAATCCGCTTGTTGTATATGTGAAAATCTTTACAGGATGCTGTCTTGATTTGAAAATGTAAGAAAAAAGATGATTTTCAAGCATATGCTTACCCGCCTTTCCTTTAAAATTATAAAGCTCGTTTTGTGCTAATTATTGTTTTTTGCTATTTCGTCAAGCTGAGATGAAAGTTCCATAGCTTCGTCACGTTTCAAGAAGCAAAACAGCATTCTTCCGCCCCACGCGTTGATAATAATGAAATTTAATCCTGTAAGACGTGAAAAAGGAGTTATTATTGTAGAGATGTATTGTATAGAGCTCAGCTTCATATATTGCTTTGAAAAGAATATCATACCTGTACTTTTTCTTATGTCTGAGTCAGAGATATTATAGACCGTGTTTTTAAAGTATATGGGAAGAAAAAAAACACCGTACAAAATAGCCGCTCCCCAGCATACGCCGATTATTATCCACATAATAATATTATGGCTGTTTAAAAATATATAGCTGAGTGCTGTAACTGCGGCGGCTAAAATTAAAATAATAATTCTGATTGAAATTAAAGCCTTTTTAGCGGGAACATATCTTTTCATAGTATGACTATGCTCTATTAGGGAGCATTCCTCCTGTTAATATTTTTTATACTCTTTTTCAGTAAAGCATATTTATAGTAATGCCTTAAACATTTTTAAAATCTGAATTTTCGGTGGTGGGTGGTTTGGATAAGATTATCAGTCTAAATGAGAAAATAAATTCCTTTGTGTGGGGCGCATTCACCCTAAGTTTATTTTTGTTTGTCGGAATATTTTTTACTCTGAGATTAAAGGGTATTCAGTTCAAAAAAGCAAAATTAATCATAAATAAAACATTACTGTCGCTTTTTAAAAAACAAACGAGAACATCATTTGGCAAACACACTCTTTCTCAGTTCGGAAGCCTCTCAACAGCGTTGGCGGCAACAATAGGTACGGGAAGTATCGTAGGTGTTGCGACCGCACTTGCAATCGGCGGCAGCGGATCTATCTTTTGGATGTGGATATCCGCTTTCTTGGGAATGGGAACAGCTTATGCTGAAAATGTTCTGGGAATTTTATACCGCACACGCAATCAATGCGGCAAAATAACCGGCGGGGCGTATTTTTACATAGAAAAAGGAATGAAAGCAAAACCTCTTGCAAAATTGTTTGCGCTGTTTTGCGTTCTTGCGTCCTTTGGTATGGGTAATATGGCGCAGGGAAATTCAATTTCTGCGTCGCTTTTTCAAAGCTTTCATCTTCCAAGAATATGCTGCGGTGTTGTGCTGTTCATTTTTATACTAGCCATTATGCTAGGCGGAGCACAAAGAACACAGAAAGTATGCGAGTTTATTGTTCCGTTTATGACGGTTTTCTTTATGGCAGGAGCCGTTATAATTTTAATAATAAAGCGTGAACGGCTTCTCTATGAGTTTTTATCTATATTTAAAAATGCTTTCTGCTTTAAGTCTGCCGCCGGAGGTTTAGCCGGCGCTGGAATAAAAAAAGCGGTTTCTGTGGGTATACGCAGGGGAGTTTTCTCAAACGAAGCCGGCTTAGGCTCAACTGTCAGCGTTCACTCCTCATCAAACATCAAAGAGCCTGTTGAACAGGGCTTTTGGGGTATATTTGAGGTGTTTGTCGACACAATGGTAGTTTGCACAGTTACAGCTCTTGTAATACTTGTAAGCGGCACACCTCTTATGGTGGACGAGGGCGCAGAGATAGTAGTAAGGGCATTTGAAAGCGGTTTCAGTAGCTTCGGCGGATATTTTGTCTCTGTTTCCATTGTGCTGTTTGCACTAGCTACATTGATAGGCTGGTCATTTATCGGTGAAAATGCTTTTTGCTATCTGTTTCCCCGTGTAAAAAACAGAGTGTATAAAATACTCTTTTGCATATTTGTCTATCTGGGAGCAGTTTCAAGCCTTGAATTTGTCTGGCAAATTTCCGACACCTTTAATGGTCTTATGGCGATACCAAATCTGATTGCACTGCTCGTTTTATCTAAGGAAGTTGTCAATGAAACAAACAGGTATTTTAATAAAAATACCGGTTAGATTATCCCCCTGAAATAAAGACCTCTTGTATATGCTCCATTGCAAGGCAAGTTGTTTTTGTACGATTCAATAATATTGTTTATCTCATCGGCTGTTTCATCTTCAAAGCAAAGAGTGTGAAAGGAGACGCTTTTAAATTCACCTAGCTTATCCGCCAGATAAAGAACATCTGAATTTAACAATTCGTAATAATTATACTTTTTATTACAGCGTACTTTAAACCTACGTCCTGTGCGGTCAGTAAGATAGCCCTTACAGTCTTTGCAGCCTACAGAGGATTTTATCGGGCAGTTTACGCAAAGCATTAGCGGAAGTCTTCCATAAGAAATAATACCAAAATTAATTCTGCTTTTCAGACGGTTTATTTCACTTGCTTTTAGTTCAAACGAAACCACAGCGTCTTTTACATTATATTTCGCCAGCGTCTTTAATGACAGCGAATTTGTAATATTAAACCCAAACCCGGTGTGGATTTCAAGCCTTAAATCGTTTAAAATTTTCAAGTGCGCTAAGTTTGTAGCTTCAAATTTATAAAAGCCCTTGTCCTTTAAGCGTTGAATATCATCTATTACCATTTGCTCATTATGCATATATCTTGGAAGGGATATGCAAATTTTATCCTTAAGACTGATTTCAAGGTCGTCAGTCAGATCCTCTACCTTCGACATTGGTATTGTAACAAGCTCGACGCTTGATAAATCAATGTCTTTTATCTCGCTTGTATTGCTTAGGGAAATTCTGATTATCGGCTTAGTTATAGTATTTGAAGAATCTAAGTTCAAATCTACAATAATTTTCTTAGCCTTTTCTTTATCAAAGGGTACTGTTTTGGTATTCTTTTTGCAGATAGCGCTGTCAAGAGCAGAAACAGCGTCTCTTCTTAGCTTATTAAGCACAGAGGCGGAAACCATAACGCCGTTTTCAATATTACAGTTTAAGCCGCCTAACTCAAATTGACTTTCTCCCAGCTTAGAAAGCTGTCTTTTTACATATTCAGCGTCAATTGGGCGGTTTAAAGCCTTTTGCGGAGGCTCGCCTGTTATCACTGCCTTACAGCCGTTTGATTTTGCAGTGAGAATTACAGGCTCGTATAAATGAATATCAATTTCAAAATCTATTTTGTACTTCTTTATTTCGTTTTTATACAGGTTTCTAAGCTGAGGAAGAACATCATTTGCAGATATTACGTCCTCTTTTTGCCTGATGCCGAACATATTTTTACCAAGCTGATTTGTATAATAGCCGTCGGTAAATCCGCTTCTTGAAAAAACGGATTTCAAAAGCTCCATATTTGGAGAGTTACCCTCTAAAGCTTTTCTGCACTCATAAACTGCCGCAGCAGTATATTCGGGACGTTTCATTCTGCCCTCGATTTTAAAAGATGAAACTCCTATTTTTACAAGCTCCTGCAAATATCTGACATATGACATATCCTTGAGTGAAAGTGCGTAGCTGTTCTTATTATCAGCAGAGAAAGGAAGTCTGCATGCGCCTGCACAAAGACCCCTGTTTGCACTTCGTGAGCCTATCATTGCGCTGAGAAAGCATTGACCTGATACCGACATACACAAAGCGCCGTGAACAAAGGCTTCAATCTCAATGTCCAGACCGCAAAGCTCAGCTAAAACCTCTTTTGTGACCTCTCTTGAAACAACAACTCTGCAAAAGCCCATCTCACGGGCAAAAAGCACGCCGTTTTTGGTATGCAGCGTCATTTGCGTCGATGCGTGAACGGGCATTTTCGGACAGGTTTGTTTAATAATTTCTGTCAAGCACAAATCCTGAGTGATAAGTCCGTCTATACCTATTTCACAGGCAAATTCCAGAACATCTAAAAGCTCGCTTAACTGAGAATCCAAAACTACCGTATTAACAGCCTGATAAATCTTAACTCCGTGACGGTGACATTCCAATACAGCTTCTTTTAATTCTTCTCTGTCGAAGTTTTTAGCGTTTTGCCTTGCTGAAAAGGATTTTGCTCCGACGTAAACTGCGTCTGCGCCGGCACGGACAGCGGCGATAAGAGCTTCATAGCTTCCGCATGGTGCAAGTATTTCTGCCATACTATTTATTAAAGAAAGACGTTTGTCCGTTTTTGTTCGGAACAAAGGTTGTCTTATCGCCCTTTGGCTCGTTTACGTTTTTTGTGTATCTTTCGTAGTCTGGATTTGATTTTTGCTTCGCTCCTTGACGTGACAAGCCCTGACGGTTTAACAATCTGTTGGCCTCTGAAAGCTCGTCCTCGAGCTTTGCAATTTTAGCAGTGAGCTTTGAGATCTCTTCGTTTGCTGATCTAAGCTTTTCAGCGGAGTTCGCAGCGTCGTCAACATATTCTTTTATCTGACCTCTTATCTTATCTATGTCAATATCCGCTTTGAGCGACCTGTCAAGACAATCGAGTGCGACCAAAACCGCTCCGTCTAATGGGGTCATATTAGACATTCCCTGAACGACTTCGGACAGCTTTTTGTTGAGAGTGTCCGCCAGTCTTTGGGTGTATTCCTCCGATTCCGCAGTTTGGATATTGTATTCCTTGTTGAAAATCTTTATTTTATATACCTGAGCCATTTTAAAGTTCCTTTCCTAACAATTAAAATCTGTGTTTAATATTCACATTATTATACTACAATTAACCCAAAAACGCAAGCAAAAAACAGACGCTCTAAATCTTGAGCGTCTGTTATAAGTTCAATACTATATCTATGGATTTTAAGAATTTATTTGAGTAGATTAAAATAAATTGAGCAGACTTACAGAATCATTAATAACTCCCCAGTCGCCGTTTACCTTAGCGACTATAAGATTTTGTTTGCTTCTGCTTTTTTTGTTGCCATAATCATCTTCCAGCTCGGCAATTATCCGGATATTGACCGTATACGCCTTTGAAACCTTTATCTTATCATCAACATAAAGCTCGTACTGGTCTTTCAGGTTATTTTCCAGCTCGTCAACATCGTTTGAGTCTAATTTGTCTACATCTAAAATATCGTATTTAATACCGGTGATATAAGATGATAACTCGTCCTCATAATCTTCAAAATCGTCCTCCATATCATCCTTGTCGCCGCTGTAATCTCTTTCTAAAATCGCTTTGTAAATAATTTTAGGAGTAGCGTCTACATAATCGCCGAAATCGTCTCCTTTAACTGCATTCATATAGTCTTTTACAGCGCTTTTATATCCTCCTCCGAAGAAAATTGATATTAAAAGACAGATAATAACTATAATTACAATGCCTATAGCAGAAAATCCAATGTATTTATCTCGGTTAGGGCTTGTCTTGAATTTTTCATAACCGTCTCCGATTTTATCCTTTGCAATAGCAATACCTTTGTCAATAGCGGTAGGTTCCCCTGACGTCTGCTGTTCTGAAGCATCCTGTACGTCTGTATTATTCGGTTCAGAATTGGCAGTTTCTTTAACTTCATTTACAGGTTCAGCTTCATTTGTAGCCTCAGTGTTTTCGGTCTCAATCACTGTATCAGAAGATTCGACAGATTCGACTTCATTGTTTGTTTCTTCACTGTTTACTGCTTTGGATTGAACAGGTTCATTTATTACCTGTGCAGTTGGTTGTTTTTCTATTGTTGTTTCCTTATCGGCTACCTTAGCCCCGCACGAACTGCAAAATAAAGCGTCTTCATTTAAGGGCGAACCGCATTGTGAACAGAATTTAGCCATTATAAATCCTCCAATATGTGTTTGTTTATCTATATATTATACTAATATTAAAAAAATGTCAATAGAATGTTACAAAAAGCTTGTATCAGTATTTTAATATGCTGATCTGCTGTCCGTTGTTATAAACTACTCTCGGAACACGCTTTGAAATATTGCAAATGATTTCATATCCAATCGTATTTCCGATATCTGCTATGTCGTCGGCGGTAATGGTTTCCTCGCTGTCAGTTCCGATAAGCGTTGCAGTGTCTCCGACCTTTACGTCAATTCCCGTTACATCGCACATTATCTGATCCATACAAACTCTGCCGATTATTTTGGCTCTTTGCCCGTGAATCAAGACCTCTCCTTTATTTGAGAGAAATCTGGGATATCCGTCGGCGTATCCGACGGGAATTGTAGCAATTTTAGTAGGCTTTGACGTTTCGTATGTTCTTCCGTAGCTTACAAACACATCGCTTTCGACATCTTTGACCATAGATACGCTAGCCTTGAAATCAAGGACAGGCTCGAGTGTGAAGGGTACATCAAGAGCCGAATTTGGCTTTAGTCCGTACATTATTATTCCCAATCTTGCGAGAGTGCTTTTGCCGTTTGAATGATAGATACCTCCGGCTGAATTTAAAAAATGTATCTCGTTGAGAGAAACAAGACGTTTTTTTAGGCTTTCTGCTATGGAAACGATTTTCTCGGCTTGCATTTTTGTATAATTAATGTCATCTTTATTATCGCTGTCAGCAGATGCAAAATGTGTGAAAATACCTTCAAGCTGTATTCCTCTAAACCGGGAAATACGTTCAACTGTTTCGCAGGCTTTTTCTACTGTGTTTTCACATACGCCGATCCTTGTCATACCTGTATCTAGCGCGCAGTGTGCACGCACACGCTTATCATTAGGTGTGTATTTTGAAAGCTCTTTTGCATGGCTTTCATCTGTAAGAGCCTGAATAATATCATAGTCAATAAGCTCTTTTGCATACTCTGGAGGGGTGTATCCGAGTATAAGTATTTCTCCTGAGATGCCTATATCTCTAAGGTGCTTTGCCTCCTCAATATTGGAAACCGCAAACCATTTGATTTCAAGTTCGTTTTCAAGATACGGAACGATAGCATCGTCTCCGTTTCCGTAACAGTTTGCTTTCACTACGCATAAAAGCTCGGTTTCGGGATTTAAAAATTTTTTGTAATTCTCAACATTGGCTTTGATACGATCTAGATGGGTTTCAGCCCAGGCTCTTTTAAGATAGGTCATAAAAATTTCCTTTCTTTGGGTTTCTTTTTATGTTAGGCTATTGATAATTTTTTAAGTTTGTGATATGCTAATACTATACAAAAAAAGCATAGTTTATCAATAATTATTGCCGCCGGCGGCGTTAGAGGGGAATATGTTGGCATTTACTTCAATTTCAAACGATGGATTTGACATAAATCATACCTGTTGTTTTTCGGGACACAGACCGGAAAAACTTGCACAAAAGGGGAACGTAAATTCACCGCAGATAAGACGTCTTGTAAGTATGCTTTACTTAGAGATTGAAAATGCAATCAAGGAAGGATATACGAATTTTATTACAGGAATGGCAAGGGGCATTGACCTTTGGGCAGCGGAATATGTATACGAAAAACGCGTTAAAAACCCGAATATAAAACTTATATGCGCTATTCCTTATAAGGATCACGGCAAGAAGCTGAGAAATGCTGAAAAATGGGAGTATGACAATATAGTTGCCTCTGCCGATAAGGTTTATATAATGGAAAATGAGTATACAAGAAACTGTATGCAGAAGAGAAATCGTTTTATGGTCAACAACTCTTCAAAGATAATAGCCGTTGTGGATAATTACCGAAGCGGTACAGGTCAGACGATAAATTACGCTCTAAGCAAGGGTATTGATGTTCGTGTTATTGATATAAATAATAATGCGCCAATTTTAAAATAGAAATAACTGATTGATACTTATTTAGTTTACACCTTTACCGAATAAGTTTCAAGTATTTTTAAAACAAACCTTAAAATGCTAATAAGCATTTCATAATAAATTTATAGAATTTAGGGGAGAATTTTATGGCTAAGAACAAGAAAAAAAGAAGGTCTCAAGCGCCTATCGCACTTGTTTACTTTTCAACTATGGTTGTTTTTATTGTGATTTTCGGGGCTATTGCGATAAAACTAATGAATGAGATGGTGCTGGAGCCGGAAAGAAGCTCATCAACTGTTTCTGTTGAGAGCAATAATCCTACTGAAGAAAATAATCAGACCTTTTTATATATGGTCAAAAATGACAAAAACAGCTTAGATTCGGTTATGGCTGCAAGGTTTATGCCTGCTGACGGAAGGATATTGCTTGTTCCGCTGTCTCCTTATACAACTGCGTCCGCCGACGGCAATGGTCAGACATTAGATCAGGTTTTTCAGTCAGGCGGAGCGAAAGAAACCGTCAAAGCTGTTTCTGAGGTTTTAGGAATTGACATAGATAAATATATGTCTATGGGAGAAGAATGTTTTGAAAACTTGTGCGACAACATCGGAAGCATTACATACGAGGTTTTTGAGAATATGTATTATGTTGATGATGATTCCGATGATGTTGTGAACTACTCTAAAGGAGATAAAATTTCACTTGAGGGTTCTCAGATAAGAATGTTTATGACTTATCCGAAGTACAAAAACGGCTATTCTCAGAATGTATCGGTTGCAGGCGATTTGATGAAGAGTTTGATAAACAACGGTTTTAAACTTCAGACCACAAGAGACAATCTGGATTCTATATATTCAAATCTGCTGGAGGAGTCAGCCGATAAGAACTTTACTCAAAACGATTTTTCTGAAACAGAAGAATTTTATTACTATGTAATGGATAATTACGACAATCCTGCTGAAACTCTTACCCCGACGGGAACATGGTCGAATAATGGATATAAATTTACGGTTGACGGAACTTTTAAAGCTCAGATAAAATCAATGTTTAAGATAGATGAATAGTAAGAATATTCGTGACGGCAATTTATAAAATTTAAAACCTACTCATAAGTCCAATGGAAAGCGCGGTGATTAATTTGAAGCTGATGGTTTTGATACTTAATAAAATAGAGTCTCTTGAATATCTGCTTGAGGGATTGTCGTCAGCAGGGATAGGCGGAGCGACAATAATAGATTCAGCAGGACTTGTTATGACTTTGTCTAAAATGGAATCAAGCTTTATCAGCTCGTCAATTCGTTCTCTTTTTACGGGCAGAGGGGCAGAAGAAGACAACAAAACTATAATTTCAGTTATAAGAGACGACCAGCTTGATATTGCGAGAAGGGTCGTATACAGTACAGTAGGCGATCTTTCAAAGCCCAACACAGGAATTTTATTTACTGTTCCCATTGATTTTGCCGAAGGCACAAAGAAAAAAGGTTATCTGGACAAAGAAAACGGTGAAGCTTCGCACAAGCTAAAGGAAAAGCATAAATAGATGCAAAAAACCAGAAGTTAGATGATAGTCGTAGCAAGAATTTTGCTTCTAGACTTTTATCTCTAGCTTCTTTTTTGTAATATTTCACAAAAATATTGGTGAATTTTCTATGCCGGAGTAACATTCTTTTGATAGACAATCACTTTAAAATAAGGTATAATAATACATATGAATTTTGAAAGGACGTAATTTTATGTATGAGGATATCAAAGAACAAATAGTTGACGTTTGTCACAAGATGTGGCAGCAGGGCTGGGTTGCGGCTAATGACGGAAATGTAACTGTAAAGGTTGACGAGGGGAAGTACCTCGCAACTCAGACAGGAGTTTCAAAAGCGTTTATTACTCCCGATAAAATCGGACTAATAGATGACGAGTTCAATATATTAGACGCAGTCGAGGGCTGGCGTCCGTCGAGTGAAGTCAAGATGCACTTGAAATGCTATCACGACAGACCTGACGTTGGAGCGGTAGTTCACGCTCACCCTCCTACGGCGACGGGCTTTGCCTGCGCACAGCTTCCTATGGACGACTACTGTATGATTGAAACGGTCATAGCTGTGGGTTCTGTTCCGCTGACGCCTTACGGCACACCGTCTACATATGAAGTTCCCGACGCTATTGAGCCTTATCTTCAGGAGCATGACTGTATGCTTTTAGAAAATCACGGCGCACTCACTGTTGGCGCTGATCTTATCACGGCATATTACCGAATGGAAACTCTGGAGCTTCAGGCTAAAATCTCGCTTGTGGCAAGACTTCTCGGCGGGGTTAAGGACATCTCAAGAGAGAATATCGACAGGCTTATCGGTATGCGCCCGCAATATGGAGTTACAGGAAAGCACCCGGGATATAAGAAATATTCAAAATAAGCATAAATTGAGGGAAATTAATGAGTATAGAAAAAAGGGTACTTGCATTTGATTTCGGCGCTTCCAGCGGACGGGCAATGCTTGGAGTTTTCGATGGAGAGAGAATTAAGCTTTCAGAGATACACAGGTTTTCAAACGACCCTGTATCTCTCGGCGGAACTCTTTACTGGGATACGCTGAGGCTGTTTCACGAGATAAAGCAAGGTCTTATCAAGGCAAAGCTCGCCGGAGGCTTTGACAGCATAGGAATTAATACATGGGGAGTTGATTTCGGGCTTCTTGACAGTGACGGCGTTCTTTTGGAAAGCGGAGTAAACTACCGTGATAAAAGAACGGCAGGAATGGTGGATAAGGCGTCAGAGCTTATTCCGCTTTCAAAGCTGTATAGGAAAACGGGAAATCAAATTATGGAGATAAATACTGCATTTCAGCTTTTATCTCTTAAAGAAAACAGACAGCCGCTTTTAGACCGTGCTGAAACTATGCTGCTTACTCCCGACTTGTTTAACTACTTTCTTACGGGAGAGATAAAAACCGAATACTCTATAGCTTCGACAACTCAGCTTGTCGATCCGAAAACAAAAGACTGGAACAGAGATGTTATTGATACTCTGGGGCTTCCTCAAAGGCTGTTTGGCGAAATTGTACCGAGCGGAACAAAAATAGGCGAGTTGTCGGACGATTTATGTGAGGAGTTGGGACTTCCCAAGATTCCGGTAATAGCTGTTTGCGGACATGACACACAAGATGCGGTCGTTGCTGTTCCGACGCAGGAAAAGGATTTTATATTTGTCTCCTGCGGAACGTGGTCGCTTTTCGGAACAGAAACCGACGAGCCGATTATTTCAGACAAGGCATATGAGCTTAATCTTACAAACGAGGGCGGTTACGGCGGAACGACCAATGTCTTAAAAAATATAATCGGTCTTTGGCTGATTCAGGAAAGCAGACGTCAATGGCAGAGAGAGGGCAAGGATTATTCCTTTGCAAATTTGGAAAAGCTGGCGCTTGAAAGCGAACCGTTTAAGTGCTTTGTCGACCCTGACTACCCTACCCTTACACCGCCTGGCAATCTTCCTAAGAGAATTCAGGAGTTTTGTGAAGAAACAGGACAGTATGTACCTCAGACGGTCGGCGAGATTGTAAGATGCATTTATGAGAGCCTGAGTTTGAAATACCGCTATGCGTTTGAGCAGATAAGAGAGCTTACAGGTAAAGCCTACAAGGTCATAAATATTGTCGGCGGAGGAACAAAAGACGGTCTTTTGTGCCAGATGACGGCGAACTCCTGCAACACCCGTGTTCTAGCAGGACCTGTTGAAGCGACGGTTTTCGGAAATATCGCAGTTCAGCTAATGGCAAACGGCGTTGTTTCGAGTACAAAAGAGGCAAGAGAGATCATTGCAAAATCGGATAATGTAAAGAGCTTTGAGCCTGAAGAAAAAGCGGTAAAAGCCTTTGATGAGGCTTATAGTGATTTTAAGAAAATAATAAAAATTAAATAAATCGGAGGGAAAGAAAATGTATTACAAAATAGGAATAAGACCTATAATCGACGGAAGAAGAAAGGGTATCCGTGAGAGTTTGGAAGACCAGACGATGGATATGGCTAAGATCGCGGCTGATTTGATAAGCTCCAAGGTAACATATTCAGACGGAACGCCTGTACAGTGCGTTATTGCGGATACTACTATCGGCGGCGGTTATGAGGCAGCATTGTGCGAGGAGAAGTTCTCTAAGGAGAATGTTGTTGCAACGCTTTCAGTTTCGCCTTGCTGGTGTTACGGAACAGAAACGACCGACAACAACCCTACCACAATAAAGGCTTTGTGGGGTTTTAACGGAACAGAGCGTCCGGGAGCAGTGTATTTGGCGGCAGCTATGGCTGCTTATGCGCAGAACGGTCAGCCCTGCTTTGCAATTTACGGTCACGACGTTAAGGACATAGGAGATAAAGAGGTTCCTGCTGATGTTGAGGAAAAGCTCTTACGTTTTGCAAGATGTGCTGTTGCGGTCGGTGAAATGAAGAACAAGGCTTACTGTAATATAGGTGCTGTTGCAATGGGTATTGCTGGTTCATACTGCAATGTTGAGTTCTTTTCAAAATATCTTGGACTTCGTGCCGAGTGGGTCGACGAGGTCGAGATCTTAAGACGTATGGAGCTTGGGATTTACGACGAGGAGGAGTTTAAAAAGGCTCTTGCTTGGACAAAGAAGCATTGTCCTCAGGGAGACGACAATGTAAACGATCCTCCTATTGTTCAGGGCGACGAGAGAAGCGAGAAGGATTGGGAGTTCACAGTTAAGATGACACTCATAATCCGTGACATAATGCTTGGAAATCCAAAGCTTGCTGAAATGGGCTGGGTTGAAGAATCCTGCGGAAGAAACGCGCTTTTGGGTGGTTTTCAGGGACAAAGACAGTGGACTGACTACAAGCCGAACGCAGACTTCTGTGAGGCTATGCTCAATTCTACTTTCGACTGGAACGGAAAGAGAAAGCCTGTTATACTTGCAACAGAAAACGACGGCTTGAATGGTGTTTCAATGCTGTTCGGGCATTTGATTTCGCATACCGCGAGCATTTTTGCTGACGTCAGAACATACTGGAGCCCTGACGCAGTTGAAAGGGTTTGCGGAATGAGACCTGAGGGCAAGGCTGCAAACGGGTTTATCCACCTTATCAACTCGGGTGCCGCAGCTCTTGACGGTACAGGCGCTGCTGACGGTATGATGAAAAAGTGGTGGGAAATGACAGACGAGAACATTGACGCTTGTCTGAAGGCTACTGACTGGAGACCTGCAAATCTGGGTTATTTCAGAGGAGGCGGATTCTCCTCTCACTGGAAAACATTAGCTGAAATGCCTGTTACAATGATGAGACTTAACATCGTTGACGGTCTAGGTCCTGTATTGCAGATTGCCGAGGGATATACCTGCGTTCTGCCTGACCAAATCCACAATACTATTGATAAGAGAACAGACCCGACGTGGCCGACTACATGGTTTGCACCGAGACTTACAGGAGAGGGTGCGTTCAAAGACGTATACAGCGTTATGGCTAACTGGGGAGCAAATCATGGCTCGCTTTCATACGGACATATAGGCGCTGACCTTATTACGCTTGCTTCTATGCTGAGAATTCCGGTGTCGATGCACAATGTTCCCGATGATGATATTTATCGTCCGCATTGCTGGAGCGCATTCGGAACAAAGGATTTAGAAAGCGCTGACTACAGAGCCTGCAAAAATTACGGTCCGCTCTATAAATAGCTTTAAATTATGTCAAGGGGCGCATTGCATATGCAGCCCCTTGCTTTTATTAGTAAGAATGGTGATTGAAATGATAAAAAAATACTTTTCTGTATGTCTGGCAGTGATAATATCGCTGACTTCATTTTGCGGATGCTATTTTTTGCCTGATGAGGAAGAAGTTTTAGATGCTCCCAACGTAAAGGCAAGCGAAGTGAAATACACGACAATTACGGCTGAAAAAGGCGACCTTATCAAGCAGATTATTTATTCTGGAAAGGTTGAGTCACTAAACACAACGGAGCTTTCTTATGAAAATCAGGGCGGAAAGATAAAAGAGCTTTATGTTTCGGCTGGTGACAAGGTGTCAAACGGAGATTTGATTTGCGAGCTTGATACGGGTGATTTGGAGTTTCAAATAAAAGACAAGGAGCTTCGCATAAAAAAGGCTCAGCTTCAGAAGCAGATATTAAAAAAGAACAAGGCTTTTCAGGCGGAGATAGACAACGCTCAGGTTGAGGTGGATATTCTAAAAAACGAGCTTGAACAGCTGAATGAACAGATGGAAAATTCATTTCTATATGCAGAAACACCCGGTACGGTTTCTTCTGTAACCTCACTGTCGGCAGGTGACGAAATATCTGTCGAAGAGGTTGTGGCGTCAATAGTTGATACTAAAAGTCTGTTTTTGGCTATTCAGCCGAGCGATGAAAACATACAAAAGTATAAAATAAATCAGAAGCTAAAAATAAAATACAAAGATAAATATTATTCGGGAAAGGTTTATATGATTCCGTCAAAGGCTCCTGAAAAGAGCAGCCAAAAATTTGAATCGGGCTATGTTTATGTGAAGTTTACAGGAAACAAAATCCCGTCAAATGCAATAGGCAATATCGCTGACGCTGTTTTGGTTTTGGATAAAGCCGAGAATGTTATCAGTATTCCGTCAAGACTTATAAAGAAAGTGAACGGTCAAAACATTGTATATATCCTCAATGAAAACGGAGAAAGAGAAGCCAGAGAGGTCGAGATAGGACTTGAAACAGCTACAGCTTCGGAAATCAAATCTGGAATTCAAGAGGGCGAAAAGATAGTTGTAAGATAGCAGATTTAAAACGTAAGAGAAAGGGAAATGAATTTATGCTTACCCTGTTGTTTAGAAAAATGCAAAATACCAAGTGGATGGTAATTTGTCTTTTGCTGGGTTTTATAATGGCGTCTGCTATGATGAGCACAATTCCTATCTATATGAACGCTTCTCTTCAAAGAATGCTTGTTAAGGATATGGAGTCTTATCAGGTGGAAAATGAGGAAAATCCGGGTCTGTATTCTGTTGAATATAATCTGCCGATGGATATTGACACAAATAGTCAAACTAAAATCGTGCAGAGTATGACGGAGTCCTTTGAAGATAATTTCAGCGATTTAGGCTTTCCTGCATCAAGTGAAAAAAAGACTATTACCGATACATACCTTTACGCCAAAAACACAGATGAAAATTCAACGCAAAAGCCGGCAAGATTTTATCTCACAGGAATGACGGACGTTTATAATCATATTAAAATAAAAGACGGACGGCTTCCTGACACAACAAGAAGCGACGGAGTATTTGAATGTGTTATGACGAAGGATTCTCTGCAAAACACAGGTCTTGACTTAAATCAGATTTATACTATTGCAAACGCATTTAATGAAGGCGTAACGACAAAGGTTGCAGTAGTTGGAATGTTTGATGTTAAGGAGCAGAACGATCCGTATTGGTCGGAGGGGCTTGACAGCGCATATGTAAGCACTATGTTTGTTGACTACGACCTTATGCTGTCTCAGATAATTAAAACAAAAGCGGTATCTGTTGTCAAAATGGCTGAGCATAATACGATAGATTACCGAAATATTGATATGACCTCCTTATCGAGAGTCACTGATCTACTTTCCGAGCAGGAGAAGGTCTATACATCATCGGGGGTTACGCTTACAGTTCCTGCGCTGGACATTTTAAAGGATTATGCGGGAAGATCGTCTCAGCTTAAACTGATTTTATGGCTTATTCAGATCCCTGTTATGCTGATGATCCTGTTTTATCTTTTTATGGTCTCAAAGCTGAATGTAGAGTCAGAAAAGAACGAAATTGCAATATTTAAAAGCAGGGGTGCGTCACGGCTTCAGATAATGTTTATCTATGCGCTTGAGTCGGTCGTTTTGGGGGTTATAACCGCAATTATAGGACCGATTTTAGGGCTGGCTCTTTGCACTGTGCTTGGAGCGTCGAACGGTTTTTTGGAATTTGTAAACCGAACGGCACTTCCTATAAGATTGTCTGCTGAGGCATTTTTGTATGCTCTGCTTGCGGTGTGCGTGTTCTTTTTTACCACTCTTGTTCCGACATACCCCGCAACAAAGACTACTATTGTCGAGCATAAGGCTTCAAAAGCGGCAAGGAGAAAACTCCCTCTTTGGAAAAAGCTCGGCGTTGATATTATACTAATAGCCGGCTCGGTTGCTTGGCTGTATTTTTACAACAACACTCAGCAAAAGCTGATAAGTCAAGGGGTGACCGACACAACCGCAACGGTAAATCCTGTGCTTTTTGCGGCGTCTACGGCGTTTATTCTGGGAGCCGGACTTTTTGTTATCAGAATTTATCCGCTTATTATAAGACTTATTTACATTGCCGGCAAAAGGTTCTGGACGCCTGCTCAGTATGTTTCTCTCAACAATATAGGACGTTCCTCAACAGGGCGCGAGGGATTTATTATGGTGTTTTTGATTCTCACCATATCGCTTGGGCTTTTCTTTGCAAACACCGCTAGGGCGCTAAACCGAAACGCTGAGGAGAAAACTTATTATTCTATCGGCTGTGACGCAGTTATGGCTGAGGAGTGGTACAACAGTTCTAACGATTCTGCTGTAACTCAGGAGCAGGCAACATCTATGGGTTCATCTTCGGCTGAAACTGAGGAAGATGATGAAAATGAAGAAACGGATACGTCGTCTCTTGTGTATATTGAGCCGTCATTCGAGAGATTTGAAAGCCTAACGGGTGTAAACAAGGCGGCAAGGGTTTATAAAAACGATATTACCACCATAACGAGCAACCGTACTTACGTCAAAGAAACGGTTATGGAGAATCGTGAATTTGACAAGAGAAGAGGCGAAGGCGGAGGGGTCAGAACTAAAAGCGAAAGCACAAATGCCGTTGAAAATATAAGCCTTATGACGGTCGTCCCGAGCGAATTTTCAAAGGTTTGCTGGCTTAAGAACAGCTTACTCCCTGTTCATATTAATAATTATCTTGACGCTTTGGCTAAATATAATAACGGAGTAATTCTATCATCGTCATTTAGGGATAACTACGGATATGAAAAGGGCGATGAAATAAAAGTCTCGTGGGGAAGCAACTCAGAATTCGACGCAACAGTTTTAGCGTTTGTTGACTATTGGCCGTCTCTAAACCCGCTTGAGAAAAACGAGGACGGAAGCAATAAGGATTTTGCTGTTATGAACTTTGATTACGTTCAGGTTCAGGCGGCAATCGAGCCTTATGAGGTCTGGATAGATCTAAACGATAATGTATCAGTTTCGGATTTTTACAAGTCTATCGAGGAATCTGATATAGAACCCACAAAGCTCAATGTAGCGTCTCAGGAGGTCATAGCAGAAAAAAACGACCCTATGCTTCAGGGCTTAAACGGCGCGCTGACGCTCGGGTTTATAATAATTATGATAATGTGCATAATAGGCTTTTTGATTTACTGGATACTTTCTATAAAGGCGAGAACGCTCCAGTTCGGAATACTTAGAGCAATGGGAATGACATTCAGAGGAATAATAGGAATGTTATTCTACGAGCAGCTTTTGGTATCGGGAGCGGCGATAGTGGTTTCAATAGTGATAGGCGGAATAGCAAGCGACTTGTTTGTACCTTTGTTCCAGTCGCTGTTTAACTCATATGACGCAGTACCTCCATTCAGCGTTGTTCCGCAAAGGAGCGATTATCTGAAAATTTATGCAATAGTAGGCTTAATGCTTATCATATGCTTTGGAATTCTGGGAAGAATAATTTCTAAGATAAAGGTTTCGCAGGCACTTAAACTGGGCGAAGATTAAAGCGGTGAATAAATGAATACTTTTGAAAAAATATACGAGGTAGTAAAGAAAATCCCCAAAGGCAGAGTTGCAACCTACGGGCAGGTTGCGGCTCTGGCAGGGAACAGACGGCTTTCACGGGTCGTGGGCTATGCGCTTCACGTCAATCCCGACCCTGAGAACATTCCCTGCTATCGTGTGGTAAACCGCTTTGGAGAGGTTTCAAAGGCGTTTGCCTTTGGCGGGGAAAATATGCAGATTATCCTTTTAAGAGCAGACGGGATCAAAGTTACAGACGAGGGAAGGGTTGATCTTGATACTTACCTTTGGGACGGGAAGTAGACCATAATAAAAAGGTCGGCAAAACTGCCGACCTTATAGTATAAATATTATAAGCGGTCACATTCGGAGTGCTGATTGAAAGACTGCGTACAAACTACTCTTTTATGACAGAATGGACAGGTGGTTGGAACTACGGCGTTGTCAGAATAATGAATCCAGAAACGTTTATACCATTTCAGCTTAAATCTTTTTCCGCATTCCGGACAGCCCCAGACAATCTTCGCTGATGTTAGAGCTGTTACTATAATAGGAACAATAATAGCTAAAAGTAAGATAATTATAGTAATTGTAATTCCAAAACTTAATGGAATTTTAAAAGATTCATCAAACCAGTTTATTGTCATAATATCACCCCGTTTTTCACTTATGTTATACTACTTGAAATTCAAAAAAGCAATGGGCAAAGTGTACAATATTATATAATAATTATTGGTATAAATGACTTAATCTTCTTTATATTTAGAAAAAGAAAAGAGCCGCATTTGGTTAGGATGCGACTCTTTTTCCGTGTAAAAATTTTGGAGAGGATGAAATGAACCGTGTGACACGGTCAAATCAAATTAACTTTTACGTTAATTAAATTTCCTATGATTATTATACTCTTGTAATAATGGCGTTTGCAATAACAAAGCAATTACGAATTGTAACAAAATAATTACAATTAATCCTATTGAGTAACAAAATGATGAAATAGATTGATGTTCAAGCACTATATTTAGTGGTTGAAACAGCAGATGAAAATTTTGCACTTGCAAAAATGCAAAATTTAGTGTATAATCGCTTTTATGAGAATGTCTATTCTTAAATTTACTTTTGGAGAAGTGTTATGGTTTTAACTGTTGATGTTGGAAATACTAACATAGTATTATCAGCTTATAAAGATGACAAGGTAGTATTTACGTCAAGAATTGCAACTGAAGCTTCAAAAATGGAGGATCAGTATGCGATTGACATAAAAAACATCATCAGTCTTTACAACTGTAACAGCGAGACTTTTGAGGGAGCGATAATTTCGTCTGTAGTGCCGTCGATAGTACCGGCTCTTAAATCGGCTATAAAAAAGGTGGCAAAGGTAAACGCTTTTGTTGTTGGTCCGGGTATAAAGACGGGACTTAACATCAAGCTGGGAGACCCCTCAGAGCTTGGTGCGGACCTTGTTTGCGGAGCGATAGGAGCGCTTGAAAAGTACAGTGCACCTTGTATCATCATTGATATGGGAACGGCTACTACCATAAGCGCTATCGACAAAGACGGAGTTTTTCTGGGCGGTTCAATATGCCCGGGAGTTATGCTGTCTCTTGAGGTTTTGGCGAGCAAGACGGCTAACCTTCCGCATATTAACCTTGACGCAGCAAGCGATATAGTTATCGGAGCAAACACAAAAGATTCGATAACTTCGGGAATTGTGTTGGGGGCGGCGTCTATGCTGGACGGTATGATAGACAAGTACCGTAAGATACTTGGAAACGACGCTGTTGCCGTAGTTACGGGAGGTCTTGCAGGAGGCATAGTAAAGCATTGTACGGCAGAGAATATTGTTGTCGACGCTGATGTCGTTTCAGACGGATTGTATGCCATTTATAATAAAAACGCAAAGGTAAAATAATTGAGTTTCGGCATTCTTAAATTTACACACTGTATCAAAACAAAGGGTTTGAACAGTAGTTAGGAGAATTTTTATGTCAAACACAACAAAGAAAATCGTAGGAGTAGGTCTGTTTACAGCTATTGTAGTGGTACTTCAGGTGCTTGCTGTAGTTATCAGACCAATGGTAGTATTCAACATTTCGCTGGTACTTGTACCTATAGTAGTCGGTGCGGCAATGTACGGCTATAAGGCTGGAGCATGGCTTGGCTTTGTATTCGGCGTAGTTGTATTGCTAACCGATGCATCGGCATTTCTGGCAGTAAACATACCCGGAACAATTATCACCTGTATTTTAAAAGGAGCGCTTGCAGGACTTGTTGCAGGACTTGTTTATTTGCTTTTGGAAAAGAAAAATCAAATTGTCGCAGTTTTTGTATCGGCAATTGTCTGCCCAATTGTTAACACAGGAGTTTTCCTGTTGGGATGCAGGATATTCTTTATGGATACAATTAATACATGGTCAGCGGCAGCAGGATATGAAAGTGCCGGAGCGTATATGATTTTTGCTTTGGTCGGCGTAAACTTTTTGATTGAAATGGCGTTGAATATTGTATTAAGTCCTGTTATAGTAAAAATCATATCTATCGGCAAGGCAAAGAAAGCTGTTACGGCTAAATAATTTATAAATGTAAATATTAACATATCTAAGGCGGCAAATCTGCCGCCTTGAATTTTTAAATCAGTAGGCTTATTGGAGAGAAATACTATGGAACTATCCCTTATTCTTTTAAAACAAGTGTCTGTAATGCTTATACTTATTTGTATAGGTGCAATTTGTTTTAAAACCAGACTCGTATCCCTTGAAGGCAATAAAAGCCTTACCAATCTTGTATTGTATATTGTAAACCCCGCTGTGATAATTGTTTCTTATCAGCAGGATTTTTCGCCTCGTCTTTTTAAAGGGTTGGGATATGCGCTTTTGCTTTCTGCGGCAGGACTTTTACTGTTTATAGCTGTTTCTTATCTCTTTCTAAGAGGTAAGGATAAGGACAGTATAAGTATAGAACGAATCAATGCTTCCTATTCAAACTGCGGATTTATGGGTATTCCCCTTGCCCTTGCCCTTTTCGGCTCGGAGGGAGTTTTATACATAACGGCAATAAACACAGTCTTTAACATAATGGTCTGGACGCACGGGGTTTTTACTATATCGGGGGAAAAGTCGGAGGTTTCGTTTAAAAAGATAATAACAAACCCTACAATACTTGCTACCATTTTGGGATTTCTGCTTTTTGTATTTCAAATCAGAATTCACGGATTGCTGTTTGACACACTGTCATATGTGAATAACATAATAACTCCGTTGGCTATGTTTGTTGCAGGAGTTACTATAGCAAATTCAAGTCTTTTAAAGGCTTTAAGAAAACCCAAAATATATTTTGTATCCGCATTAAAACTTATTATAACTCCTGTAATTCTGATTTTGCTGTTATATTTCTTCCCCTGCCCTAATGAAACGGCAAAAATCACGACTATAGTCGGGCTTTCCTGCCCGTCTGCCACGATTGGGACAATGCTTGCGATAAGGTTTGATAAAAACTCGTCGTATTCGTCTCAAATGTTTGGGCTTTCAACAATACTCTCAGTAGTTACCCTGCCGATAATTGTCTATATTGCAAAGGCAGTGGGGAGTTTATTTTAATTGAACATATAGTACATATAAAAAGAGCATAGCCCATGTTAGGGTTATGCTCTTTATCGTTATTTGGTAAAGTATAAAAACGGCATATCGTTTTTCTTGTCCTGCTCCAGCTCGTCGATCCACAGCTTTGAAACTGCATCGCTCGGCATTCTCCAATCACCTCTCGGAGAAAGAGTAACAGTACCGATTTTCGCTCCGTCAGGCAGGCAGGAACGCTTGAACTGCTGTGAGAAAAACCTAGAATAGAATTTTTCCAACCATTTTAAAATAGTGATGTTATCATACTTTCCGTCAAAGGCGTATTTAGCAAGCCTTAACACCTTTCTCGGCGGAAAACCCCACCTTATTGCGTAGTATAAAAAGAAGTCGTGAAGCTCATACGGACCGACAATATCCTCAGTTTTCTGGGTAATGTTCTCCTTGCTTTCATCTGTCGGCAAAAGCTCGGGCGAGACAGGGGTATCAAAAATATCGTAAAGAACTTTTTTTACCTCGTCGTCTCCGCAGGTGTCGGCATAGTATTTGATTATGTGACGCACAAGCGTTTTCGGAACGGAAGCGTTTACTCCGTACATAGACATATGGTCGCCGTTGTAAGTCGCCCAGCCGAGCGCAAGCTCCGACAAATCCCCTGTGCCGACAACAAAACCACCGACCTGATTTGCAATATTCATCAAAACCTGTGTTCGCTCTCTAGCCTGTCCGTTTTCAAAGACAACATCGTGGTTATTTTGGTCGTGACCGATATCCTCAAAATGCTGAAGCACTGAGCTTGTTATGTCAACCTCTCTAAATGTTACGCCTAAGGTGTTGCAGAGAATTTCAGCGTTTGAGCGTGTGCGTTTAGTTGTGCCGAAGCAAGGCATAGTGACCGCAACTATATCCTTTCTACTTCGGTCGAGTAAATCAATTGCATTTACGCATACCAAAAGTGCAAGAGCACTGTCCAGTCCCCCTGAAATACCTATAACTATAGATTTTGCGTTCGTGTGTGAAATTCTCTTTTTAAGCCCCTCCGACTGCATTCGCAGAATAAGCTCGCATCGACTGTTTTTCTCGAACTCATCATATGGTATAAACGGCGTCTTTGAATAAAACCTTGTAAGTGATGTGTCTTTAGGTTTCATTGAAAATTCTACGGTAATATAGCCGCTGTCGTTGCTTTCGGGAAATGTCGACAGTTTCTTTCTTTCTCCCGTGAGCTTTTGCAAATCAATTTCTGAAATTGTCATTTCATTTTCAAATAATCTGCTTTCTTTTAATATAGCTCCGTTCTCGGAAATGATATTGTGACCTGAAAATACCATATCCTGAGTGGATTCGCCGTCTCCGGCTGAACAGTATACATATCCGCAGATAAGCCTTGCCGACTGGTTTTTAACAAGCTCTCGTCTGTATTTATCCTTTCCGATAACCTCGTCGGAAGCTGAAAGGTTGCCTATTAGCGTTGCTCCTGCTAAAGCGTGCTGATTGGAAACAGGACAGGGCGACCATAGATCCTCGCAGATTTCAACTGCATAGATAAGCTCTTTCATTTCTTTTGCTTTGAACAAAATTTTAGAGCCGAACGGATAGCTTTTGCCGAACAATTCTATTTGCTCGGTATCTTTCGGCGCGGGAGAAAAATGACGAATTTCGTAAAACTCGTTATAATTAGGCAGGGAAGTCTTTGGAACAACGCCCAGAATATCTCCGTTGTAGATAACCACTCCGCAGTTGTAAAGCTTGCCGTTATTTAAAAGCGGACATCCTACTGTGCAAATTATTTCCTTGCCCTCGGTTGATTTTACAACCCTTTCAAGACCTTCTAACGCCTTTTCAATAAGCAGTCTTTGATTAAAAAGGTCCTGACAGGTGTATGAAGTTATGCAAAGCTCAGGAAAAACGCAGAGCTTTACTTCTTCTCTTAATGCTTGGTTTATATGAGAAATTATACTGTTTACATTAAAGTCTATGTCGGCGACCTTGATGTTTGGGGTTATTGCCGCGACCTTTAAAAATCCGTCTTTCATAAATATGGCTATGCTCCTTAGGGAGCGTCCTCCTTTCAATGTTTAAAGATTTTACTGTTATTTATCTTCTCCGTTAGACTCTCTTTCGATACTCTCATTATAATAAAAACTGTTTATGTCGTCCTCGTCAAGGGGCTCGGCGTTATCGTCATTGATATAAGGGAACCTTCCCAGTATTTCAAAAGCTGATGACCTCTGCCACATAGAAGCTGTTATCATAACTTCATATCCTTCTCCGAAATCGCAGACTAGATCGTTTGGATTGTATTTAGGCAGCCCGAAACAGGAGAGCAGGTTCATTATAATTCCGCCGTGAGTGATAACCGCACAGTTGGTCAATCCCTCTTGAATCATTGACGATACTATCTGCTCCATTGCGGAAACGCACCTCTCAACTACTTCTCTCATACTTTCTCCGTTTGGGGGAGGATTGTCAAGACCGCCCTTTAAAAATTTTTTATATTCAGGAGAGTTCATAATATCCTCTGCTTTTTTATTCTCAAAATCTCCGAAGTTCATTTCGATAAGCTCTGGTATTTCTGCAATAAATGTATTAGGATATAAAATGGCAGTCGTTTCTCTGCACCGCTTTAGAGGGCTTATAAATACTTTTTGTACAGAGCCGTAGTCGTTCTCTTCTAATTTATTATAAAGCTCCTCTGCTCCCTCTGAGCAAAGCGGAAGGTCTGTAACACCGATATATTTTCCGTCAAGGTTGCCCTGAGTAATGCCATGGCGTATTAATTTAAGTCTGTAACCTGTCATAGAATTCTCCTTTTAAATTTTATTATTTGCCGGTGCGGCTTTACATTATGTTAAAAAAGTATTATAATATACATAAATATATAAAGATCGACACAAATCCTGCTTTTTAGAGCATTTATAATCTTGCAAAATTTGTTACTACAAGTCATAATAGAGTCTAAAGTGCAAAACTTTAGTATTTTTAACACTACAATTTAACAGGATATGGTGAACAAAATGAATAAAGATTTTCCTAGAATTTTAACTCTTCTTCGCACAGAAAAAGGATTAAGCCAAAAGCAGGTCGCAAACGATCTGAATATTTCACAGGGATTGCTCTCTCATTATGAAAACGGAAAGCGAGAGTGCAATCTTGATTTGCTTGTGAGAATTGCAAAATACTTTGACGTTTCATGCGATTATCTTTTAGGTACGACGAGTATGCCGATATCAATTAAAAAGATCGTGAAGCCTAAACAAAAAAATAAGAGCATTTCAAAGGCTTTGAGCGAGCAGCTTAATAAAATAAATCACGCGCTGGAAATTTTTAATTCGGTTATAGAAAGCTATCAAAATCCGGAATTGATTCAATACTCTGACAGTATTCTTTCTCTTTCTATGTATTCATTATTCCGGAGCGCATTTGTGGCAAATTCTAAAAATGATAAGAATAATTTTTCCGTAAACAAGGAGAGTATTTCTCCTGCGTTTGCATTGCTTTCCTCTTCATTTGAAAGAAAGCTGGAAGGAATGAAAATAAATGCTCCGAAAACTTCTTTTATGAAATTATATAATGAATTTCCACTTGAATATAAGGCTCTTAATGATATAATTGTTTTTAGTGAAGAATATATCAAAAAGCTGGATGATTAAAATTTCAATTTCATTTTAACATTTTTCTTCGCAAAAAACAATACCATAATATATAGCTATTATTTGTAAAGGTTTTGCAGATAGAAATATTATTTTAATATTTAGTTGGTACATATTAATTACAGGGCTGAGTCCTAAAAAGGCGGAATAGTTTTGAAAAAGAAAATTGCTGCTGTTTCTATCGTCATTATTTTAACGGCCGTTTTAATCTTTCTATTTTATAAGACAGCGTTTCGTAAGGAGTACAATAAAACAAAATCCTTTGCGTCTATGGATACTGCAGTGAGCGTTACGCTTTGGGGCAGACAATTTGATGATGGTATCTATAACAGTATAAAACGTGACACTGAAGACCTTAATATGCTATTTGATCCATACGGCGAAAGTGGAGAGCTTTATAAGCTTAATAAAAGCAGACGGCTTGTTTGTTCGGAGCATACGAAAGATATCATTTTAAAATCTTTAGATTTAACTGACAAATATAAGAATGTAGACATATCCGCAGGCAGACTTATATCTCTTTGGGATTTTCAGTCTGCAAATCCTAAAGTTCCGAATAAAGGGAAAATAGTTGAAGCGCTTAAAACAATAGGCTCTGAAAATATCAATATAAACGGCAATGAGATTTCTCTTGACGGTAATACAAATATAGATTTAAGTGCAGTTGCAAAGGGTTATGCCTGCGATATTTTAGAAAAAGAGCTTGAAAAATCGGAGGCAGACTGCGCTGTTGTATCATTCGGTTCGTCTACTCTTCTTTACGGCGAAAAGCCAAACGGCGAGGAATTTTCTGTTGCAGTGCGTTCGCCTGAAAGCAACAGTGAAAAATACGTCGGCAAGCTTAAAACTAAAAGCTGTATTATCTCAAGCTCGGGCGGCTATGAACGGTATTTTGAGGTCAGAGGAAAAACTTATTCTCATATTCTGGACTTGAAAACAGGTTATCCTGCCGAAACAGATCTTACATCTGTGTCAGTGATATCGCAAAATGGGCTTTTGACCGATTTTTTATCAACAGAAATATATATTGGCGGAACAGAAAAAATAGCTGAATATCTCAATCAAAAGGAATATTCGGTCATAGCATTGTCTAAGGATAACAAAGTTTATATCTCGGACAATATAAAAAACAGCTTTGAAATTACGGATAATAGGTATTCCTTTAAATAAAATCTGTGTACGAAAGGGTGATACGCTTGTCTCTTAACTGCATAAGAATACCGCATAAAAAGAACACTGAAAACTGCGAAACAATAAGATATACTATTCCGAAAACGGTGTCAATACCTATGTGTCAGCATATGGGCGCGCCCTGCGAGCCTTTGGTTTCTGTGGGGGACGAGGTTAAGGTCGGGCAGAAAATAGGCGACAGCGAAGCCTTTATGTCAGCGCCCGTTCATTCAAGCGTTTCGGGAAAGGTGATTGAAATAGAGAATATTCTCTTTGCAAACGGCAGAGAGTGCAAAAGCGTTAAAATCGAGTGTGACGGGAAACAAACCGTGAGCGAAGATGTAAAGCCTCCTGTAATAACAGACAAGGATTCATTTATAAAGGCGGTCAGAGAAAGCGGCTGCTGCGGTCTTGGAGGCGCAGGCTTTCCAACTCACATAAAGCTAAATTTCGATGAAAATAAAACTCCTGTAGACAGCCTTGTAATCAACGCCGCCGAATGTGAGCCTTACATAACAAGCGATTACCGTGAAATGATGGAAAATCCTGAAGATGTAATAAACGGAATAAAAACAATACAGAGCATATTGAAAATAGAAAAGGTTTACCTTTGCATTGAAAGCAACAAGCCAAAGGCGATAGACCTTTTAAGCAATATGACATCTCAGGATACTTCAATAAAGGTCGTAAGGCTTTCTTGCAGTTACCCTCAGGGTGCGGAAAAGGTTATTGCATACAACGCTACAGGCAGAACTGTCAGAGAAGGCGAGTTGCCGTTAAATCAGGGTATTATTGTAATAAACGTATCGACCGTTGCTTTTTTGAGCAGGTACTTTAAAACAGGTATGCCGCTTACATGGCGGAGAATTACAATAGACGGAGATGCGGTCAAGTCTCCTTGTAATGTCAAGGTCCCGATAGGAATTTCAATAGCCGAACTTTTAACGTTTGCAGAGTGTGATGAAAGCAAGGTAAAAAAAGTGCTTACCGGCGGACTGATGATGGGTATGTGCGTTTATGACTTAAATACTCCAGTTGTAAAAACAAACAATGCCGTTCTGGCTCTAAAAAAAGATAAGAAATCACCCCAGACGAACTGTATTCGCTGCGGAAGGTGTATAAATGCCTGTCCTGCGGGGCTTATGCCTACCGAACTTGAAAAGGCATACAATCAAAAGGACGCTGACAGACTGAAGTCTTTGCGGGTCAATTTATGTATGAACTGCGGAAGCTGTTCTTATGTCTGCCCTGCAAAGAGAAATCTTGCTGAAACTAATCAGCTTGCTAAACTGTTTGTTTCTGAAAAAGGATAAGAAAGAGAGGAGTAATAAATGGAAAAGCTAATAGTTTCTCCGTCGCCTCATATGCGCTCGGGAATGACAACTCAGAAAATAATGCTCAATGTTATTATTGCTCTTTGTCCTGCTGTAATAGCCTCAGGGATAATATTCGGACTTCGTGCGATTTTTCTTATTCTTGTATGCGTTGCGACATCTCTTGTATGGGAAACGCTGTTTAACATTGTAACTAAAAAGCCTAACACGATAAGCGATTTATCCGCTGTTGTAACAGGTATTTTGCTTGCTTTTAATATTCCGCCCTCATTGCCGTTTTGGATGGCGGCAATAGGAACCTTTGTGGCGATTGTGATAGTAAAATGCTTGTTCGGAGGGCTTGGACAGAACTTTGCAAACCCTGCTATCGTGGGCAGAATTGTTTTGATGCTATCTTTTACAGGGGCAATGACTAATTGGACTCTGCCTTTGGCACTTCAGACAACTGACGCTGTAACGGGTGCAACTCCGCTAGTCACCCAAAACGCTAAATATATGGACTTGTTTCTGGGAATGACAGGGGGCTGTCTGGGAGAAACCTGTGCGCTTGCGCTTATTATCGGCGGAATATATCTTATTATTAGACGTATAATCTCGCCAATAACGCCTTTGTTTTTCCTACTTACAGTTGAGGTGTTCTCAGTCGTTGCCGGAGTTGATCCGCTTTATCAGATTTTATCAGGCGGAGTGCTTCTAGGCGCAATATTTATGGCTACTGACTATGTTACTACTCCGATAACCTTTTGGGGTAAGGTAATATTCGGGATCGGCTGCGGAATAATTACCTGTGTGATTCGATTCTACGCTTCTATGGCGGAGGGCGTTTCTTTCTCGATTCTTATTATGAACATACTTACTCCGTATATTGATATGATTACAAAGGCAAAGCCTGTTGGGGCTGTATCCGTTAAAAAGAAGGAGGAATAGGTAAATGAAAAAGTACATATTTCCTCCGTTTGCACTTATGATGATATGTCTTGTTGTTTGCGGACTTTTAGTAGGCGCATATAAACTTACATACAAAGATACAACAGGCGTTATGACAGATGATTTAAAGGCAGGCTGCGAGGCTGTCTTTTCAGGCTCGGACGGGGAAGATTATAAAATTCTGCTTGACAGCTCTAAGGCTGAAAAAACACCCTTGACATTCGGCAATGAAAATGTAAACTCGATAATTCTCAGCGAAAACAAAGAAAACTGTCTTATTGAGGTTACAACAGACGGCTATTCAAAAGGCGGAATACACATTTTAGTCGGGATAAATCAAAACGGCGAGCTTGTCGGAACAGAGTTTGTAAGCTGTGGTGAAACGCCGGGTCTTGGTACAAAGCTTCGTGACCAGAAGTCTATATTCAGCGATAAATTTATAGGCTTTACGTCTGACGATGACTTTGACAGCGTTGACAATGTAACAGGCGCTACTTATTCTTCAAATGGAATGAGAGAGGCTATAAAGACTGCGCTTGAAGTTTACAGCAATAACAAGGAGGCGATTTTAAGTGAGTAGATTTAAAGACCTTACAAAAGGCTTTGTAAAAGAAAATCCTGTGCTTGTAACCTTGCTTGGAATGTGCCCTGCATTGGCTGTAACAACTATGGCTTCAAACGGAATTGGAATGGGTCTTGCAACTACATTTGTGCTAGTCGGCTCGAACCTTGTTATCTCACTGCTTAAAAAGGTTATCCCTGACGCTGTAAGGCTTCCCTGCTACATAGTTATCATAGCAGGCTTTGTTACATTGATAGAATTTCTCTTAAAAGGTTATGTTCCTGCTCTTTACGACAGTCTGGGAATATTTCTCTCGCTTATAACTGTCAACTGCATCATACTCGGTCGCGCTGAGGTTTTTGCTTCAAAAAACAAGATTATCCCGTCTGTTTTGGACGGCTTGGGAATGGGGCTGGGCTTTACATTGGCTCTGTTTCTTATGGGTGCAGTTCGTGAAATAATAGGTACAGGCTCAATATTTGGAATAAGCATACCTTTTATCTCACAAAACCCTATGAGCGTATTCATTATGCCTGCTGGGGGCTTTTTCACTCTCGGAGTTATCATAGCGGTTGTTAATAAGCTAAAAAAGAAAAAACCGCCGAAGGAGATCGGCTGTGCAGGCTGCCCAAACGCTCACTCCTGCTCTGTTAAAACAGAGAAAGGAGGAGAAGAATGCTGAAGCTTGTAATCATTATGGTATCGGCAGTGCTTGTCAATAATATTGTACTGTCGCAATTTATGGGCATTTGCTCTTTCCTCGGTGTTTCAAAGGTTATAAAAAACAGTCTGGGAATGGGTATAGCGGTTATATTCGTTATGCTCTGTGCGACTGCTGTTACATACCCTGTGTATAAATACATTCTCATACCTTATGAGATTGAGTATTTAAGAACTGTTGCATTTATACTTCTTGTTGCAATGTTTGTTCAGCTTGTTGAAATAGTTTTGAAGAAAACTATGCCCCCTCTTTATAAGGCTCTGGGTGTTTACCTTCCTCTTATCACAACTAACTGTGCGGTACTTGGAGTTACCATAACAAATATCGACGAGGAATACACTTTTATACAGTCAATAACAAACGCTCTGGGAACAGGTATAGGATTTACTGTTGCTATACTGCTTTTCTCGGGGGTTCGTTCGAGAATAGACGCCGCAACAGGAATACCTGAGACGTTTAAGGGCGTTCCGTCTACGTTGATAGCCGCCTCAATAGTGGCGCTTAGCTTTATGGGCTTTGGAGGGCTGTTTGGATAATTAAGGAAAGGAGATATTCTCCGTACGGAGTTGGTTTATATGATGAATTTTGTTTTACCCTTGCTGATATTTGCAGGTCTGGGTTTGATTGCCGGAGTATTACTTACAGCGATATCGAAGGCTTTTGCGGTAAAAGCAGATGAGAGACTTGAGGCTGTGCAAAACGCTCTGCCCCAGGTAAACTGCGGGGCTTGCGGATTTTCAGGCTGTAACGCTTACGCCGACGCTATTGTAAATCAGGGCGCGGAAATAAATAAATGCAACCCGGGCGGTAAGGAAACTGCAAATAAAATAAGTGAGATTATGGGTAAAGACGCAGGAAATATTCAGCCTGTCTCAGCTTTTGTCCATTGCAGAGGGACCTGCGACGCATCTCCGTCTAAATTCGAGTTTGACGGCGTAAATTCATGTGCGGCGGCAAACAGATTCTACGGCGGAACAAAGCAGTGCAAAAACGGCTGTCTTGGTTTGGGCGACTGTTTATCTGTTTGCTCTGAAGGCGCTATTTCAATTTGCAACGGCGTTGCGGTCATCAACGAGGAGCTTTGTAAGGGCTGCGGTCTTTGCGCAAAGGCTTGCCCGAAAAATCTGATTTCTATAAGACGGAAAAACCAGCGTACAGATGTTGTCTGCAAAAGCGAGGCTCATGCGAAAGTTACTAAGAAATTGTGTAAAAACGGCTGCGTCGGATGTAAGCTGTGTGAAAAGGCGTGTCCGTCGGGAGCAATGAAGGTTGAGAACAATTTCGCCAGCATTGATTATGATAAATGTCTAAACTGCGGAGCGTGTGCTGATGCCTGCAAGCTGGGAGTTATAAGATTAGCAAAATAAAATTAACCTGAGAGTTAAGCTGAAACGCTTTTGGCTCTCAGGTTTTTTGTTGAATTTTAAGTGTATAATTTTGCATATTTTTTAGTTTTACATAAAAGTGTCGTTTTTCGTACATTTGTTGAAAACTTTAAAAGTTGTTGTTTAAAACATAGCCTAAAATAGGGAGTTTCTAACACTTTCAACAGGGTTTTCAACTAAACGGTGCCTCAAAGAGTGCTTTTGTTCAAAGATTATTAATATTTTGTTTGAAAGAAATATGGGAATTTGCACATAAAAATCGCTGATTATTGTGCAAAAAAACTATTGACAAGTACATATTGTTTTTGCTAAGAAACACATTCAAAAACCGGCGAGCCGCCGGAGGCCCTCTGCCTTTGAAAAGTTAGATAAATGTTATAGTTTGTGTAACGGCAGACTAGCAGTTAAGAGAAAGAGGGTAAGATGTCAAGACCCGGCGAGCCGCCGGAGGCTCTCTGCCTTTGGAAAGTTAGATAAATGTTATAGTTTGTGTAACGGCAGACTAGCAGTTAAGAGAAAGAGGGTAAGATGTCAAGACCCGGCGGGCCTCCGGAAGCTCTCTGCCTTTGGGAAGTTTGCAAAATGTATTTATTTTGAAAAACGGCAGGTTGGTACTTGGTGCCTAGAATCAAGTTGTAGAGTTGGTTCAGCGAGTGAAATCTAAAATGATAACTTAAATACTCGATTTGGGTATTGAAAACGAAAATTGTGTATAATTTCCCTTAACGCTGTCAACGTCGATCATTCCTTTGTGAATTGAAATAATAGATTTCACTATGTTTAGTCCAAGACCTGCGCCTATAGTGTCTTTAGCCCGTGACGAATCGGTTTTATAAAAGCGGTTAAACACCTTTTTACACTCGCTTTCGGTAAGACCTTCGCCATTGTTTTTTACTGAAATTTTGCTGTATTTTTCGTCTTCGCTGAATTTAAACTCTATATAACCGTTTTCTGGTGTAAACTTTACAGCGTTCTCAATTAGATTATACATAACCTGATAAAGCATATCCCTGTCGGCAAAAACCGTTATATTTTCTGCGTTCAGACCAAGTATTTCAATGTTCTTTTTGTTTATATTTTTTTCAAAGGTGTTAAGTATATTTACAATAATGCTTATAACGTCTGTATTCCGCATAACCGGCTTTATTGCGCCCGACTCAAGCTGCTCAAGATTGAGCAGAAGATTTGTAAGCCTTGTAAGTCTTTTTACCTCATTTGAGATAAGTCTCAAATACTGAGGTTCTTTATCAGGCGGTATTGTACCGTCAATTATTCCGTCGATAAATCCGCTTATAGACGTAAGAGGGGTTCTTAGCTCATGGCAAACATTTGACACAAATTGATTTTTTACCTTGTCACTTTTCTGTACGGTTTTGGCTAAACTGTTAAGAGAAAGCTCAAGCTGATGAAATTCTTTAACTCCAGACGCAGGGACTTTATCTTGAAATTCACCGCTTGCTAAACTGTTTGAAAGTTTGGTTATCTGCTCAAGTGTTTCTGTTAGCTTTCTAAACATAGAATAGATTATTAAAGCGTTTGCCGAAACAATTAAAGCAACAAAAATTAACATTATAAGTATTAATTGAATTTTATTTTCACTATCAAAAATATGTTTTGATGAAACAAGCAGCAACACTCCCCCCAATGCGGCTGCGGTTAAGAGTGTCACTGCTGCTGATATCAAAAAATATTTTTTAAATAAGCTGTATGTTTTTATCATTTAGTCCTCATCAACTTCAAACTTGTATCCAACGCCCCAGACTGTTTTCAGCTCCCACTTATCAGAAACGCCTTCAAGCTTTTCACGAAGTCTTTTAACGTGTACGTCTATAGTTCTTGAATCTCCATAGTATTCAAACCCCCAAACCTCGTCAAGAAGCTGGTCGCGGGTGTATACTCTGTTAGGGTTAGAAGCAAGATGGAAAAGAAGCTCTAACTCCTTTGGGGGAGTGTCAAGAATAGTACCGTTTACTTTAAGCTCGTATCTGGTCATATTCACTGAAAGCTTGTCGTATTTTACCTCTTTAATCTCCGTTTTGGTAGTTGTCTGACCTGCTCTTCTGTAAACCGCTTTGATTCTTGCAATTACCTCTTTGGTGTCAAACGGTTTAACTACATAGTCATCAGCGCCGAGTTCTAATCCTAAAACCTTATCAAAGGTTTCGCCCTTTGCGGTTATCATAATAATAGGTACATTTGATTTTTTTCTGATTTCACGGCAAACCTGCCATCCGTCAAGACCAGGCAGCATTATATCGAGAAGAATAATGTCGGGCTTCAGCGCATTGAATTTAACAACAGCCTCCTCGCCGTCGTGAGAAATAATTGCGTTATAGCCTTCTTTTTCAAGATAAAGTCTTAGTAATTCGCAAATGTTCTTGTCGTCGTCAACGACCAATACCTTTCCAAGTGACATAATAATATCTATGCTCCGTAAGGAGCATTTCCTCCCTTCGCTGTTTAAAATATAACAAGCTGATATAGTTGAAGTTTTATTAATATCAGTAATTCAATTTAAGACGTATTTTTTATGTATTAAAAAATAAACAAAACGAAAACAAAATATAAAATTTAATATATTTATTATAACAAATTCACAACTATGAAAAGTGTATATTTATTGTATAAAATATGTATATAGTGTAAACTTTATAATATCGAAAGAATTTATAACATATTTATTCACAAAGATACAGCAATATATACAGAAAGAACGCGTAAATTTTGGATTGCTGAAGAAAAAAGTTTAACAAATCGACTTGTATAAACAGCACCAATATTCACAAAATAATTAATAAATTTTGGTTGATATAACAAAAATTTAAAAAGTTGACGGAATACTCTTGATTATTATAAAATTAATGGTAAAATATATTTAGCACTCAGAAAGTGAGAGTGCTAAAACCAAGTTAAATTTAATAACCATATAATTAAGGAGGACTTGTTATGAACATTAAACCATTACAGGACAGAGTTGTTATCAAGATGCTGGAAGCAGAAGAAACAACCAAAGGGGGAATCATTCTTTCGGCGGCTTCAAAGGAAAAGCCGCAAATCGCAGAGGTCGTTGCTGTAGGCCCTGGCAAGGAAGACGTTAAAATGGAGGTCAAAGTCGGAGATAAGGTTTTGACCAGCAAGTATTCAGGCACAGAGGTTAAAATCGATGATGAGGAATATACCATTTTAAAGATGGAAGATATTCTGGGCATTGTTGAATAGCCGCAATTAAAATTAGGTAAAAGGTAAACATATAACAATTTTATAAGGAGAGATTATAATGGCTAAACAAATTATATACGGCGAGGACGCTAGAAAGTCACTTCAGGCAGGTATTGACCAACTTGCTGACACAGTAAAAATAACACTTGGACCAAAGGGAAGAAACGTAGTTCTTGACAAGAAGTTCGGCGCTCCGCTTATCACAAACGACGGAGTTACAATCGCTAAGGAAATCGAGCTTGACGACCCATTTGAGAATATGGGTGCGCAGCTTGTTAAAGAGGTCGCTACAAAGACAAACGACGCCGCAGGAGACGGAACAACTACAGCTACACTTCTTGCACAGGCATTGGTATGCGAGGGTATGAAGAACATTGCCGCAGGCGCAAATCCTATGATAGTAAAGAAGGGTATGGCAAAGGCTGTTGATACAGCTGTTGAGGAGATCGCTAAGAATTCAAAGCAGATAAACGGTTCAGACGATATTGCAAGAGTTGCAACAGTTTCATCTGCTGACGAAAACGTAGGAAAACTCATAGCAGAGGCTATGGAGAAAGTCACAAGCGACGGAGTTATCACAATTGAAGAGAGCAAAACTGCCGAGACATACAGTGAGGTTGTAGAGGGTATGCAGTTTGACAGAGGTTACATCACTCCGTATATGGTAACCGACACAGAGAAGATGGAAGCTGTTATGGACGACGCTTACATTTTAATTACAGATAAGAAGATAACAAACATTCAAGAAATACTTCCGCTTCTTGAGCAGATTGTAAAGGCTGGTAAAAAGCTTGTTATCATTGCTGAGGATATCGAAGGCGAGGCACTTTCAACGCTTATTCTCAACAAGCTGAGAGGAACATTCCAGTGCGTAGGAGTTAAGGCTCCGGGCTTTGGCGACAGAAGAAAAGAAATGCTTCAGGATATTGCAATCCTCACAGGCGGACAGGTAATTTCAGAGGAGATTGGTTTAGACCTTGCAAACACTACAATAGAACAGCTTGGACGTGCTAAGCAGGTAGTTGTTCAAAAGGAAAACACCATCATTGTTGACGGTGCAGGTGACGCAGGTGCAATCAAGGATAGGATAGGTCAAATCAAATCACAGATTGAAAACACAACATCAGACTTTGACAGAGAAAAGCTTGAAGAAAGACTTGCGAAGCTTTCAGGCGGTGTTGCAGTAATCAAGGTCGGCGCTGCTACTGAAATTGAAATGAAAGAAAAGAAGCTGAGAATAGAGGATGCTCTTGCTGCTACTAAGGCGGCAGTTGAGGAGGGTATCGTTGCAGGAGGCGGAACAGCACTTATCAACGCTATGCCTGCTGTATCAAAGCTTATTGAAACTCTCGACGGCGACGAAAAGACTGGTGCGCAAATCGTATTAAAGGCGCTTGAATCTCCTGTACGTCAAATCGCAGCAAATGCCGGACTGGAAGGCTCGGTAATAATTGATAAGATAATCAGTTCGGGTAAATCGGGCTATGGATTTAACGCTTATGATGAAGAATACGTTGATATGATTTCAGCAGGTATTGTTGACCCTACAAAGGTTACACGTTCGGCTTTGCAGAACGCTTCATCAGTAGCATCAATGGTTCTTACAACAGAGAGCCTTGTTACAGATATCAAAGAGGAAACTCCTGCCGCACCAATGCCTGACGGCGGAATGGGCGGAATGTACTAGACTAGAAGCAAGAAGCAAGAAGCCAGAGGCAAGACCGGCGAGCCGCCGGAGGCACTCTGCCTTTGGGGAGTTAGCACAATGTGAAGATTTGTGCAACGGCAGGCTAGTACCTAGAGACAAGAATTTTAGAAGCAAGAGGCAAGACCGGCGAGCCGCCGGAGGCTCTCTGCCTTTGGGGAGTTATCATAATGTGGTGATTTGTACAACGGCAGGTCAAACTTTGTGCAAGGTAAGATAACGTAAACAAAATTGCTTAAAATGGAAAGACTGACAGTAAAATGTCAGTCTTTTTTGTTGCAAAAAAATTTTCAAAACTATTGACAAAACTGTATTAACTGTATATAATACATATATACAGTTTAAAAAGAGGTGATGGTGTGAACATATTTATCGACAATAAAAGCGGAGCGCCAATTTACGACCAGATATATTCTCAGATAAAAAGTCAGATAATAAGCGGAGATTTAAAGGAAAACGAAATGCTTCCGTCTATTCGCGGTCTGGCAAAGGATCTGCGAATCAGCTTTATTACTACAAAACGGGCATACGATGAGCTTGAAAAGGAAGGCTTTATTTATACTATTCAGGCAAAGGGCTGTTTCGTTGCGCCTAAGAATATTGAACTGCTCAGAGAAGAAAATCTTAAAAAGATTGAGGAGCATATCGAGCAGATAATAAAGCTATCTGCTTCGTGCAATTTGAGCAAAGAGGATATTATTAAAATGATTAATTTCAGTTTGGGGGATTTATAATGAACGCACTTGAGATAAAAAACCTGTCAAAATCTTTTTCCGGCTTTAAGCTGGATAATTTGAACCTTACACTTCCGAGTGGGTGTATTATGGGGTTGATTGGAGAAAACGGTGCAGGGAAAAGTACCACAATTAAGTTGATTTTAGATATGCTTCACAAAGACAGCGGAACGATAAAAATTCTCGGCAGGGATAATCAGGATAATATTGATATCACAAAAGAGGATATAGGCGTTGTTATGGACGAGGTCGGCATACCTGAATGTTTAAACGCGAAGCAAGTAGGGGAAATTATGCGTTATACTTTCCGTAATTGGAATGATGAGGAATATACAAAACATTTGAAAAAATTGTCTATTCCTGCTGATAAACCGTTTAAAGAGTTCTCTCGGGGTATGAAAATGAAGCTCGGCATAGCGATAGCGATGTCTCACGACAGCAAGCTGTTATTGCTTGACGAGGCAACAAGCGGTCTTGACCCTGTTGTGAGAGACGAAGTAGTTGAGATGTTAAGCGAGTTTACAAGAGACGAAAATCATTCTATTCTCATTTCCTCTCATATTGTCAGCGACCTTGAAAAGTTATGCGATTATGTGGCGTTTCTTCACAAGGGTAAAATGCTTCTGTGTGAGGAAAAGGACCGTCTGCTCGGTGAATACGGAATAATCCACTGTACCACAGAACAGTTGAGTGAGCTTGGTTCAAAAGCAGTCAAGCATAAAAAAGAAACTCCTTACGGAGTTGAGGCGATAGTATTGCGTGATAAGATTCCTTCAAATATTAAAATAAGCCCTATAAGCATTGAAGAATTGTTTATATTTATGGTAAAGGAGGCAAGATAAGATGAAAGGATTGTTTCTAAAAGATTTATATATGATAAAAAAGTATTGCAGATTGCAATTATTATTCGTTGCATTTATTCTTGCAGGTTCACTTGTAACAACTAATGTATTTTTTATTTTCTATCCATGTTTGATTTCAGGTATAATTCCTGTAACTTTACTTTCCTATGATGAACTGAGCAAATGGAATGAATATAGTGACGCTTTGCCATATAAAAAGTCGCAGATTGTCTCTGTAAAATACATTATAGGTATGCTTGCTCAGGTTTTAGTGTTTATTATATCCGGCATCATACAGGCGGTCAAAATGAACATTGACGGTATATTTGTGCTGAATAATTTTTTAGTCCTTATGGCAACTCTGTTGGTAATATCCTTTTTGATGCCGTCGGTAACGCTTCCGTTTATGTTTAAGCTGGGTGCGATAAAGGGACGAATTGCGTATATTGTTGTGATTTTTGTTTATTTTGCAGGCGTTGGTGTTTTTTCTGCATATCTGGTTGATGGCTATATTCAAATCATATCGTTTAGGGGTATTGTCACAATTGTATGTTTAGCCGTAATTGCACTTTATGCTCTTTCTTGGAGACTGTCGATTGCGTTTTATAAAAAACGTGAAGTGTAATAAGTAATAACTAAAGGCATCGCAAAGCGACGCCTTTTTATATAAGTATTACTCATCTGTAACTGTTTTAATATGAAGCTCGTCTAACTGCTTTTCATCGACCTCAGCAGGGCAGGCGCTCATAAGCTCGCTTGCATTCTGTACCTTTGGAAAGGCAACTACGTCACGCAGAGACTCTGCCCCGCACATAATCATAGCCAGCCTGTCAAGACCAATTCCCATTCCTCCGTGAGGAGGTGAAGCATACCTGTATGCGTCAACCAAAAATCCGAATTTGGCTTCTATTTCTTCATCTGTCATACCGAGAGCCTCGAACATTTTCTGCTGTAATTCAAAATCAGTAATTCTCATAGAGCCGGAAGAAAGCTCTGTGCCGTTTAAAACCAAGTCAAATGCCTTTGCACGCACATTTTCAGGCTCGGTATCAAGCAGAGGAATACATTCCTCCATAGGCATTGTAAACGGGTGGTGCATTGCTATCCACTCGCCTGTTTCTTCGTCCTGCTCAAAGAACGGCATTTCCGTGATCCATAGGAAGTTGTATCCGTTTGGTATAATATCAAGCTTCTTTGCAACAAGCAAACGAAGTGCGCCTAAAGTCGGCAGAACGACCTTATTTTTATCTGCAACAATAAATATTACGTCGCCTTTTTCAGCGTTTAGTTTTGACAAGATTTTTTCAAGCTCGCCCTCTTTTAAGAACTTCTTAAAGGAGCAAGAAGGCTCATCGTCTATCCAGCGGATATATGCAAGTCCTTTAACGCCTATTCCTTTTGCGTGCTCGGTCAGCTTGTCTATTTCTTTTCTTGTGTAAGTCTCAGCCGCATTTTTTGCAACTATTGCTCTTACGCTCCCGCCGTTTTCAAGGGCGTTTTTAAATACGATAAAATCAATATCCTTTACAGTATCTGATATATCCTGAATTTCCATTCCAAACCTTGTATCAGGCTTGTCTGAGCCGTATCTCGACATAGCGTCTGCAAAGGTAAGTCTGGGAAGTGGGAGCGGTATATCTACATTCAAAACATCTTTAAAGAGCTTTTTTACAAAGCCCTCGCCTATAGACAGCAAATCGTCAACGTCTACAAAGGACATCTCTAGGTCGATTTGTGTAAATTCAGGCTGTCTGTCTGCACGCAGATCCTCGTCACGGAAGCATCTTGCAAGCTGAATATATCTGTCAAAGCCTGAAACCATAAGAAGCTGTTTGTAAATCTGCGGAGATTGGGGGAGAGCGTAAAACTTGCCCTGATGAACACGCGAGGGAATAATGTAATCTCTTGCGCCCTCTGGGGTTGATTTTATCATCATCGGGGTTTCAATTTCGATAAAGCCGTTTTCATAAAAATACTCTCTTGCGCACTTTGCGATATTATGACGCATTATAATATTTTTCTGGAGCTTTTCGTTTCTCAAATCTAAATATCTGTATTTGAGTTTCAGCTCGTCGTTTACCTTATCCGTTTTTGAAATCTCAAACGGAGGCGTTTCAGATTGTGAGAGGACTCTTAAATCAGTTACAATAATCTCGACCGCGCCTGTTTTTATATCTTTGTTTACGCTTTCACGCTTTTTGACATTTCCTTTTGCCATAAGAACATACTCAGCGTGACAGTTGGACGCTTTTTCAAATATATCTCTGTCGGTTTCATCGTTAAAAGAAAGCTGAACGATTCCCGTTCTGTCTCTTAAATCAATAAAAATAAGATTTCCCAAGTCTCTTATCTTTTGAACAAAACCGCATACAACGACTTCACATTCTGTGTTTGGAACTTCACCGCAGTAGTGTGTTCTTTTAAGTCCGTTCATAGTGTCTGTTTTCATTTTTATTTGTTCTCCTTTTATTATTACTTAGTGTTTTTGTTTCAGGCGTCTGTATTTTCCTTCTGATGTTCTAAAGGCGTTTCATACCTTTCAAAATACTCTTTGATTTGCTGAGGTGTGTTGTTATCCCAAAAGAAGATATAAACTGCTAAGCAGGTGATTGCTGTTAGTATAATTCCCGCAGTTAGATTTTGAGTAAAGCCTATAATAGTAATAAAAAGCCAGAAGATAATTATGCACAATGATACAATAAGATTTGATGTTTTTCTTTTAAATTTCCCCTCGACCTTTGTGCTGTTTTTGTTCTCGCTTTTGCCGATAGACCCAGTAAACATAGGGTTGTCAAGGTCACGTTTTCCGAATCTGTGAAAATGAATTTCAATAGTATCATTATCCCTTTTGCCGTAGTAAAGATCGGTCAGGTGAAAGTCCTTTCTAAGCTGACGGTATGTGTAGTTTTTTATATCATGGTCGAACTTCTTTTTAAACTCATCATTTGAACACATACACTCAAATTCATATTTCTTTGAGGTTATAATAAACATAAATTTGTCTACCCTTTCATTAAAACTCGGTATCTTCTAAAAGGTCTTTAAACATAAAATTTGTAAGCTCATCAGAAAACTTATCGCAGAATTTTTCATCAAGTGAAATGTCAACTTCTTCGCCGGTATCCATTTGCTTTAGTTTTGCCTTCTTAGTTTCAAGCTCGTTATCGCCCAAAACAAGCGTAAACTTAGCGTTGATTTTGTTTGCGTACTTCATCTGCGCTTTTAAACCTCTGCCCATAAGGTCATATTCTGTGAAAAATCCCTCGTCACGCAGAGCCATCGCAAGAGAAGCAGCGTGGTTTTGAGCTTTCTCACCCATTGACGCTATATATAGATCGCAGGTGTTTTTTTCAATAAACTCACAGTTTGAGTTTTCCATTGTGAGCAGCAGTCTTTCAATACCCGAACCGAACCCAAGAGCAGGCGTAGGCTGACCGCCCAAAGTTTCAACAAGACCGTCGTATCTTCCACCGCCGAGAATTGTTCCTTGCGCTCCGATAGAGTTTGTGATAAACTCAAATACCGTTTTTGTGTAGTAGTCAAGACCTCTTACGATTTTGGTATCTATAACAAATTCAATACCCATAGCTTTAAGTATTTCTTGTAGTTTATTGAAGTGGGAATTACACTCATCACAGAGAAAATCTAAAATAACAGGCGCATCTTTGGCAATATCTGAGCAGATAGGAGATTTGCAGTCTAGGATACGCATAGGGTTTTTATCCAGACGTTCCTGACAGGTGTGACAAAGCTCATTTTTTCTAGCTGAAAAGTATTCTTTCAATGCCTGATGGTATTTTGCTCTGCATTCGGGACAGCCGATGGAGTTTAGGTGTAGTGTTACATCTTTGATGTCCAGCCTGTCGATAACGCTTTTTGCAAGAGCGATAATATCGGCGTCGGCTGACGGAGATGACGGACCTACCATTTCACAGCCGAACTGGTGGAACTCTCTCAGTCTGCCTGCCTGGGGCTTTTCGTGACGAAAGCACGGGGTTATATAAAACAGCTTTTGCGGAACTCCGTCGTTGAGTATTCCGTTTTCCAGCATTGCTCTAATTACTCCGGCAGTGCCTTCAGGTTTGAGGGTGAATTCAGAATCTCCCTTTGCGGAAACCGTATACATCTCTTTTTGAACAACGTCGGTCGTGTCACCGACTGAACGCACAAAAAGCCCTGTGTCCTCGAATATAGGTGTTCTTATTTCTTTAAAGCCGAATTGTTCGGCTGTATCTCTGCAAACCATTTCTACAGTCTGCCATTTGTGGGATTCGTTCGGTATAACGTCCTGAGTTCCTCTTGGTCGCTGTATAGTTGACTTTGCCATAGTTTCTCCTCCTAAAAAATAAAAGCCGCCCCCAAAGGGACGACCGTAATAATCGTGATACCACCCTAATTGCTCAGAAAAATTCTGAACCACTTTGACCTTTAACGCAGGTTACGTCCGTTCTTTCATTCAAACGGAAGCTCATAGGCGTCTTTCATAAGAGCTTTCAAAGGTGCTTTCAGCAAACGCACCCTCTCTGAGTTGAAATATCTTACTACTCTTCTAATCTTAGCTTTTGCTTTTATTAAATATGATTTTAACACATTGGCAAAGGGTTTTGTGTTAATTTTTTGTTAAATTCTTGTAGGGTTTACAATGTCACGCCAATCCAAGTCGCCGTGTTCAAGTGAATGTATCAATGCTTCTGCCGTTGCTATATTAGTAGCAGCGGGAATATTGTGAACATCGCAAAGCCTAAGAAGATTAGCTGCGTTAGGCTGCGGCGTGATAGGATCTCTAAAATACAAAAGCAAGTCAATTTCATTGCAGGATATCCTTGCAGAAATTTGTTCATCGCCGCCCTGAGCGCCGCTTAAATATTTTTGTATATTAAGCCCTGTCGCCTCTGATACCATCTTTCCTGTTGTACCCGTTGCGCAGAGATTATGTCTGTTTAAAATTCCGCAGTATGCAATGCAAAACTGCACCATAAGTTCTTTTTTCTTGTCATCAGCGATCAACGCAATATTCAAGACAATTCCCCCTTTATTCTTTAAAGATTTAATCCTGTTGATTACATTTTAACATAATTTTAGATAATTGCAACGATAAATTTGCAAAAAAATTAAAATTGGTAATTGTGAAATATAATGCACAAAAAAACTAGCAATATTGCACAATATTAGAAATAAAATTTAAAAGCAAATAAGTGTTTATCACTTATTGTGCATTTTCTTTTTATATATTATTTGTCCAAGAATACGAAAATAAAAATAAGCCTGACGAAACCTACCGATTTGTCAGGCTTATAATTTGTTTTTTTACATTTTTGATAAAAGCTTTTCAGCAGACGCGATTTTAACAGCAACACAAAAAATTTCAATCGCTTGTTTCAGTTCCTCTACTGGAGGGAAAGTCGGAGCAATTCTTATGTTAGAATCGTTTGGGTCTTTGCCGTATGGAAATGTTGCTCCTGCGCCGGTCAGGACAACACCTGCTTCCCTGCAAAGCGATACAATTTTTTTTGCACAATTATTCATTGCGTTAAAGCTGATAAAGTAACCTCCGTGTGGCTTGTGCCATTCACCTATTCCCAAAGGGGCAATTTCCTTTTCAAGAGCCTCTAAACAAACGTCAAATTTAGGCTTGATGATTTCAGCGTGTTTTTTCATATGCTCTTGTAGTCCCTCATAGCTTCCGAAGAATTTAACGTGTCTAAGCTGATTGATTTTGTCAAAGCCTATAGTCTGAATTGCCATAAGAGACAGCAGATAGTCTACATTTTTTTTGCTTGCGCCTAAAACGGCGATCCCTCCGCCTGCAAATGAAATTTTTGACGTTGATGCAAAAATGTAAACCATATCTTCTGTTCCTGCCTTTTTACATTCGTCAAGAATGTTAAGCAGTTTGTCAGGAGTATCTGTCAGGTGATGGATACAATATGCATTATCCCAGAATATTCTGAAATCGTTGGCTTTAGGCTTTAAATTTGCAAACCTTTTAACAACCTCATCAGAATATGTAATTCCGGTAGGGTTTGAATACATAGGAACACACCATATGCCTTTTATAGTATCATCATTTTCAACAAGACTTTCTATCATATCCATATCCGGTCCGTTTTTGCCGAGCGGAACATTTATCATTTCAATTCCAAAGCTCTCGCAGATAGCGAAGTGCCTGTCGTAACCGGGAACCAAACATATCCACTTGATTTTTTCATAGTCCTTCCAGGGCTTGTCAACACCGTTTACGCCGAAAATAATTGCCTTTGCTATAGTATCATACATAAGGTTGAGGCTTGAGTTTCCGCCTATGATAATTTCATCTGTCGAAACGCCAAGCATAGGAGCAAAAAGCTCTTTAGCGTCGCAAATACCTTCAAGCCCACCGTAGTTTCTGCAATCCGTTCCGTCAGAAGCGGAGTAGTCAGCGTCAAAGCTGTTTACAGAAGCCAGCATTTTTACAGCAAGATCAAGCTGCTGGGTACTCGGCTTTCCTCTTGCCATATTAAGTGATAATTTCTTTGATTTATATTCTTCAAGCTTTGATTTGTTTTCAAAAAGAAAAGCTTCAAGTTCCTTTTTTGGCATATCCTTTAGCAGCATAATCAGACCCCCGGTAATTTATAAAATAATCATCTCTTATATTTTATTACAAAAGGTCGAAAAACGCAAGTCAATTTAATGAATCTTGCAAAAAATTCGCTAAATGTACTAATTTAAGGTCGGAGTTCTGAAAATAATGGGCAATTAAAACAAAAATCCGCCATCTAATTTGACAGCGGATTTTGTTTTTTGTATTTATAAGTTTGTAATGTCGCAGTGATAGATTATACCAGCGGAGATTTTGAATAAGCACTTGCCGGATTTCTGCTTTGCGCTTTAAGCTTCAATGAGATCTTATCCGTAATAAGAGCAATAAATTCACTGTTAGTCGGTTTACCCTTTTCAACATTGACCGTATATCTGAAGAATGAGTTAAGAGTTTCAATATCTCCTCTGTCCCATGCGATTTCAATAGCATGACGAATAGCACGTTCTACTCTTGAAGCGGTTGTATTATACTTCTTTGCAACGGTAGGATATAAAACCTTTGTTACACATTCAAGCATTTCCCTATTTTTAACAGATAGTATTATTGCGGTTCTCAAATAATGATAACCCTTAATATGAGCCGGAACACCAACCTGATGAATTATTTCCGTAACAGCGATCTCAAGAGCAACATCGTCATATGATTTGGTGACGTTGACCTCTTCTGCGACAGGCGTTTCCTCAACACCCATAATTTCATTAATATGCTTTGCCAGGTAATTGATATCAATAGGCTTTCTCAAATAACATTCTACGCCCTTTTCAAATGCTGCTTTTTCCAAATAAGAATCAGCATAAGAGGTGCATACAATGAAATGAGGTTTTTTGTAAGGCGTATGATTGAATTTTTCAACTAGGTCGGCGCCGTTTAGATTAGGCATAATAATGTCCATTATAACAACATCAGGCGCTTCGTTTTTAATAGCGTCGAATAGAACCAATCCGTCCTTTGGTCTTGCAATTACATAAAAGCCCTTGTTTCTTAGAAGACTTGCAAAATTTACTCCAAAGTCTTTACTGTCATCGCCTAACAATACTTTAATCTTACTCCTCATGTTCTTTTTGCTCCTTTGATTTATTTTTTTAGATTTGATGTGAGAATAAATGTTTGAATTTTGTTATGAAGTTGCAACAAATTTATTGAGGATACTATTTAAAATATTTTAAATTGCCTAAAAATGATTTAATTGCCTAGGCATCGCTCCTTGTTCCATATATTAGCACAAACCGAGATGAATATCAATAGGAAAACTCAAAAAAATACAGGTTTTTATCGTCAAATTAAATTTTAACTGGACAAAATTGATTATTTTATATTACAATTTGTATAATTTTACTTTAATATTACAAAATGTTTTATTTTTCAAGAATATTATTTCTAATATAAAATAATAATTCTCTTCTTGAGTTAAGCGGCTAATTTAAGACAATTATTGCTGTCTGAATTTGTCTGAGATTGAGATATCATCGTCTGAGCTAAAATGCCATATCCCATTGACGAGTTGTTGACAAAAACGTGAGTTACCGCACCTATCAGTTTTCCGTTTTGAATTATAGGACTTCCGCTCATTCCTTGAAGTATTCCGCCGGTTTCTTCAAGCAAATCCCTGTCAGTAACTCTGATAACAAGATTTTTTAAGTCAGGATCATCCTTGTTCACCTGTTCAATGTTAACAGAATACTTCGAGGGCTCTGAGCCGCTAATCGTTGTCAGTATTTCCGCTTTACCAGTTTTTATTTCGTCATAGTCGGCTATTTCTATTTCTTCGTTTTCACTTGGCGATTCATCAAGTGAGCCGAAAATTCCGCTGTTTGTATTTTGCGTGGCAGTTCCTATTTCGTTTCCGCTTAGAAATCTTCCTTTCAATTCTCCCGGTACACCGTTCAGACCTTTTTTATAACCCGTAATAGATACTCCGCAGATTTCTCCGCTTGACAGCGGCATAAGCTCTCCCGTGTCAGTATCACATATAGGATGTCCCAGTCCTCCGAAGGTGCCTGTTGACGGATCGTAGAATGTTATTGTTCCTATTCCCGCCGATGAATCTCTTACCCACATTCCGGTTTTATAGCTCTTTTCGCTGTCGCAGTATTCAGGAGTCATTTTTAGTGAAATCTCCTCGCCGGACGAGCTTTTGTCATCAAAATTTCTTTTTAAAACAACTTCTACAGTCTCTCCGTTGCTTGAAGAAATTGCCTTTGATAAATCTTCATTAGAAGTTATTTTTTCACCGCCAACGGAAATAATAATATCACCGACGTGAATTCCGGCGTTTTTTGCCGGGCAGGAATCTGTTTTGCCGTTGACGTCGGAAAGTCTTACCACCATTATGCCTTCGGTAAGCATTTTGATTCCGAACGGCTGTCCGCAGGCTATGACCTTTTTGACAGATCCGTTTACAGCAACGGCGCTGTCAGACTGAGTTTTAAGGTTGCCGAATTGATAAGAACTGTTAATTGCCGATATAAATGCCGGAATTTTAGCGCCGTTAAAAGAAAAAAAGGTAATTGATGTCATTAAAAGAAATGAAGTCAGCAAAATTAAGGCTAAAGATTTTACTGTCTTTTTCATAAAACAATTATCCTTTCTGTATTATTTAATTTAAGCGTCAGGATAAAAAAGTAATAACCTTTTAAAAATCAGGCGCCTAAATTATAAATTTGATGCGCACCTTTATTATATTTTGCAGATTGCCCTGTATAATTCTATGGTTATTAAAGAAGTATTTGCTTTGGCTTATACTTTGGCTTTTATTATGTATCAGGGGTTGAGTTTTTCAGCGGAATTATGTTATACTAAATATATAAATGAGAAAAACTTTAAAGGGGAAATAACTGCTATGTCTAAATCTGCGAGGCTAAAAAAAATCAAAGAGGAAAGAATGAAAAACGACGAGATTTTCAGAAAAAAAGAAGAGGCTCGAAAAAACGCTCCGTCTAAAGCAATGAAAAAATTTATACGAAAGGAATCATTTTGGGTAAAGCTTGTAAAATTTATAATGGTTCTGCCGTTTTTGTATTCGGGATTTTTTTACGGCGGTATAACCGTGATAAGTATTTTCAAAAAAACCATTGATATCAATACATATGTCGGAACAATAATTCTCATTTCTCTTATTGCAATGCTTGTAGCGTTAATTCTTGCTTTTAAACGATTTTATATTTCGAGCTTTGCCGTTTCGCTGGTATCTGTATTGGTGTATTTTTTTATAACGAAAAAGTATTTTGTCGATTACGCTACGGGAAAGGTCACCGAGAGCGGAAATATAAATCCTCAATACAAGTATATGATTTGGTTTTATCCGATACTTCTGTTTTTATTATGCTCATTTATACTGTTAATTATCGCTGTATTCAGACTTGTTAAGAAAAAACGAAAAGAAAGAGCAAAAATAGATAATGCGCCTACTAAGAGCATTGTTGATTAATTTAAGCAAAAAAATAAGCTGCTGTATAATTTTACGGCAGCTTTTTAGATATTATGATTATGATAAAAATAAAAACCGCCTTTGGCAAAAAGGCGGGTAAGTATGCAACGTCACCGTTGCTTGGAGCTTGTGACGGGACTCGAACCTGCGACCTGCTCATTACGAATGAGCTGCACTACCAACTGTGCTACACAAGCATTTTAAATTGCAATACAATAAAGTCACTAGTAATTATAACACACCAAAAATTTATGTCAATACTTCATTTTTTAATTTTATTTTAATTCACAGTTGGAGTTTTATACTGATTTAGAAAAATACGTTGAAAAATTAAATTAGTTATGTTATACTTATTTTGAAAAGCTTTATAGTAAAGTGAAAAATAGAAAGGATGTTTCTTTTATGGGCAATGAAGAGACGAGAACTTCTCCTTGCAAGGTTTTGGGAATTATATTTTTGATTATTTTGATTCTTTCAGCGGCATTTGTTGCGCTTGTGCATATTGCATTCAAGAATGAAAATGTTACTCCCAGCATAGGAGGGTACAGCCTTTACCTGATACACGACGACTATATGTCTCCGAAAATTAAGAAAAATTCTTTGATTTTTGCAACTAACGGCAAGCCCTTGCAGGAGGATATAGGTAAGGTAGTTATTGCAGATGATGTTTCAGGAAAAAACGGTATAACCTATGGCACGACCGCTATGCGTTTTGTTGATTTGGTAAACGAAGATAATCAGCTTTTTTATGAGCTTAAGTTCGACAACTCAAAAGATTCTACGATGGTAAAGGGCAATAAAATTGTCGGAATTGCAAATTATCAGTTTGAGTTGATTGGAAAAATTATTGTTCTTGCTAATTCTACTCTTGGATATATTATTTTTATCGGTATTCCTGCGATATTGATGATTATTTTCCTAGCATTGGGAAAGCACAGTAAGACAAAACAGCTTGCTGTTATTGAAATAAGGCGTGAAAAGCTTCAGGTGGAGATTGAAAACACCGAAGAGGATTCAAAGTCTTCTTTTGACGACTTTGTAAACGAAAGAGAAAAACTGCAAAATACCCATCAGGAGAGTGTATCTGACCAGTTCTCAGATGTTAAGGGTTCGGAAATTCTTAATGAGCCACTAATAGAAGAAGGCGTCAATAAAGACGATCTGGTTGAAATGAAACAGGACCTTACAAAGCCTACAAACAGCGCTATAGAAGAGCTTATGAAAATTCTTGAGGAGGAAAACGCTAAACTGAAGGAGTTGGAGCTACCTAAAGCTGAGAAGGCTGTTCAGGAGGCTAAAGATAAATATGAAAAAACAGCGGATACAGTTAGTGACACAGAAGCACCTGAGGGTGAAAGTAAATAGTATTATATATTAATTCGTGTTTTGACTGCTCTTATGGGCAGTCTTTTTATTTTGTGGGTTAAGGCTTTAAATTATTTAAAAATACTGTAAAAAATATTTGCAAAATGCTTGACAAGTTGTTTGAAACAATATATAATATATAAGTCGCTGAAAAAAACAGCGTTTTTTGGGAGCATAGCTCAGCTGGGAGAGCATCTGCCTTACAAGCAGAGGGTCACAGGTTCGAGCCCTGTTGTTCCCAC
>CANRJA010000003.1 GCA_947630825.1 uncultured Clostridia bacterium | reverse complement strand
GTGGAGAAGATGCAGACACAGCTCAAGAAGTACAGCGGCGCTTTTACCGAGACGGTCAAGGAAAACAGGAGCCTGAAAAAACAGAACGCCGAGCTGTCACAGTCCTTGTCCGAGGCGCAAAGCGAGAGCGTCCTGAAACGCATGAAAGACCTCCAGCTTCAGAGGGATTACAACGAGGCGATTGCCACGCTTGACCGTATCCCGCCGGAGGTACTGAAAGCCTACACTAACGGAACAAAACAAACGAAAAGGGAGGTCGATAGAGATAGTGTTCGTTAAAGATGAATGGAACGGTTTAGCGGATTTGCTTGCAAATCTGATTGAGAAATACGCTGCGGAGTTGGACATTGAGAATCTTCCAGACCCGGAAAAGAAAGAAGATTTGTCGGCTCCTGATATTGAAATTCAAAAAGCGGCATGATATAATAAACGTGATAATGAAGTCCAAACCCACAGGAGAGGCATTACCTCTCCTGTGGGGACACGAAAGAAAGCGAGGATGACATGGGTAAAGCGAGAACAAAGGTTTACATTTATACGAGAGTATCTACGGCCATGCAGATCGACGGCTATTCTCTGGATGCCCAGAAAGCCAGAATGAAAGCCTTTGCTGATTATAACGACTATGAAATCGTTGGAGAATACGAAGACGCGGGCAAATCCGGCAAGTCCATTGAGGGCAGATTTGAGTTTAACCGTATGATGGAGGACATTAAATCCGGCAAGGACGGTGTGGCATTTGTTCTCGTTTTCAAACTGTCCCGATTTGGGAGAAATGCGGCGGATGTGCTGTCCACCTTGCAGATCATGCAGGATTTTGGCGTCAACCTGATTTGCGTGGAGGATGGGATCGATTCTTCCAAGGATGCTGGAAAACTAATGATTTCCGTCCTGTCAGCCGTCGCGGAGATTGAGCGTGAAAATATTCGAGTCCAGACGATGGAGGGGCGCATTCAGAAAGCGCGTGAGGGAAAATGGAACGGCGGCTTTGCCCCTTACGGTTATCGGCTTGTTGACGGGAAACTGGAAATCAATGAGGAAGAAGCCCCTGCCATTCGGACGATTTTTGACCAGTACGTCCACACCGATATAGGCTCTAACGGGATTGCGAAGTATCTGGAAAACCACGGTATTCATAAGATACAACGGCAGAACGGGAAAAATCCTCTTTTCGATTCGCATTTAATCCGGCTGATATTGAAAAACCCTGTTTACTGCGGTAAAATTGCTTATGGCAGGAGAAAGACCGAGAAAGTCCACGGCACCAGAAACGATTATCATCTTGTGGAGCAGGACAATTACATTTTGGTGGACGGATTGCATGAGCCGATTGTCACAGAAGAAGTCTGGCAGGCGGCACAGGTGAAGCTGCTGGCACAGGCGAAAAAATATGAGCATGTGAACCGCGGCAAAGATGAGCGTACTCACCTGCTTTCAGGCATTGTAAAGTGTCCCATCTGCGGAGCGGGAATGTATGGGAACAAGAGCATCAAGCATAAGAAAGACGGCACAAAATACAAGGATTTCTACTATTACGGATGTAAACACCGCAGCATGACACGGGGCCACAAGTGCGATTACAAGAAGCAGATCAGGGAGGAACTTCTGGACGATGCGGTAGCAGAGATCATCGTCAAGCTGGTCAGCAATCCCAAGTTCGCGGATATGATGCAGCAGAAGATCAACATGAAGGTGGATACCTCCGCCATTGAACAGGAGATTGCAAATTACGAGAAGCAGCTCCGGCAGAGCTATTCTGTCAAATCAAAAATCATGGAGGAAATTGATTCTCTCGACCCGGATGACAGGCACTATATCCGACGTAAAGCAGACCTCGATGACCGGCTTTATCGGATGTATGACAAGATAGAGGAAACGGAGTCCCGGCTCATTGAGGCGAGGGCGAAAAAGACCGCAATCGAAGCGGAGAAAATCACCGGCGATAATATCTACAAGGTGCTGATTTATTTTGACAAGCTCTACAAAGTGATGAATGATGTAGAGAAGCGGCAGCTTATGGAATCGCTGATTTCAGAGATACAGATTTTTGAGGACAGGCAGCCTAACGGTCAGTGGCTTAAATCCATGAAATTCAAGCTCCCCATTATCGAAGGAGATATGGAGTTGAGTTTGGACAATGATGAACATGTCGAAACAGTTGTATTGATGTCGCGCGTATCTTGTATATAAACAATGTGTATTGCACAAAATATTGTGTTTTAGACTGAGAAATAATCAAAAATAGCCTACTTGTCATTCTACACACTGCATGATATAATTAGGCTAAAGCAAAGCTGTTGGGAGGAGAAACTGAGGTGGAATCAAAGATATTCTTTATATAAGCAAAACCGGATAGGATCGTAAAGAATGTAGGGATATATTGCCGGGTCAGTATTTCAGAAAAGGATCAGTCGAAGTGATAAGAAATATAACTCAAAGAAATAATATCTTATGTGTTACAGAGGTGGGTGTCATAAGTGGAAAACATAGAATTGTTAAATTTAGTAGTAAAGCACAAAGTATATGGGACTGGCGTTATAACAGACGTAGCTGGAAACCATATTACGGTACAGTTTGATTCAAAGGCTGCAAAGTTTCTGTATCCGGATTCCTTTGAGAAGTTCATTATGGCAGTAGATCCATCTATACAGACAGCTATTTTGGGTGAAATCAGCGCTTTTAAAAAAGCAGTTGAAATGCAGAGACAGGCGGCAGCAGATGTCCATGCTGTCGAGAAGCACCGTATTACCGAGGAGCAAGCCCTCCAAACAATAAAAAAGCGTAAAAAAATTGAAGACGGCTTTCGTCCAGATTACAATGTCAAGCATTTGGCCAAGCAGCCCATTCTCACGTATCAACAGGTAGAAGATCAATTTGGTATTAAGATTGCCGGCTTTGGTAGGGGTATAAATAAAACTGAATCAACCGTGATTTTGGTTTCATCGATCGATAAAAAGAAAAGCGGATTTGTGTACCATGATCATTGGACAACGGATGGTGACTATATATACTCAGGCGAAGGTAAAACCGGCGATCAGAAAATGACATCAGGGAATAAGGCAATTGTTGACGCTGAGGCCCAAGGGAAACGGATTCATTTGTTTGTTAAGTTCTCCCCTCAGGAATATTATTATCAGGGGATTTTTTCCTTAGTGGACTACACCTATGAAGATGATAAAGATGAGTCTGGAAATCTACGCAAAGAATATAAGTTCAGATTGAGAAAGATGCCTAAAGAGGGATAGATTTGTGAAAACAGTGAGAGTAGTGGCGGCAGTCATTCGTGACCTTTCAGAAGTCAAAGCAAGAATACTTGCTACTAAGAGAGGATATGGAGAGTTTAAAGGCAAATGGGAATTTCCAGGCGGAAAGATTGAGATTGGAGAAACTCCACAGCAAGCGCTGATAAGAGAAATCCAGGAAGAACTTGATGTAACGATAGTTGTAAACAGCTTTATTGATACCATCGAGTATGACTATCCGACCTTTCATCTGAGTATGGATTGTTTCTGGTGTTTCATAGTAGATGGTAAAATAACTCTCAAAGAGGCATCGGATGTCAGATGGATTTCTGTAGATGAATTGTATGATATTGATTGGCTGCCAGCGGATAGAGAATTGATTGAAAAAATTCGAAATAGCCTACTTATGTGAGGCAGCGGATTTGATGTCGGGATAATCGTGAATTGTTGAAAAGCATGAAATATCAAGCAAAAACACCTCTTGAGGCTGTATTTCACAAATAGCCTATGTATTACATGTCGAGACGGTATGTCTATTGTCCCAACTCAATGTTAAGCAGCATATTGAAGTGGAGAACTACAATAAGCAATAAGCCAAAGTCAGAGAATGCCAGACAGCCACAATGTGCCCAGCTTCACGCGAGACGTGACGCCAGAAAAAGAGACGGCGATCAGGGCGGCGCTGGAGTGTTTCAAGATGATATAATATGATTTACAAATGTAAATAAAAAAGAGTAGGTTTCAATGAAATCCACATTGGACTCCATAAAATATTTATACTAATCATGATATACAGTTGTCATGTTTAAAATGATATAGTTTAAGAAAAAACGGAGGTTATACATATGGTTGATTCAAGATGTGGACTTCACTGTACTGGATGTGAGTATAAGGAGATGTGCGATTGCGGGGGATGTATTGAAACAAACGGGCATCCTTTCCATGGGGAATGTCCTGTTGCGATATGCTGCCAGAATAAAGGTATCATACATTGTGGCGAATGTGTTGATTTTCCTTGTGAGCTTCTGATGAAGTATTCTTTTGATCCTGAGCATGGGGATACTCCTCACGGTGCTCGAATCGAACAGTGTAAAAGGTGGGCAAATGTATGATAAATAATTTTTCGGATTTTTGCGACGTACTGATGAAATGCGGTTTTTCTATGGGAGGAGGCAACTCAAAAGGCATCTATGCTGTAATTCCTTACGGATGGCAGGAACAGGACAGCATCTTATCTCCTATAAAGTGGCACACAGGAGACTTTGAAACAGATCCGTGGGAATGGCGGATGCGAGTTTTGGAAGAACGGGATGATATTGCTTATTCAAAGCTCTTTTTTCGTTCAAGCGGATATATCACAAAGGATTGGTATCCGTACTTTTATTCTGTTCGAAGAAACGGCGAAACCTTTGATGATGTCTATGAAAACGGTACGATAAGCGGAATGGCAAAACAGATATACTCTATTGTTTCCGCCGGAGAAATCCCTCTTCATGAAATAAAGCAAAAAGGTGGATTTAGTCGGAAAGACAATGCAAAGTTTGAACGTGCGCTCGTTGAGCTTCAAATGCGTATGTTTATCACTATGTGTGGTAGGGCGCAGAAAAAGAATAAATATGGCGAGGGCTATGGATGGAATAGCACTGTATTTACAACAGTAGAGAATTTTTGGTATACGCGTTCATTTACCTTACCACACCTCAATCCCATAGAAAGCTATGCTTTGATTAAGAAGCAGATTCTAAAGCTGAACCCACAGGCAGAGCAGAAAGTAATCGATAAGTTTATTCGTGGATAGGAATGGGCGTGAAACTTCATGTGCATTTGCTTGAAGATGCACATGAAATGCCGTTTTCTGCACAATAGGGGGCATTTCTATTTATAAGTAACTTTATACCTCTTATATTATTAAGTTATTGAATCTGTATTATAACAAGATGTGCTGAAACAGGTCTGGTTCCTCCTGCAGCAGGTGTAATTGTAAGTGCTGTTGAGTTTCCCGAAGGGTTTTGTACGGTCAGAGTGGAATTGATCACTGTAGTTTGAACAATAGCCATACCTATAATCTGCGATGTACCTGTTGCTCTGCCTGATACGGTGTAAGCTAAATCGGCACCGTTTAAAGTTAGTATTAATTGACCTGCTTCAGATACGCTTACCTGGAAAAATATCTGATAAGTGCCGATTTCCGCAAGAGTAAATGAACTTGCACTTGCACGTGCAATACCTGTACCACTGTTAGGTCCGTCTTGCGGAAAATCCACATCAGCACCTGCTGCAACGGTATCTTCATTGTCAGAGGGCATTAATGCGTAGAAGTCAGCATAATTAAGTATACCTCCTGTTCCTGTTGCCCCTGTTTCTCCTGTGGCACCAGTGGCTCCAGTAGGTCCAGTTGGTCCAATATCACCTGTAGCACCTGTTGCCCCAGTAGGTCCAGTTGGTCCAATATCGCCTGTAGCACCTGTCGCACCAGTAGGTCCAGTTGGTCCAATATCGCCTGTAGCACCTGTCGCACCAGTAGGTCCAACTGGCCCAATATCGCCAGTGGCACCAGTGGCTCCAGTAGGTCCAGTTGGTCCAATGTCACCTGTAACACCTGTCGCACCGGTGGGTCCAATTGGTCCAATATCTCCAGTGGCACCAGTCGCACCGGTGGGTCCAATTGGTCCAATATCACCAGTAGCTCCTGTCGCACCGGTAGGTCCAACTGGTCCAATATCGCCTGTGGCACCAGTCGCACCGGTAGGTCCAACTGGTCCAATATCTCCTGTAGCACCTGTCGCTCCGGTAGATCCAACTGGCCCAATATCACCAGTGGCTCCAGTCGCACCAGTAGGTCCAATTGGTCCAATATCACCAGTGACACCAGTTGCACCGGTGGGTCCCATAGTACCCGGAGAACAGTATATAGTGAATGGACAATTACAACTATTGCAATAAGGGTTTGGTTTGCAATTATTATGTAAATCTTCTTTACACTTGCGATTATTATTTGAATTATTATATCTGTTCATAATTATCACTCCGAAAAAATTAAAGATACTTATTTTATAGTATGTATTCTCCCTTGATAATGACACTTAATTGCCCACTGGGAACAAAAGCGTTCTTGGTGGGCGTTGATTTTTGTGAGTTGGTATGATAGAATAAAGCAACAGAAAATGGCAGTTTGAATGAGAAATTTGAGGTAAGAATATGATTATATTATGTTCTAATGGTTTATCTAGCAATGCTATATTATCTGAAATAAAACCACATCTTGTCAATTCATACAACGCTTTATTAGTCGTAACGGCAGATAATGAATATAAGGCAAAAAATTATCATATTCCACGATGCAAAAATGAATTGATAGAACTGGGATTGTCTGTAGAGATTTTTGATATTGACACAGATGATGTCGCTAAAATGCTCAAGTATGATGTGGTGGAATTCATTGGCGGTAATCCGTTTTATCTATTAAATTCTATCAGGGAACACCATGCAGAGCCTATTCTGAAGAAAATCGCAGAGAATAGAATATTGATAGGCTGGAGCGCTGCGGTTTTTGTGTTTGGTCCCACACTGGAGCTTGTCAATGAGTATTCACCTGAAATGAATACGCGGAATATTAAAGACCTATCTGCTTTGGGGTTGTCGACCATCGAGGTTTTGCCGCATTATAGCAAATTTATTGACCGTTTTGAACGTTTTGAGGAACGGTGCAAAGCCTACGAAGAGCGCAAATCTACGCAGGTAATTCGCTTGAATGACGGCGATGCAGTTGTGATAGAAAGAAATAAAGTAAAGATAATTAGAACATAAAATGTTTTCATCACAGCAATGAGAATTTAATATTATTTACGGTAGTATCATTAGATTATGCAATCAAGATCATCGGAGGAATTTTATATGTATAAAGAGCCGATTATTGAAACAGATAGACTGATTTTGCGCCCAATAACACTTGATGATGTAGAAGCTTGTTTCAGTTGGAACAGCGATGAAAGAGTTACGAAATATATGTCTTATTCTACATATACCGATATTAGTCAAACTATTGATTGGATAAAGTCAACTCTTGCAAACGAAAATGAATGGTATTGGGCATTTGTTTTGAAAAAAGAAAATAAAGTAATCGGAGCAGGTAGCATAGGTCCGAATGTCCAAATGAAAAACTATTGGGGTATCGGATATAATCTTCATTATGATTATTGGCACAAGGGATATTGCACTGAAGCAATGAAAGCGATTATTGATTTTGCTCATAAAAAACTTGGCGTAAAAAAGATATGTTCAGATCATGCAGTGGATAATCCGCGTTCGGGTAAGGTTATGGAAAAGTGCGGTCTAAAATTCGACCATTCCGGAGAATATACAAAGCTTGACGGAAGCCAGACTTTTAAGGCAAAATTTTATAAAATGGAATTAGAGTAAAGGTAAATAGGTGTTTCTAGGGTTTTGTAATAGAATATAGACAATCAAAATTTGTGGAGGTAACACTATGTCAGAAAACCTACCAACTTGGGAACTGCTTTCCAAACAGATGATATGGAAACAGCTTGGCAGTATACACAACAAGAAAATACTGGATTTCGGAAGTGGTAAAGGAGTTACTGCAAGCTTTTATGCAAAGGATAATGAGGTAATCGCCATCGAGCCGTCAGAAGAATTTTTAGTAAATAGAGTTTGTGATAATGATTATAAGCAAATAACAGGCAGTACAAAAGAATTAAAACAATTCGGGAATGAGTCTTTTGACGTAATTCTTTGCCACAATGTATTAGAGTATGCAGAGGACAGGGAATGTATCGTCAATGAGTTTTACCGTCTGCTAAAGCCGAATGGACTACTGTCTGTTGTAAAGCACAACCGCACGGGCAGGGTAATGCAAATGGTGGTTTTGCTTAACAATTTTGAAAATGCTAATAGTCTTCTTGACGGAAAGGACGGAAATGCGAAAAAATACGGTACAATTCGTTACTATGAGAATACCGACCTAACAAAATGGTGCAAAGATTTTTCTGTATCTAAGGTGTATGGTATAAGAACGTTTTGGGATTTACAGCAAAATCAAGAAATTCAAAATGACGCTGAATGGCAGAAAAGAATGCTGCAAATTGAAATGCGTGTGCAGGACATTGTTGAGTATAAAAATGTTGCATTCTTTAATCATTTATTGCTTACTAAATAGCGGTTTTTAAAACAGAAACTTAACGGAGGTAGATTTATGAAGATATTCAGCGCACGTCATGGAGAAACTCAATGGAATAAGCAAAACAAAATATGCGGCAGAACTGACATTACATTGACAGAAAAGGGGAAAAAACAGGCTGAAAAGTTGGCACAAGAAGTTCAAAAACACGATATAGACATTATCATTTCATCTCCGTTAAAGAGGGCACAGCAAACATCAGAAATCGTATCAAAAGTGTGTGGAATTTCAATAATTACTGATGACAGGCTGATTGAACAAGACTATGGTATTTATGAGGGTAAAGATAGAAATGATTTTTCTTTTTTAGAAAATAAAAAGCATTTTGCATATAAATACCCTAATGGCGAGTCAATGATGCAAGTTGCACATAGAGTATACGAACTGCTTGATGAAATCAAAAGCAATTACAGTGATAAAAACGTGTTATTAATAAGTCACAGCGGTGTGTGTAGAATTATCAATACATATTTCAAAGATATGACAAATGATGAATTTTATAATTATACATTAAATAACGCAGAATTTGAGGAATATTGTTTTTAAAAGGAGCGAGATCGGATTGCATAAATGCCCACATAAAATCAGCTTCATGTAGGTTTATTTTATTTTTAAGCCAAGTTATGGCATCATTGCTTACTTATATAAACACTTATTTATTGACTTTTAAAACCGAAACTTATAGCCTCACTTATTAAAACTGCATGGTTGTACCTTTCTATCGCTTCAACGTGAGCGTGTAAGCCGGCAGATGTGTGAATGTAATTGTTGCGTTCGTGAAGTTCAATTTGCATATGAACAGGGAGTGAAAGAAAGTATTTTCTGCTGCTTGAACTGTTATAGATTAAATCTTGCAGATTGTTGTATTGCAATTAAATCACCTCACAGTTATTATTTACAGAAAGGTTCGGCAAATGTATTTATTAGTTTTCAGTTTTCACCAAAAACCTTTGTGGCAAAGCTGCACTTTTAAAAGATATTATATGCAGCCTAAAGCATAAGTGTTAAAAATGCCTGTAATAAATGTTTGGTATGATAATTTAATCAATTTATATCTATTTTATAAAATTTTTTAATTTTTTTCTTGACATTTTACAGTATATGTAATATAATAAACATATGATGTGAAATAAATGTTTTAAAAAAGCTTGTGTCAGTTCAAATTGGCATGGGCTTTTTTATTTTTATGATTTTATGTAGATTTATTAGATATTTTGTGTTATACTATATATAAAGAAAATTTAAATAGATAATTTATTTTAATGAGTAAGTTATTTTACTTGAAGATTTTTTAATTTTAACTTATAATGGTTGAAAATAAATTCAGAAAGTTATAAAATAGTTGGGAAGGGGAAGATGTTTTTTGAAGGTGCTAATAACCACTGATTGGTACAAAACGGCGGCAAACGGTGTTGCGACATCGGTAAGAAATCTTGAGACTGGTTTAAAGCAGCTGGGTCATGACGTAAAAATTCTCACTCTTTCCGAAACACGGTTTTCATATGTAAACGGAAATACGACATATATCGGTTCGGTAAATGCGGAAAGGATTTACCCTTGTGCAAGAGTTAAAATTCCATTAAAAAGCAGGCTGATCCAAAATATTATTAAATGGAAGCCTGATATTATTCACTCTCAATGCGAATTCAGCACGTTTACTCTTGCAAGAAAGATAGCAGACGTTACTCAAGCGCCGATAGTTCATACATATCATACTATTTACGAGGACTATACTCACTATTTTTCTCCCAGCATAAAGCTGGGCAGAAAAGCAGTTAGAATGTTCACAAGACATATTTCAAGACATACCGATTGTATGATTGCACCGACCGAAAAGGTTGAAAGTATTTTAAACAAATACAATTGTAAAACGCCTGTTGAGGTGGTTCCGTCGGGGCTGGATTTGGATATGATTGTTTCTGAAAATAACAATGCAGAGCGTAAAGAGTTCAGAAGACATCTGGGTATTCCGGACGATAAAAAAGTTATACTATATACAGGGCGGCTTGCAGAGGAGAAGAATATTGACGAGCTGATTGAATTTCTTGGGAGAAATAAACCTCAAAACGCTGTGTTTTTAATTGTCGGAGACGGACCGTATAGGGAGGAAATTGAGCGGAAAATCAAGGAATTTAACTTACAGGATATTACTATTATGACGGGAATGGTAAATTACAGCGAAATGAGAAATTACTATAGCGCAGGTGATATTTTTGTCAGCGCTTCGCAGAGCGAAACTCAGGGACTTACATATATTGAGGCTCTTGCAAACGGTCTTGTACTTCTTTGCAAAAAGGACAAATGTCTTGATAGTGTTTTGAAAAATGGTATTAACGGTTATGCTTACACTAATGAAAGTGAATTTTCAAAGTATCTGAAATGTTTGCTTAATGAGGATATTTCTGTAATGAAGGAAAAAGCGGCAGAGATTGCAAAACAAAAATTTTCTAAGGAAACCTTTGCCGAGCAGATAGAAAGTGTATATAATGAAGTGTTAAGACAACACGTAAATGATTTGATACCTGCATAATTATGCGTTATTAACAAGTTCGTTGATATTATAATGGAATATATTTTAATAAATGAAAATGAATTTTCATAAAATAAACCTTTCGTTTTATTTGTTGTTTTATAAAAAATTACCTCTTATATTGCTGAAAAAGAGAGTAATAATAATAAGGCAAACTCAAATTTACGAAAAGGAGTGAAATGAAATGAAAGGTATCACTACAGAACAGGGCAGACAGAATCTTGAAAAGTTCAAGATGGAAGCTGCAAACGAAGTTGGCGTAAATCTTAAGCAGGGTTACAACGGAGATTTAACATCTCGTCAGGCTGGTTCAATTGGAGGCCAGATGGTAAAAAAAATGATCGACGCATACAAAACAGCACAATAAGTATAGTTAATAGTATAATGACTGAATAAAATAAAACCCGGTATGAAGTATCGTATCGGGTTTTATTTTGTGCAAAGCTTACAAAAGATATGGAGATAATTTGTGTAAAAAGTCTTAAATTACTGTAAGGACTTTAAAAAAGTATTTTTATGTGATATAATCTAATATGTAAAGTTATAATTATATTTGGAGGAAAATTATGTCACAGGATATTTGGCGTAACTTAAAATACAAAAATGTTGCTGTATTATTAGCTGTGGTGTTATTGTTTATACTTATAATAGCTTCGTCATGTTCAAAGGGCGGATCAAATAATAATCACAATGTCGTTTCTACAGTATCCAAACAGGTAAAGCCTGAAGATGTACAATCAAAAAGCGGTCTTTCTGATGCCTCTGAGTTTGTTGAAATTATCAACAATGATATACTTTATTCGGGCAATCTTATTCTGGTGAATAAGGAACACGAGTATGCATTTAAGGATCAGGAGCCTGAAAGTCTTACTTCGATGTATAAATACAGCACAAACAAAAACGGAAAAATGCGTTTTGCCATGACTGATTCATCTGTTTCTGTTTCTCAGAACTTTGCCGTTGCTTTAAGCAATTTGCTTAACGATTTTTACAAAAGTTCTAAAAATAACACTGTTATGCTTACAAGCGGATACAGAACTGTTGAGGAGCAAAAAGAACTTTACAACGCCGATACCGAATCAACAGGCGCAGAATCAGTAAAGTACAACAAGGAAGGCTTTTCAGAAAGCCATACCGGTCTTGCCATTGATTTGGGAATCAATGCAGAAGGCTATCCTGAGTATAAGGGAACAGGCAAATTCCAATGGATTACTGATAATGCCGCAAAGTACGGAATTATCACCCGATATACAAAGGATAAGGAATCTATTACCGGTATTCAAGCTGAGCCGTGGCATTTAAGATATGTAGGCATTCCTCATGCTGAAATTATGGTTGAAAAAGCATTGTGCCTTGAGGAATATCATGATTTTCTAAAAGGCTACTCGTATGATAAGCCGCTGATTTACACTGCGTCTAATAATATAAAATACGGAATATATTATACCAAAGCTGCGAAGGATAAAACAAGTATTCAAATTCCTCTTGATGAAAACGGCAGCCAATATAACTATGAAATTTCAGGAAATAATGTTGACGGCTTTATTATAACAGTTGATCTGGGAGAGGACGCCGAAGCAATCGCCGCTCAGAGTTCTGCGGCTGAATTGACATCTGCTTCGACAGCTTTGCAAACAGAAGCTCCTGTGAATAATAATACTCAGCCTACACAGGCAACCTCTGTTGGAGATTCAGATTCGGTAATCACGGCTTCTACAACAACCGTTACCACGGAGGAAATGTAACCTATCACCAAATATTATATATTTATAATAGTATAAAAATTAAAGCTTTTGATTTGTAACATTCAATTTACAAGTCAAGGGCTTTTTTGTTGGTATAAGAATTTATGATTTATATAATTATTAAAATTACATAGAATTTTTGTTATATCTCTTTTTTAAAAAATTTTTGAAAAAACCCTTGACAAGATTTAGGTATTGTAATATAATAATAAAATGTATCATAATGGAGTTTTGCACCTATTTACAACAAAATTCATGGGTTAAGGGAAGTGAAATTTAGGTTTTTTTAGCTATTTTTGTATATATTGTAAAGCTGAAATGGTACACCCTGAGCTAGTTTGAGTAGATTAAGGAGTGATTAAGCCTATGGTAAATGTCAAGGATGTCAAGCTTGGCAAAACAACCCGTAAGAGCTTTGCTAAGATTAACGAAGTTTTAAAGATGCCGAATCTTATCGAAGTTCAGAAAAAGTCATATAAATGGTTCTTGGATGAAGGTTTGAGAGAAGTATTCAGAGATGTGTCCGCTATCACTGATTACAACGGAACTCTTGAACTGAGCTTCATTGATTACAGAATCGACGACGAACCTAAGTATACTGTTGCGGAGTGCAAAGAAAGAGATGTAACGTATGCTGCGCCTTTAAGAGTTACTGCAAGGCTAAACAATACAGAAACAGGTGAAATCAAAGAGAGCGAAGTCTTTATGGGAGACTTTCCTTTGATGACCGACAGCGGAACATTTGTAATCAACGGGGCTGAGCGTGTTATAGTATCGCAGCTTGTGCGTTCGCCTGGAGTGTACTTTGCGTGCGATAAGGACAAGACAGGCAAGGATTTGTTTAAGTCTACTGTTATTCCCAGCCGCGGTGCATGGCTTGAATATGAAATGGATTCAAATGACGTTGTATATGTAAGAATTGATAAAAACAGGAAAATTCCAATTACCACTTTTATAAGAGCATTAGGTATTGGAAAAAATGATGATATATATAAAACCTTCGGCAGAGATGAGAGATTGGTCCAGACAATAGAGCAGAAGGATCAGACTGTCAGCAGAGATGAGGCTTTGCTCGAGGTTTACAGAAAGCTACGTCCGGGAGAGCCTCCTACAGTTGACAGTGCGGTTTCTCATTTATACAATTTATTCTTTGACCCTAAGAGATATGACTTAGCTAGGTTTGGAAGATATAAATTTAACAACAAACTTGGTCTTGCTTCAAGACTTGCAGGGCATACTTTGTCACAGCCTGTTGTAAATCCTATGACAGGTGAAATAATGGCAGATGCCGGTGAGCTTGTTGACTATAAAAAGGCTGAGGAAATTCAGCAGGCAGGCGTAAAGGAAGCTTTTGTCAATGTCGAAGTTAAAGAAATCGTAAACTTTGAAGGTGAAGTAGTCAATAAGGTTGAGGAAAAAGAAGTCAAGATTATAGGAAACGGAATGGTTGACATTAAAGGTTATGTTGACTTTGACGTTGAAGAATTGGGAATAAACGAATTGGTCTGCTTTGATGTCTTAAAAAGTATTCTTGAGACATCTGAAACTGAAGATGAGCTTAAAGACAACATCAAAAAACGTGTTGACGAGCTTGTTTCCAAAAATATAACTTATGACGATATCATTGCAACAATTTCATACTTTTTGAACCTGTGCGAAGGTGTCGGAACAGTTGACGATATTGACCACCTTGGCAACAGAAGAATAAGAAGCGTAGGAGAGCTTTTGCAAAACCAGTTTAGAATTGGTTTTACAAGAATGGAAAGAGTTGTCCGCGAGAGAATGAATATTCAGTCTCAGGATCTAGAGGTTGTAACTCCCGCTGCGCTTATAAATATAAGACCTGTAACGGCGGCTATAAAAGAGTTCTTTGGCTCATCACCTTTGTCGCAGTTTATGGATCAGAACAATCCGCTTGCTGAGCTTACTCATAAGAGAAGACTTTCTGCGCTCGGTCCCGGCGGTCTGTCCCGTGACAGAGCCGGATTTGAGGTTCGTGACGTTCACTATTCGCACTACGGAAGAATGTGTCCTATCGAGACGCCTGAAGGACCGAATATCGGACTTATTTCGTACCTTGCTTCTTTTGCAAGAATAAACGAATACGGTTTTATCGAGGCTCCTTACCGCAAGGTTGACAAGGAGACAGGCGTTGTTACTGATGAAGTAGTATATATGACAGCCGACGTCGAGGATAATTATATTGTTGCGCAGGCTAACGAACCGCTTACCGAGGACGGAAAATTTGCAAGAGCAAAGGTAAATGGACGTTACCGCGATCAAATTTCTGAGTTTGACAGAGAAGAAGTAGACTATATGGACGTTTCTCCTAAGATGGTCGTTTCTGTTGCTACGGCAATGATACCATTCTTGGAGAACGACGACGCTAACCGTGCGCTTATGGGCTCTAATATGCAGCGTCAGGCTGTACCTCTGCTGAAAACCGAAGCTCCTATCGTAGGAACAGGTATGGAGTATAAGGCTTGCGTCGACTCAGGCGTTGCCATTGTCGCTAAAGCAGACGGCGTTGTTAGGAGCGTATCGGCAGATGAAATAGTTGTTCGTGAGGAAGGCGGAAATGTCAGAAAGTATACGCTTACTAAGTTCAAGCGTTCAAACGCAGGAACCTGCACAAACCAAAGACCTATCGTTGAAAAGGGAGAGAAGATTGAAAAGGGTCAGGTAATTGCCGACGGTCCTGCAACTTCAAACGGCGAGATTTCTTTAGGAAAGAACGCTTTGATAGGCTTTATGACATGGGAAGGTTATAATTACGAGGACGCTGTACTTCTGAATGAAAACCTTGTTAAAGACGATAAATACACTTCTATTCACATTGAAGAATACGAAATAGAAGCAAGAGATACAAAGCTCGGACCTGAGGAAATCACAAGAGATATCCCTAATGTAGGTGAGGATTCGCTTAAAGATTTAGACGAGGACGGTATTATTAGAATCGGAGCAGAGGTTAGGTCGGGAGATATTCTTGTAGGCAAAGTTACGCCTAAGGGCGAGACAGAGCTTACTGCCGAGGAAAGACTTCTCCGAGCTATTTTCGGTGAGAAGGCAAGAGAGGTTAGAGACAATTCTCTTAAAGTTCCTCACGGCGAATCGGGAGTTATCATTGATGTTAAAGTGTTTACCAGAGAAAACTGCGACGAGCTTTCTCCCGGAGTTAATAAACTAGTAAGATGCTATATTGCTCAAAAGAGAAAGATAAGCGTCGGGGATAAGATGGCAGGACGTCACGGAAACAAGGGTGTTGTTTCGAGAATTCTTCCTCAGGAGGATATGCCGTTCTTAGAGGACGGAACGCCACTTGATATAGTATTGAACCCGCTTGGCGTACCTTCCCGTATGAACATCGGACAGGTGCTTGAGGTTCATCTGGGTATGGCTGCTAAGAAGCTTGGCTGGAAGATCATGACCCCTGTTTTCGACGGAGCGCACGAGGAGGATATCAGAGAGTGCTTTAAGGAAGCAGGTATGGCAGAGGACGGAAAAGTAACTCTTTACGACGGAAGAACCGGCGAAAAGTTTGATAACCGTGTTACTGTGGGATATATGTATTATCTTAAATTACACCATCTGGTAGACGACAAAATTCACGCACGTTCAGTCGGTCCTTATTCGCTTGTTACGCAGCAGCCTCTCGGAGGTAAAGCGCAGTTCGGCGGACAGAGATTCGGAGAGATGGAGGTTTGGGCGCTTGAAGCCTACGGTGCGGCATACACTCTTCAGGAGATACTAACCGTTAAATCCGATGATACTGTTGGACGTGTAAAGACTTATGAGTCGATTGTTAAGGGACAGAATGTTCCTAATCCCGGAATACCTGAGTCGTTTAAGGTTCTTGTAAAAGAGCTTCAGTCGCTTTCTCTTGACGTCAGAGTATTGGATTCTGCCGGAGAGGAAATTGACTTAAAACAGTCGCTTGAGGACGAAGATGCGGCTCCTAAAACAACTATTGACGACGACATTCAGATGTCTTTAGAGGAAGATGACCTAAGCGAAGGATTCTTCGCAGAAGACGGCGGAGGAAATATAGAGAGCATTGACATTGATGAAGAAGATGACGATGAAGAAGAGTCAGATGATGATTTAGATAATTTATTAGATGATGAGTCGGATTTCTTTGATGATGAAATTAATGAAGATGCCGAAGATAATGCCGAGGAAGATTATGAGCAGAATTTTGAGCAGGAAGATGTTCCGGACGGTATTAGCGAAGAGTAAACGTATATTTCCAAAATGCTTAAACTAAAGGAAGAAGGGTCGAATATTGGAATTTAATACTTTTGATTCAATAAAAATCGGTCTTGCGTCACCTGAGAAAATCAGAGAATGGTCATATGGTGTTGTTACAAGACCTGAAACGATAAATTACAGAACACAAAAGCCTGAGAGAGACGGACTTTTCTGTGAAAAAATCTTTGGTCCTTCAAAGGACTGGGAATGTCACTGCGGAAAGTATAAAAAGATTCGTTTTAAAGGCAAGGTTTGCGAGCGCTGCGGCGTTGAGGTCACCCGCGCTAAGGTAAGACGTGAGAGAATGGGTCACATTGAGCTTGCCGCTCCGGTGTCGCATATATGGTATTTTAAAGGTACGCCGTCACGAATCGGTCAAATGCTTGAGATTTCTCAAAAGCGTTTGGAAGAGGTTTTGTATTTTACAAAATATATAGTAATTGATCCGGGCGATACCGAGCTTGAAAGATGTCAGCTTCTCTCTGAAAAAGATTATATGGAAATGAGAGAGAAGTATGAGGACAAATTTAAGGCGGGAATGGGCGCTGAAGCTGTAAAAGAGCTTTTGTGTCAGATAGATTTGGATCAGCTTTCTAACGAGCTTAAATCAGAGCTTGACGGGCTTCCGTCAGGGCAGAAGAGAATCAAACTGTTAAAGAGGCTTGAGATCGTAGAGGCTTTCAGAACCTCAGGCAACCGTCCTGAGTGGATGATCCTAGACGTAGTACCTGTTATTCCGCCGGAGCTTAGACCTATGGTTATGCTCGACGGAGGAAGATATGCAACCTCCGATTTGAACGATTTGTACAGAAGGGTTATAAATCGAAACAATCGTTTGCAGAGAATGTTAGAGCTTCAGGCTCCTGACATTATTATAAGAAATGAAAAGAGAATGCTTCAGGAGGCTGTTGACGCACTAATAGATAACGGCAGACACGGCAGACCTGTTACCGGACCAAACAACAGGGCGTTCAAATCTCTTTCGGATATGCTTAAGGGTAAGCAGGGACGTTTCCGTCAAAACCTGCTCGGTAAGCGTGTTGACTATTCGGGACGTTCGGTTATCGTTGTAGGACCTGAGTTGAAAATGTATCAGTGCGGACTTCCTAAGGAAATGGCTTTAGAGCTTTTCAAGCCGTTTGTTATGAAAAGGCTTGTGGATACAAATCCGTCTATTAATATTAAATCTGCTAAGAAAATGGTTGATAAGGCAAGACCTGAGGTTTGGGACGCACTTGAAGAGGTCATTCAGGGACACCCTGTACTTTTGAACCGTGCGCCTACGCTTCACAGACTGGGTATCCAGGCATTCGAGCCTGTTTTAGTAGAGGGCAGAGCGTTAAAGCTTCACCCGCTTGTATGTACGGCGTATAACGCTGACTTCGACGGAGACCAAATGGCTGTTCACGTTCCTTTGTCAGCAGAGGCCCAGACAGAAGCACGTTTTCTTATGCTTGCCGCAAACAACCTGTTAAAGCCCTCAGACGGACGTCCTGTTGCTATTCCTACACAGGATATGTTGCTTGGTTCTTATTATCTAACTCTTTTGAAAAAGGGTGAAAAGGGAGAAGGCAAGGTATTCAGGGACGTTGAAGAAGCGCTTATGGCTTATGACGCAGGAGTTGTATCGCTGCACGCCGCTATCAAGGTAAAGGTAACAAGGCAGATGGGCGATAGCCAGGTTTCAAGAATTATTGATGCCACTGTAGGTAGACTTATCTTCAATGAAAACATTCCTCAGGATTTGGGTTATGTTGACAGAACAAACTCTGATAATCAGTTTGACTTAGAGGTTTCATTCCTTGTTAAGAAGAAACAGCTTTCTGATATTATTGAAAGATGTATAAAAATTCACGGCACGACAACTACCAGCGAGGTTTTGGATAAAATCAAGGCTACAGGATATAAGTATTCAACGAAGGCGGCAATTACTGTTGCTGTCTGCGACGCTGAAATTCCTGAGGCTAAAAAGGATATTATCGAAAAAGCCGATGAGCTTGTCAATAAAGTCGATATTCAGTATAAGAGAGGTTATATCTCAAGAGAAGAAAAGTCTAAGAAGTTTATTGAGATTTGGAACAACGCGACTGACGAGGTAACAGACGCTCTTAAAAACGGCTTAGACCCTTACAACCCAATCAATATGATGGCTGATTCGGGAGCGCGTGGTAGTATAAACCAGATAAGGCAGCTTGCAGGTATGAGAGGTCTTATCGCCAACACGTCGGGTTCGACTATCGAGATGCCTATTCGTGCCAACTATCGTGAGGGACTTAATATTCTTGAATATTTCATTTCCTCTCGTGGCGCTAGAAAGGGACTTGCCGATACTGCCCTAAGAACGGCTGACTCGGGTTATCTTACAAGAAGACTTGTCGACGTTTCGCAGGATGTAATTATCCACGAGGAGGACTGCGGTACAACTCACGGCATAGAGGTATTTGAAATAAGAAACGGAAACGAGATAATCGAGCCTTTGTATGAAAGACTTGTCGGACGTTTTCTTGTTGAAGATCTAATTGATAAGAAAACAGGCGAGGTCATCATTTCTAACAATAAACTTATGAATGAAAGCGACGCTGTAAGAGTTGCCGATTATATGAAGGAAAATAAAATCGAGAAGATACAGATCCGTTCGGTACTACGCTGCCAATCAGAGCATGGAGTTTGCGCTAAATGCTACGGCTCTAACCTTGCTAGCGGAAACCTTGCCTCTGTCGGTGAGGCTGTGGGAATTATCTCTGCACAGTCAATTGGCGAGCCGGGTACTCAGCTTACAATGAGAACCTTCCATACCGGAGGTATCGCTTCGGCTGAGGATATAACTCAGGGTCTTCCTAGAGTTGAGGAGCTGTTTGAGTCGAGAAAGCCAAAGGGAGCGGCTATTATCGCAGGTGTTGACGGAACAGTTCGTATTGAGGAAGTTAAAAAGACAAAGCAAATTGTCGTTACAAATGATGATATCAATAATCCTGAGCAGGAAAGCTATACAATTCCTTACGGTTATAAGATAAAGGTTCGCGAGGGCGATAGAGTAAAGGCAGGAGAACCTCTGACTGAGGGTTCGATAAATCCGAATGATATTCTCGCTGTCAACGGCGTTGAAGCGGTTCAGAACTACATTATTACCGAGGTTCAAAAGGTTTACCGCTTGCAGGGTGTTGATATCAACGATAAGCACATTGAGGTTATTGTTCGTCAAATGATGAGAAAGGTCAAGGTAGACGACCCGGGAAGCAGTTATCTACTTCCTGGCGCATTGGTTGACGCTAATGAAATTGCGGCAATCAACAGGGAAATTCAAAGCGAAATTGACGCAGGCGATATAAATGCAAAACTTATTACCACTATTCCAGTTTTGCAGGGTATTACAAAGGCTTCGTCAAATTCAAACAGCTTCTTGTCTGCCGCTTCATTCCAGGAAACTACAAGAGCACTTACAGACGCAGCTATTCGCGGAAAGAGCGACCATCTTGTCGGACTTAAGGAAAATGTTATTATCGGTAAGCTCATTCCTGCCGGAACGGGTATGGACATCTATAACAATGTTCAGATTGCCAATACAACAATTCCTGAACAGTCTGCGACAACCGTCTGATAAAAATTTCAGAACAGCTCTTTTAAAGGGCTGTTCTTTTGTTTGTATAATAAAAAAGAAGTAACTTCAAAATATGGTATAGTGAAAATACTATAAACCATTAGCCAAGAAAGAAGTAAAGAATATAATAACGCAAGAAGCAAAGAAAAAACAAGCAATAGCTAAATTCGTAGAAATTATTATCATTTTTCTATATAAATGCTTGACAAATGAATTTATTAAGTATATAATGTTTCTTATGCTGACCTCGTATGGTCTGCGGAAGATTTTAGGAAAGGAGAGAGATTATGCCTACGTTTAACCAGTTGGTTAGAAGCGGAAGAAAAATGTCTACGTCAAAGTCGACTGCGCCTGCTCTTCAAAAGGGTTTTAACGCTCAGAAGAAAGCTGTAATTGACCAGAGCTGTCCGCAAAAGCGCGGAGTTTGTACAGCAGTTAAAACTGCTACGCCTAAAAAACCTAACTCGGCTATGAGAAAGATCGCCAGAGTAAAGCTTACAAACGGTCAGGAAGTTACTGCATATATTCCTGGTGTTGGACACAACCTTCAAGAGCACAGCGTTGTAATGATAAGAGGCGGAAGAGTTAAAGACCTCCCTGGTGTGCGTTACCACATCATCAGAGGAACGCTAGACGCTCAGGGCGTTACAGGCAGAATGCAAGCCCGTTCAAAGTACGGCGCAAAAAGACCAAAGGGCAAATAGTAAAAAAGCCCGAAAAATTAAGGTAGAACTCAATAACCACAGTTGATGTGGAGTATTATATATATATAGTACCTCTGCATTGGACTGACGGGGCTGCGGTCAAGGCCGCAGAGCGAGTACCTATGATATCATTTTATGAAGGAGGGAATTCTAGTGCCAAGAAGAGGTAAAGTTGCAAAAAGAGACGTTTTGCAAGACCCGATATACAAATCAAAGCTGGTAACACGTCTTATCAACAACGTAATGCTGGACGGTAAGAAGGGTGTTGCACAGAAGATTGTATACGGAGCTTTTGAAATTGTAGAAGAAAAAACAGGAAAGCCGGCGTTAGAGGCTTTTGAACAGGCAATGGAAAACATTATGCCAAGTCTCGAGGTTAAGGCTCGCCGTGTCGGCGGTTCGACATATCAGGTACCTATGGAGGTACGTCCTGAGAGACGTCAGACGTTGGGACTGAGATGGCTTACCACTTATGCAAGAGCAAGACATGAAAAAACTATGAAAGAAAAGCTTGCAGCAGAAATTATGGACGCTGTAAACGGCATTGGCGGAGCCTGCAAGAAAAAAGACGATACTCATAAGATGGCAGAAGCAAACAAGGCTTTCGCTCACTATCGTTGGTAATATTAATAGGAGGATTTTATGGCAAGAGATTGTTCATTACAAGATACCAGAAATATTGGTATTATGGCTCATATTGATGCTGGTAAAACCACCACAACTGAGCGTATCCTATTTTATACAGGTATTAACCATAAGATAGGTGAGGTTCACGAGGGCGCCGCTACTATGGACTGGATGGAGCAGGAGCAGGAAAGAGGTATCACAATTACTTCGGCTGCAACTACTGCATTCTGGAAAAAGCACAGAATCAATATTATAGACACCCCCGGACACGTTGACTTTACAGTTGAGGTTGAGCGTTCGCTTAGAGTTCTTGACGGATCTGTAACAGTTCTATGTGCAAAGGGCGGAGTTGAGCCGCAAACTGAAACAGTTTGGAGACAAGCAGACAAATATCATGTTCCACGTATGGTATACGTAAACAAAATGGATATCATGGGAGCAGACTTTTACAACGTAGTTGATATGCTTAAAACAAGACTTAAAACAAACGCAGTTCCAATACAGCTTCCTATCGGCGCTGAGGACACATTCAAGGGAGTTATCGACCTTCTTGAAATGAAAGCGTATGTTTATTATGATGATCTTGGAAAAGATATCAGAGTTGAGGAAATTCCTGAGGATTTGAAGGAAAAGGCTCAGCAATATCACGATGATATGATCGAGCACGTTGCAGAGCAGGATGAAGAGATAATGATGAAGTATTTAGACGGTGAGGAGCTTACGATTGACGAGATAAAGCTCTGCATCAGAAAGGCTACTCTTGCAAACCATATGGTTCCTGTAGTATGCGGTACTTCATACAGAAATAAGGGCGTACAGAAGCTTCTCGACGCTATTGTAGATTATATGCCGTCGCCGCTTGACGTACCCGCAATCAAGGGTGTAAACCCTGATACAGACGCAGAGGAAGAAAGACCTTCATCAGATGAAGAGCCATTCGCTGCATTGGCATTTAAGATAGCTACCGACCCGTTTGTTGGAAAGCTCTGTTTCTTCAGAGTATATTCGGGAGTTCTTGAAAAGGGTTCGACCGTATATAACGCTTCTAAAGACGACAACGAGAGAATCGGTAGAATTCTTCAAATGCACTCAAACAACAGAAAAGATATAGATCAGGTATATGCGGGCGATATCGCAGCAGCCGTTGGTTTGAAGAATACGGGTACAGGTGACACACTGTGTGACGAAAAGCACCCTATTATTCTTGAGTCAATGGAATTCCCTGACCCTGTTATTGATTTGGCTATCGAGCCAAAAACAAAGGCAGGACAGGAAAAGATGGGTATTGCATTGTCAAAGCTCGCTGAGGAAGACCCGACTTTCAGAACTCACACTGATGAGGAAACAGGACAGACTATCATTTCAGGAATGGGTGAGCTTCACCTAGAAATCATTGTTGACCGTTTGCTTCGTGAGTTTAAGGTAGAGGCTAATGTAGGCGCGCCTCAGGTTGCTTACAAGGAAACTATCAGAACAAACGCTGATGTCGACCACAAGTATGCAAGACAATCAGGCGGTAAAGGTCAATACGGACACGTTAAGATTCTTGTTGAGCCTAACGTATCAGGCAAAGGCTATGAATTTATTAACAAGATCGTCGGAGGAGCTATTCCTAAGGAATACATTCCTGCTGTTGACGCCGGTATTCAGGGCGCAATGCAAAGCGGTGTATTAGCAGGCTATCCGGTAGTTGACGTAAAAGTAACTCTTTACGACGGTTCATACCACGAAGTCGACTCGTCTGAAATGGCATTTAAGATTGCTGGTTCTATGGCGTTTAAAGAGGCTATGAAGAAAGCTGACCCTGTTATTCTTGAGCCTATAATGAAAGTTGTAGTTATAGTACCTGAAGAGTATATGGGAGACGTTATCGGAGATTTGAACTCACGCCGTGGACAGATTCAGGGTATGGAAGCAAGACCCGGCGCACAGCAGATAAACGCTTTGGTACCGCTTTCTGAAATGTTTGGATATTCAAACGAGCTGCGTTCAAGAACTCAGGGACGCGGACAATATTCAATGGAGCCTGACAGTTATATTGAGGTTCCGAAATCAATTGCTGAAAAGATTATGTCAAACAGAAACAAGAATAACGACTAAATTTTGTAATTAGATAAAAAAATACGTAAAAAGACTTGAAATTCTTGGAGAAGTAGGGTATAATACTTTTATAACTTTAATAAGTAAAAAATATTTTTAATTTAAAGGGAGGAAAATCCAATGGCAAAGGAAAAATTTGAAAGAACAAAACCCCATGTCAACATTGGTACTATCGGCCACGTTGACCATGGTAAAACAACTTTAACAGCAGCAATCACAAAGGCTCTTCATTTAAAGGGTCTTGCACAGTTCGAGGCTTATGATAAGATCGACGGTGCGCCTGAGGAGAGAGAGCGTGGAATTACAATCAACACAGCACACGTTGAGTATGAGACTGATAAGCGTCACTATGCACACGTTGACTGCCCTGGACACGCTGACTATGTAAAGAACATGATCACAGGTGCTGCTCAGATGGACGGAGCTATCCTTGTTGTAGCTTCATCAGACGGTCCTATGGCTCAGACAAAAGAGCATTTGCTTCTTGCTCGTCAGGTTGGAGTACCTTATATCGTAGTATTTATGAACAAGGCTGACCAGGTTGACGACCCAGAGCTTCTTGAATTAGTTGAAATGGACATCAGAGAAACTCTTAACGAGTATGAATTCCCAGGTGATGATATTCCAATCATCAAGGGTTCAGCTCTTAAAGCTTTAGAGGCTCCAGACGATATTAATGATCCTGCATACGCTCCTATTCTTGAGCTTATGGACGCAGTTGACGAGTATATCCCAACTCCTGAGAGAGCTTCTGACCAACCGTTCCTGATGCCTGTTGAGGACGTTTTCACAATCACAGGACGTGGAACAGTTGCTACAGGTAGAGTAGAAAGAGGAAGGCTCACAACTGGTGACGAGGTAGAGATCATCGGTTTGACAGAGGAAAGAGCTAAGACAGTTGTAACAGGTATCGAGATGTTCAGAAAGATTCTTGACTATGCTGAGGCTGGAGATAACATTGGCGCTCTTCTCCGTGGAGTTCAGAGAGAAGACATCGAAAGAGGTCAGGTTCTCTGCGCACCTAACTCAATCCATCCGGAGACAAAGTTTAAGGGACAGGTTTACGTTTTAAAGAAGGACGAGGGCGGACGTCACACACCTTTCTTTAACAACTATAGACCTCAGTTCTATTTCAGAACAACTGACGTTACCGGCGTTATCACACTTCCTGCTGACAAGGAAATGTGTATGCCTGGCGATAACGTAGAGATCGGCGTTGAGCTTATTACTCCTATCGCTATCGAAGAAGGACTTCGTTTTGCTATCCGTGAGGGCGGCAGAACAGTAGGTTCAGGCGTTGTTACATCTATCGAAAAGTAATTAACGTATAAATGTAAAAAAACCATCGGAGGCTTTCCGGTGGTTTTTTGTTTACAGCTTTTATTTTATATGGTACAATGAAGTAAATGAATTTATTGGAGAAATCAAATGGATAAAAGCAACCAAAGTTATATGCAAAGAGCTTTAGAGCTTGCATCTAAGGCGGCAGAGATCGGTGAGGTTCCTGTTGGTGCGGTTGTTGTAAAAAAACACACTGGGGAAATTATCGGCGAGGGCTATAACCGCCGTGAAACGAATAAATCTCCTCTTGCTCACGCTGAGATAATAGCTATTAATGAGGCAAGCAAAAATCTCGGCGGCTGGCGGCTCATAGACTGTGATATGTATGTTACACTGGAGCCTTGTGCAATGTGCGCAGGGGCGATAATAAACAGCCGTATAGAAAAGGTTTACTTCGGGACTTTTGACCCAAGGTTCGGGGCAGTTGGGTCTACTGTAAATCTGTTTGACGGAAGGTTTAATCATTGTCCTGAGATTGAGAGTGGAGTTTTGTCTGAAGAAAGTTCAGATATTATTAAGGAGTTTTTCAAAAATCTTAGGAATGAGAAAAAGTCAAAAATTTCTGCTATAAATTAATTTTCCCTTGACTTTGCCTTAATATTGTGTTTATATAAATATAGTATTTATTGTGGATTGAGGTCAGAAAAATGATTAAAAAGAGAATTGTTAAATCTCTGGATAAGGGCTGGTCATTTCACTTGGGCGATATAAAACCTGAAATCGGCGTTGACCACGGAAGTATTTATAACACATCAAAGGCAGGTTCTGCAAAGGGAGTGCCTCAAAGCGATTTTGACGCAAGAGACTGGGAGGTTGTCGACCTTCCTCATGACTGGTCAATAAAGCGTGAGTTTGATAAGTCCGGCTCACCTTCGTGGGGGTATAAGCCAAAGGGCAAGGCTTGGTACAGAAAGGCGTTTGCACTTGATTCTGATTATGAGGGTAAGCAGATAACCATTGATTTTGACGGCATTGAAAAGAACGCAGTAGTATATTTTAACGGCTCAATTTTAAAGAGGAGTTTCACAGGATATGTGCCGTTTAGTGTAGATATAACCGATAGGGCTATTTTTGGTGGTGCGCCTAATATTATTGCCGTTTTTGTAGATGCAGACGAGTGGGAAGGCTGGTGGTATGAGGGCGCGGGAATTTACCGTCATGCCTGGCTGAATGTAAAAAATAAGGTGAATATTGATAAATACGGCGTGTTTGTGAATCCTAAAAAGCTGTCCGATACTAATTGGAATATCGAAATAGAAACTGTTATAAATAACGGCTATTATACTAATGAGGTCGTTTCACTTGAAACAAAGATATACGAGCTTGACAGTGAGCTTAAAATCATAGGCGGCGCTGTTGCTGCCGGAACAACAGATATGACAGTGTATGAGTATTCAAAGAGAGAATTCTTGCAGAATATTTCTGTCAAAGAACCAAAGCTCTGGGATGTTGATTCTCCGAATTTGTATAAGGCAGTGTCTATAGTTTACATAAACGGCGAACAGGTTGATGAATGTGAAACATTGTTCGGCTTTAGAACAATAAAGTTTGATGCAGATAGAGGATTTTTCCTAAATGATAAGCCGTTAAAGCTGTTCGGGACCTGCAATCATCAGGATCACGGCGGAATAGGTGTTGCAGTACCCGACAGCATAAACGAGTATCGAATCAAGAGATTGAAGGAGATGGGCTCTAACGCATACAGATGTGCACACGGTATGCCGTCAAGCGAGCTTCTTGATGCTTGTGACAGACTGGGAATGTTGGTTATGGACGAAAACCGAGTTTTTGAGACAAGCGATGAAAATCTTGAGAATTTAAGAACAATGGTGCGCCGAGACAGAAATCATCCTTCGGTAATAATGTATTCTGTCTGCAATGAGGAGTTTTTGCAGTCTGCTCTTGAGGGCAGAAAAATGACCGAGCGTATGAAAATAGAGATAAGAAAACTGGACGATACAAGATATGTTACGGGCGCAATGCACGGTGGAATTTTGGAAAGCAACGGTGCGGGAAGTGTTTTTGATGTCTGCGGAGTGAACTATCAGCCTCAAAGTTATGATGCTTTTCACGAGAAGTATCCTCGAATTCCTATTGTTGGAAGTGAAACGACTTCTGCATTTTCTGTAAGAGGCTGTTATAAAACCGATGACGAGGCTCATATGATTGCAAGCTTTGACGAAGAGGCGTCAGATTGGGGAAACACTATTCGTGAAACGTGGGAATATGTGCTTAACCGCGATTTTGTAAGCGGTGCGTTTATGTGGACGGGGTTTGACTATTTAGGAGAGCCTACACCGTATGAGTGGCCGTCTGTTTCCAGCTTTTTCGGTATGATGGATACCTGCGGTTTTCCTAAGGACGCTTATTATCTTGCTAAAGCAATATTCTCAGATAAGCCTGTATGCCATGTCGCTCCGCATTGGAACTGGCAGGGCAAAGAGGGCAGTATTATCAAGGTTATGTCAATGACAAACTGCGAAGAGGCAGAGCTTTTTGTAAACGGAAAGTCAAAGGGCAAAAAGCCGATTGATAAGCTAAAACAGGCTATTTGGAATGTTCCGTTTGAAAGCGGAGAATTAAAGCTTGTAGGTTATAACGGCAATAAGGTCGCGGCTGTTGATGTTAAGAACACATCAGGAGAAGCAAGCGACTTACTTATAAAACCATACCGAAATTATATGTATAACGACGGAAGCGATGCAATACCGGTAGACATATTTGCCGTTGACAAAAACGGTGAATTTGTTCCCGACGCTGATTTTGAAATAGAGTTTTCAGCAGAGGGCGGAACAATTCTCGGAATGGCAAACGGAAACCCCAACTGTCACGAGGAATTTACGTCGAATAAACGGTCTTTGTTCAATGGATGCTGTCAGGCTATTGTAAGGCTTAATGAGGGTGAAAAATCCTTGACATTGAAAGCGTCTGCTGATATAATGAATGTTGTTTGCGACGACATAACTGTTTTGGAACGAAAGGGTACTCCTTGTGTTGAAAGTATTAAAGAGCTTTATGTAAGCGGTTGGAAAATATCGGCTGAGCTTTTGGATGAAAAGCCCGACCCGGAAGTTGTGTTTGCTGTTTCAGATATGAACTCGCTTGAGCCTGTAAGCGTTGAAAACGGCGCTCAGGAGAAGTTTTCAAACAATGAGGGAAAATATGCTCTTTACAGAACAAAGGTGAATATACCGTCTGAGATAAACGGAAAGAAACCTGTTTTGCATTTTAACAGCATATGGGGAATATGCGAGGTTTATATAAATGGTATAAAGCTTGCGGAGTGTGATAACGAATGGCCTTGTCAGCTTGACGCTGATTTAAGGGGCTTTAGCGGCGAAAGGGAGATAACCGTAATTGTAAAAAGCAGGAATTTCGGAGCAGGAATATGCTCATCTGTAGTAATACGTTAAGGGACTTAAGGGATATATTTTAATAGAAGCGAGGAAAAGTTTGATGAAATTCCGATTGATGTGTTTTTTTCTTGTGTTTTTAATGAGCATTACATTATTTGGATGTGATAAAAAGCAAGACGATAATAAATCAAGAAATACTTCTGTTTCATCAGAAACGGAGACGGTTGCTCGCAATAATAAGAAAACAGGTGAAACAAAAAAAATAAAGAAAAGTAAAACTACTACTACCACTACAACAACAGGAACAAGAGAATTTAATCCGACAAATGTTGATCTAAATAACTTAAGCGGTTACAGCTTTAAAATGCAGGGCTTTAAAAAGGTAACGAGTATACAGGATTTTTATAATTATCTTGACGAGCTGCAAAATGTCATTACAAATGCTGATTTTAATATGGCGTTCAGCTATGAAAATATGGATACAGGAGCGTCAATAAGCTATAATGATACAAGCAGATTTGCAACCTGCAGTACAATAAAAACGCCTTTTGTTGCGTCTTTGTTGAAATCGGGAATAGACCTTAATGAAAAAGTTACTAAAACCGTTAATTGGTCGGGTGACAACGGTCTTACTGCGCAGGCAAAAATGGGTACAGAATTTACCGCAAGAAAGCTTATAAAATACACTATTCAGCGAAGTGACAACACTGCTTATTACAATCTTGTAAAGCACTTCGGATACAAACAATTTAACAGCGATTTGTATTCTATGGGTGCGAATTATTCGCTTGGCGAGTCGTGGATTTTTACATACTGTACAAGTGCTGATATGCTCAAATGCTACAAGGAAATCTATAAATACAGTGAGCAGACCGATAGAGGCGAGTGGCTTACCACGCTTATGACTGACACCGATGTAAACAGGCAGATAGGCAAGGCTCTTGACCATAAATATAAGGTGTCGCAAAAGTACGGTTCTGACTGGACAGAAAGGCAGTATCACGACTGCGCTATAGTATATGCTGAGTCGCCGTTTGTGCTTTGCATTTTTACAAATCAATATCCTGAAACGGATCAGAGCGACAAGGTATTTAAAGAAATTGCTAACATTATTGACAGAATAAATAATGTTATTTATAATAAAAATCGGAGGTAATCTAATGGACGAAATCAAAATCTATTCAATTCATATGGGAAAGGCAAAATGCGCTGTCGATTTGGGAGATGGCTCTGAAAGAGGAGAGTATGTAAATCAGGATTATATTCTAAACAGGCTCGGCAGACCTCACAGAAGCATCAGCTTGATGTACTGCTATTATCCGTTTGACAAGGAGTGGCCGGGCAGAATTTCAGAGGTTATGAAGGATGCTGATGTTTCATTCCAATGGGACTATCCGTATGACGATTATTTTACATACAAGGGCGGTCTGGGCGGAACAACCGACGACGAGCCTTTCACTTGTATGAGAGACGTTCGCCGACACGGTCAGGACGTAACATTGACGCTTACAATAGACCCTAATGTTACAGACGAGCATCTGATTGCAATAGCTGAGGATTTAAAGCCGTTTGGAAGAATGTTTCTGAGAATCAATCACGAGGCTACCGGAAACTGGTTCAGCTTTAACAAGAGATGCACATATCAGGAGGTTGCCGATTTCTATTGCAGATTCAACAGGATTTTGAAAGAGCACGCTCCGAATGTTCAGACTATTCTCTGCATAGGCGGAATAGAAGACCCTAACAAGGCGGAAATGGAAAAAGAGGCTGAGTTCAAACAGGCTGTTAAGGAAACAGATGTATGGTCGGTGGACAAGTATATGGCGCTTCACTGGGGCTGGCCTTATGACGTTGCCGAAAAGGGCGGAAATACCCACAAGAGGGACACTGTTGACGCTACATATGACCTTACTAAGATGTCATTTGAGAGGTTCAAATACTTAAACGGCGGCGTTGATAAGCCAATGGTTATGAGCGAATTTAATTCAGATGGAGACGTTACCGGACCTTACGACCAGGCAACAATGATCAAGGAGTTCTGCGACAGGCTGAAAAGAGAAAACGCTACGTGGTTCAGCGGATTTACCTTCTATCAATTCCGTGACAGAGGACGTTTGGGATTGGAGATAGAGGACCCTAACAATGTAGATGTAGGTATTGAACAGCCTTGTATGCAGACTTACAAGGAAATCATACATGATGATTATTTCTATCCTGAAATGGTTCAGGGCAATGAGCTTTCGCTTCCTTGCACTTTACGCTGGGGAGGCTCTGAGGACGCAGACGGAATTGCAATACCTTTGCATTTTGAAAAAAATCCGCATTTCTGCGAGCTTGTTTTTGACGATGACGATAATTCAAATCTTATGTTTGAGATAAACGGAAAGTGGTTTTACAAGTCTCCTGAGGCTAAGACTATAGATATGATGAGCGCTTTTTATGAAAAGCCATTGGATAAGCCATGCGATTTGACACTCAAAATCTTTGCTCCGCCTGCAAGCGGTGAAAATGATTTATCTATTGAGGACGGTCTCATTAATTCTTATACGACAATAGAAAAGCTCCCTAAAATAAGAATCAGGTTTGAACCGATAATGCCGTAACGATTACGTCCACGTACTTAAATAGTACGTGGATTTTTATATTTTGTACGAGTTAGTAGTTATATTCTTTGCTAAGTATTTTACAGTCAACGGTGACGTTGAATTCAGTCCGCCTTTGGGAAATTATCATATGAAACATAATTTGCAAAACTGCGGGTCGTAAAAACACAAAAACGTTCGGAATTTTTCCGAACGCTTTATCTTGCTTCTGACAATTATCCATTATCCATTGTCCATTATCAATTAATAATCCTGCCGTTGTACTAACTTTTACATTTTTCAAATTTAAAACACGCAGTTCTGGCAACCATGCAGTTATTGGCGTAGGTAAACGCCGTTTTCTTCAATGTAATCCTCCATATCGTCCTTATAGTGAAGAGCAAGCGGATCGCTGTCAAGTGCCTCTAATGCACGCTTTCCAATATCGCTTCTGATATGAGCGTTTTCCCACTTGATTTTAGAAACTGCGGAGTATGATTTGTCAAGCGCACCCTGAAGCGTCAGAGCATTGCAGGTGACGCCGAGAACTCTGCCTCCGTTTGTCTTGAAAACGCCGTCTTCAAACTTTGTTCCCGCGTGGTAAACAAAAGCATTCTCAACTTGTCCGTTGTCATCAAGGTCGGATATTTTAATGCCCTTTTTGTATGATTTAGGATATCCACCGCTTGCCATAACAACGCAGGTGCAAAAGCCTTGTTTCCAGTCAATTGAAACCTTGTCAAGCTCGTGATTGTATACAGCTTCAAATATTTCACATAAATCGCCTTCAAGCATGGGAAGTACGACCTGCGTTTCAGGATCTCCGAAACGGCAGTTGTATTCTATGACCTTGGGACCGTTTTTAGTGAGCATAAGTCCGAAATATAAACAGCCCTCAAAGGTTCTGCCTTCGGAGTTCATAGCTTTTATGGTAGGCAGAAAGATTTTCTCCATACATTCCTTAGCAACGTCCTCAGTGTAGTAAGGATTAGGAGCGACAGTGCCCATACCGCCGGTGTTCAGACCCTTATCGCCGTCTAATGCTCGCTTGTGATCCATAGACGAGATCATAGGAACAATAGTTTTTCCATCGGTGAAAGACAGAACGGACACCTCAGGGCCTGTAAGAAATTCCTCAATTACAAGCTTAGAACCGCTTTCGCCGAAAATTTTATCGTTCATAATTGAGTTTACGGCGTCAATAGCCTGAGCCTCGTTTTCAGCAATTATAACGCCCTTACCCAAAGCAAGACCGTCAGCCTTGACAACGGCAGGGTAGGTGTTTTTTGCTTTTATATAGTCAATGGCTTTCTGGCTTTCGGTAAACACCTCATATTCAGCAGTCGGTATGTTATATTTTTTCATAAGCTCTTTTGAAAACACCTTAGAGCCTTCAATAATAGCGGCGTTTTTCTTGGGTCCGAAGGTCATAAATCCCTCTGCCTGAAGCGCGTCTACCATACCGAGAACAAGAGGATCGTCAGGCGCTACTACCACCATATCAACGGCAAGTTTTTTCGCAAGAGCCACAACACCTTCAATGTCACACGCTCCGACGTCAAAGCACTCAGCGTATTTAGATATGCCGCCGTTTCCGGGTGTGCAATACAGCTTTTCAACTCGGGGCGATTCGGAAAGCTTCATAATTATAGCGTGTTCACGACCGCCGCCGCCGACTACTAAAATTTTCATTATATTATCTCCTTTTGAAAGTTATCATATTCATTTTATCAGTGGTGAAACAATCTTATTCCCGTAAAGCTCATAGCAATGTTGTACTTGTTGCAGGTTTCGATAACATTGTCGTCACGGATAGAACCACCCGGTTCGGCAATATAAGCTACTCCGCTCTTTCTTGCACGTTCTATGTTGTCGCCGAATGGAAAGAAAGCGTCAGAACCGAGACATACGTCGGTATTCTTGGAGATCCAAGCCTTTTTTTCCTCACTTGTAAATATCGGAGGCTTTGTCTTGAAGGTGTTTTGCCAAACTCCATCAGCTAAAACATCCTCATACTCGTCAGAAATATAAACGTCAATAGCGTTATCTCTGTCCGGTCGTCTTATGTCGTCTTTGAAGTCAAGGTTAAGAACCTGCGGCGCCTGACGAAGCCACCAGACGTCAGCCTTGTTGCCAGCGAGTCTTGTGCAGTGTATCCTCGACTGCTGACCTGCGCCGATACCTATTGCCTGACCGTCTTTCACATAACAAACACTGTTTGATTGAGTATATTTGAGAGTAATAAGAGAAATAAGCAAGTCAATTTTTTTATCCTCTGGAATGTTTTTGTTGTTAGTCGGAATATTCTGTTCAAGGAGAGCTGTGTTTATATCAAGCTCGTTTCTGCCTTGCTCAAATGTAACTCCGTAAACCTGCTTTGTTTCAATAGGATCGGGAGTGTAATTTTCATCTATCTGAATGATGTTATAAGTACCTTTTCTCTTGCTCTTTAAAATTTCCAGAGCCTCGTCTGTGTATGACGGAGCAATTATTCCGTCTGATACCTCTCTTTGAATCATCTTTGCAGTGCATACGTCACATTCATCTGAAAGAGCGATAAAATCCCCGTATGAGGACATTCTGTCAGCGCCTCTAGCTCTTGCGTAAGCGCAAGCCATTGGTGAAAGCTCGCCTAAATCGTCAACCCAATAGATTTTTTTAAGCGTGTCTGAAAGGGGCTTGCCTACAGCCGCTCCTGCAGGGGAGACGTGTTTAAAAGACGTTGCCGCACACATACCCGTTGCCTTTTTCAGTTCCTTAACAAGCTGCCAGCCGTTGAATGCGTCAAGCAGATTGATATACCCGGGCTTTCCGTTCAGTACGGTTATCGGAAGCTCACCTCCGTTTGCCATAAAAACTCTTGACGGCTTTTGATTAGGATTACATCCGTATTTTAGCTGCATCTCAACACTCATTACTTATTTATGCTCCAATATTGCGGAGCATTTCCTCCTCTCGATTTTATGTATTGATATTACTTATTTTTATTTATAATAACAGTTTCATACTTTTTGGTTTTAAGGTCAATAAACCTGACAAAAAGAGAAACCTTGTTATCCTCATTCAAACTTTCCCAAAGCGAATCTGAAAACTCCTTAATATCATTAGGTATAGAAATTTTCTTAGGTTCGCCCTCAAAGCTCGGAAGCGGATCGCCGTCACCCATATATGTGTGAATAAATCTTCCTTCGCCGTTAAGCGGATTTGTGTACGAATAAGTAAATCTCTCACAAGATTTGGGATTTCCGTCTGCTGATTTTAAAATAGACATTGCATAATTATAGATGTCATCTTCAATATGCATAATTCCCGAAATACGAGGGGTATAATTTGGTGCGTCGTCCTCAAACTCACGTGTTCGCAGAGCCTGCTCAAAGGTTTGCTGCTTATCCATAAGCTCATAAATGGTGTCGGTCTGGTCGCCGTTTGTCACAATAGTCTTATTTCCTAAAATCCTTACAGGGGAATATATTATAAGATGAGGGTCTGTCAGCAGAGACGGGTCGAAAGCCTCTGTTTTAATTCCGTCAGCAGTTTCGGTGAAAACTCTGTTTCTTGAGTTAACGCTTCGCCCCATAATAAAATAAGCGGTAACTGCGTTCTTTCCATCGGCTGATTTGCCGATAATAATTCCTCTGCCCGGATATGGGTTGCTTTTTAGCTCCTCGTAAATGTCTATTGTTTTCATATTTTCCTCCTAATATTTAGTTTCTTTTATTTATTCTATAATATAAGCCTTGTTGTCTTTAACGACAATTTTATCTTCGCAGAACAATGATACCGCTTGGGGAAGTATTACCCATTCAGCCTCCTCCATAACTCGTCTTTGAAGTATTTCAGGAGTATCGTCGTTTCTGACCTCAACTGCCTTTTGCAGGATTATAGGACCACCGTCACATTCCTCGGTTACAAAGTGAATAGTAGCGCCTGTAAGCTTAACACCTTTTTTCAAAACCTCCTCGTGAACGTGAAGACCGTAATAACCTTTGCCGCAGAATGAGGGGATAAGCGACGGGTGAACATTTATCATTCGGTTTGGAAACGCCTTAACTATCTGCTCGTCTAAGATGGTCATAAAGCCTGCATAAACGACAAGATCTGCTTTTATCTCAATAAGGGCGTCGGTTACGGCTTTTGTATAATCACCTACGCTGTTATATTCCTTTCTCGGGATAACCCTTGTAGGAATGTTGTTTTTCTTAGCCCTTTCAAGTGCATAAACGTCAGGCTTTGAGGCAATAACACAGGCAATTTTTCCGTTTTTTATAATTCCGTTGTTTTGAGCGTCTATAAGTGCCTGAAGATTAGTTCCGCCGCCGGATACTAATACTGCGATGTTTTTCATATTTTATCACTTATCCTTTTAGAAGCAAGAAGTAAGAAGTAAATTAGCTGTTATGCAATAATAACTCCTTCGTCGCTTTTAACTAATTCGCCAAGAATGTATGCTTCTTCACCTGCTGTATTAATAGCAGAAATAGCCTTATCAGCGTCGTTTTTGTCAACAACGACTGTCATACCAACACCCATATTGAAGGTATTGAACATATCTCGCTCTGGAATCTTTCCTGTGCCTTTGATAACTTCGAAAATAGGAAGGATCTGAACTGCTGACTTTTCTATCTTTGCAGAGATACCAGAAGGAAGAGAGCGTGGGATATTTTCATAAAAGCCTCCGCCTGTTATATGTGAAATTGATTTAATTGTACAGGCGTTTAAGGCATTCAGAATTGCTTTGACATAGATTTTTGTAGGTGTTAAAAGAGTATCACCGAGCGTTGCGCCAAGCTCGCTTATGTATCTTGCAAGGTTTGACTCGCTGACTGAGAAAACCTTTCTAACAAGCGAAAAGCCGTTTGAGTGAACTCCGCTTGACTTGATGCCTATTATTATGTCGCCTTCTTTTTGAGTATCAGGCTTTATGATCTTATCCTTGTCAACAACTCCAACCGAAAATCCTGCAAGGTCGTATTCGTCCTCGGGGTAAAAGCCGGGCATCTCGGCGGTCTCTCCGCCTATTAACGCACAGCCTGCCTGCACACAACCCTCTACAACTCCCGAAACTATGTCGGCAACCTTTTCAGGAATGTTCTTGCCGACTGCGATATAATCTAAAAAGAACTGGGGCTTAGCTCCGCAGCAGATTATATCATTTACGCACATAGCAACGCAGTCAATGCCGACTGTGTTGTGTTTATCCATCAAAAAGGCGATTTTCAGCTTTGTGCCGACTCCGTCCGTTCCAGAAACCAAAACGGGCTTGCTTATACCAGTTAGGTCAAGCTCATAAAGACCTCCGAAGCCGCCCAGCCCTGAAAGCACGTTAGAAGTCATAGTCTTTGCAACGTGCTGTTTCATAAGCTCAACAGCCTTGTATCCGGCAGTAACGTCAACTCCTGCCTCTTTATAGCTGTTTGAAAAACTCTCCATATTTTAAATACTCCTCATTAGTTTTATTCAATATTCAGCGTAAGCTGATTGTTATTTATCTTTGATTCAAACTTATCCTTAGGCATCTCCTTAGGAACTTCAATAGGATACTGCTCGTTAAAGCAGCCAACGCAGAAATCGCAGTGGGAAATCCCTGCAAGCTTTTTGACGTTTTCAACACTGAGATAGCCTAAGCTGTCTGCGCCAATGCTTTCGCATATTTCGTCAATAGATTTTTTCTGACAGGCTATAAGATTTTCCTTGCTGTCTATATCCGTTCCGAAATAGCATGGCGCGATAAACGGCGGACAGGAAACTCTTACATGAACCTCTTTTGCACCAGCGTCTCTGAGAAGGTTTACAATTCTTCTCATAGTAGTGCCTCTTACAATGCTGTCGTCTATCATAACAACACGCTTGTCTTTTACTGTGTTTGAGATGACGTTCAGCTTTATCTTGACAGAGTTTGTTCTCTCAAGCTGAGTAGGCTGTATAAAAGTTCTGCCTATATACCTATTTTTTATAAATCCTACGCCGTAGGGAATACCGCTTGCATTTGCAAAGCCGAGAGCGGCATCAATTCCCGAATCGGGAACGCCTATAACAACATCGGCGTCGCAGGGATGCTCCTGCCAGAGAAACTTTCCTGCACGAAGTCTTGCCTTGTGAACACTTGAACCTTCTATGACCGAGTCAGGTCTTGCAAAGTAAACGTATTCAAATACACAGATTGTACCCTTGTTTCCACAGTGTGTCTCAATGCTTCTCATACCATTTTTATCAATGACAACAATTTCGCCAGGCTTTATGTCACGAATAAACTTAGCGCCCATACTTTCAAAAGCGCAGGATTCAGATGAAACTACATAGCCGTTTGAGGTCTTGCCTAAACACAGAGGTCGAAAGCCGTTCGGGTCACGAGCCGCAATCAGCTTGGTAGGGGACATAACTAAAATTGAGTATGCGCCTTTGATTTTATACATTGCCTTTTCAACTGATTCCTCAATAGAACTGCAGACAAGTCGCTGTTCGGTAATTGCATAAGATATTACCTCGGTGTCGTTTGTGTTGTGAAATATTGCTCCTTTCAGTTCATATTCCTGTCTTAGCTGAGAAGCGTTTACCAGGTTCCCGTTATGAGCTATAGACATAGGACCTTTAATATGCCGAACTACCAACGGCTGTGCGTTTGAACGGTTTGAATTTCCCGTAGTAGAATATCTTACATGACCTATAGCGATTTGACCGTTTCCCAGTTTAGAGAGAGTTTCCTTATTGAAAACCTCATTAACAAGACCTAAATCCCTGTGATAGTGAAAAAGTCCGTCGTCGTTTACGACAATGCCGCAGCTTTCCTGTCCTCGGTGCTGAAGAGCATAAAGCCCCACAAACACAGACGACGCTACATCAGTTGTTTCGTTAGAGTATATGCCGAACACACCGCACTCCTCGTGCAAGCCTTTTTTCAAGTATTATCATTCCTTCCTCAGCTGGCGAGCCGCCAGTGGTTCTTCCGCCTATTAGAAGCAAGAAGCAAGAAGCAAGATGCAAGAAGCAAGATGCAAGACCTTAGTATTTTACTTGCTGTTAAAATTATAGTTTCTAAATTCTTACTTCTAATCTCTAGCCTCTAGCTTCTAGTCGTCTCATAATTTCCTGATAAGCGTCCTCTACGCCGCCCATATCCCTGCGGAAGCGGTCTTTATCCAGCTTTTCGTGGGTTTTAGAATCCCAGAAACGGCAGGTGTCAGGCGAAATCTCATCAGCGAGAATAATATCATTGTGAAATCTTCCGAATTCAATTTTAAAGTCAATCAAATCAATGTTAAGCTCTTTGAAAAACTCCAGCATAAAATCGTTTACTTTAAACGCATACTTTGTGATAGTTTCGATTTCCTCTTCGGTTGCAAGGTCAAGACCGAGAGCATAGTACTTGTTAATAAAAGGGTCTCCTAGATCGTCGTTTTTATAGCTGAACTCCAATGTAGGTGTTTTAAGAGGAGTACCCTCTGCAATGCCTAACTTCTTCGAAAAACTTCCTGCCGCAACATTTCTTACAATAACCTCAAGCGGCACTATCTCAACCTTTTTTACGATAGTTTCACGGTCGTTTATTTCCTCAACCAAGTGAGTAGGAATACCCTCATTTTCTAACAGCTTGAACATAAAGTTTGTCATTCTATTATTAATAGAACCTTTGCCTGCGATAGTACCTTTCTTTTCGCCGTTGAAAGCGGTAGCGTCGTCCTTGTAATCAACGATAACCAGGTCAGGATCGTTTGTGGCATAGACCTTCTTTGCCTTTCCTTCATAAAGTTGTTCGCCTTTAATAATGTTTTCCATATTATCTTCCTCCAATATATTGATTTTGTCTTTTAATTAAATTACAGCCTTTCAATTTCCTCCTGAAGTGCTTCGTCTTTAGCCTTAACGCCTTCGACCATTTCAGCTTTTGCTTTTTCCAGCTTGTCCGAAAGGCTGTCGTCTGAAAGAGAGAGCATCTGAATTGCTAAAAGTGCTGCGTTTTTAGCGCCGTTTACCGCAACGGTCGCAACGGGTATTCCGCTTGGCATCTGAACGGTTGCCAGTAGTGAGTCTAAGCCGTCGAATGTGGATTTGATAGGTATTCCGATCACGGGCAGGGTAGTGTTTCCTGCTAAAACGCCTGCCAGATGAGCCGCCATACCTGCCGCTGCAATAATAACTCCAAAGCCGTTTTTCTTTGCGTTTTTAGCAAAAGATGCGGCAAGCTCGGGTGTTCTGTGAGCGGACATAATGTGCGCTTCATATGGAACTCCGTAATTATCAAGCTCTTTAATTGCCTTTGATACGATAGGGAAGTCGCTGTCGCTTCCCATAATAACTGCTACTTTTTTCATATAATACCTCCGTAAAATGACAGTAAAAAACTGCAACATCTCTGTTGCAGTTAAAATTTTACTATTATATTGTTATTTGAGTGCAACGAAGAAAGGCAACATCCTGAGAAGCAAGCACAAGAACGGTTACCTGAAAAGCCGTATGAAGCGTTGTAATGACTGTTTTCAATTAATGTCATTCGCTTAACCTCAATTCAACCAAATTTACTACAATTCATATTGTACTCTAATTTCAGAAGAATTGCAACTCTTTTTGCTACAAATTTTAATTTTAATTTTTAATATATTGTTAAATCTGTTTACACAGACCTTATATTCAAATTAATGTCGGCAGTAATATCAGTTAAATCTATTGTTCATAAATCCCGTTTTTGATGACGAATTGTTTTTGGCAAAGTTACCTGCAAATGCTTGCATCTCGCTTTTTGAGTGAATTTTATGGCTTTGTTCAATAATGCGCTGTTTTTGTTCTTCTGAAAGCGATACGAAATATTTCAGCGCATCAGGATTTTCTGCAAGCGCAAATGTTAGTCCTATTGGAATATCCTGCATATACATAATTTTTCTCCTTTCGTTCAAATTATATTATGCTTACACTATTAGTATTTGAAAATGTTCTTCTATTATGCTATAATGTTTTTTGAAAAATTTATGATTAATATTTGCATTTATAATATTGTATAGGAGGAATTCTCCATAGCGGAGTATTAAATAAAGCAGTGGAAAAATTAACGGACATTGGCGTAATAAAAGCATTGATGAAAAAGCACGGCTTTGAGTTTTCAAAAGGTCTGGGACAAAACTTTCTAATAAACCCGAGCGTCTGCCCGAAAATTGCAGAGCAGGGAAACGCAAAGAAAGGCTATGGAATTATTGAAATCGGAACAGGCATAGGAGTTTTGACAGCCGAGCTAGCCAAGCGTGCGGATAAGGTCGTAGCTATTGAGATAGACGATAGACTTATTCCAATACTCGAGGATACGCTTTCGGAATTTGAGAATGTAAAAATCATAAACGAAGACGTGTTAAAAACAGACTTATCAAAAATTATTGATGAAAATTTTAAAGGTCTTGACGTTGCTGTGTGTGCAAATTTACCTTATTATATAACGTCGCCTGTAATAATGAAGCTGTTAGAGTCAAGACTGCGAATAAAGTCTGTTACGGTTATGGTTCAGAAAGAGGCTGGAAAACGTCTTTGCGCCGAGATGGGAACAAGGGATATGGGTGCGGTGACGGTTGCTGTAAACTATTTTTCCAAGCCTAAAATTTTATTCGACGTTTCAAGAGGCAGCTTTATGCCGTCTCCGAATGTTGACAGCTGTGTAGTGAGGTTTGATATAAAAGAAGAAACTCCAAAGGGCGTTGAGGACGAGAAATTCTTTTTTAAGGTTGCAAGAGGGGCATTCTCACAGCGCAGAAAGACGCTTGCAAACTCGGTTTCTTCGGCTTTGGCAATTGAAAAAAGTATCGTTTTGCAATCATTAGAGCAGTCAGGCTTAGATGTTAATGTAAGACCGGAACAGCTTTCTATGGAGCAGCTTATAAACTTTTCCAATGTATTAAAAAACCTCCGTGATTTGTAAGAAGTATACTAATAAACATTATTATTTGTTAAGAAATATAGTAAAAAAGCAGATTTGTTTTAATACAACTTGACAAAGATAATTTTTGTTATAAAATAAACACTATAGTAATTACTAGTAATTTAATAGGAATTGAGGGATTAATAAATGATTATGTTTTGTTGGAAATAAAAACACAATTTATGCTATTTTTATTGACAATCAACACAATTTATGGTATGCTGTTCTAGATTAAATAAAATTTAGCTTGAAAGGTACTTACTTCACAAACTTTTCACTGTGATATTGTAATAATGTGTATAATTAGACTTATTTTTAGATGAATTTAAAGGTAAAAAAGAATTATAAATCTTAGGAGGTCAACATTATGAAATTAAAAAGAATTTTATCAGCAGCACTGGCTTTTGCTTGCGTAATCACTGTCTTTTCGGGCTGTGACAAGGGTTCAAAAGACGACAAGACGGTCAATGTTGCGTTTTTTCCGAACATAACTCACGCTCAGGCAATGATAATGCAGTCACAGAAATCGTTTGAAAACGCTCTGGGCGAAGACTACAGCGTTAAGTGGACGTCTTTCAACGCAGGGCCTGCTGAAGTCGAGGCTTTAAAATCAGAGGATATTGATATAGGGTATATCGGACCTGTTCCTGCGATAAGCGCAAATGTAAGCACAAACGGAGACGTTAATATAATTGCAGGGGCAACCAACGGCGGACAGGTTCTTATAGCAAGAGAAGACGCTAATATCAAGGAAGTAAAAGACCTTGCAAATAAGACAGTGGCAATTCCTCAGGCAGGAAATACTCAGCACTTAGCGCTTTTGAAGCTTCTATCAGACAACGGTTTGAAGGCGCAGGACAAGGGCGGAAATGTAAATGTAACAGCCGTTAAAAACTCAGAGGTCGAGTCGCTTTTTGACCAGGGCGAGATAGACGCAGCACTTGTTCCGGAGCCTTGGGGAACAGTTTTGGAGAACAGTCAAAACATAAAAGCAACGGTGGTGCTAAATTACGACGAGATATGGCGTCAGGGAGATTATCCTGTAGCGGTAGTTGTAGTAAGAAAAGAGTTTCAAGAGGAGCATCCTGAGATAGTTGAGAAGTTTTTAAAGGCTCACAAGGATGCAACATTGTATATTCAGCAGAATATTTCAGAGAGCGCAAAGATTGTAAACGAAAAGATAGAGGAGCTTGCAGGCTCTAAAAATGATGACAAGCAGTTTGAAAGCGCATTTTCAAGAATCGTTTTCACAACAGATGTTTCTAAGGAAGCTGTTGACGAGTATGCAAAAATCAACCTTGACGAGGGATTTATCTCAAAGCTGCCTGACGATAAAATCATAGACGACAGTATTATGAAATCCATTTCATAATGAAGTATTATTGCCGAAATATCGGTATCAGTATTAGCCATAAAGCCGACATAAATTTATAAGGAGGATTGCTCTCAGGGGCAAAGTTGAATATGAGTTTGCATATTGAGGGAATAACAAAGAAGTTCGATAAAAACAGCGATACCAATATACTTGAGGACATAAACCTTGACATAGAGTCGGGCGAATTTATATGTCTTTTAGGACCTTCGGGCTGCGGAAAGTCAACGCTTCTAAATATAATTGCAGGGCTTGTTGAACAGGACAGCGGAAAGATAACTCTTGACGGCAAGGAGATAACTAAGCCCGGTTCTGACAGGATAATGATGTTTCAGGAGTCTGCCTTGTTTCCTTGGCTTACAGTTGAGAAGAATGTTCGCTTCGGAATGAAAATAGCAGGACTTCCTAAAGAGGAGCAGGACAAGAGACTTGAAAAATACCTGAAAATGGTTCAGCTCTATAAGTTCAGAGACTATAATATCCATGAGCTTTCGGGAGGAATGAAACAGCGTGTTGCGCTTGCAAGGGCTCTTTGCTTAGACTGCAAGATACTTCTTATGGACGAGCCTTTTGCGGCTCTTGACAAGCAGACAATCAACGTTCTTCGTGAGGAGCTTATAAACATCTGGCAGCAGACTAAAAAGACTATTATCTTAGTTACTCACAGCGTTGAGGAGGCTCTCTTTTTCAGCGACAGGATAGTTATGATAGGTTCGCATCCGGGCAAGGTTAAGGATATAATAAAGATTGATATACCGCGTCCAAGACATATAGAGTCGGTAGAGTTTATAAACATAAGAAAAAAGCTGCTTGAGGCTTTAAAAGAAGAGGTGGACAAGATTGAAAAAGAAGAGCACGACAGTTAAAAAGATATTGAGCCGTGTAGGCTTTATAATCATAATACTTGCTCTTTGGGAGCTTGTCTATTTGCTTGGCGTTGAAGTGCTTGGATTGTGGAAGTCATACACAATACCGTCTCCTCAGGGAGTTTGGGAAAGATGTGTGGATATGTTCTCGTTTGATTATACGGGAATGAGCATCTATGCCGCAGTCGGAGCAAGTTTGATAAGGGCATTTATCGGCTTTGCAATATCTGTTATAATAGGTGCGGCGCTTGGTTTTCTTATTTCAAAGTTCAAGTATCTTCAGGAGAACCTTAAACCAATTATTCTGGGAATTCAAACGCTTCCTAGCGTTTGCTGGGTACCGTTTGCAATACTGTGGTTCGGTCTTGACCAGAGCGCAGTTATATTTGTAATCATAGTCGGTTCTGCTTTCAGCATAGCTATGGCGGTCGATAACGGAATACAGAATGTAGACCCTCTTTATATTAGAGCAGCAAAGACAATGGGTGTCAGCCAGAGCCAGCTATATTTCAAGGTGATTATACCTGCGGCACAGCCGATGCTTATAGCAGGACTTAAAAGTGGTTGGTCGTTTGCTTGGAGAGCGCTTATGGCGGCTGAGATGATGATAAGTATGATAGGATTGGGTCAGATTCTCGATGCGGCAAGAAGTATCGAGAGCGACATTAATAAGGTTACGCTTATAATGCTTATAATTATCGTAATAGGAACGATAATAGACCGCGTTATATTTACAAACTGGGAAAACGCAGTACGCAGAAGATACGGTCTGGACAGAGATAGGAAATAATGGTTGTTATAGACAGGCAGGTCTTATAATAAAAAAGTAAAGTGATAAGGAAATTTAATTATGAGTGAATTTTTACATTTAGATGAGCTTGAGGCGGAAGCTATTTACATTATGAGAGAGGTTGCGGCAGAATGTGAAAAGCCTGTTATGCTCTATTCAATAGGCAAGGATTCTTCGGTTATGCTGCATCTTGCATTGAAGGCTTTTTACCCTGAAAAGCCTCCGTTTCCGTTTTTGCACGTCAATACCACTTGGAAGTTCAAAGAGATGATAGAATTTCGCGACAGAACTGCAAAGAAGTACGGTATTGAGATGCTTGAATATATCAACGAGGAGGGCGTTAAGCAGGGTATAAACCCGTTTGACCACGGCTCGTCGTATACTGATATAATGAAAACTCAGGCTTTAAAGCAGGCGCTTGATAAATACGGCTTTACGGCGGCTTTCGGCGGAGGCAGACGTGACGAGGAAAAGTCTAGGGCAAAGGAAAGGCTGTTCTCGTTCAGAAACTCCGACCACGCATGGGACCCTAAAAACCAGCGTCCGGAAATGTGGAAGCTCTATAACACCGAGATAAACAAGGGTGAGGAAATTCGTGTATTTCCCATTTCAAACTGGACAGAAAAGGACATCTGGCAGTATATCAAGAGAGAAAATATTGATATAGTTCCTCTGTATTTTGCGGCTGAGAGAAAGTGCGTTGTAAGAGACGGCAATATAATTATGGTAGATGACGACCGTATGCGCCTTAAAGAGGGCGAGGAGGTCCAGACTAAAAAGATTCGTTTCAGAACACTTGGCTGTTATCCGCTTACAGGCGGTATGGAGAGCAATGCTGAGACGCTTGACGAGATCATCGACGAGACTTTAGGAGCAGTTTCTTCCGAGAGAACCAGCCGTGTTATTGACAACGACGGCGGAGCTGCAAGTATGGAAAAGAGAAAAAGGGAGGGCTATTTCTAAAATGAACGGACTTTTGAAATTCATTACCTGCGGAAGCGTTGACGATGGAAAATCAACTCTTATCGGTCATATGCTGTATGACGCAAAGCTATTGTTTGCAGATCAAGAGCGTTCTTTAGAACTGGACAGCAAGGTCGGCTCAAGAGAGGGAAATATAGATTATTCGCTGCTGTTAGACGGTCTTATGGCAGAGCGTGAGCAGGGTATTACAATAGACGTTGCTTACCGCTACTTCACTACTGAGAGGAGATCATTCATAGTAGCTGACACGCCCGGACATGAGGAGTACACTAGAAATATGGCGGTGGGTGCGTCATTCGCAGAGCTTGCAGTTATTTTGGTGGACGCTTCTCAAGGTGTTTTAGTTCAGACAAGAAGGCACGCAAGAATTTGCTCTCTTATGGGTATAAAACACTTTGTGTTTGCCGTTAATAAAATGGATCTTATACACTTTGACCGCAACAGGTTCAAGAAGATAGAAAAAGAAATAAGAATGCTCCTTGCCGAGTTTGACTACGAATCGGTAAAGATAATTCCTGTTTCGGCAACTGAAGGAGATAATATTACAACTGAGTCAGAGCATATGACTTGGTATAGGGGCGGAACTTTGCTTTCCTACCTTGAGGAGATTGACGTTCACGCAGACGACGTTGAAAAGGGCTTTACAATGCCTGTTCAAAGAGTTTGCAGACCTAACCACACCTACAGAGGCTTTTCAGGTCAGATTGAAACTGGCAAATTAAATGTCGGCGATGAGATAACCGCTTTGCCGTCTAAGGAAAAGGCTAATGTAAAGAGCATTATTTGTGCCGGCAAAGAGGTTGATAGCGCAAATAAGGGTCAGGCGGTAACAGTTCAGCTTGATAAAGAGGTCGACGTATCAAGAGGTTGTGTTCTGGTAAGCGGCGCAAGACCGACTGTGGGAAATCTGTTCACAGCAAAGCTTCTTTGGATGGACGACAGCGAGCTTGTGGCAGGTAAGAACTATCTGTTAAAGTTGGGAACAAAGAAAATTCCTGCGGTTGTTATGAACATCAAGCACAAGATAGACGTAAATACAGGCAGTGAGGTTTCTGCCGACGCAATATATAAAAATGAGATTGCAGAGTGTGATATTTCGGTATCTGAGAAAATTGTTTTTGACGAGTTTGCACAGAACCCAACGCTTGGCGCACTTATACTGATCGACCGCATCACGCATATGACATCTGCCTGCGGAGTTGTTATGCACAAGCTGAACAGGGCTGACAACCTGACATATCACGAGATGGATATAACCAGAGAGCAGAGAGAGAATCAAAAGGGTCAAAAGGCTAGAACTATCTGGTTTACAGGACTTTCAGGTTCGGGCAAGTCAACGCTTGCGAACGCTTTGGAGAAGCGTCTTTTTGCTATAGGCAAGCATACGATGACCTTAGACGGCGACAATGTTCGTATGGGTCTTAATAAGAATCTTGGCTTTAAGGAGCAAGACAGAATAGAGAATATCAGACGTATTGCTGAGGTGTCAAAGCTGATCAATGACGCAGGAGTTATCGTTATAAATTCTTTTGTCTCACCTTATAAACGTGATAGGCGCAATGCTAAGGAGATTATAGGTGAGGATAATTTTATCGAGGTATATGTAAGCACACCGCTTGAGGAGTGCGAGAGACGTGACGTTAAGGGGCTTTATAAAAAAGCTAGAATGGGAGAGATTCAAAACTTCACGGGAATTTCATCGCCTTACGAATCGCCTGAAAATCCAGATATATCTATAAATACAGCAGAGCATGATATAGATACTTGCATTGATATTCTATTAGAGCAGCTTGAAGATAAAATTTAGCATTAAGTTATCCTTTAATGCACTGATAAGAGGCAAGGGACAAGAGACTATACACGATCTGTCAAATTCTTGCTTTTGAGAACAAATATAAGGAGTAAATAAAAAATGTCAACACTATATCTGCATATAGGAACTCCTAAGACCGGTACTTCTGCAATTCAGAAGTTTTTGCCGTTAAATAAAGAACTGCTTGAGGAGCAGGGATACTGCTATCCTGATTTTGGTTATCGCTACCCCGGAATAGGCATATACCGCAATGCACATTTTTTGGTTTATCGCTTAAAAAAAGAACTGTGCGAATCTGAAGAAGAGCTTGAAGCAAGAAGAAAAGCGGAGGACGAGCGTTTTATTGAAGGACTGGATAAGATAAAGGAATTATCCGAGATATATCCTAATATTGTTATGTCTGATGAAAATATATGGAACGGATATGTAAAGCGTAAAGATTTTTGGGCGACTCTCAAGAAAGAGCTTACTGATAGGGGAATTGATTTAAAGGTAATCGTATATTTAAGAAGGCAGGATTTAGTTTTGGAGTCATACTGGTCTCAGCAGGTCAGGGAAACAATGCAGATAAGCTTTCAGGAATATGTAAACTCTAATGAATATAGTTTTTTTAAGCTTAATTATTATAAAAGGCTTCAAAGTATTGCAAAAATTGTCGGTAAGGAAAATATTATAGTAAGGGCATACGAGAAACAGCAGTTTGAAGGCAATGGAAAAACGCTTATTTCTGATTTTCTTAAGGTTTTGGGACTTGAGCTTGACGAACGGTATGTATCTGCTGATATAATTGTCAATACCAGTTTGCACGGCAAATATCTTGAGATAAAGAGAATTCTCAATCAAATCGACTGCTTCAGTACAAAAATGAATTGGATAAGCAAATATCTAAGGGTTGCACAGGATGAGTATGAAGCTAAAAACGGCAGTTTAAAATGTGAATATATGAGTTATGATGAGCGCGTTTCTTTTATGGAAAAATACAATGAAGAGAATTCATCAGTTGCAAGAGAGTTTATGGGCAGAAAGGACGGAAAGCTGTTTCGTGACAAAATTCATAAAGGCGATGGCTCAGCGGAAAGCTATTCTGCTGAGGAAATGGTTCTTATTTGCGGAAGAATACTCGAACTTCAGAATGAGGATAATTTAAGTAAGATTGAGCGTATGAATGATAAGCTAAACGCTATGGAGGCTCGTTTAGAAAGAATGAAAATAAGCCTTGAATATGCAAAGCGCCCGCTGTATCGAAAAATCGGCGGTAAGATATATTACACGATTTTCCCTAAAAAGAAGCAAGAGAAACAGTGAAGTTGCTTTTTAAGCCAGACCGGCGGCCGCCATTTGGCAATTTTCTAATAAAAGACGGATTTATACGTTTATATATACAGCAAAAATCCCCCCGGCATAGCCGGGGGGATTTCATATACTAATAAATAAAGGCTTATATAAATAGCTTTACAGTTCAATAATAACTTTTCCGCCGAAGTTTGGAGTGATTTCTATTGATTTATCTGTACCTGCAATTGTGATTGTAAATGTTGAATCTGTATTTGTGTATTCACATTCAATCTTGTTGCCGTTTCTCTTTGCTGTAAGCTCAAATACCTTGTTTGCTTCCTTGTCATAAACAGGGCAAACAGCAGATTTGCCGTCATCAAGATTGTAGATTGTGAAGTTTGTACCGTTTACATAATCGTATTCAAAGTCGCGCTCAAAGCTACCGAACGGAATAATCGAATTCGGTTTAGCAAGCGCAGGAATTTCAAAATAGCTGCACTTGTGTCTGTACCATTTACCGCCCTCAACCGTCTTGCCTGTGATAATGTCGGTCCATTTACCTTCAGGCACATAATACTCAGCAATGCCCTCGTCATTAAGTATAGGAGCGACCAGAATGTTGTCGCCGAACATATACTGTCTGTCAAGAGTCAGACAGGTTGGGTCGTCTGCATAGTCGATGACCATAGCCCTCATCATAGGAACGCCCACATTGTGCGTTTTAATAGCCTGCGCAAAGATGTAAGGCATTAGTTTACCTTTTAACTCTGTGAAGAATTTCAGAACATCGCACGATTCCTCGTCAAACAGCCACGGCACTCTGTAGGTTTGGTTTCCGTGAAGTCTTGAGTGAGTTGAGAACAGTCCGAAAGCCGCCCATCTCTTGTAAATGTCAGGTGTAGCGGTAGCCTCAAAGCCTGACATATCGTGACTGAAGAAGCCAAATCCTGAAAGTGAAAGTGAAAGTCCGCCTCTGATAGTTTCTGCCATTGATGAGTATTCAGCAGAACAGTCGCCGCCCCAGTGAACAGGGAACTGCTGTCCTCCTGCTGTTGCAGAACGTGCGAACAGACAAGCTTTGTTTTCGCCGTAATATTCTTTAAGAACATTGAACACCGTCTTGTTGTAAAGATGTGTGTAGAAGTTGTGCATCTTTATAGGATCAGAGCCGTCAAAATAAACGATATCCTTAGTAGGTATTCTCTCGCCGAAGTCGGTCTTGAAGCAGTCTACACCCATATCGCAGAGCGCTTTCAGCTTTGATGCGTACCACTCGCAAGCCGCCGGATTTGTGAAGTCAACAAGCGCCATACCTGGCTGCCATTCATCAGCCTGAAATACGTCCCCGTTTTTCTTTTTAACGAAATATCCGTTTGCCATTCCTTCGTCAAACAGCTTTGAACGCTGTGCTATGTATGGGTTTATCCATACGCAGGTGTGGAGACCCTTTTCCTTGTGCAGACGCTCAAGCATAGCAGGCGGGTCAGGGAACTGCGATTTATCCCACTCAAAGTTGCACCATTCAAACTCTTTCATCCAGAAGCAGTCAAAGTGGAACACCTGTAAAGGAATATTTCTCTCAGCCATACCGTCGATAAATGAAGTTATCGTTTCTTCGTCATATGTTGTTGTGAATGAGGTTGTCAGCCACAGACCGAATGTGTATGCTGGAGGAAGCGCAGGTTTACCTGTGAGATTGGTGTAGCCCTCTAAAACCTGAGTGAGATTCTCTCCGCCGAAAATAAAGTATTCAAGCTCCTCGCCGGGAACAGTAAATGAAACCTTTGATACCGTATCAGAAGCTACCTCATATGAAACCTTATCCGAGCTGTTTACAAAAACGCCATAGTTTCTTGAAGATGTGTAGAAAGGAATACTCTTATAGCTCTGGTCAGAACAGGTACCGCCGTCAGCGTTCCATATTTCAACATTCTGACCGTTTTTGGTGAATGTAGTGAACTTCTCACCGAAGCCGTAAATATATTCGCCGACTGAAAGCTGTAACTGCTCACGGAGATAAGTTGTGTGAGGATCCTGCGGATAGCTCCAGAATGTATCGTCCTCCTGCTTAGCAAGTCTTGCATTAGCTTTGAATTGGCTTTCTTTAACTAATGTAGTTGCTCTCCATGCGCCGCCTGTTAACAGTTTATCTCCGTAGTAGTATTGAACGCTCCAGTTATTTTTAGAAATAACTACCTTAGTCTTACCTGTAATAAGCTCAACGCTGTTTTCGTTTTCATTGATTGTGGGCTTATAACCGTAATCCTCCTTAAGCTCAAAATGAGGTCCGTGGTCTACAGTACCCTTGTAGTGTGTAATGTGTACCTTGATGCAGTTCTCCATAGTAGAAGAATAAGTGATTTCAAGGTTCGGTCCGCCAAGAGTCATAGCTCTGTTGTAGATTTTTGAGGGCGTTGCTACAACCTTGATTGCATTTTCTGTCGTTTCAATAACGTATGCCTCATTGACATAATTGACTTCATAGCCTCGTTCTGTAAGCCAAAATCCATCTGAAAATTTCATATCTTTCTCCTCCTGCTTAAAATTTTAATTAAGAAAATACTAAATAGACAATACAGTATTTTCAGAATTTCTTTTCAATGACTATATAATTTTGTCATTGTTTATATTGTAACATATTATTTGTCTAAATAAAAGTATTTTTTTAACTTGTTTTTGTCAATTATTGTGCAGCTGCGGATTAGTAAAAAGGTAAGCCAACAGAAAAAACAACAGCATTCGGAATATTCCGAATGCTTAATGCTCCATGCTTTTTTATCTCCTGTCTTACCTCTAACTGCTGATCTTATAGGTCAGCGTTAAAAGACTGTCTCCAAGATGCACGTTTTCAACAACGATATTATCAAAGTGTAGGTTCAAGTCGAAATGTGAAAAGTTCCAAAATGATTTAACGCCGAGCTCGATAAGCTTTTTCGCAACGCCGAAGGCATTTTCTTTGGGCAGACAGAGAACCGCAATAGACGGGGTATTTACCTTACAGTAGCTTTCAAGATTTTTTATATCTGAAACTTCAATACCCGCAACGGTTTGCCCTATAATTTTTGGGTCGTTATCAAATATAGCGGTAAGCCTGCAGCCTTTTTTCTCAAAGCTTATCTGAGAGGTTATGGCTTTGCCTAAGTTGCCTGCGCCAATCATAATGGTTTTGTATTCCTTGTCAACACCCAGAATACTGCCGATTTCTTCATGTAGAGCCTTGATGTTATAGCCATAGCCCTGCTGACCGAAGCCGCCAAAGCAGTTTAAATCCTGTCTTATCTGAGAAGCTGTGGTTTTCATTCGTTGGGCAAGGTCCTTAGAAGAAATGCGCTCAACATTTTCTTCAATCAGATCTTCGAGATACGAATAATATCTGGGCAGTCTTTTTATAACAGATGCCGAAATATCACTATTCTTAGCCACTAATCTCATCCCTTAAATCTTACAAATTATTTGATTTATGTGCTTGCTAGTCTTTTACAAGTACGTCTAAACGCTTTCCTATTTCCTTTAAGAATGTTTCTGAATCGACCTTTTTCTTGTTCTCAAGGCTTGAAAGCAGATAAAGGTCGCCTGTCATAACGCCGTCTTCAATGGTTTGAATGGTAGCCTGCTCAAGTTTGTTTGCAAAGTCAACTAAATCGGGTGTATCGTCAAGCTCGCCTCTTTTTCTCAACGCCCCGCTCCAAGCAAAGATAGTAGCTACTGAGTTTGTAGAGGTCTCTTCACCCTTGAGATATTTATAGTAATGTCTCTGAACAGTTCCGTGAGCGGCTTCGTATTCATAAATGCCGTCAGGAGAAACCAATACAGACGTCATCATAGCAAGTGAGCCGTAAGCCGTTGAAATCATATCTGACATAACGTCGCCGTCATAGTTTTTGCAAGCCCAAATGTAGCCGCCGTTTGAACGGATAACTCTTGCAACAGCGTCGTCGATAAGCGTGTAGAAGTATTCAATACCTGCCGCTTCGTACTTTTCCTTATATTCGTTTTCGTATATTTCCTGGAAAATATCCTTGAATCTGTGGTCGTATTTTTTGGAAATAGTGTCCTTAGTTGCAAACCAGACGTCCTGCTTTAAATCAAGACCGTAGTTTAGGCAAGCTCTTGCGAAGCCTGCAATGCTTTCGTCCTTGTTGTGTATGCCTTGAATAATGCCGTCGCTGTCAGAGAAATTATATATAAGCTCTCTTGACTCGTTACCGTCCTTGTCGGTAACAACAAGCTCAGCCTTTGAATCTTTGTCTACACGCATTTCTGTGTTTTTGTAAACATCACCGTAAGCGTGACGGGCAATCGTGATTGGCTTTGTCCATGTGGGTATGTAAGGAGAAATACCCTTTACGATAATAGGAGTTCTGAAAACAGTACCGTCTAGGATAGCCCTGATAGTTCCGTTAGGGGATTTCCACATTTCTTTTAGGTTATACTCGGGCATTCTTGCCGCATTAGGGGTGATAGTAGCGCATTTAACAGCTACTCCGTACTTCTTCGTAGCCTCTGCGCTGTCAAATGTGACCTTGTCATGGGTTTCATTTCTGTGCTTTAAGCCAAGATCGTAATACTCGCAGTTTAAGTCTACATACGGCTCAAGAAGTATCTCCTTTATCCACTTCCAAAGAATTCTTGTCATTTCGTCTCCGTCCATCTCGACTAGAGGCGTTTTCATTTTGATTTTTTCTGCCATAGCAATTCCTCCTTAATAAAAGTTATTTATTCATTCCACATCCACACTATAAATATCTGATTTATTCCTTCAATATTAACAGGGCACGATTTGTAATCATATATATCGTTTTTATCAAAGTATTCTGTAAACTGGTCGTACTGCTCGCTTCCTGAAAAGTCCAAACCGAAGCGGAAATCACCCTTTGAGGAAAACTTCATTTTCTTTCCCTGCATATCCTTTTTGTAAGTATCAATATTAAGATAACCGCATCTTTTCAGACACTTGTAGCTTTTCTCATCACCAGAGCCTTTCACCTTAATGTAAGAGGCGGAAAGTTTTCCGTTATAAGTATAGGCGTACACATAAAGATTATCAGAAACTTTAATGTCCTCGATTATTTCTGCGCTTTTGCTTCCTGTAGCTGTCAGAACATCGGAAATTTCCGGCTTGTAGCTGAAAATGTTGATATATAAAACTACATAGACAATTATAACTGCAACAAGCAAGCATATGAGTTTAATCAGCAGTGATAATCCGGGTGTGTTCAGCTTTTTTCTTTTATCAGGGTAGCGAACGGGTCTTTGCGGATTTTGATAATATATATTTTGATTTGTGCGGCCTCTGTAACTTTGGTTTTGTCCGTCTATGAAACTTGAATTATGCGGCGAATTGTTTTTTCTCATAGCTTTTGTCCTTATTTGTTAAGCTGTTCTCTTGTGTAATCTAAAAGTCCTCCAGCAAGAACAATATCCTTAGTGCGTCCGCTTAACTCGCACAAAACAGGAATTTCAACATTCTTAGATTTGTTTACAAGAGTAAGCTCGCTCTTTCCGTCTACTATATCCTGCCTTACATTCTCGAGCAAAAGCTCGTCTCCCTGACCGATTTTGTTGTAATCAGCTTCGTTTACAAATGTAAGAGGGAGTATACCTGCGTTTATAAGATTTGCTCTGTGGATTCTGGCAAAGCTCTTTACCAAAACCGCTTTAACGCCTAAATAGAGTGGAGCAAGCGCGGCGTGCTCTCTTGATGAGCCTTGCCCATAGTTTGAACCTCCAACTATAATGCTCTTACCCAGTCTTAACGCTCTTTCAGGAAATTCTTCGTCGCACACTGTAAAGCAGTGCTTTGAAATAGCGGGAATGTTAGAACGCAATGGAAGTATTTTAGCGCCTGCCGGCATAATGTGGTCTGTTGTTATATTGTCTCCGACTTTAAGCGAGCATGGAGCTTCAATAGTTTCGTCAAGCGGAGATGTTTTCGGGAAAGGCTTTATGTTAGGACCTCTTAAAATCTCAACGCTGTCCATTTCCTCAACAGGAGCAGGAGGCACTATCATATTGTCGTTTATAACAAACTTTTCAGGGAGTTTAAATTCTGGCATATCACCCAAAGTTCTCGGGTCTGTTAAAACTCCTGCTATTGCCGAAGCGGCAGCCAGTTCAGGAGAAACGAGATAAATCTGTCCGTCCTTTGTTCCTGAGCGTCCCTCAAAGTTTCTGTTAAATGTTCTTAAAGATACTCCCTTTGAATTAGGCGACTGTCCCATACCAATGCAAGGACCGCAGGCAGATTCGAGAATTCTTGCGCCTGCGTCTATCATAATTGACAATGCACCGTTTTGAGCAAGCATATTGAGAACCTGCTTTGAGCCTGGAGCGATTGAAAGTGAAACATCAGGGTGAACGGTTTTGCCCTTTAAAATGTGAGCGACCTTCATCATATCCATAAGAGATGAGTTTGTGCAAGAGCCTATGCAAACCTGATCTATCTTCATAGGACCTAACTCAGCGACAGTTTTTATGTTATCAGGAGAATGAGGACAGGCAGCCATAGGAACGATTTTTGATAAGTCTATCTTTATCTCCTCGTCATAAACTGCGTCGTCATCTGCTTTAAGCTCTGTCCATACGTCTGCTCTGTTCTGAGCCTTTAGAAATTCAAGCGTTGTTTCATCAGATGGGAATATAGAAGTCGTTGCGCCAAGCTCTGCACCCATATTGGTTATTGTCGCTCTTTCGGGTACAGATAAGGATTTTACTCCTTCTCCGCAGTATTCAATAACCTTTCCTACTCCGCCTTTAACGGTTAGGATTTTAAGAACCTCTAAAATAACGTCTTTTGCGGCGACCCAAGGAGAAAGTTTTCCTGTAAGCTCTACCTTAACTATTTTCGGATAGGTTATATAATATGCTCCTCCTCCCATTGCAACTGCAACGTCAAGACCGCCTGCTCCTATAGCAATCATACCAATACCGCCGCCTGTGGGAGTGTGACTGTCAGAGCCTATAAGCGTTTTTCCCGGGATGCCGAACCTCTCTAGGTGTACCTGATGGCAGATGCCGTTGCCTGGACGTGAAAAGTAGATGCCGTGTTTTTTCGCAACCGAGCCGATAAATCTGTGGTCGTCGGCGTTTTCAAAGCCCGACTGAAGCGTGTTATGATCTATGTAAGCCACTGAGCGTTCCGTCTTAACGCGGGGAACTCCCATAGCTTCATATTCAAGATAAGCCATTGTTCCGGTTGCGTCTTGTGTTAGCGTCTGGTCGATTTTAATGCCTATTTCGTTTCCCTTTACAAACTCGCCGTCTACAACGTGGCTTTTAAGTATTTTTTCAGTTAACGTAAGTCCCATTTTCTCAAACCCTTTCTTTATTTTATTCTTTGTACTATTTTAAATCAAAACAGGGGGCTTGTCAAGAATTTAACAAGCATTCGACAGTATAGTTTATTAAATATTTAATATTTAATATAAAATGGGGTAAATTTATTGTAAATAATAAAATGCTAACTGCTTTTTAATAATCAGAGCGACGGTAATGAAATATACGTTATACTACACAAAGAAAGATCTTTGTATTTGTATAATTCTACAGAATTAATGATTTTTCATAATTTTTACTTTACAGGCTATACTGTTAATGTTATGATTTATTTGAAGGAATTTATATAAGGAGGCAGATTTTATGAAACTAAAAAAGCTATTTTGTTTATTAATTACTGTTGTTATTGCAGTCAGTGCGTTTGCAGGTAATGCATCTGCATACTTCTATCAAGGAACATATGATGAGTATGTAAATGCACGAAAAGTAAAAGTTGGCAATTTTACTTATGTTATAAAGGATTATGCACAGTATGGTTCGGTGTATATTTCCAAAACAGCTACTGTTGTTGATATTACTAATATTCAAAAGGTTGAAATACCTGAAAAGGTTACCTATGCCGGAATAGAGTTTACTGTAACTGATTTGAGTTTGTCATAAGAACCAATATCTCCTGCATATAATAACGTGCAAGAAATTGTATTGCCTGAAACTATATATGATATATCTGATGTTTATGGGCTTAAATCTTTAAAGAAAATGAATTTGCCTAAAAACACTATGATAGATAGGGAATCTGGCATTCAAAATGGTATTGTTGTATATTATAATAAAGATTTTTCAGATACAGCTCATTTTGATTATTTGGGCAATTGCCCAAATTTAAAGCTATCTGTTGACCCAAATAATCTGTACTATAGTTATAAAAATGATTTGCTTTTGTCTAAAGATGGCAAAACAGTATACATGTCATTTAATCAAAGCACTGATCTTATAATTCCTGATGGAGTAGAAGAACTATTGAGTTATGGAGGTATTGGCTTTGGGCATGTTAAATATGTTCAACTTCCAGATACATTAAAAAATTTAAGTGGAAATTGGAAGTCCTTAGAAAATGTCAGATTACCTAACAAATTAAAAAGTATATCAGGTTTTTATGGTAACAAAAAAATTACTAATATCATTTTGCCTGACAGTCTGGAAACAATATGGGGATATACTTTTTCTAAAACAAAACTCAATTCAATGATTATTCCCGACAGTGTAAAGAACTTATATACCCATGCATTTGCGGGTTCAAGTTTAAAGTATGTGAGATTTGGAAAGGGATTAACTAAAATATGGCAGTGCGCATTTCAAAACTGCAAATTAAAAGCTGTTACTATTCCTGAAAATATTACACAAATTGATGAGCGTGCATTCAATAATTGCAAAATGTTAAGTAGAGTAAATATTAATTCAAGTAATGTTAATATACATTTTAATGCTTTTTCTAACTGTAAAAAACTTAGAAATGTAACAATAAACGGAGTTAAAAGAATTAGTTCCAGCACTTTTGAAAACTGCAAAAGGTTATCAAAAGTAACAATTAAAAATAAAAGGAAAGCTCCAAAAATCGCGAAAAATTCTTTTAAGAACACCAAAAAAGGAATAAAGTTTGTTGTAAAAAACAAGAAGGTTGCAAAACAGCTTAAAAAGCAGTTGAAAAATAAAAAGAGCAAAGTTAAAAACGCAAAGATTTTGATAGGCAAAAAGTTAATTTATAAAAATATAAATGGGTAGCAATTAAACAGGTTCAGTGAACAGACAGCAAAGGCGTTCGGAATTTTCCCGAACGCTTTTGTGTTGCTTCTGACTTTTAACAATTATCCATTATCCATTATCAATTATCAATTGATAAGCCTGCCGTTGCACTAACTTGAACATTTTTCAAATTTATAATAGGCAGCACTGGATGCAACGTCACCGTTGCTTGACTTATTTTGTGTAAGTGGTATAATAATAAGGTGTGAAAAACTATATTATTAAAGGCTAAAAATAGGTTTATATTTTATTGATTTGAATAATTTTTGTTATAAAAAGAAAAAATATTAATATATTTTTTCTTGGAGGAATTATTCAAAATGTCGGAAGATATAAACAACAATAACAATGAAAATCAATCGCCTCAGACCAATTCGGATAACAGTGATAAGCCGTCACAGACTGAGCAGATAGAGCGTGTTGGACATATAAGCCTTAAAAACGCAAGACATCTTATTCATTGTCTGACTATAATAGGAGAAGTTGAGGGGCATTATATACTTCCTCCGCAGAATAAGACCACAAAGTATGAGCATATTATGCCGGCTCTTGTAGCTATAGAGCAGGACAGCTCGATTGAGGGTTTGGTGATTATAATAAACACCGTCGGCGGGGACGTTGAAGCAGGTCTTGCGATAGCAGAGCTTATAGCAGGAATGAAAACTCCGACAGTTTCTATCGTTCTAGGTGGGGGTCATTCTATAGGCGTTCCGCTGGCTGTTTGTTCAAAGAAGTCGTTTATTGTCCCTTCAGCCACTATGACAATTCACCCTGTGAGAATGAACGGTCTTGTACTGGGTGTTCCGCAGACGCTTTCGTATTTTGATAAGATGCAGGACAGAATTATAAGATTTGTTTGCGATAATTCCAATATCACTCCCGAGCGTTTCAGAGAGCTTATGATGACAACAGGCGAGCTTGTTATGGACGTCGGCACGGTTTTGGACGGAGAGGGCGCTGTTAAAGAGGGAATAATAGACAGTCTCGGCGGACTGTCAGACGCTATTGAGTGTTTATATGAGCTGATAGAATCCGAATCAAATGAAAAGAAATGTAAAGAAAATAATGGTGATTGATTATGTTTCAAACTATTTTAAATACCTATGATGTTTTTTGCGATATTGAAAAGATAAATAAAAGCTATGTCACAAAAACAGGGGAGTTTAATAATGTCAAGTATGATTATCTTGATTACGGGGATCAGCAGAGTATAAAGAGTATTCATTCGACCGACCCGTATGATTACTTGATGTTTTTAAACAGACATTAATATAAAAAACAACGACAACAAAGCTAATTTAAGAAGGGAACGGCACAATGTCAGTAATCAGTGCGATTTTTCAGGCAATCATTCAAGGGCTAACGGAGTTTTTACCCGTGTCAAGCTCAGGACATTTATCATTGTATCAGCATTTTACAGGTAACAGCGGAGAGGGCGCTTTGCTGTTTTCTGCGATACTTCATTTGGGAACGCTGTTTGCGGTATTTATAGCGTTTTGGGATACCATATGGGATTTGATATGCGAGTTTGTAAGAATGGTAAAAGACATATTTAAAAGGCAGTTTTCCTTTAAGGAAATGAACGCCGACCGAAGAGCGGTGCTTATGGTAATACTTTCAACAGCGGTGCTTTTTCCTTTTTACATATTTAAGGACTTTTTTGAGGGCTTTGCGGAGGACTCTACCATATTTGCAGAGGGTATATGTTTTTTATATACTGCGGCTATATTGCTTCTTGCCGATAAATGCTCTAAGGGAAATAAAAAACTTGGCGATATAACGGTCAAGGATTCAATTTTCGTGGGATTTTTCCAGAGCATTGCGCTTTTGCCGGGAGTATCACGCTCAGGCTCAACGATTTCAGCAGGACTGTTTTCGGGCTTCGCCAGAGAAACGGCGGTTAAGTATTCATTTATTTTAGGTATACCGGCAATTCTCGGAGGCTGTCTGGTAGAAGTTAAAGACGCCGTTCAAACCGATATGTCGTTTAGCTGGACTTATATTTTGGGATTTGTGGTTGCGGCTATCGTTGGTATATGCGCAATAAAGATGGTAAACTGGCTTGTTAAAACAGATAAATTCAAGATATTTGCGTATTACACAGGAGTGTTGGGAGCAGTCGTTATCATAGTTTCAATATTTGAGAAGATTGCTTCATAGATTATTTGGATTATTATGATTATTATATAAAGAGAGAAGATAAAAAACAAAGGAGTAATTTAAAATGGCTGCAAAGAAAAAGCCTGCAACAAAACGTAAAACAAAAGCTTCAAAAAAGCCTGCTTCCAAGACGGCGAAAGCCTCAAAGAAGAAAGCGGTATCTCAAGCAACAGCGGCACAAAAAGCAAATCATACCCGTACATATTCTATTGTTTTATTTGCGTTGTCTGCTTTTGTATTTTTGCTTACATATGTGTCGGGGTCTGCGTTTTGGCATTCTATGCACTTGGGTATAAGAGGAATATTCGGCTTGTCGGTATTTTTGCTTGCGCCTGTGATTTTATATATAGCTATAATCTGCGCTCTTGATAAATTGCAGAGCATTGTTCTGGCTAAAGTAATAGAAAGCGTAATTCTGCTGCTTTTGATTTCGGCACTTTTCCACTCAATTATGATTGGTCTTCCTACTCCTGTCAGCAGCTCGTTTTTCAGAAAGATAGCTTCTCTTTACAACAGCGGGATAAGTCTAAAGGGCGGCGGAGTTATCGGCGCAATTTTAGGCTGGCCGTTATATGCACTTTTAAATAAAGTTGGCTCAATAATAGTTATCATACTTCTTATTATTGTATTTGTAATGCTTCTGACGAATAAAACGATTGTAGATTTGTTCAGAGGCGTAACAAGACCTATAAGAACAGGCTATAAGGCTGTAAAAGAGGATAACGCTCAGAGGATAAGAAACAGCGAACACAAACGAGCTATGGAGCTTGAGGAGCATAATAGAAACGCAAGAGTAGATATTGCAAAGTATCTTGATGCAGGTGAAGTGAACCGTAAGCCTGTAAGCCGTAAAAAGCCTGTAGAAAGGGCAATGCCTGACAAGCTCTTTGACCCGGACCCGTCTGATTTTATTGATGTTGACAATGATAATGCACATAAAAAGCAATCAAGAAAATCTAAAAGGGCAGGCGCTGTTAAAGCGAAGGATCTGCAGGAGATAGTCAAGAATGCACTGCCTGATGAAAAACCGTCAAATGAAAAAGAGCAAGGTGCAGAAATATATGTTGAAAACAGCGGACAGACGACCTTCTTTGGCGAGGGAAATTCCAAACACGTATACAGTATGCCGCCTATAACTCTATTAAAACTTCCCGCTCAAAAGGGTAACCTGGCTAGCTATAAGCAGGAGCTTGCAAACCGTTCGGAAACGTTAGTAGACACGCTGAGAAGTTTCGGAGTTCAGACAAGAATAGTCGATATTCACAGAGGACCGTCGGTAACGCGGTATGAGCTTCAGCCGGCGGCAGGAGTTAAGGTATCTAAAATTACAGGTCTTGCAGATGATATTGCGCTTAATCTTGCGGCAGAGGGTATAAGAATTGAAGCTCCTATCCCGGGAAAAGCCGCAGTAGGAATAGAGATAGCAAACGAAAAGCGAGACAGCGTATCTATAAGAGAGCTTATAGACAGCAGTGAGTTCAGAAAGGCAAAGGGCAAGCTGTCGTTCGCAGTAGGCAAGGACATAGAGGGAAATATCGTTATGGGAGATATTTCAAAGATGCCTCATATGCTTGTTGCCGGAACGACGGGCGCAGGTAAGTCTGTGTTTACAAACTCGATAATAATGAACATTCTTTACAAGGCATCACCTGACGAGGTTAAACTGATACTTATCGACCCTAAGCAGGTTGAGTTTCCTATCTATAACGGAATACCTCACTTGCTCATTCCTGTAGTTACCGACGCCAGAAAAGCGGCGGGAGCTTTGGGCTGGGCAGTTTCAGAGATGCTTAAGAGATATAAGAAATTTGCAGATAACGGCGTCCGTGACCTTCAGGATTACAATGAATTTGTCAAGGACAAAGAGGATATGGAGCCTATGCCGCAGATAGTAATTGTCATAGACGAGCTTGCCGATCTGATGATGGCGGCGCCAAAAGAGGTCGAGGATTCTATTTGCAGAATTGCACAGCTTGCCCGTGCGGCAGGTATGCACCTTATTATTGCAACGCAGTCGCCTCGTGTTGACGTTGTAACAGGACTTATCAAGGCAAATATACCGAGCAGGGTTGCGCTCAAGGTTTCTAACAACACCGATTCGAGAGTAATACTCGACGAGGGAGGAGCAGAGAAGCTACTTGGAAAGGGCGACCTTTTGTACAAGCCTGTGGGTCTTGGCAAGCCTATGAGAATTCAGGGAAGCTTTGTACCTACAAGCGAGGTAAGAGCAGTAGTTAATTTTCTCAAGAACCAGTCAAAGGCTGAATACAGCGATACCATTATTGAAGAGATAGACAGCCATGTTCCTCAGCAAAAGGGCGAAAAAAGGGGAGGCTCTGATTTTGTGTCTGACGATTCCGATGATAAGCTTGAAGAGGCAATAAAGGTAATTGTTGAAAACCAGACGGCTTCGACGTCGTTTTTGCAGAGAAAACTTAGTCTAGGATATGCAAGGGCGGCAAGAATAATGGACGAGCTTGAGCAGATGGGCGTTATAGGTGAAGCAAACGGCTCAAAGCCGAGAGAGATTTTAATGTCAAAAGAGCAGTGGCTTGAGCGTTCCGCAACGAGAAGCGAATAACAGAGGAAAATCGTATGGCTAGAAAATCACTTAGTAAATCGCAGAAAATAGCGTCTGCTGTAACGGTTGCAATAATTGTGGTCGTTGCGGCGGCTGTTACTCATTTTACAAACTTAGGCGAGAACCTTAAACAAAACAGCGGACTTGCAGGCAAGCCTGCTTCAAGCGCTGATTTATCGGTTCATTTTATAGATGTCGGTCAGGGAGACTGCACGCTTGTTATGTGCGACGGGAAGAATATGCTTATTGACGCAGGAGAGAGCGATCAGGGAGAAAAGGTGGTCGAGTATCTTAAAGCTCAGAATATTGAAAGTCTCGATTATGTAATTGGAACTCACCCTCATTCCGACCACATCGGGGGGCTTAGAGCTGTTGTGGAAAGCGACATAAAGATAGGTAAAATAATAATGCCTAAAATCCCTGATGAACAAGTTCCGACTTCATATACATATACCAAGCTGTTAAAGGCGATTATAAGTAAAGGGCTTACAATAACAAGCGCTGATGATTCTACATTTAATTTGGGTTCTGCCGTTATAAACACATATACGCCTAAGAAAAAGTATAAGGATTTGAACGATTATTCTGTTGCTACAAAGATAACTCACGGCGAGAACAGCTTTCTTATAACTGGCGATTTGGGTAAGCAAAGCGAAAAGGAGCTTGTAAATAGAGGCTGTGATCTATCTGCAAAGGTATTGCAGGTGTGTCACCACGGCAGCAGAGAATCGTCAAGCGATTTGTTTTTGTCAAAGGTAAAGCCTGCATATGCGGTTATTCAGTGCGGAGCAGGCAACAGCTACGGTCATCCGCACGAAGAAGCCCTTGAACGGTTAAGCGGGTATACATCTGAAATTTACACAACTGATACAGACGGAACAATAGTTTTTGAGTCGGACGGAGAGGGAATGAATATCAAGAAAGAAAAGTCTGACAATAATAATGTCAGTGAGGAATAAAAATACTATGAAAAATGAATTACTAATTGTCGAGAAAATTGAGGACGGCATAGTTACCGTTGAAAAATCGGAAAAGGAGTCATTTGATATAAAAGTAAGCGAGCTTGGCTGTGAGGTCAAAGAGGGCGACGTTTTAAAGTGTGAAAACGGAAAGTATTCTGTTGATAAGGAAAAAACAGAGGAGCTTAGGAAGGTTTCAATTTATCTTCAAAATACTGCCTTTGGCATTGATGCGTCTAATAGTGATAAGTAAAAGTATTTTTCTTAAAACAGCGGAAGGAGGTATGCTCCGATTGGAGCATAGTCATAAATATGGAAAAGGATTTATTGGTGACTTTAGAAGAAAATTTTTCTCATTTTTCAAAAGGTCATAAGCATATTGCAAGCTATGTCTTAGAGCATTTTGATAAGTCTGCGTTTATGACTGCTTCAAAACTCGGTCAGGCAGTCGGTGTTAGCGAGTCAACTGTAGTGAGGTTCGCTATAGAGCTTGGTTTTAACGGCTATCCGGAATTTCAAAAAGCACTGCAGGACCTTATGAGAAACAAGCTTACTTCTTTTCAGAGAATGGACGTTACCTCCGATCAGCTAGGCGAGGACGATATTTTAGATAAGGTTTTAAGTCTTGATATTGACAGAATAAGAGGCACTTTAAATGAGTGCTCAAAGAAAGATTTTTACGAGGCGGTCGACAGGATAGTCAACGCTCATACAATATATATAATAGGCAACAGAAGCTCGGCGGCGTTAGCGTCGTTCACGTCATATTATCTCAATTTGATTTTCCCGTATGTAAAGCTCGTTCATTCATCATCAACAAGCGAGATGTTCGAGCAGATACTAAGGGTAGACAGCAAGGACGTCGCAATAGGGTTTTCTTTTCCCAGGTATTCAAAGCAGACGCTTAACGCTCTCAAATATGCTCACGACAATGGAGCGGGGGTAATTGCGTTTACCGATAGCAAAAATTCACCGTTAGTTAAGTATGCGGACAATGTTCTTATTGCGCAAAGCGATATGGCTTCGTTTGTGGACTCTCTTGTTGCGCCTTTGAGCCTTATAAACGCTTTGATAGTTGCAGTGTCTATGAGCAAGAAAGAGAAGATATCAGATAACTTTAAAAGGCTTGAGTATATTTGGGAAAAGTACGACGTATATGAAAAAAGCGAGTCAGATGATGAAGAGTAGTAAATTTAAGCCGAGTGAAAGGAAGAAGTTATATTGACAAGTAAATATGACGTCATAGTTATCGGCGGAGGAGCCGCCGGTTTGTTTTGCTCGATATTGCTTGCCCGAAAAGGGAAATCTGTTTTAATTTTGGAGAAAAACAAAATTCTCGGAAAAAAGCTGATGATAACGGGAAAGGGCAGATGCAACGTAACAAATAACTGTGACGCCCAGACTGTGCTTAATAACATTCCGCGCAATTCTAAATTTTTATATAGCGCTATTTATTCTTTTCCGCCGAGCGATACTATGAATTTTTTTGAGAAGCTGGGCGTGCCGTTAAAAACAGAAAGAGGAAACAGGGTTTTCCCTGTCAGCGACGACGCAAAGGATATTGTAAAAGCGCTTTGCGATGAAGTAAAGAGACTGGAAGTAAATGTTTTAAATAAAAGAGCGACGGGATTAATTATTGACGACAACAGGGTTATCGGCGCGGAGTGCGGCGATGAGCAGTTTATCTCAGAAAGTGTTATAGTATCAACAGGGGGAAAGTCGTATCCTAAAACAGGCTCTACAGGGGACGGCTATATGCTTGCGAAACAAGCCGGTCATACTGTGACGGATATCCAGCCGTCGTTAGTTCCGCTTGAAACTAAGCAGGATTTTCCTAAAAAACTTATGGGGCTTTCGCTTAGAAATGTTACGTTAAGTCTTTGGCAAAGCGGAAAGAAAAAGCCTTTGTATTCAGAGCTAGGAGAGATGCTTTTTACTCATTTTGGGGTGTCAGGACCGCTGGTTTTGTCATCGAGCGCGCATATAGATAATATAGATGAAAATGATTATTATATAGTAATCGACTTAAAGCCTGCTCTTGACGAAAAGACTTTAGATAAGCGCATACTCAGAGACTTTAATGATAATCCGAACAGAAATTTTGCAAATGTATTGAAAAAACTTTTGCCTGCGAAAATGATACCTGTTATAATAGAATTATCGGGTATTGACGGTGATGAAAAGGTAAATAATATTTCTAAGGAGCAGAGAAGAAAGCTGATAGGGCTTTTTAAAAATTTTCGGATAGATATAAAAGGCTTTCGTCCTGTTGACGAGGCGATAATAACAAGAGGCGGAGTAAGTACAAAGGAAATAAATCCGAGCACTATGGAATCAAAGCTTGTGTCGGATCTTTATTTTATCGGAGAGGTTCTCGACGTTGACGGCTATACAGGAGGATTTAATCTGCAAATTGCCTTTGCTACGGCAAATCTGGCAGCCGGAAGTATTTTATAAAACAAGATATTATAAATATTATGCAGGAGGATATTATGAGCATTAATATTGCATTGGACGGTCCATCAGGGGCTGGGAAATCAACGATAGCAAAGGCTGTTGCCAAAAAGCTTGAATATATTTATGTCGATACGGGTGCGCTATATCGCTCTATTGCTTTGTATATGATAGAACACAGCGTGGATTTGAACAATATTGATAATGTAAAGTCAGCGTTGAACGGAGTTGACTTAAGGCTCGCTTATACTGACGGTTCGCAGAGAGTTTTGCTTTGCGGAGAGGACGTTTCGGATAAAATAAGAACTCCCGAAATTTCAATGGCAGCCTCAAGGGTTTCCGCTGTTCCTGCGGTCAGAGAGTTTTTGTTTGACCTTCAGCAGAATATAGCGAAAGAAAGTAATATAATTATGGACGGCAGAGATATTGGAACAGTTGTGCTGCCAAAAGCCGATGTTAAGATTTTTCTTACGGCGTCAGCTGAGGAGCGTGCAAAAAGAAGATTCAAAGAGCTTCAGGAAAAGGGGGATAGCTCCTCATATGAGGAGGTTCTGGCTGACATAAAGCAGCGTGATTACAACGATATGCACAGAGATATTGCACCTCTTAAAAAGGCAAATGACGCTGTTGAGGTAGATACTACAAGCCTGAACCTTGACGAGTCAGTTGAGGTTATATACAACACTATAATTGAAGAACTTAAAAAAAAACCTGATAATTCAGATAAGCTAAAAGAAGATGCTTCAAGCGGTCGAGATAATGAGAGTAACGGCTTTTTGAGAGGGTTGGACGTCAGACCTGTTGACAGAAGCCACAAGCTGTCTCCGTTGAGAATGTTTATATATAATTTATTAAGGTACATCGTATTTTTTGTTTATCATATTTTTTACAACTTAAAATTCATTGGTAAAGAGAATATCCCGAAAGGCGGTTCGCACATTTTTGCAAGCAACCATAGAAGCTATGCCGATCCGGTGCTTATATCTCTTGCTGTAAGAACGCCGTTTTCGTTTATGGCAAAGGAGGAGCTTTTTAAAAAGAATATTTTCTTTGCGATTCTCATAAAGGCATTGGGAGCGTTTCCTGTAACAAGAGGAAAAGGAGATACCTCGGCGATAGACACGTCGCTTAAATGCCTTAATAAGGGACGAAATCTTGTTATTTTTCCAGAGGGTACACGCTCTAAGGACGGAAAAGTAGGCAGAGGAAAAACAGGGGTCGCATTGATAGCGGCAGTAGCTTTGGTACCTGTAATTCCTGTAGGGATAGTATTTGAGGGGAAACTCAAATTCAGAAAAAAGGTCACAGTTAAATTCGGTAAGCCTATTTATCCTGATGAATTGAATATATCGAGTACAAGTCCTAAGGAGTTAAAAAATTTAAAGCATACTATAATGAATGAAATTGTTGATTTGGTTGAAGCTGATAATCCGTACATAAATAATTCAGAGAATGAATAGTTGTTGGAGGCTCAAATGTTAACAAACTGTAAAATTTTAGTTGCAGGAACCGCTGGCTTTTGTTTTGGTGTAGACAGAGCCGTAAAAATAGTGTATAATAACCTAAATAGCCGAAATAATGTTGTTACATTAGGACCGATCATTCATAATCAGAGCGTTGTTTCCGACTTGGAAAGCAAAGGAGTAGAAGTTGTAAACGACGTAAGCGAGGTTAAACCGGGTCAAACGGTTATAATACGTTCTCACGGCGTTTCGTCTGATGTGTATAAGCGTTTAGATGAACTTTCCGTCAATGTTGTTGACGCTACTTGTCCTTTTGTTTCCAAAATCCACAGAATTGTCAGCGAGAAATCCCGTGAGGGTTATCTGGTTGCGATTGCAGGAGATAGGGCACATCCTGAGGTTGTTGGTATAAGCGGACATTGTGTGAGCAAATGCTATGTATTTTCTAATCTTGAGGAGTTAAAGTCGGTATTATCAGAGACTGAGGGAGAAAAGATAATTTTTGTTGCTCAGACCACCTTTAACAAAAAGTTTTGGGAAAAGTGCAGGAAATACATAAATAATGTCAGAGAATCTGCATTGATTTTCGATACTATATGTGACGCTACATCAAAACGTCAGGAAGAAGCGGTTAGAATTGCGTCAAAGTCTGATAAAATGGTTATTGTCGGCGGACGTCACAGTTCTAATACGTTGAAGCTTCAATCAATATGCTCGGAGTATTGTCCGTGTTATCTTGTTGAGAGCGCTGACGAGCTTTATGATTTGGATTTTGATGGAGTACATTATTTAGGAATTTCTGCCGGTGCATCTACGCCGGCGTATATTATTGAGGAGGTTAAAAGGACTATGACAAAACTTCTAAAAAACAATGAAGAAGATTTTAATTTTGAAGAGGCAATAGAGCAGTCTTTGAAAAAAATATATATAGGGGCAAGAGTAACCGGCACAGTAACCGCTGTAAACAAGACGGAAGCTTTAGTTGACATCGGCACTAAGCACACGGGCGTTATACCTAAAGATGAGCTTACTGATGATCCTGCGAAATCACCATCGGATATTGTTTCGGTAGGCGATGAGGTTGAAGTTATAGTTTTAAAGACTAACGATCAGGAAGGCGTAGACACGCTCTCAAAGAAGCAGGTTGACGCTATTGCCGGCTTTGAAAATGTTGCAAAGGCACATGAGGAAAATACAATTTTAACGGGCGTTGTCACAAATATTGTAAGACGTGGAGTTTTGGTTTCGACCAATGGATTTAAAGTATTTGTTCCTGCATCGCAGGCTACTGAAAGACGTGCTGACAGTTTAGATGATTTGCTGAATAAAACTGTAGAATATAAGGTTATTGAAGTAGATAAAAACCGAAACAGAGCAGTCGGTTCAATAAGAATTATAAATAGTGAAAAGCGCGCAGAGCAAAAGGCAAAATTCTTCGAGAGCGCAGAGGTCGGCAAGACTGTAACAGGTACGGTCAAGTCTATAACTGACTACGGTGTGTTTGTTGATTTGGGCGGAATAGACGGTTTGGTAAGAAAGGCTGACCTTTCGTGGCTAAGAATCAAGCATCCATCTGACGTTGTTTCTGTAGGTGATGAGATAGAGGTTACCATTAAGGATATTGATAAGGAAGCTGAAAAGGTTTCTCTTGTATATAAGAAAGACGAAGATAATCCTTGGACAATTTTTGATAAGAACTACGGAGTAGGACAAGTTATTACTGCAAAGATAGTTTCAATAACTTCATTCGGAGCGTTTGCTCAGATAATTGAGGGCATTGACGGACTTATTCATATTTCACAAATTGCCAACCAGAGAGTTGACAATGTTGCTGATTTTCTTAGCGTTGGTCAAGAGGTTGAGGTTAAGATCACCGAAATAGACGAAGAAAGACAGAGAATTAGTCTGTCTATGAGAGCTTTGCTGCCTGAGCCTGAAAAGGAAGAACCTGCTGAGGAAGAGGCAGAAGCTGAGACAAACGCAGAGCCTGAGTCGAATATCGTTTACTCAACCGAGAATCCTCCTGTTGAAGATGACGAGCCTGTAGAGGAGACAGCGGAAGAACCTTCTGAAGAAAAAGCGGAAGAATCTGTTGAGGAAAAGTCAGATGAGTCTGTTGAAGAAGAAACTACAGAAGAGGTTGTCGAAGAAAAGGCAGAGGAAACTTCTGGCGAAAAAACAGAAGAATCTGTTGAGGATAAGACAGAAGAGCCTGCTGGAGAAACGACAGAAGAGGCTGTCGAAGAAAAGACAGAGGAAATTGTTGAGAAATCGGCAGAAGATACGGCAGAATAATAACTTGAATATGCTTTGATTATCAATGGACAGGATTCTCCTGTCCATTTTTGTTTGATGTAAGGGGGGATTGCAATGACAATTAAGTTAATGAGAAATATGGTGAAACTGTATTAAATCATTTAGTAAATGAAATATCAATTAAAAATAAGACAAGAAATTGGAGGCTTTATGAGTAAAAAAGACAAAAGTAAATCAGTAAAAGAACACTTTATATTTTCAAATTTTATCTATGTTTACAAATATGTATGGAAGTATAAAAAATCTATGTTGATTTTGACGCTTTTGTGGATAGCGTCATGTGTATCTTTGAATTATATTTGGAACTTTACGTCAAAGTTTATTATTGATGATGTAATGGCAGGAGCTTCTGTAAGTTCGCTTATTGTAACTCTGATAATAGCGGGAGTTATAAGTGTGGTTACAAATTTCGGGGCTCAGGGAATTGATTATTTGTGGTGGCCGAGAGCACATTTCATTACTTTTAAATTTGTAACAAGATACAACCAAAAATTTATGACAATGAGATATGAACATCTCGAAAGACCTGAAATTCTCGACAAAGCTGAAAAGGCAAAAAAAGCTGCCGACTGGGGAGGCTCAGCAGGATTTTTAAATAATTCAAAAATTTTTATGCAGGATGCTGTAAATATTGTTGTTTCTGCAGTAATTATATGTACGCTTAATCCGCTTTTGCTTATTGTGTTTACGGCTACCGGTCTTTTAAAGGCGTATATGAATGTTAAAACCAAGAAAGAGGACAAAAGACTTTGCTGGGATAATATGGCACCTTTTAACCGTAAACTAAGGTATCTGGGTCAGGTTCAAAGCGACTTTTCATTTGCAAAGGATATAAGAATATACAATATGCGTTCTTTTCTGAAGGCTAAGCATACCTCGGTAAACAATCAGGCACATAAGCTGTTTATAGGTCATAAAAACAGGTGGCTGAAATGGGAAATGAAAAACTATGTGGTAACGTTTTTTGAAACTTTATTTCAGTATGGTTACTTGATTTTTATGCTTGTAAACGGAAATCTTGAGCTTGGAAACTTTGTATTGTATTCAACGATTATAAACAATTATACAATGTTTTTGAGAACGACATTTGTTATGTATTCTGAAATGAAACAGAATTCTATGGAAATAGATGATTTTCGTGACTTTGTAGACGATGACTCAACAAATGACGTTTCGGAAAATACAAAGCCTGTTCCAAAGGCAGACAGCTATGAGATCGAATTTAAAAATGTGTCGTTTAAGTATTACGGTCAGGAAAAGTATGCTCTTAAAAATCTGAGCCTAAAGCTTACGCCAGGTAAAACGCTTGCGATAGTGGGCTTAAACGGTGCAGGAAAAACAACATTTATAAAGCTTCTGTGCAGAATATACGATGTAACAGAGGGGCAGATCCTTTTAAACGGTGTTGACGTCAGAGAGTATGACCGTCTGGATTATTTTAAGATATTTGCACCTGTATTTCAGAACGTAGAAATGTTTGCCCTTAATCTGGGTGAGAACGTCGCAATGCAGCCTGATAAGAGAGTGGAGAGTGACAAAGCGGTCAAAGTTTTAAAGGCTTCGGGACTTAGAGATAAGCTTAGGTCAATGAAAGACGGTCTTAAAACTCAGATGACTAAGGTAATTTTTGATGAGGGTATAGACTTGTCAGGCGGAGAAAAGCAAAAGCTTTCGCTTGCAAAGGCACTTTACAAAGACGCTCCTATAGTACTTTTAGATGAACCAACAGCGGCACTTGACCCTCTGGCTGAGTATGAGCTTTATCAGTCGTTTGACGAGATAATCAAGGGAAAGACGGCTGTTTACATTTCACACAGACTTTCTTCTACAAGGTTCTGCGATAATATAGCTATGTTTGAAAACGGTAGTCTTATCGAGTACGGAACTCACGACTCGCTTTTAAAAAGCGGAGGAGCTTATGCGCATCTGTTTGAGGTTCAGGCTCAGTATTATAAAGAAGAGCAGAAGAAAAAAGAAATGGAGGCTTATGAAAGCGAGGTGGCTTTCAGTGAGTAAGAAAAAAGTAAAGATAAGCGATTTAAAAAAGAGCTTTATAACGTTAAAATATTTTTACAGTATTATCTTTAGAAAATTTAAAAGCTACATAGTATTTAATCTTATAGCTGCGGTTATGAGGTCTATATATCCGTTGTTTATAGTATTTTTGCCAAAGCTGCTTATCGATGAGTTTCAGTCTGGCAGAAATATAAAGCGTATGGTGAGTATAACTGTTGTATTTGTTATAGTATACATTTTAGTTATGGCGATTGACTCATTTTGCACTCAGACATATCAGAAGAAGGTAGATGAGTTCACGAGGTATTTTGAAATGCAGCACAAGCAGAAATGTGCGGAGATGGATTTTGACCTCACGGAAGATCCAAAGATACTTGACCTAGCCTCAAAGGCTCAGAATGGTTTGGAATGGTATGGCGGAGTGGACGGGTTTATGATCCAATTTACGAATATGGTTTCAGGTTTTCTTTCTATTCTTTCAACAGGAGCGGTGCTGTTCACAGGTTCTGTGTGGGTTATTTTGATTTCAATAACTGTTCTGGTTCTTAATTTTCTGATTACAAATAAATCAAAAAGCATAGTGAAAAAGCAAAATGAAGATACAGCAATTCTCGACAGAAAGCTCAACTACAACTTCTGGCAGTCTTATGATTTTAAATACGGCAAGGATATAAGACTTTACAATGCGTCGGATATGCTTATAAATAACTGCAACGAGGTCGCTGATGAATTTATCGACGTAATAAGAGTGGGAAACAACAAAATAGCAGGGTTATCAGGAATTTCTTCTATTATTAATACTGCAAATAGCGTTGGAATGTACGGAATTTTAGGTTTGATGGCTATAAAGAAGCTTATCACAATAGGTAATTTCACTATGTATGCTTCTGCGGCAAGTCAGTTTACAAACGGTATGATGTCAACGATTGGCTCTTTGCAAAATCTGTTTATGGTTTCTACATATTTGTATAACTATGTCGATTTTATGGGAATTAAAACAGATTCAGCATTCGGAAACGACCCCATTGACAAAGACGGCAAGCATACTATTGAGTTCAGGGACGTCTGGTTTAAATATCCGAGAACTGATAAGTATGTTCTGCAAGGTGTTAATATTAAGATTAACAGCGGTGAAAAGCTGTCTATTGTTGGGCTGAACGGAGCAGGTAAGACTACATTTATTAAGCTTCTCTGCCGTTTGTATAAGGTCGATAAGGGAGAGATACTCATAGACGGCAAGAATATAAACAGCTATGATTTTGACGATTATTCGCACCTTTTCTCGGTCGTGTTTCAAGACTTCAAGCTGTTTGCGTTTTCAATTAAAGAGAATGTGTCTATAAGCGAAAACCCTGATGATGAAAGGGTACAGAATCTTTGTGAAAAGGTCGGGCTCGGAGACAAAATTGCCTCTTTAGATAAGGGTATTGAAACTTCGCTTTTCAGGCAGTTTGACAAAGAGGGCATAGAGCCGTCGGGCGGCGAACAGCAAAAGCTGAGTATAGCTAGGGCGTTATACAAAGATTCGCCTATAGTTATTTTAGATGAGCCGACAGCGGCACTCGACCCTGTTGCCGAGTATGAAATATACAGGCAGTTTAACGGTTTTGTTGAGAGCAAAACGGCTATCTATATTTCTCACAGGCTTTCAAGCTGTAGGTTTTGCGACAGGATAGCTGTATTTTCAGGAAACAACATAGCAGAATACGGAACTCACGACGAGCTTGTGAGCATTGAAAACGGAATATACGCAAAAATGTGGAACGCACAGGCGCAGTATTATGCGTAGGCAAGAAGTTAAAGATAGTTAATGATTAGGAGTAATTATTGATAAAAAATAGTGATATATAATAAAGTTTTTATTAATGTTGACATTTATGTTCGTTTATGATATTATCTTTTTGGTTTAAAAACTTGTTATAAAATTTAATTAGAATAAGGAGTGTTATTATGAAAGCTAAAAAAGCAGTAGCAGGTATTTTGGCAGTCTGCACAATGCTGGGTTCGTTGTCGCTTCAAGGCATCTCAACTCTAACGGGTATGGCTGACGACGGTGTAATGCGTGACGATATGACAGCGCAGGACTATGCTGATGATATGGGGCTTGGAATCAATCTGGGAAACACTATGGAAGGCTATTGGCTTGACAGCAGCAGAGTTGACTCAGGAGCTTCCACACAACCGGGAAACAAACCGCAAGACTATGAAACTTGTTGGATGGGTGACAATAAAGTTGTAACCACTCAAGAGGTTATTAATGGAATGAAAGATGCAGGATTCAATACTGTCAGGATCCCTGTATACTGGGGCAATATGATGAAGGAAGACGGTACCTTTACTATAAATCCTGATTTTATTGGAAGAGTTAAAGAAATCGTTGATTATTGCCGTAATGCAGGGGTTTATGCGGTTATAAATATTCATCATTACGATGAGTTTGTAATAAGACGCTTTACAGCAAATGATGATTTAGAAGGTTGTTCTAAAGTATTTGATCATCTTTGGACTCAGATCGCAGAATATTTTAAAGATTATTCTGACTATCTTATTTTTGAGGGCTTTAATGAATACTTAGGCGGAGGTCCTCTTGACGCTAATGGAAAAGTAGTTGACCTTTCTAAAGAAAAGGCTTATCTGTGGACTAATACGCTAAATCAAACATTTGTAGACGCAGTAAGGGCAACCGGCGGAAACAACGAAAAGAGAATACTTATCGCATCCGGATATTTTACCAATATTGATAATACGACAAAGCCGGATTTTAAGATGCCTACGGATAAAGTGGAAGATAGATTAATGGTATCTGTTCACTATGTAGATAACGGTTCATATTGGAGCGGTCAGATAGGCAGTAAAAACTGGATTGAATATAGCAAAAGCCAGCTGGAGCTTTTGAAAAATGCGTTTACTGAGAAAAACATACCTGTATTTATAGGTGAGACTACTTCTATTTATGATTATGATCGTTTTGACAAAAGAAATCCAATAGTTCAATCTACATACGAAGCTTTGGATTATATGCTCAGGCTTATTAAGAGCTATGGCTTTGTTCCTGTTTTGTGGGATGTAAACGATAATTTTTATTCAAGAACGCAATATAGAGTAAAACTAATATACAATAAAAATGTTATTGATAAGCTGTCTAAGGAGCTTAAAGACGGAACTTTCACCGCACCTGAAACTCCTACAGCGCCTTCAACAACATCATCGAGCGAATCTTCACAAACAACGCCTGAGCCTGAGCCTACAACATCAGCGCCGACTGTGGCGGTGCCGCAGACAAATGTTCCGACGCAGGCAAAGCTTACTCATCTGAAAGTTCGCAGCAAGAAGAAGGGTAAGATTAATGTTGTATGGGGAAAAGTAAGCGGTGCAAAGGGATATGAGGTTCAGGTTTCCAAATTAAAGAACTTTAAAAAGCTGATTCTCAAAAAGACGACTTCTAAATTAAAGCTCGTTATTAAAAACAGTAAGATTAAAAGCAAGAAAGTCTATTGTGTAAGAGTAAGAGCATACAGAAACTATAAAGATGCTAACGGTGAAATCAAAAGAGTAAACAGTAAGTGGAATTATGTTCTTAGAAAAGTTAAAGTAAAATAGTTAAGTGGTTATTAATTTGAATCCGCTTTTAGCAGGTTTGCTAATGGCGGATTTTTTGTCTTGCGCATAGAAGCTATTGATGTTTCACCGGTTGACAAGGATTGTGATATTTGCTATAATAATCTATTATGTGTGCAGATTTTTAAAAATGGATTTAATTATCTTTTACAAATATCAGGAGGTTATACGAAGTGGAAGAAAAAAAATCAACTGACATGGAAAGTATAACTTTGGATGGCAAAAATAAATCTCATAATATAAATGGCAAACTCATTAGAATTAAAAACGGCATAATAAAGTATATAAAGAACAATATTTTGTTTTTGTCATATGTGGTTTTGATGCTTTTAAATGCAACAGTTTTACGTTTTTTCACAGTTAAAAATTATTTTTCAATAAAGCCTTTGCTTGCAGATGCAGCAGTAATACTGATAATCGGCTTGTTCGGTTACTTTATAAAGCCGAGAAAAAGATTTGTCTATTATATAATTTGGCTCAGCGTGTTTTCAGTGCTGTCTATGGCTAACTCGATTTACTATACCAATTATAAATCGTTTATCTCGGTATCTCTTTTTTCAACGGCGTCGCAGCTTGGCGGGGTTATAGACGCCGTAACAGAGAATATTCTCGAAGCAAAAGACCTTGTTTTTTTATTTTCTATTTTAATATATATTATAATTTATATTCTTCTAAGAAAGAAGCAAACCTACTTTGAACGACTGGACAATAAAAGCAAAAAAAGCTTTAGAAAGGCTGCCAGAAACACTTTGTTTGTGGGATTGGCGTTTGCAGTATTATTTGTAACAACACTTACTAAAACTGATATTTCAAGACTGGGTAATTCATGGAACAGGGAATACGTTTTATCGGCGTTCGGGCTTTACACTTATACATTCAGCGATATTGTAACAAGTACAAAGGCTCAGCTCAATGTTCTGTTTGGAGAAAGGGAAAGCGCAGATGCTTTTCATGCCTTTTACGACGATAAGGAAGAGGCTGACCCTGTAAGCGATATTAATGAGTATACAGATATCTTTAAAGGTAAGAATGTTATAGTTATACACGCGGAGAGTATTCAGCAGTTTACAATGGACACTAAAATAAACGGTCAGGAGCTTACCCCTAACCTTAACAAGCTTGCCGGCGAGGGTATTTACTTTTCTAACTTCTATGCTCAGGAAAGTGTAGGAACAAGCTCTGATTCCGAGTTTACGTTCAGTACTTCGCTTATGCCGGCTTCAAGCGGAACTGTTGCGATAAACTATTGCGACAGAACCTATATATCAATACAGAAGCTCTTGAAAGAGCAGGGATACTATACATTTTCAATGCACGGAAACAACGGCTCGTATTGGAACAGATTAAAGCTGCACAAATCTCTTGGGTATGATAAATTCTATAACTACACGACAGATTATGACATTGATGAAACTATAGGGCTGGGGCTGTCTGATAAATCGTTTTTCAGACAATCGAGCGATATAATTCAAGGTATTGCAAAGGAGCATAATAAGTTTTACGGAACTTTGATTATGCTGACTAATCACACTCCGTTTACCGATATAGAAAATTACAGCGATTATGAAGTTGATTTTAAATATCAGAGGCTTAACGAAGAAACAGGTAAATATGAAAGTGCGTCGGCTCCGTTTTTAGAGGGAACAAAGCTGGGAAGCTATTTTAAGTCGGTTCACTATGCTGACGAGGCTATCGGCGAATTTATAAACGAACTGGATTCCAAAGGTCTTTTGGAAAATACGGTAGTTGTTCTATACGGCGACCATGACGCTAAAATCAAGGAAAGCGAATACAATTATTATCTAAATTATGACCCTTACACAGAAAGCGTTTTAAGCGAGGGCGATGAGGGGTATATCCCTGTTGACGAGTATTGCTACAACATCAATAGACGTGTTCCGTTTATAATTTGGACAAAGGATCACAAGGAGTATGAGCCGATAGAAGTAACCTCTGTAGCGGGAATGTATGACGCTTTGCCAACGCTTGGAAATATGTTCGGCTTTCACGATGAATACGCTTTGGGACACGACTTGTTCAGCAGCTATGCAAAAGACAATATCGTAGTATTCCCAAATGCAAACTTCATTACTAATAAAATATACTATTCAAATTCAAAGCAGGAATACTTTGATTTGGATAAATATGAAAATGCAGTCAAATCTATTCCGTGTAATCAGGTTTACGATTATTCAAACGGCTTGCCAAAGCTTAAAGACAACACTGATTTTCTTAACGAAAACAGGATGAATTACACTTCTGAAAAGCTTTTGGAAAGGTACAATAATGATGCTGTTGACGAGTTATATATTCAGGAGAGAAGCGAGTATGCCGAGAACAGAATGAATATTTCAAGTTCGATAATATTCCACGATATGATAGCTAAAAGTCAGGAAGCCGATACGTCAGACAGTACCGATAGCGCTTCAGAAATAAAACAGATCGAACAGAATATTTTAACAAAGGCAAAAACAAAGAAGGCGTCATAAAAACAACATCCGTAAGCTGTATGCTTGCGGATGTTTTGTAATAATAAAAAGAACAGCCGATAATAATATCCGCTGTCCTAATAAAGCTATTTGATTATGCTCTTGTTACCTTTCCGGAACGTAAGCATCTTGTGCATGCGTGAACGTGACAAGGAGTGCCGTTTACGATTGCCTTTACTCTTTTAACATTAGGCTTCCATGCTCTGTTTGTTCTTCTGTGAGAGTGAGATACTGCAGCTCCGAAAGTTACACCCTTTCCGCAAAAATCGCATTTTGCCATACGACTGCACCTCCTTTTGAACCTTATTATAATTGCAACTACATTAGTTTAACAGATTTCTTTTAAAATTGCAAGCACTTTTGCAAAATTTCTTAAATTATTCATATTTGACCCTTATAGTGGGTAAATTTTAACTAACTTTTAATTATCGTAAAAACTGTTGACAACCGAAGCAAAGTAGTATATAATATTAAATTATTAATGCTGCTATGGCTCAGTAGGTAGAGCACTTCCATGGTAAGGAAGGGGTCCCCGGTTCGAATCCGGGTAGCAGCTCCATTTCGTTGAACCTTGTAGTTAGAAGCAAGAGAAATGTTTACGTGCAGTTCTATTTAAAAGTAAGTTAAACGTATAGCTTATGAAATGTTAGGCTGAAAATAGCAGAGAAAATGCAAAAGCATTCGGAATGTTCCGAATGTTTTTTTATATCTTTCTTATTTTATTTGAGTTTTTGCGATTTGCAAATATATGTAAGCAAATAAGACAAATTCTATATAATTTCGCTTTACTTTTTCGGTCAAATATGGTATACTTACATTGAATTAATTTAAAGGCTTCTGGAAGTGGCAAAACTGTAAATGATAAAATAAGCGAGTGATTGAAGTACAAAAGCGGTTTTAAGTGTAGGGTAGTAGAAAGCGAGAAACGGGTTTGCGTATCCTTTTTTCAATTATAACAGGAGGCGAGTAGAATGCAACTATTAATTTTTGTAACTAAAAAAGAAGAAAAGATCGATCAGCTTATGAAGGAGCTTGCGCTTGCTGACATAAGGGGAGCTACGGTTTTGTCCAGCACAGGTATGGCAAATTCAATAAAGGATATGGAAGAACTTCCTATGTTTGATGTTTTAACAACTATGCTAAAGGGCGAAACGGAAATGTCCAGCAAAACTATTCTGTTCGCTGTAAAGGATTCTAAGGTTGATGACGCAAGAAAGGCTATAAACAAGGTGTTCGGTGACTTGTCAATTCCGAACTCAGGAATTTTACTGGGAATGCCTGTGTCATTCTTCGAGGGATTAAAAGAAGATTGATATTTAAAACTAATTGACATTAAATGGTTCACTGCTTATAAAGGTTTAAAAAATTTGTTACATATTAAAACACCCAAAGAGATTAAATTCTCCTTGGGTGTTTTTCTTTATATAGTTAGATAATAAAACATATAAGACCTGAACAGCCTTCATTTATGATTCGCTCAACAGCCTCGCTCAGCTTTTGACGTGCTTCGGGTGGTAGCTTATGCAGCTTATTGTGAAGTCCTTCGTTTACAAGCTCGTTAAGAGATTTGCCGAAGATATTGGATTCCCAGATTTTTTCGGGGGCTTCCTCGAAATCGTTAAGCATATACATAACCAGCTCTTCCGACTGCTTTTCGCTTCCGACAATAGGATTGATTTCAGTGGTAATATTTGCCTTCATCATATGAATTGACGGAGCGGTCGCTTTAAGCTTTATGCCGTACTGTCCGCCCTGCTTGATTATTTCAGGCTCATCTAACGTAAGCTCCTCAGTTGAGGGCATTACAATACCGTAGCCTGTTGCCTCTACCTCTGCCAATGCGCTTTCAAATTTTTCATACTCATCTTTAATTTTTTTGAGCTTTAAAATCTGAGGAAGCAAATCGCTCTCATCATTAATGTTAAGGTGTGTGGCTTCTCCGATTATCTTAAAGAACAGACTGCTGTTAAGCGTGATGTTCATAACCACTGTGCCTTTGCCCAGATCCATCTGATCAATAAAGCAGTTTGTTATGTTTTCATTTGCACTGATAAAATCGGTGCAGTTTCTTACTTCGCGGATATGTTCGAGATTTTTTGTTGCCTCTTTTATTGAAGTGAAAATGTTCTCTTTGAGCCAGTGAGTTTTTTCAAGAGTATTTATCCACTTAGGCATATTTATGTTTATTTCTCTGATAGGGAACTCATATAGTATCTGGGATATTATCTCCATTATGTCAGACTCATCAAGGTCGAGACAGTTGACAGCCATAACTGTTGTTTTGTATTTTTCTCTGAGTTCCTCGCAGAGGTTTTGTGAGGCTTCAGATCTTGGTTCAAGACAGTTTAACAGCACAACAAACGGCTTGTTGATTTCAGAAAGCTCTTTTATGACCCGCTGTTCGCTTTCTTCATACTCGTCACGTGGGAGGTCTGTTATACTTCCGTCGGTCGTAACTACAAGACCGATAGTTGAATGCTCAGAAATAACCTTCTGAGTTCCGATTTCAGCAGCCATATTAAATGGTACCTCTTTGTCAAACCACGGGGTGTTGACCATTCTGGGAGCTTCGTCCTCAAAATATCCGACAGAGCTTGGTATAACGTATCCAACGCAGTCTATCATTCTCACAGAGAATTTTGCTCCGTCGTCAAGGGTGAGTTCAACAGCGTCCTCAGGGATAAACTTTGGCTCGGTAGTCATAATTGTTTTTCCGCCTGCCGACTGGGGAAGCTCATCTACTGCACGCTCTTTTACATACTCGTTATCAATATTGGGGATAACGAGCGTCTCCATAAATTTTTGAATAAATGTGGATTTACCTGTTCTTACAGGTCCGACAACGCCGATATAAATATCTCCGCCTGTGCGTTTGGCAATATCGGAATATATTTTTTCACTGTTCAATGATATGTACCTCCTTAGTCAAGAATGGGAATGAGAAGCATTCCGCGCTGAAGTTTTGTGCTGTCTGATAAGTCGTTTTCCTGGGCAATTGCAGATACTGATGTAGAGAATTTCTTTGCAATTTCCCAAATGTCTTCATTCTGTTCTGCATAGTAAAGTTTAACAGCATAGCAGTTTTCTCGTGTTTTTAAATTTTCCTCGCTTACATTTATTGAAGTAATGAGCTTTCTTGAATCAAGCTCTTTTACATATCCGCTTACGAACAGCTCGGCTTTTATTTCAATTTTATCCGAAGAAGCTATTGTAAATGTGCAGTTATCAATATATACATTTAGCTCTGATGTTGAATTTTCATCTACATTTATATCAAGACAGTGCTCAAATGAAATTGTATCTTCAAGATATAAAGGGCATCCGTTTTCGTCTTTTGCGATTGCGCCTATTTCTATGTTACCGAAAACCAAAAAGCTCTTTTTAGTTGTGTTATACTTGCTCTGAATATTAAACGGCTTTGCCCAAACGTCAACGGCAGTGTTTATTTCAGAATCACGGCAGGTGAGTTCCGCTTTGATCGTTTGATTTTCCTTAACTTCTACCGGCTTTTTTTCTACCTTTATATCTGCACAGTCGAAATCGCATTGGTATTTTGTTGAGTATGCGTCGGTTGCAAGCTCTAGTGTGTCATACCTGAAAGCAATGCAGTTTATTAGCATAATTATTTCACATTCTATTTCGCTTGCGTCGCTTGATTTGTTTGGAATAAGCTCAAGCGAAGCAATTGAAATATTGGTCATAGCCTCATACTGCTCATTAATTCCGTCAATATCTATAATCTGGCTGAACGGAACAGAGAATTTAACAGTCTCTATACTTTGCGGTTCGTCGCTTTCAGTTTCGCAGTTGTAAAGCAAAGATACCTTTGCTTCGCCCTTTATAATAAGCTTGTTGGCGATTATTTTTTTATCAAAGCTGTTTATTATACAATCGGATTTTATTACTGAGTTTATTTTGCCCTTTGACTTGTTAAGCTCTATCTCTTCGGTTATTGTAATCCTTTTTGCTGCTGTCAGTCTTTTTGCAGGGAAGGTTACATACTCCTTTTTAAGTTCAACATTAAGACCTTTTGCGTTTGAAATTATATCGGTTGTTTTTTCGCTTTCCAGAATTATTTTTGTAGTAATTGCTCCTCTTATATCCAGCCTTCTTGAGTTTACTACTCTGCAATTTACATAATCGGCGCAGGGAGTTATCTTAAAGCATGGATTTTCAGGAGTGCAGGAAAGGTCAACAGTTTTGGTGTAGTTTTGCTTTTGCTCAATGCAGTTTATACTTGACGAATCATTTGATAAGTAAAGAATTTTTATTGACAGTGTTAAATCAAAGATAAGTTTTTCACCGTTCACACTGTGGGAAATTACCTTTGGATAAAATGAACACTTTAAAATTCTGAATATATCGGGAAGATAGTCGGGAAGTATGTAATCAAGCTCAACAGATTGCTCGCTGCTGCCGTCGAATGAAATCTCGTTTGATATAAAGCTCTCGTGATTTATGGTTAAGTCCATTAAAAGTCATCCTCCTTTGGATTATTTTAGCTTCTTCCTTTAGCATTATATTCACACATTTTCAAGTTATGCATATAATAATAGATTATTTTATTGTCATTAAATTCAGATAATTTTAACAAATATGGTATGTAACTGTTTACAAAACCATATATGTTGTGGTATACTATCTATATATGTATAAATTATATAAAACAAAGGATAATTAAATTCATAAAGAACAAAGAGAGGGAACTATTTTTATGGCAAAGAAAAATAACAGCTATGATAACGAAGCCATAACATCTTTAAAGGGCGCGGAACGTGTAAGAAAGCGTCCTGCCGTAATATTCGGCTCTGACGGTCTTGAAGGTTGCAAGCACTCGGTATTTGAGATATTGTCAAACTCTATCGACGAGGCTAGAGACGGCAACGGTGATAAGATTATTCTTACTAAATACAGTGACAATGTTATTGAAGTCGAGGATTTCGGACGAGGCTGTCCGGTAGATTTCAACAAAAGCGAGAACTGCTATAACTGGGAGCTTGTATACTGCGAGCTTTACGCAGGGGGGAAGTACAATAACAATTCCGGCGATAACTATGAATTTTCTCTCGGTCTTAACGGTCTGGGCGCCTGCGCTACTCAGTATGCGTCTGAGTTTATGGACGTTGAGGTATACAGAGACGGTTATAAATACAATCTTCATTTTGAAAAGGGAGAAAACGTCGGGGGACTGAAAAAGGAACCTACGACAAGGAAAAAGACGGGTACAAAAACACGCTGGAGAGCAGATTTAGACGTTTTTACCGACATAAATATTGAAAACGAATACTTTGAGGATATACTTAAAAAGCAAGCGGTAGTTAATCCAAATGTCAAGTTTGTTCTGAGGACTCAAAACGAAAAAGGCTCGTTTGATGAAAAGACTTACTTTTATGAAAACGGAATATCCGATTATGTTGCTGAGATTGCAAACGGCAATAATTTAACTTCAATACAGACCTGTTATGCGGACCGAAAGGGAAAGGATAGAGAGGACAAAGAGGAATATAAGGTAAAGCTGGGTGTTGCTTTTACCTTTTCAAATAAGGTGAAGTTTTCTGAGTATTATCACAATTCCAGCTTCTTAGAGCACGGAGGCTCGCCAGAAAAGGCTGTCAGACAGGCTTTTCGCTCACAGATAGACAGCTATTTAAAGCAGAATAACAAGTACACCAAAAACGAAAAGCCCATTACTTTTGAGGACGTTGAGGATTGTCTGGTTTTGGTTTCAAGCTCGTTCTCCACTCAGACGTCTTACGAGAACCAGACAAAAAAGGCTATAACCAATAAGTTTATCTACGACTGTATGACAGATTTTTTAAAGCATCAGCTTGAGGTGTATTTTATAGAAAATCCCGATGAGGCTTTAAAAATAGCAGAGCAGGTACTTATAAACAAGCGGAGCAGGGAGAAGTCGGAGAAGACAAGACTTAATTTAAAGAAAACGCTTTCGCAGTCAATGGATTTGGCGAATATGGTTGAAAAGTTTGTTGACTGCCGTACAAAGGACGTTACAAGGCGTGAGCTTTATATAGTTGAGGGAGATTCAGCGCTCGGCGCTGTTAAGCTGGCAAGAGACGCTGAATTTCAGGCGGTTATTCCGGTAAGAGGAAAAATACTCAACTGCTTGAAGGCTGATTATGATAAGATTTTCAAGAGCGAAATTATAACAGACCTTATAAAAATTCTCGGCTGCGGAGTTGAGGTAAAAGCAAAGGCAAATAAGGAGATTTCGCTGTTTAACCTTGACGCACTGAAATTCAATAAAATTGTCATATGCACTGATGCCGATGTTGACGGCTTTCAGATAAGAACACTGATACTTACTATGCTGTACCGTCTAACGCCTACGCTTATTGATAAGGGGTATGTTTATATTGCGGAATCTCCGCTGTTTGAGATAACCACTAAGGACAAGACATACTTTGCATACGATGAAAGAGAAAAAGCAGAGATTTTGTCGATGATAGGGGATAAGAAGTACACCTTGCAGCGTTCTAAAGGTCTTGGCGAGAACGAGCCTGAAATGATGAATTTAACAACAATGAACCCCGAGACTAGAAGACTTATACAGGTGCTTCCTCACGAGGAGACAGAGCATACGTCGTTTATGTTCGATATGCTGTTGGGAGATAATCTTCAAGGCCGAAAGGATTTTATTTCAATCAACGGGCACGATTACTTAGAGATGGCGGATATATCATAAAGGAGCATAGCGTGAAAAACACCTTTTCACGCATGTTTTTGAGCCGTTTTGGCTAGTAAATCCTATGAAAGGAGAGCCTTTGCATTGCGAAGGCAAACATTAAAATAAATGGCAAGAAAAAAGAAACAAGAGGAAAAGAAAAAACTTCCTGAGGTAAACGCTTATATCGAGGGAGCAGGACAGGTCGTTGAGGAGAGAATAACAGAAACTCTTGAAAAAAACTATATGCCTTATGCAATGAGCGTTATAGTATCGAGGGCGTTTCCTGAGATTGACGGCTTTAAGCCCTCTCACAGAAAGCTGCTTTATACAATGTATAAAATGGGGCTGCTCACAGGTGCAAGAACTAAGTCTGCCAATGTTGTAGGTCAGACTATGAGACTTAACCCACACGGAGACGCCGCTATTTATGAGACTATGGTCAGGCTTTCAAGGGGAAATGAAACGCTTTTGCACCCTTATGTAGACTCAAAGGGAAACTTCGGTAAGGCGTATTCAAAGAATATGGCTTATGCGGCTTCACGTTATACTGAGGTTAAATTAGACCCCATTTGCAACGAGCTTTTCCGTGACATTGACAAAGATACTGTTGATTTTGTTCCGAATTATGATAACACAATGCAGGAGCCAACGCTTCTCCCTGCGACATTTCCGTCTATTCTTGTAAATGCAAATGTCGGAATAGGAGTTTCAATGGCAAGCTCGGTTTGTTCATTTAATCTTTCTGAAATATGCGAGACAACAATAGCCTTGATGAAAAACAAGGATTTCAATATTTTAGAGACGTTAAAAGGTCCTGATTTTTCATCTGGCGCGTTTTTGCTGTATGATGAAGACGAACTAAAGAAAATATACGAAACAGGCAGAGGCTCAGTTAAGCTGAGAGCGAAGTACAATTATGATAAGAGCGACAACTGCATTGAGATAACTGAGATTCCTCCGACAACCACTATAGAGGCAATAATTGAAAAGATAGTATCGCTTATTAAGCAGGGTAAGATCAAAGAGATCCAATATATAAGAGACGAAACAGATTTAAGCGGACTTAAAATAACGATTGATTTAAAAAGAGCCACTGACCCTGATAAACTTATGCAAAAGCTGTATAAGCTTACGCCGCTTCAGGATACTTATTCTGCAAACTTTAATGTACTTGTAAATGGATATCCAAAGGTAATGGGCGTTTATGAGATATTGAGCGAATGGATAAAGTTCAGAACAGGCTGTGTAAAGCGCAGAGTTTCATTTGACTTAAAGAAAAAGCAGGACAGGCTTCATCTTTTGAAGGGACTTTCAAAGATTCTGCTTGATATTGACAAGGCAATTAAGATTATCCGTGAGACTAAGGAAGAGGCTGAGGTCGTTCCGAACCTTATGATTGGATTTTCTATTGACGAGATTCAGGCGGAATATGTTGCTGAGATCAAGCTGCGCCATCTCAATAAGGAGTATATCCTAAAGAGACTTCAGGATATAGAACAGCTTCAGGCTGATATAGAAGATATGATTGATATTCTCGACAGCGAAAGACGTATTAAGAAAATTATAATCGATGAGCTTAGTGAAGTTTCTAAAAAGTATGGAAAGCCGAGAAAAACTCAGTTTTACTATGCAGATGACGTTGAAGAATATGTTGAAACGGAAGAAGTGTCCGACTATAAGTGTACTGTTTTTATGTCAAAGAGCGGTTATTTTAAGAAGATAACTCCTCAGTCGCTGAGAATGGCAAACACCCAAAAGTTAAAAGACGGAGATGTTATTACTCAGGAGATTGAGATAACAAACAGAGCAGAGCTTTTATTCTTCACTGACAAGGCAACGGTTTACAAATCAAAGGCGTCAAACTTCGACGATACAAAGGCAAGCGCTCTGGGAGATTATATTCCTGCGGCTCTAGGCTTTGACGACGGCGAGAATGTAAAATATATGGTTGCCACGACCGATTACAGCGGATATATGATATTTGTATTTGAGAACGGCAAGGCTGCAAAGGTACCGCTTAAGGCATATGAAACAAAGACCAACAGAAAAAAGCTAGCGAACGCTTATGGAGCAAAGTCAAGACTTGTTGAGACATTTCATATTGATGATGAGGTCAATCTTATGCTTAAGTCATCAAACAGCAGGGTTATAATATTCAACACAGGTATGCTTTTGCCTAAAGCGTCAAGAGACACAATAGGCGTTCAGGCTCTTACGCTTAAATCAAAGAATACGCTTGACAAGGCTTTTATAGTTGATGATGAGACGCTTAAAGCTATGTCCAAATATAAAACAAAAAATATCCCTGCGGCGGGAAGCTTTGCAAAGGATATGGAAGACCCGGATCAAATGAAATTATCTCTTTGATACCAAAAGGTTACAAAATTTAATATTCTTTAAAAATTCGCTCATTTAAAATCAGGGCGAATTTTTTGTTTAAATTGATGAAAATATGCATATTATTTCATATAGAAGTAACTACAATTCAACATTATTAGATGTTGAAAATATACAAAAAACAATACGATTTAATTTATTAAAATGCAAAAGCTACAAAATTCAAAGGATTTAATTAATTATTACAGAATAGATACAAATTGTTTCATAATGTCTACAATTAGATTAAAGTTGTTGACTTTGAGAAATAATGTTGATATCATAGGTACACGAAAAAGTATGTTTACGGAGGCTTTTATGGAAAATATTCAAAATCTCTGTATGGGATGTATGAATGAATTAGAAGAAGACGGAACCTGTAGTTATTGTAATTACAATCCGGATTCGCCGTTTCTTCAATCATATTTACCGCCGAAGTCCATACTTGATGAGAGATACATTGTAGGAAAGGTTTTGTCGTATAACGGCGAGGGCGCTTCATATATCGGTTTTGATACAGTGACCTCTACAAAGGTCGTTATTCACGAATATATGCCCGACACGCTATGCTCAAGAACAAAGCAAAGCCCAAAGATCATGGTTAAAACCGATTCTCTTAACAAGTATAAGACTTATATGTCGGAATATGCAGAGCTTAATAAATCATTATCCAGAATGAGAACTCTTTCGCATCTTGTTCCTGCAATAGATATGTTTGCTGAAAATAACACTATGTATGCAATTTCAAAGTACGTAGAGGGCATAACACTGAAAAAGTTTTTGCAGGGCAACGGAGACAGGCTAAGCTGGGAGCAAATCAAAAAGATTTTTCCGCCGATTTTTACAACGCTTAGTCTTATACACAATTCGGGAATAATACACGGCGGTATCTGTCCCGATAATATTATCGTAACGCCAAAGGGAGAGCTTAAACTAATTGGTTTCAGTATAAGCGCGGCAAGGGTGGAAAATTCAGATTTATCATCTGAGCTTTATCCTGGGTACGCTGCACCTGAGCAGTATAATTCTATGGACTGGCTAGGCACATGGACCGATGTTTATGCGATTGCGGCAGTGCTTTATAGAATGCTTACAGGCGTTTTGCCGCCTAATGCTTTTTCAAGAAAGCAGGCTGACAATATCATAGACTTAAGCCAAATGAGTATAGATATACCTCAGAACGTATCAAGAGTGATTATGCAGGCTTTGAGGGTAAACCCTGAAACTAGAGTTCAAACAATTACCGAGCTTGTTACAAAGCTTTTTGAACAGCCTGAGTATGTTGTTGAGCATAAAAAGGGCGCAACTCAGACAATACACGTAGACACAGATGATCGTATTAGAAATAGCTATATTGAAGATGAAGAGGACGAGCCGGAAGAAGAGGAAGCGGAAAAGAAGAATCTTATTCCTACAGTTGTAGGCTCTGTTGTTTTAGCTCTGCTTGTGGGCGTTGGATTGTTCTTTTTAGCGCAGATGTTTACAGGAGGCAGCGATACAGGTTCGTCAAATTCGGTATCTGGAAATATAACGTCTGTTACTGTTACTGCTGAAACAACAGTTTCTGACAGCAGTGACGCCAGTTCTGATTCTTCAAGCAAAGTTGATTACGGTACTGGTGCTGTTATGCCCGACTTAAAGGGTCTGGAGTATGAAAACGTCAGAGAATCAATTGAAAACGATTTTAATATAGTGATAAAGGAAAAGAAGAGTAAGAAATATGGCGAGGGTATTATTATAAAACAGAGTATTCCTGCCGACGCGGAGTACGACCCTGCTAGAAAGAATACTCTTAAGCTAACTGTTTCAACGGGCAGCGGAGACGCAAGCTCCGATTATGATTTATCAGATGACTCATATAACGATTCAACTTCGGATTCTTCATATACAGATAATCCGGTTATTCCTGACTTTTCAGGCTATACTGCGACAAGCTATGGAGAGGTTTTATCAAAACTCGGTATAACCTATGCGTTTTCATTTGTTGAGAGCGACAGTGTGCCATCGGGTAATGTTATAGCTACCAGCACCGCTGTCGGACAAGAATTTGACACAACAACGGGAGATGTGCTTACGGTTACTGTTGCACAGTAGTATATTATTGTAATTAACAGGTGATTCCAAGTTTAGGGGTCACTTGTTTTTTAATTTAATAAAAAATTAAACTTATGTGAATGATTTAATATAATCTTGACTTAATTCTGCCTCTGTGTTAGTATACTAATGGGTTGTTTTATCTATTTTTTATTGGAGGCAATATTTTTATGGTAAAATCTATAGGAGTTTTAACTAGCGGAGGCGACGCTCCGGGAATGAATGCTGCGGTCAGGTCTGTTACAAGAGCGGCTCTTAACAAGGGAATGAAGGTATTTGGAATCCGCAGAGGATATAACGGACTTATAAACGGCGATATTATCGAAATGAATGCAAGATCTGTTTCGGGAATTATACAAAGAGGCGGAACAGTATTATATACGGCACGCTGTCCGGAGTTTAAAACTGAAGAAGGTGTTTTAAAGGCTAAGTCTATGTGTGAAAAGATGGGGCTTGACGGAATAGTTGTAATCGGCGGAGACGGTTCTTTCAGAGGCGCTGCCGACCTTTCAGCACATGGTATTCCGTGTATCGGTCTGCCAGGAACTATAGACAATGATATTGCCTGTACTGAATATACTATAGGTTATGATACGGCCATGAATACCGCAATGGAGATGGTCGACAAGCTAAAGGATACAACTCAGTCGCACGACAGATGCTCGGTTGTTGAGGTTATGGGAAGAAGAGCAGGATATATTGCGGTAAATGTTGCGGCTGCTGTTGGTGCTGAATGTGCTATCACTGTTGAAGAGGGATACGACTTAGATGAAATAATCAAGAAGATACTTGCTAACAGGTCTTCCGGCAAAACGCACTCGGTTATTATAGTATCTGAGGGAATAGGCAATTCTGAGCAAATTGCGAGAGACATTGAGGAAAAGACAGGTATAGAGTCAAGAGCTACGATTCTAGGTCACGTTCAAAGAGGCGGTTCGCCAACCCTTCGTGACAGAATTGTTGCTACTGAAATGGGTTATTATGCTGTTGAGCTTTTGGAAAAAGGTATAGGAAACAGAGTGATCGGATTAAGGGATAACAAGGTTTACGACGTTGATATTCAGGAAGCGCTTACTATGACCAAGCCTTTTGACAGTAGGATTTATAAAATTCTAAACGATACAGCATATTAATAGAATAAAAAAGCATACAGAGTAGGAGATCAGGCGTAAAGTGTCGGGCAGACGGGGAGTTGCTGCTTGAACGAAAAGCTTTAGCTTGCGGTTTGGTTTCCGCATCCCGCTGAATGCATAACGAAGCTTTTCATGCTCCATTATGCACAAAGCATATTTAAAATGGAGGTTAAAATTATGGAAAGCTTTTTTAATTTGTTTAAGGATTCAACTCAAGAGCTGAAAAAAGTAAGTACGCTCACCGTATGCGGTGTGTTGATGGCATTGTCAATCGTTATGAGAAATATGGCGATTAATATTACGCCGGATTTGCGTATTACCTTTTCTTTTTTTGGAATAATGGCGATTGCAATGCTTTACGGCCCTGTGGTCTGCGTTATTTCAAATGTAGGTGTAGATGTAATAGGATATGTTCTTGACGGCTATAAGGCAAGAGATTATAATTTAGGTCTGCTTGCAGTTAAGATTATTATTGCACTTATTTACGGTATATGTCTTTATAAAAAGACAACAGGCAAATCCATTATCATTTCTGGAATTATTTCAAGAGTTATAGTTGTGATTCTGTGCAATCTTGTGCTTAATTCCGCAGTGCTTTACTATTGCTATACCAATAAAAATTTTCCATTTATGTCAGCTTCGGAATGGACGGCTTTTAGGATTTGGTTTACTCCAAGATTGATTAAAAACTGCGTGATGCTGCCTATAGAGCTTGTGATGGTATCACTTCTTTTGCCAATTATTTCACAGGCTTACAAAAGGATATTCAAAAAAGTGTCGGCGTAATTATATCTGAATTAAAAACTTATAGACTTGCCAATTATACATAAAGAAAGGTTTTGTTTAAAATGATAAATGTAGGGTTTATCGGTGCAGGAAATATGGGCTTTGCAATAATTAAGGGTATTTTTGACAGCGGACTTTGCAAATGCAATGATAAGTGTGCAGACTCCCCAAGCATACAGCTTTATGCATTTGACACCGATAATGAAAAGCTAAAAAGGCTGGAGCAGTACAATGTTTCTGCTTGCATATCTGCACAGGAATTAGCAGAAAGTTGCAAGTATGTTTTTCTTGCGATAAAGCCGCAGCAGTTAGACGAGGTTTTAGATGATATAAAAGATAAGATAACAAGCGAAAGTGTAATAATTTCAATCTGCGCCGGAGTTACAGGAGAATACATAAAGTCAAAGACGATACCCGATGCTAAGGTTGTTCTTGTTATGCCTAACACACCGCTTTTGCTGGGTGAGGGGGCTTCTGCTTTGGCAAGAGTAGAGCCTGTTTCTGACGACGAGTTTGAACTCGTGTGTCGGATTTTCTCCTCATGCGGGGAGATCGCTGTTATTGATAAAGAAAAGATGAAAGAGATTATTGCAATCAACGGCTCGTCGCCAGCATTTATATATCTTTACGCAAAGGCTTTTGTTGACTATGCTAAGTCTGTAGGTTTAGATGAATCGGTATCAAAGACGCTTTTTGCAAAGACGCTTATCGGTTCTGCAAAGATGATAACTGACAGCGGAAATTCTATAGATGAGCTGATAAAAATGGTATCCTCAAAGGGCGGAACAACTATTGCAGGACTTGAAAAGCTGCGAGAAGGGAATTTGGAAGGTACTGTAAAAAAAGCCTGCGAGGCTTGTACAAAGAGAGCATATGAACTAGCCGATTAGAAGCAAGGTAACAGAAGCAAGAGGGTATATTATGTGACAAGCCAGCAGCGGCTCGTTGCTCTTGCAGCTCTCATCTTGCGTCTTGCTTCTGGCTTCTTGCATCTAGTAGAGTAATATATGTTTGTCCAAAAGCATATAATCAACTAACGAAGTTAAAAAACAGGGAGTTGGTTATATGACTGAAAGGACTACAAAGCCAAATGTTATTTTCAGAATAATGCTTCTTATGGTTATCGGAGTATTGATTGGAACATTGGCTTTTTCTTTTATTAAGACAAGCACTCTCAGCGATTTGAATTTGATTGAGAATGATTATTTGTCAATGAGGGAGAACGGCGAGTATGTAAAAATCTTATACAGTTCTCTTTTAAATTCATCTACGCTGTTAGTTGTATTATTTTTGCTTGGATTTTGCGCAATAGCACAGCCTGTTTCTGTATTGATACCTGTTTACAAAGGAATGGGCTTTGGCGTTACTATTGCGCAGATATATTCAGAAAACGGCGTCAACGGCTTTTTTTCGGCATTTATTCTTATCTTGCCTTGTGCGCTTATTTCATCTTATGCACTTTTTATAGCGGTCAGAGAATCGCTTAGAATGTCAAACCGTTTTTTCTCACAGGCTTTTTTAGACAGACGATGTGAGAGCGACAGCATTAATGATTATGTTAAGCTTTATGCAGTTAAATTTTTGGTACTGGAGGCTGTTACCGCTGTTTCTGCCGCGGTTGACTGTCTTAGTTCTTTGGTGTATAATGTGTTAAAGTGACTTTGTTTAGGAAGTTTAAGGTATGGTGATGTAAAATGGGATTTTTCAGCAATTATGAAAATGCAGGACCGGGTATTCCAAAGGCTCCGCAGGAGAAAACCGATTTCTTTAAATTCTTTGAAATATATGGGCGTAGGTTCTGGAAGCTGATGGAGATAAATCTTATGTACTTTATTTTCTATCTTCCGCTTTTTCTGGGAATGACAATATTGTTTAAAGAAACAATAAGTGTGAACATAAAAGTTGTAGGAATAGGCGCTCTGGGCATTATTTTTATTGCATCTATCGGACCTGCCACCGCAGGGTTTACAAAGGTCATTAGAAATTATTCTCAGGAGAGAAATGCATTTGTGTTAATTGATTTTTTTGACACATTTAAAAAGTGCTATAGACAGTCGTTTATAATGGGTATCATAGATGTTATTTTTGCAGTAGGATTTGTGGTATCGGTTGTTTCTTACAGCACATGGGCTCAGCAGAACTCGGTTATGTATATTCCATTTATCATATGTCTTAGTTGTATGCTGATGTTTATAATGATGCATTTTTACATTTATCAGCTTATCGTTTCAACAAATCTGTCTCTAATGCAGATAATAAAGAACTCGTTTCTGCTCGTTGGAATAAGCGTTAAGAGATGCTTATTTAATATATTGATTATTGCAATTATTGTATTTCTAATATTATTCTTTTATCCGTACTCAGTATTTGTTGTTCCGTTTTTGCCTTTAAGTTTCGGTTGCTTTTTGATTTGCTTTAACTGTTATCCGTTTATAAGAAAGTATGTAATTCAGCCTTATTATAAGGCAAGGGGAGAGGAAAGCCCCGAGTTTGATTACCTAAAGGACGACGGCGAGACAGTTTTTGAGGACAAGGGCGGTACGGAAACTCCGATAAAGAAACAGAGAAGACGCAGTATTAAGTAAGTTAAAATTATAGTAGAACCGCCGCGCATGGGTAAAATCATAGCGGCGGTTATATTTATGTTGTAATGATAAAATAAAACATTTTCTTGACATTGTAATTATATTGTGATATAATAATCAAAAAAGGATACAATAACATAAAATAAAGTTAAGGGGTTGATTTTATGGCAACAACAAATTTGAATGTACGTGTTGACGAAAATCTTAAAAAGAGTGCTGAAGAGCTTTTTAATGAGCTTGGAATGAATATGTCAACTGCTATAAATATTTATTTAAAGCAGGCTGTTAGAAAGCAGGCAATACCTTTTGAGCTAAAAACAGACGTACCCAACGATGAGACATTAGCCGCTATCAGAGACGTAAGAGAGGGAAAAAATCTTTTAGGACCTTTTAATACTGTAGAGGAACTTATGGAGGCTTTAAATGCTGAAGATTAAAATTCACTCTAGCTTTAAAAGAGATTATAAGCGTGTGGTTAGACGAGGATTTGACGTAAAAAGGCTAATGACCGTAATTGACATTCTAGCTAACGAAAAAGAGCTACCTAAAAAATATAAAGACCACGCTTTAGTTGGTGAATACAAAGGCTGTCGGGAATGTCATATAACGTCAGACTGGCTGTTGGTTTATGAAATTTCCGGCAGCGATTTGATTTTGTATCTTACACGAACAGGCACACACAGCGACTTGTTTAAATTATAAAAATTCACGAATATCTGCGGTCAGCTTTTCTTCAAGATGGATTAAACGCTTGGTTATGTCTTTGGAATTTTCATCTGCGGCTTCATATTGATTGAGATACCTGTTTAGCGTTTTTACTCCCATATTGCACCCGTCTGTTATCAAATCTGCAATAGTTGAATCTGATTTTTCAGCGGCAAGCTTTGCATTGGTCTTTATCCAAGACATACCCTTAGCCATTGGATTTGGTTCCTTTCCGTCATCATGGAATCTATCCAAACTGGTCTGGATTTCGTCTTTCAGAACCTCGTGCTCGGATTTGCATTCTGACAGGCACGTTCTTAGATAATCGCTTTGCACATGATCCATAACCTCGTCTATTGACGCAACTCCCATTTTAATACCTGCGTCACATTCTCTGAGCAATTTTATAGTATCTTGTTCAATCATAATAATTATCTCCTTTTTGTTTTTGTAAATAATATATCCAATTTTATAAATAATATTTACAATTAAAAACGGCAAACCTTTTTTAAGGAATGCCGTTTTTTATATTTATATATGTAATTTATTGATTTCTGCCCTCAACCAAGAAAGTAGCTTCCATATCTGCAATATTAAGTGCCAGCGCCAAAGGAAACATTTCAAGCGCGTTGCCTATTGTATTTTTATTCTCCTCTCCTGAAAAGCCCATATGGTAACGTATTGCAAAAGCCTCATCTCTTGAAAGACGCATATATCCGCTTACCATATAAACCGATTTCTCTCCGTGACCGTATGGAAGCCTGTCTTCAAACTGATAGTAAGGAACCTTTGTCCACTGTCCGCTGTCGTTCTTTACATTTCTCATACTGGTTTTGTATACGTTGATTTTGCATATATCGTGCAAAAGTGCAACTATTGCAATCGTTTCCTCACTGAAGGATAAGCCAAACCCATTTTTTATTTTATCACGCTCTAAGTAATCCTTTAAGCATTTGTATACGTTTATGCTGTGCTCTGCAAGTCCGCCTTCATATGCGCCGTGATATCTTGTAGAAGCAGGAGCTTTGAAAAAGTCGCATTTCTTTTCATCGGTCAGGTAGTCTAAAAGCTCCTTTGCACCGTCACGTTTGATGTTTTCAGTATATATCTGAATGAATTCTTCTTTTATGCTCATTGAAATTCATCTTCTTTCCTGTATCTGCTGTAATGTTTAATCAAAGTATACCATAAAACTTATTTAAAATAAAGCCCTTTTACTTGATTTATCTATTAAATTGTGGTATTATATTAAAAAATCTATGCAATTATATAGAGACAAGACATTGCATAGACAGATAATGATAGGAGACGTATTTTTATGTGCGGAATAGTAGGCTATGTTGGACAAAAAGACTGTACAAAAATATTGCTGGAATCACTGTCAAAGCTTGAATACAGAGGATATGACTCTGCCGGAGTGGCAGTAGTACAAAACGGTGAGCTTGTAACAAAGAAAAACAAGGGACGTCTTTCCGGTCTGGAAGAAAAAATGGATAAAGAGGGCTGGCTCAAAGGTACCTGCGGAATAGGTCATACACGCTGGGCAACTCACGGAGAGCCGTCGGATATAAATTCTCACCCTCACGGAAATGCAAGTATTACTATTGTTCATAACGGTATTATAGAAAATTACAAGAAAATAAAGGACTTCTTAGAAAGCAAAGGGTATGAATTTGCAAGTCAGACTGACACTGAGACTGTAGCAAAGCTATTGGATTTTTATTATAACGGAGACCCTAGAGAAACTATAGCAAGAGCAATAGCGGAAATTGAAGGCTCATACGCTTTGGGGATTCTCTTTAAGGATTTCCCTGATGAGATTTTTGCAGTTAGAAAGGATTCTCCGTTGATCGTCGGCGTCGGTGAGGGAGAAAGCTTTATCGCATCTGACGTACCAGCCATAATTAAATATACCAAAAATTACTATCTACTTGAAGAAAATGAAATTGCAGTTTTAAAAGCAGATGAAATCAATTTTTATGATATTCACGGAATGAGCGTTCAAAAAGAGCTGCACACAGCCAACTGGGATATGGAAGCCGCTGAAAAGGGTGGTTATGAGCATTTTATGCTCAAGGAGATACACGAGCAGCCTAATGCGATAAAGATGACTGTTTCGCCGAGAATAGTTGACGGTATGCCTGACTTTTCTGAATCGGGAATTTCAAAAGAATTCTTAAACAGCTTTAACCGTATTTTTATTGTAGCGTGCGGAACTGCTATGTATGCAGGAACTGTTGGAAAGTACGTTATAGAAAGACTTGCAAGAATACCTGTCACTGTTGACGTAGCGTCTGAATTTAGATACAGAGACCCAATTCTTACAGATAAGGATTTAGTTATTTTGGTTTCTCAATCCGGCGAAACGGCTGATACTCTCGCATCATTAAGACTTGCTAAAAAAATCGGCGCGGCAACTATGTCTATTGTCAATGTCAAAGGCTCGTCAATAGCAAGAGAGTCAGACTATGTAATATATTCACACGCAGGACCTGAAATTTCAGTTGCCTCAACAAAGGCGTATATGGTTCAGATTTCAATATTTTATTTGCTTGCGTTTGAGCTTGCTTATTCAAACGGAATAATAACCGAAGACGAGTGCAGACGGTTGGTGTCTGTTTTGCAGACTATACCTGACAAAATTGAAGAGGTTTTAAAGGATAAGAACGAGATTTCGCATATTGCCTCGCAGCTTATGAGTACAGAAAATCTGTTTTATATAGGCAGAGGGCTTGACTATGCGTTGAGTATGGAGGGTTCTTTGAAACTCAAGGAAATTTCGTATATACATTCTGAGGCATATGCTGCCGGAGAGCTAAAGCACGGTCCTATTTCACTTATTAACGACGGTATGCCTGTAATAGCGGTTGCCACGCAAAGAGAGTTATTTGATAAAACTATAAGCAATGTTAAGGAAGTCAAGGCAAGGGGCGCAAAGGTTATTCTAGTGGCGCATTCTTCAATGAGCGTTGACGAAGATGCTGTTGATTTTGTTATAGGTTTGCCTACCATTGACGATATGCTTATGCCGATGATTGCGGCAGTACCTCTGCAGCTTATTGCATATTATACGTCAGTATTAAAGGGCAACGATGTTGACAAGCCGAGAAATTTGGCTAAATCAGTAACTGTTGAATAAAGATAGGGCAGCTTTTAAGCTGCCCGCATTATTTTCATAGTATTTATAAAATGTTACAACTAGTTTCTAGCTTCTAGCATCTTGCATCTAGTTTCTAACGTCTTGCTTCTTGCTTCTAGCTTCTTGCATCTAGTTTCTAACATCTTGCTTCTTGCATCTAGCTTCTAGCATCTAATAGGGGTGGTTTTATGAAAAATTACAAAGCGTTTATATTTGATTTTGATTTAACACTAGCTGACAGCACAAAGGGCATATTCATATGCTACAAAAAGTGTCTGGAGCATTACGGGTACAGAGTACCTGAAAATGATGAGATATTTGCAACAATTGGGCATACCATACAGGATTCTTTAGGTTTGCTTATCGGTGAAAAGCCTGAAAATGTGGCTGAAATGCATAGGTATTATGTAAGCCTTGCTGATGAGTATATGGTGAAAAACACTGAGTTTTACCCGAATGTTATTGCAGTGCTGCAGGTGTTAAAGCAGGCAGGAAAAAAGGTAGGAATAGTCTCGACTAAATTCCGATACAGAATTATGCAGAGCTTTGAAAAAGAAGGCTCATTTCCCGTAGATGAAATAGTGGGCGGAGAAGATGTAAAAGCTCATAAGCCCGATCCTGAAGGACTTCTTCTTATGATTGACAGGCTGGGAGTTTCAAAAGATGAGACGCTTTATTTCGGGGATAGTTACATAGACGCTGAAACTGCTCAAAAAGCTGGTGTGGATTTTGCCGGAGTTCTGACAGGCTCAACGACAAAAGATGTATTCTATAATTATCCGTATGTTACTATTGAGGAAAGTATATTGGATATAATTAAAAGATTGAATAATAATTAGCTTGAACGGTATTTTTGAGTTATATAAAAAGTTAATAAATTATTAATTTTGCTTGCTTAATAATACATAGAATGGTATAATATTTATATTCTTTTTGGATAAATGATTTTTCTATAAACTTTTTTCGGGTGATTATTATGATTAAAAGTATGACAGGCTTCGGGCGAGAACAGGGCGTTGTTGAAGGATATGAAATACTGGTAGAAATACGTTCGGTAAACCATAGGTATTTTGAATATAGCTCAAGACTGCCCAGAAGTTTTAGCTATCTTGATGAAAAACTCAAGTCTTTTGTAAGCGAAAGGGTTTCGAGAGGAAAGGTTGAAGTATCTGTTACAATTTCAAAAACTGAGGGTGTAGAGGCTGAAATTGAAGTTAATCAGGAGATTGCGTCTGGTTATGTAAACGCTCTCAGAAATGCTAATATAAAACTTGGTTTGAATGATGATTTGTCATTATCGGACATAACAAGATTTCCTGATGTGTTTAAAATACAAAAGGTTCAGGATGATGAAGAAGTTGTTTGGAACGCTGTAAAGCAGATATGCTTTGAGGCTTTGAACAGGTTTATTAATATGCGTGAAACTGAAGGTCAAAAAATGTATGAGGACATATCATCAAGGCTTGATTTTATTGAGGAGAAAACTAATGAAATAGAAAAAATCTCACCATTGATAAGTGAAAACTATAAGAATAGATTATATTCCAAGATAAAAGAAACGCTCGAGGATAGGGATATTGACGAGCAAAGAGTTTTAACAGAGGTTGCGATATTCTCTGACAAAATAGCTGTTGACGAGGAAACGGTTAGATTACATAGTCACGTTTCCCAGTTAAGAGAGCTGATAAACAGCAGCGAGCCTGTGGGAAGAAAGCTGGATTTTCTTGTTCAGGAGCTAAATCGTGAGGTAAACACCATAGGTTCAAAGGCTCAGGATTTGTCTGTTACAAAAACCGTTGTTGAGCTTAAGTCAGAGATAGAAAAAATCAGAGAGCAAATTCAGAATATAGAATAATAGAGGTTGCACTTATGAATTTAATCAATATAGGCTTTGGGAATATGATATCATCATCAAGGCTCATTGCAATAGTAAGTCCTGAATCTGCGCCTATAAAAAGGCTTATAAGCGATGCAAGAGCAAAGGGAACTCTCATTGACGCTACTTACGGCAGAAAAACAAGAGCGGTAATTGTAATGGACAGCGATCATATTATTTTAACGGCAACACATCCTGAAACGGTCGCAGGAAGAGTTGATTCTGATACTCAGTTGGAGGATTTTGATGATGAATAAAGGAAAGCTTTTTGTAGTGTCGGCGCCGTCGGGCTGCGGAAAGGGAACTATTCTCTTGGAAGTTTTAAATAATAATAAAAATTTGTTTTATTCGGTATCTTCTACAACGAGAACACCCAGAGAGGGCGAGATAGACGGGGTAAATTATTATTTTCTCTCTAAAGATGAATTTAAGAGGGAAATAGATAACGGCGGTATGCTTGAATATGCGCAGTATTGTGATAACTTCTATGGAACGCCCAAGAAAAAGGTTGTTGAAAAGCTGGAGCAGGGTATAGACGTGATACTTGAAATCGAAACTAACGGCGCAATGCAGGTTAAAGGGGTAATGCCTGAAGCGGTTCTGATTTTTATTTTGCCTCCGTCTGTTTTAGAGCTTAGAAGACGTCTTTATAAGCGTGGAACGGAAGAAGAGAGCGTAATTGAAAAGCGTGTTAAAGAGGCAGAAGACGAAATACGCAGAGCGTTTAATTATGATTACATTATTATGAATGACGAGCTAGATAAGGCAATAGAGGATTTTGAAGCTGTATTAAAGGCTTCAAAGCTTACAAAAGAAAACAATAAAAATATGATAGAAGAGGTGCTTAAAAATGCTTAGACCGGCAATTTCACAAATTTTAAAGAATAACGAGAGCTACTATTCGCTTGTAATAGCAGTTGCAAAGAGGGCAAGACAGCTTTCTGACGATGCGTTTGAAGAAAAGATAACTCTTGATGAAAAACCCGTCAGCACTGCTATTAATGAGTTTGCAAGAGGAGAGTATAAAATCATAGAAGATCCGAGTTTGGGACACTAATTTTTGAGGTGAGAAATGTGCTGGGTAAATATCTGGTTGCAAAGGTGGCTGTAAGCAGTACAGCGTATAGCTTTGATACCGAATACAGCTATGCAGTTCCGAGTACATTTTCTCATGCGGCTAAACCAGGGTGCAGAGTTATCGTTCCATTCGGCAAGGGAAACCGCCGTAGAATTGGATTTATTACGCGTATTTACGAAAGAGACAGCTATAATCCCGATTTAAAACTTATGCACAGCGTTATAGATAAAGAGCCATTGATTTCTGATGAAATGTTGAAAATCATTTTCTGGCTTAAAGAGAATACGTTTTGCACTCTTTTTGAAGCGTATAAATGTGTTGTGCCGACGGGATTTTCTTACAATATAGTGAAAAAGTACAGGCTTGTAAATGCAAAGATTGAGACTGCTTTGACAAGTGATGAACAGAATCTTGTAAACGCTTTGCTATCGTCTAAAACTGAAAAGGAATTTGATAAAATACTGTCATCACAGACTGAAAGCAATACTAAGCAGAATATAATAGAATCGCTTTTGGATAAAGGCGTATTAGAGGAATTTGACAACATAAAAAGGCGTATCGGCGATGAAACGGTAAAGATGGTAAAGTTTACGCCTGAATATCTTTCGGGAGAAATTTGCGTTGATTTAACTCCAAAGCAGAACATTGTAGTAAATCTTTTGCAGGAGTGTGAGTGTGCATCGGTTAAGGAGATTTGCTACCTTGTAAATGTGACGCCGACTATCATTAAAAGACTTGCAGAAAAGCGCGTTGTTACTCAGTATGATTTCGAGGTGCTGAGACCTGTAAATTCTATAGATGTAGAAAACAAGTCTTTAAACAATATAGTTTTGTCAGAAAGTCAGGAAAAAGTCTTTAGCGGAATCAAGGAGATAATTGACAGCAATAAACCATCGGGAGCGTTGCTTTACGGCGTTACGGGAAGCGGAAAGACATCTGTTTTTTTGAAGCTTATTGAGCATACTATAAATGCAGGCAAGAGCGCTGTAATGCTTGTTCCTGAAATATCTTTGACCCCTCAAATGGTAGGGCAGTTTAAAAGCTATTTCGGAGACATTGTTGCTGTAATACATTCAAGTTTGTCTTTAGGCCAGAGAGTTGACGAGTTTAAAAGGATAAAAAGCGGTGGTGCTAAAATAGTTATCGGAACAAGAAGCGCTGTATTTGCACCGCTTAAAAATATAGGTTTGATTATAATGGACGAGGAAGGCGAGCATACTTATAAATCCGAATCCACACCAAGATACCACGCAAGGGATGTTGCAATACAAAGATGCGGTTTTAACAACTGTACGCTGCTTATGGCGTCTGCGACCCCTTCGCTAGAAAGCTATTACTTTGCAAAAATCGGACGCTACCATCTTTTTGAGCTTGAGGAAAGATATTCAAACGCTGAGCTTCCTAAGGCAGTGGTTGTTGATATGCAAAGAGAAGTTGAGGACGGAAACGACAGTCTGTTCAGCAGAGAGCTTATAAAAGGTATAAAGGAGCGTTTGGATAAAAACGAGCAGAGTATTTTGCTTTTGAACAGGCGCGGTTTTAATACAAATGTAACCTGCTTAGACTGCAAAAAGCCTATTGAGTGCCCGAACTGCAATATTCCGCTTACTTATCACAAGAAAAACAACCGTCTGATGTGTCACTACTGCGGTTATTCTATGGGATACAGCAGCGAGTGTCTCGATTGTCACGGGAGTCATCTTAGAATGACAGGCGTTGGAACGCAGAGGGTTGAGGACGAAGTGCAAAGGCTTTTCCCAAACGCTAGAGTTCTTAGAATGGACGCAGATACGACATATTCAAGATTTGCTTATGAAAATAATTTTAAGGATTTCGGCGAGGGCAAATACGATATAATGTTGGGAACACAAATGATAGCTAAAGGTCTTGATTTTCCCAATGTGACACTTGTCGGGGTGTTGTCGCTTGATAAGGCTCTGTTTGCCGGAAGCTTTAACAGCTATGAAAGAACCTTTTCGCTTTTAACTCAGGTGGTGGGAAGATCGGGCAGAGGCACAAAGCAGGGCGTTGCTTTTATTCAGACCTTTGTACCTGAGCATTATGTTTTGGAGCTTGCTTCAAGACAGGATTATAAAGAGTTTTATTCACAGGAAATTGCCCTGAGAAAGGCTTTGGTTTATCCTCCGTTTTGCGATATTTGCGTTGTGGGTATTAATTCACCTATTGATATTCAGGCGCAAAAGGCGTCGAATGTTTTTATTAATATTTTAAAAGAAAATATAAATAAGCTGTCTTTTGATTTTCCGTTAAGGGTTTTGGGACCGTCTCAATTCTCTATCGGTAAGATAAATAACAGGTACAGATACAGAATAATAATAAAATGCAAGAATGAAAAGCATTTCAGAGAGCTTATAAGCACGTCGCTTAAAGACGCAATGAAGCACAAGGCTTTCTCAAATGTAAGAATTTATGCCGATATTAACGGTGATATTGGCGTTTAAGTATCTTTTTATGAAAGAAAGGACAAATGGTAATAAATAATGGCGATAAGAACTATATTAAATAAAAGGGACGAAGCGTTGTCGAAGGTTTGCAGACCTGTTGAGAAATTCGATGAGAGACTGTGGACCTTGCTTGACGATATGGCGGAAACCCTTAAAAAAGCCGACGGTGCAGGACTTGCGGCGCCGCAGGTCGGCATACTGAGAAGAGCGGTTGTAATTGATGTCGGAGAGGGGTTGTATGAGCTTATCAACCCTGAGATAATTGAAACATCGGGAACTCAGTATGGAGTAGAGGGCTGTCTTTCGTGTCCGGGCGAATGGGGCTATGTTACAAGGGCTCAGAAGGTAAAATTTAAGGCACAGGACAGAAATGGAAAATGGTATGAAAAAGAGGTTGAGGATCTCTTTGCAAGGTGTGTTCAGCACGAGTGCGACCATTTAGAGGGAAAGTTGTTTACAAGCCTTGTTGAAGAATTTGTTGATGCCGGAGATGAAAACTCAAAATGAATATAGTTTTTATGGGAACGCCTGATTTTGCAATCCCCGCATTGACGGCGCTTATACATTCTGAACACTCAGTTTCGGCTGTTTTCACTCAGCCTGATAAGCCAAAGGGGAGAGGTCATAAACTTTCGTCTCCTCCTGTAAAGGTTTTGGCAGAGCAAAACGGAATATCCGTTTATCAGCCGGAAAGCCTTAAAAAAAACGCTGATGAATACATCAAGATAATAAAAGACATAAATCCTGATATAATAGTTGTAGCAGCATATGGAAAAATTCTGCCTAAAGAGGTTTTGGATATTCCCAGACTCGGGTGTGTAAACATTCACGGCTCTTTGCTGCCGAAATACAGAGGCGCTGCGCCTATTCAGTGGGCGGTATTAAACGACGATAAAGAAACCGGTGTGACAACTATGCTTATGAATGAAGGTCTTGACACAGGAGATATACTATTAACTGAAAAGACTGAAATAGGTGAGAATGAAACGGCTTCTGAATTGTTTGAAAGATTGTCGTTAATGGGTGCGGATATTTTGCTTAAAACCATTGATGATTTGCAAAATGGAACAGTTACGCCAATAAAGCAGGATGATTCAAAAGCAACCTATGCGGCTATGCTTTCTAAGGATTTATCAAAGATAGACTTTAATCGTCCTGTGAGAAATGTTCACAAGCTAATTTGCGGTCTGTCTGACTGGCCCTGCGCTGTGACTTTGGTAAACGGAAAACGTCTTAAGGTATACCGTTCGGAAATCGTATCGGATAAAAAGCCAAATGCCGAGCCGGGCGAGGTAGTTGACGAAAAGAACTTTACTGTTGCTTGTGTTGATGGATGTATCAGATTAGTTGAAGTGCAGGCAGAGGGTTCTAAGAGAATGAAGTCAGAGGATTATTTAAGAGGCAAGCCTGTTTTAAAGGGAACGATATTAAACAATTGATAATTGATAATTGATAATTGATAATTGATAATTGGCATTTGACAATGGATAATTTATTACTTATGTATTACAGTTAGGAGGATACTATGTTTTTTTATTACTACGACTGGACGATTCTTATATTGATTCCGCCGCTTTTGCTGTCGCTTTATGCGCAGTTTAAAGTTAATTCAACATACAAGAGATTTTCAGAGGTAAGCAATGCAAGAGGGTTGACAGGTCGAGACGTTGCAAGGCGGATTTTAGACGCTAATGGATTGTATGACGTTAAGATAGAGCATATCAGGGGTAATCTCACCGACCATTATGACCCGAAATCTAACACTATCAGGCTTTCCGATGCTGTTGACAACAGCACGTCAGTGGCGGCTATTGGTGTTGCGGCGCATGAATGCGGTCACGCTGTTCAGCACGCTGAGGGGTATGCGCCTGTAAAGATACGTACTGCTATGGTTCCTATTACAAATTTCAGTTCAAGAATGGCTATACTTTTTATAATTGTAGGTCTTATTATTTCAAGTATGTATAGAGTAACTCAGGGTAACAATATAGGATTTACCATTGCAGTCATCGGAATTTGTCTGTTTGCGGTAGCTACCGTTTTTCAACTGGTCACATTGCCGGTTGAATTCAATGCCAGTTCAAGAGCATTAAAAACTCTTGAAACAGATATGATTTTGTATGACGATGAAATCCCTATGGCGAGAAAGGTATTATCTGCCGCAGCATTGACATATGTTGCTGCATTGATTTCATCTATTGCAACCCTTTTGAGACTGGTTCTTATTGTGTTTGGCGGTAACAGGAGACGCTGATGCAAAACGCAAGAAAATTCACCAGGGATCTGCTGACAGCATTTTTTGAAAATTCATCGTATTCTAATATACTGCTTGATAACGCGCTTGATAAAAGCGAGCTTTCTGCTCAGGATAAAAAATTCGCAGCCAATCTTTTTTACGGAGTGATTGAACGGAAAATTACGCTCGACGCGGTTATAAATAAGTATTCTAAAAGATCTGCCGAGAAATTATCAAACGACGTTTTACAGACCCTTAGAATGGCAGTTTATCAGATACTCTTTATGGACTCTGTTCCTGACAGAGCCGCAGTTTTTGAGAGTGTAAAGCTTGCAAAACGTGGTAAAAATCCGGCAATAGGCGGTTATGTAAACGGCGTTCTGAGAGCATTTTTAAGAGATGGTAAAAAGATACCCGAGCTTGAGGATAAGGTAAGTAATTTATCTGTAAAATATTCGTGTCCAGAGTGGCTTATAGAAAAATGGATTGGCGAGTACGGCGAAGATATGACGCTTGAAATGCTCAAAAGCTCTGTCGACGCTCCGCCTGTTATAGCAAGACTGAATGTTATGAAAATGCCTGCTGATGAAATAATTAATGAAATAACTGAATCAGGTGTTGAGGTTAAGCTTAGAAGCGAAGCCGAAAACTGCGCTCAGCTTTTCAATGTCAGAGATATAAGTCGTTTGAGTGTCTATAAAAAGGGTATGTTCCATATACAGGATATATCAAGCCAGATATGCTGTGAGATTTTAGACCCAAAGCCTGATGAAATCGTTTTAGATGTCTGTTCTGCGCCTGGAGGTAAGGCTTTTACTATTGCAGAGATTATGGATAATCAGGGTAAAGTGATTGCGTGCGACTTGTATGAACAGCGTGTAAAACTCATTAAAGACGGCGCTAAACGTCTGGGAATTGATATAATTGAGGCAAAAGTAAACGACGCAACAGCTTTCTCTGATAAAATTGAAATGGCAGACAGAGTTTTATGCGACGTTCCATGCTCGGGTCTGGGAGTTATAAGAAGAAAGCCAGAGATAAAGTATAAAGATCCGAAGGACTTTGATGATCTGAAAGACATACAAAGAAAAATTCTTGATGTGTCGTCCGGATATTTGAAAAAGGGCGGAGTTCTGGTCTATTCTACCTGTACCTTGTCAAGAGCAGAAAATGACGAGGTTATTGACTGGTTTTTAGAAAATCATTCTGAATTTGAAAAGGGAAGCATTAATGGATTTCCTTATATTAAAGACGGTGATTATAAGATAACTATTACTCCTAATATGTTTAACAGCGACGGATTTTTTATTGCAAAACTTATAAAGAAAAGGTAAAATAAAAGATATAATGACTGAAAAGAATCAAGAAAAAATTGATATATTATCTCTTAGCCAAGCTGAACTTGAAGATGAAATTTTACTTCTGGGTGAAAAGAAGTTCAGAGCAAAGCAAATCTGGCAGTGGCTACATGTAAAGAAAGTCAGAAATTTCGACAAAATGAGCAATTTATCTGCACAGTTTAGAGGTAAATTATCAGATTTATTTTGTATAAAATCACTAATTATTTCAAAAAGACTTGCGTCAAACATAGACAATACTGTAAAATATCTATATGAGCTACCTGATGGTAATCATATTGAAACAGTGCTTATGGAATACAATCACGGATACAGTCTTTGTGTGTCCACTCAGGTGGGATGTAAAATGGGCTGTAGGTTCTGTGCGTCGACCATCGCCGGCTTTAAGAGAAACCTTGAGCCGTCGGAGATTCTTCTCCAGCTTTATGAGACTGAGAGGGATTCTGGCATAAAGGTTTCGAGTATTGTTCTTATGGGAATAGGCGAGCCTCTTGATAACTTTGATAATGTCACGAAGTTTTTGGATGTTCTCAGCGATAAGGACGGCAATAATATGAGTCTTCGCCATGTTTCGCTTTCGACCTGTGGGATTGTTCCGAGAATTTACGATTTAGCAGACAAAAACTACGGGCTTACTCTTTCTGTTTCGCTTCACGCAACAACTGACGCAAAGAGAAGTGAAATAATGCCTGTTAATGATAAATACAATATAAATGAGCTTATTTCTGCCTGCAAATATTATTTACATAAGACTGGTAGACGCATTTCCTTTGAATATGCCCTTATTGACGGTGTAAATGATTCTAAAGAGCAGGCTAAGGAACTGTCAAGGCTTTTTAAAGGTATGCAAAGTCATATAAATATAATACCTGTTAATAAAATAAAAGAACGTGAATTTACATCAAGCAGGAAATCTGCTATAAGATTTCGTGATTTACTTATAGATTTAGGTGTGAACGCAACTGTGAGGAGAACACTTGGTTCGGATATTGACGCAGCGTGCGGTCAGTTAAGACGTGAATACGAGATATAGAAAGAAGGTGTACTAACTTGTTTGTAGTTGCAAAAAGCGACGTTGGTATGACAAGACGGGAAAATCAGGATAGGTTTTGCGTTAAAATCATTGATGATGAGACGGTTGCCGCTGTTGTTTGCGATGGAATGGGCGGCGCTCAGTCAGGCGGTCTTGCCAGTGAAATCGCAGCAAACGCTGTTTTTGACAGACTGATTTCAAATTATCGAAGCGGCGTTGAGGACAACAGCATAAGAAATACTATACTAACATCTTTGACGGCTGCAAATACGTTAGTATATGAGAAGTCTAAAGAAGATGAAGATAAAAAGGGCATGGGTACGACCTGTGTAGGAGCGTTGATAAAAAAAGATAAAGCATATATCGGCAGCGTGGGAGACAGCAGGGCTTATTTGCTGGATGAAAGCGGAATTAAGCAGATAACAAACGACCATACTATAGTAGAAATTCTTTATGAACAGGGCAAAATAGAAAAAGATGATAAAAACAATCATGAGATGAGCCATATAATTACAAAGGCTATCGGTACCGAACCGGATCTGGAACCGGATTATTTTGAAGTAGAACTGAAGGAAAATTCAATAATTCTTATCTGTTCAGATGGACTTACCAATTATTGCAGCGACGAGCTTATTTACAGTTATGTATATAATAAGGAACTTGAAAGCTCGCTTAATGATTTGATAAATTACGCAAATAATAAAGGCGGTAAGGATAACATCACAGTGGCAATTATAATGAATTAGGAAAAAGGGAGGAAAATGCTTTGGACGCTATTGGAAAAAAGCTTGACGGAAGGTATGAGATAACCGAGCTTATCGGCATCGGAGGAATGGCTGATGTATATAAAGCTGTCGACATTATGGAAGACAGAACGGTTGCCGTTAAGATTCTGAAGAATGAGTTTTCAGAAAACGAAGAGTTTTTAAGAAGATTTAGAAACGAGAGCAAGGCAATAGCTGTGCTTTCACACCCTAATATAGTTAAAATATATGATGTTGGCTTTTCTGATGAGATTCAGTATATTGTAATGGAATACATTGACGGTATTACATTGAAGGAGTTCATAGAACAGCAGGGCGTTTTGAGATGGAGGGACGCTATCCACTTTATAACGCAGGTTCTAAGAGCCCTTCAGCATGCGCATGACAGGGGCATTGTACACAGAGATATAAAGCCTCAGAATATTATGCTGTTTTCAGACGGAACTATAAAGGTGATGGATTTCGGAATCGCACGTTTTTCAAGATCAGACGGTAAAACTCTTTCAGATAAGACGATAGGTTCTGTTCATTACATATCGCCTGAGCAGGCAAGAGGCGATATAACAGACGAGAAAAGCGATATATATTCAGTAGGCGTAATGCTTTATGAAATGCTTACAGGTAAGAAGCCTTTTGACGCTGAAAATCCTGTTGCTGTTGCGCTTATGCATATGCAGGAGGTTGCAAAGAATCCTAGGGAGATAATAAGCACAATTCCTGAGCCATTAGCGGAAATAGTTTATCATGCTATGGAGAGAAACCCTTCAAGAAGATACCAGTCGGCATCTGAGATGATGAAGGATATTGAAACATTCAAGCACAATCCCGATGTAATATTCGGTTATAAAAATATGAATGAAATTGACTCTCCAAAATCGAGTGAATCAACTATATTTTTCAATCCTGTTAAAAAGGATAAAAATTCAGATGACAGCGAAATAATTGATGTTGACCCTAGTGTTCCTTCGGAAAACTACAATAACTATCCTGATTATTATGACGATGAGAGTGAAGAGCCTGTAAAAAAGCGTTCGTACGTAGTTCCAATTTTAGCGGCTGTTACTGTTGCAGTAGTTATAATTGCAGCAATAGTAATTTTGTTTATGGTTATAAAATCAGACGCTTTTGGAAGTAACACAAACAAGGTAGAGATCCCTAACTTTATTGGTCAGTCTATCGTTGACGCTAAAAATGAGTACGGTGAAAAGCTGATATTTATTATTGAGTCTGAATTCAACGACGAATATGCAAAAGATATAATTTACGAGCAGGACATTCCTCAGGGTACGATAAAGAAGGAAGGCTCTGAGATTAAAGTCAAGGTTTCAAAGGGCCCTAAGACGTCTGTTATCCCTGATTTGAAAAATCAGACCTATGAAGCGGCAAAATCTATGCTTGAAGGTCTAAAACTTGTACCTGTACAAAGCCTGCGGCATGATGACGATGTAATCGAGGGAAGAGTTATAAACACTAATCCCGAAACTAATGAAGAAGTTCCGCAGGGCTCGTCTGTTACAGTATTTGTCAGCAGCGGACCTTTAGAGACAAAGGTAAAGGTTCCGTCTCTTGTTGGAAGAACCGAGGATGACGCTAAGGCATTGCTTGAAGAAAACAAGCTAAAATTCAAGGTTGAAAAGGTAGATACTGATGAGGTTGATAAGGGAAAGGTTGTTTCTCAGTCAATTTCCAAAGGTACAAATGTCGATAGAGATACTGTAATAACTATTGGCGTATCAACCGGAAAAGCGGCGTCTAAAACTGTAAGTATAGATGTTCCGGTGCCTGTTGGAGCATGGGGAAGCTATAAGTTTTTGATATATGTAAACGGAAATCTTAAAGACACTCAGACAATAGGTGATGCTGAAACAGTCGCAGGAAGCTCTGTAAGAGTTTCTGTAACAGGGCAGGGAGAACAGACTGTTTCTATAAAAGTTCAGCGTGACAGCGATTCAAAATTATTCGGGACATATCAAGTCAACTTTGCTGAAAACACCTACTCAGAAACTTCAACAGACCCAGATGCGTTTACTTCTATAACCCCTGAAAAAGAAACTACCACGCCTACAGACACTTCTGAAAGTGAATCTGCTACATCGTGGAGTCTGACAACTACAAACAATGCAGGTTAATAAATGAATAAAGAAGGATTAATTGTAAAACTTATCGGAGGCATCTACTATGTAGAAGCCTCTGATGTTGTATATGAATGCAAGGCAAAGGGCTCATTTAGAAATGATAATTTATCTCCCGTATGCGGCGATAGGGTGGAAATTCTTATCAAGGAAGGTGAAACTTCGGTTATAACCAAGGTTTTTGAGCGTAAGTCGCTGATTATAAGACCTCAGCTTGCTAATCTTGATTATCTGGTTTTGGTCAATTCTGTCTGCGAGCCTTCGCCCAATTTACTCCTTATTGATAAGTTTATCGCAATCGCTGAGTATAAAGGGATTGAACCAGTGGTTGTTTTCACAAAAATAGATAAAAAAAGCGAAGATGAGCTTGTATCAATTTATAATAAAGTAGGGGTCAAGGTCTTTTCCGTTGATAACACAACGGGTAAGGGAAGCGAAGAATTAAAAAAACTGCTTGTCGGAAAGCTGTCTGCATTTACAGGTAATACTGGAGTGGGAAAATCCAGTCTTATAAATAATCTTTTTCCCGGTCTTAATTTGGATACGGGGGAAGTCAGCAAGAAGCTTGGACGCGGAAAGCATACTACCAGATGCGTCGAACTGTTTAAATTGTCAGACGGCGGATATATTGCCGACACACCTGGATTTTCTTCATTTGATACAAAAAAGTATGATATAATATTCAAAGACGAGCTTGCTTCCTGCTTTAGAGAGTTTAACGATTTTATCGGAAAATGCAGATTTCAGGACTGTAACCATATCTCTGAACCGGGTTGTGCAGTTATTGACGCTGTAAACTGCGGTATTATTTCCAATTCACGCCATGACAGCTATGTAAAAATGTTCGAGGAAGCTAAAACACTAAAGGAATGGGAGCATAAGCATTAATGGAAAAGTGTTTGATAGTCGGCGGCGGAAAAATAAGCGATAATGAGTGGCTGCGTTCTGTTTCAAAGCAATATGATTTTATAATTGCGTCGGATAAGGGATATACAACTCTCAAAAACGCTGATATCGCTATTGATATAGCAATAGGCGATTTTGATTCGCTTGGATATGTTCCTGATGACGTTAAAGTTATCAAGCTAAAGGTGGAAAAGGACGACACTGATACAATGAGTGCGGTAAGATATGCGCTTGATAACGGCGCTAAGGAGATAACACTTGCCGGAGGAATCGGCGGACGTCTTGACCATACTATTGCCAATATACAGACGCTTAGTTTTATTGTAAGTCATAATGCAGTTGGCAGGTTAATCGATGAGAACAATGAGATTATAGGACTTGCCTCCGGCGAGTATGAGTTTAATAGAAGAAAAGGGTATTCGTTGTCGGTGTTTTCAATGTCAGACGAGGTGACAGGTCTTTGTGAAAAGGGAGTAAAATATCCGCTTAATAATGCTGTGTTGACAAATAAATTTCCGCTGGGTGTATCTAACGAAATTATTAAGGACAGCGCATTTATTTCTTTTAAAAGCGGTATAGCGCTTGTGTGCTTTTCTAAGCTGTAACAAAAGACTGCTTATCTGAATATTATAAAGTATTCTTACCATTGGGAGGAGAGTACATATGAAAATTGTCTTAGTCAAACCGCCTAAGATCCTGTCCGGGATACTTAGAAAAGTATTTAAGATCAATAAATGTGCTGAATATTAAAATAAAGTGCTTGGCATGCGCTGAGCACTTTTTCATAATAAGCAGTCTTTCGGCATATAAATATATATCTGATTTCTAAAGGAAAATATATGCTGGAATTTTTGTTTAAAGAATATAAAATAAAACTATCATTTAGTTTTTTTGCAGTATTAGCCGTATTATTTTTTATCGGCGATAGTTTCGCTGTTTCAACGGCATTGCTTTGCTGTTTTATGCATGAGTTCGGGCATATGATTATGATGCACATTTTTTCAATACCGATAAGTGAGATCATGCTTTACGGCGGAGGTATAAAGCTCAAGATTGAAACCGAAAGGCTTTACAGCAAAAAAAGCGAAATATGTGTATTACTTGCCGGAGCAGAGGTAAATATCATTAGCTTTTTTATTTTCAAGGGATTTCTTACCCAGCTTGCTTATACAAGCCTTATACTGGGACTTTTTAATCTTCTTCCGTTTAAATACTTTGACGGAGGACGCGTGCTGAAGCTGATTTTTGAGGATTCAGTGTCAGTTTATATGAACTCGGCATATAAGGTCATACGCTCTGTGCTTGTTTTAATGACGATTTGCATAATTGTTTTGATGCTATACAAGAGAATAGCAAATATTTCACTAATATTGACGCTAATTTATATTGTTATTTCAGAGATTTTATGCTGATTTAATATCGGGGAAAAGTTGTACACACTTTTTTAATAAAAAATTTATGAAAAATATTGAAATTGTAATTCCATTGTGATATAATATATAAGCATTTGATTTACCGTCGTTCAATGCGACGAGAGTTAGTGCCTGCCGTTTGGCAAGACATTAAAGCGGACAGTCCTCTGATTTTGTAAAGCAAAATGTATGAATGTCTGAAAATAATAGGAGGTATTTAAAGTGGACGCTTTAAAACTAATTTCAAATTCAAGTTTAAAAGAAGAGGTTCCTGTTCTTAGCATAGGAGATACCGTTAAGGTACACGTTAAGATAAAGGAAGGCGACAAGTCAAGAATTCAGATTTTTGAGGGAACAGTTATCGCCAAGAAACACGGCGGAATAAACGAAACATTTACAGTACGCCGAGTTGCTCACGGATGCGGAATTGAAAGAGTTTTCCCGCTTCATTCACCGATAGTTGAAAAGGTTGAAGTAGTAAGAAGCGGACGTGTACGCAGAGCTAAGCTGTACTACTTGAGAGACAGAGTCGGCAAGGCAGCTAAGGTTAAAGAAGCAATTAAATAATTGTTGTAAAGGAACAAAGCTAATTTGTTCCTTTTTCTTTTAAAAGCACTTGAAATCTGTTAGTTTTTTTGTTAGAATTATGTTATATTTATAAATAAAGAGGTACTGTTAATGGAATTTAATGAAAACGAGATTTATAGCAATGAAGATTACAATAAATTTAATGAAAAAAAGTCATTTGGAAATGAGCTTTTAGAATGGCTTGAATCTATTGCTATTTCAATATTTATAGTAATACTGGTGTTCACATTTGTTTTCCGAATCGTAATAGTTGACGGAATTTCAATGGTTCCGACACTTGAGGACGGACAGAGACTTGTTATATCACATCTTTTCTACACACCTAAGCAGGGCGACATAGTTGTTGTAAACAGCAAGGGACTTAACAAAACTATTATAAAGAGAGTTATAGCAACTGAGGGTCAGACTGTTGATATTAATTTTGATAAACACACTGTAACCGTTGACGGAAAAACATTGGACGAACCTTATATATATGAACCCACTGCCAGAAATGACGGAGGAAACAACTATCCTCTGGTTGTACCAAAGAATACTATTTTCGTTATGGGCGATAACAGAAACAATTCTACAGACAGCAGAAATTCGCTTGTCGGCTTCATTCCGATCGATGATGTATTGGGAAAGGCAGTATTCAGAATTTATCCGTTTGATAGGTTTGGAAGGATCAAGTAAAATTGTTTTTTAAAATGGTATAACATTTGATGATACTTTGCCTAATTCTTAATATAAACGATTATATTAGGAGATAGAGTATGAAACATAAAATGTATTTAAACGATAGACCTTTTAATCGTATAAAAGCCGAAATAAAAACGATAGAATTGCGTTTAAATGATGAAAAAAGATAACTGTTAAAAGAGAATGATTTGATAGAATTTACAAATCGAGAAACATTGGAAGATATTATTGTTGAAATAGAAGGTTTATATAAATATCCGAATTTTGAGGAATTATATAAACATTTTGATAAAATATCAATGGGCTATGATAAAGATGATATTGCAAATCCTGAAGATATGGAACAGTATTATTCTAAAGATAAACAGAATAAATATGGCGTCGTTGGAATAAAAGTAAAAATAGTATCAGATAAGAAGTGATAAAATGAACGATAGACAAAATTCAGCAAATATCAACTGGTTTCCCGGGCATATGGCTAAAACTCGACGTCTTATGCAGTCTAATTTAAAGCTGGTTGACGCTGTTGTTGAGATGACTGACGCCAGAATTCCCATATCAAGCAGAAATCCTGAAATGGACAGACTTGTGGGTTCAAAGCCCAGACTTGTTATTCTTAATAAGAGTGACGCCGCTGATGAAACGGTCACATCAATGTGGCTGGACTTCTATAAAAGAAACGGTGTTATGGCACTTTCAATGGACTGCCGAAGCGGTAAAGGGGTAAATAAGTTTATTCCTGCTTTAAAAGAACTGTTAAAAGAACAAATAGATGTCTGGAACAGCAAAGGAATGGTCGGCAGACCTATAAGAATTATGATTGTAGGAATTCCCAATGTGGGGAAATCATCTTTAATAAACAGGCTTGCAGGCTCAAAAAGAGCAAAGGTCGAAGACAGACCGGGTGTTACAAGAGGTAAGCAGTGGGTCTCAATAGGTAATGAGATTGAGCTTTTGGATATGCCGGGAGTTTTGTGGCCAAAGTTTGAGGATAAAACTATCGGAGAGCATTTGGCTTTTACAGGCGCTGTTAAAGACGACGTAATGGATTTGGAATATCTCGCTTGCAGGCTGTTACAATTTTTATATAAGAATTATCCCAATAATATTATTGAAAGATATGGTGTAAGCCTAGATGATGTTCAAAATGACGAAACGTCGCTTAGCGATTGCACAGCAGGCTTTGAAATTCTTGAAAGGATAGGGAGAAAGCGGGGCTTTTTGGTTTCGGGTGGTGAGATCAATACAAATAGAGCCGCTATAACTGTTGTAGATGAGTTCAGGGGCGGAAAACTGGGTAGGTTATCAATAGAAACCCCTAAAGATATAAAATAGGAAAAAGCTATGGAATTATATGAGTTTGACAAAAGTATAAGAAACGGCAGGATTATCTGCGGTGTTGACGAAGCAGGCAGAGGTCCATTAGCAGGAGATGTATATGCCGCCGCAGTTATTTTTGATAAAGATACCGTCATTGATGGTATAAATGATTCAAAGAAGCTGAGCGAGAAGAAAAGGGAAGTTCTTTTTGACGAAATAAAAGAAAAAGCAAAGGCATATTGTATTGCTAAAGCAACTATAGAAGAGATTGAGCAGTTAAATATTCTAAATGCGGCTATGCTTGCTATGAAAAGGTCGGTAGAGGGTCTTAAAATCAAGCCACAGCTTGCATTGATCGACGGCAATAAGTCTCCCGATATTGATATACCTACCGAGACTGTAATTAAGGGTGACGCTAAATCACAGTCTATAGCGGCGGCATCAATTTTAGCTAAGGTCGCTAGAGACAGATATATGAAAGAATTAAACAAAAAGTATCCGCAGTATCAGTTTTCAAAGCACAAGGGCTACGGCACAAAACTGCACTATGAAATGATAGAGAAGTATGGTATTTCACCTGTTCACAGACCGAGCTTTTTGAAAAAGGTTCTGAATAAATGAAAAGCAGAGAGATAGGTAATATAGGCGAGCAGGCAGTATGCGATTATTTAGCAAAGAACGGCTATGAAATTGCAGATAGAAATTTCACCGTCAAAGGTGGGGAAATAGACATAATAGCTAAAAAGAACGATACTGTTTGCTTTGTTGAAGTAAAAACAAGAAAGGCTAATTCTTTAGCTTCAGGAGAGGAAGCCTTGACCGTTGCTAAACGCAAGCATATAATATATGCTGCTGAAAGGTATTTAAGCGCATTATCATTTCTACCTAAGTGCAGATTTGACGTTGCGGTGGTTGAGATGAGAGATGAAAAGGTTGCAAAGTTAAAGTATTATGTTAGTGCATTTGATAACAGTAACAAGTAGATATAGGAGGTTTTTATGTATTATAAAAGTACAAGAGACAGCAATGTGAATGTAACGTCTGCACAGGCTATAGCGCAGGGAATTTCAAAAGACGGAGGTCTGTTTGTACCGAGTGAAATTCCAAGCATTACATTTGATGATATTAAAGCTATGGGGGATATGAGCTATCCTGACAGAGCGGCATTTGTATTTTCAAAGTATCTTACCGATTTCAGCGACGCTGAAATAAGATACTGCGTTGACAATGCTTATACTGATAAAAATTTCGATACCAAAAATATTTGCGAGCTTGCTCAGCTTTTTGACGGAACCTATATGCTGGAGCTTTGGCACGGTCCGACGTGTGCTTTTAAGGATATGGCTCTTCAGATTCTTCCGTATCTTATTACAACGTCGGCTAAGAAACTCAATCTTGATAAAAAGGTCGTTATTCTGGTAGCAACATCAGGAGACACAGGTAAAGCTGCCCTTGAGGGATTTAAAGATGTCGAAGGTACGCAGATCATGGTATTTTACCCTGTTGACGGAGTTTCCAAAATGCAGAAAAAGCAGATGACAACTCAGGAGGGTGAAAACGTCGCTGTATGTGCTATTAAAGGTAACTTTGATGACGCTCAAAATGGCGTCAAGGCGATTTTTACAAACAGAGAGGTTGAGAATGAGCTAGGCAATAACGGTCTTATGTTCTCGTCTGCAAATTCAATAAACTGGGGACGTCTTGCTCCGCAGATAATTTATTATGTTTCTTCGTATGCACAGCTTGTTAAAGACGGCAAGGTTGAATTGGGAGAAAAAATAAATATAGTCGTTCCTACCGGTAACTTTGGTAACATTTTAGCTGCATACTATGCCAAAAAAATGGGTATACCTGTTAATAAGCTGATTTGCGCTTCTAATTCAAATAATGTTCTTACAGATTTTGTCAACACAGGAGTTTACGACAGAAACAGACAATTTTTTACAACTATTTCGCCGTCTATGGATATTCTTATTTCTTCAAATCTTGAGAGACTTCTCTATCATCTTTGCGGTGAAAACGACGCTCAGATAAGAGAGTGGTTTTCGTCTCTGTCAGATTGCGGAAAGTATGAGGTATCAGATGATGTAAAAACTGTGTTGAAAAAGGAATTCTATGCAGGATTCTGTGACGATGCTCAGACTAAGGCTTGCATAAAAGAGCAGTACGATAAACATTCTTATGTTTGCGATACTCATACGGCAGTTGCTGTAAAGGTTTATGAAGACTATAGAGAAAAGACAGGCGATACGACAAAGACTGTTATAGCGTCTACTGCAAGCCCCTATAAATTCTCAAACAGCGTTTTAGAAGCACTAGGTGAGTTTGATTCATCACTGGATGAATTTGAACTTGTAGATAAGCTTTACGAGGTTTCAAAGCTTGAGGTTCCAAAGTCTTTGGCGGAGCTTGAAAATAAGGAAATCAGGTTTAAAGATACTATTGAAAAGTCTGATATGAAAGACTTTGTTTTGAAATCACTTGGAATTTAAAAGGGTAATATGTAAAATCGTCTGCCGGTTATGACAGACGATTTTCTGTGATTTTATTATTTAGCCTTTTGGCTTGAAGGTTCTGCATATTGTTTCATCACAACAGTCCGGCTTGTCGCAGCAGCAGCAAATATCTACATTACCTGCTACACATTCGCAGTTATCTCTGTTGTAAACACAGCTTGAAACATCACAGTTGATTCCTTGTATCTTATGATTTTGCATAATAAAATCTCCTTTCGCAAGCTTAGTCTTGCAAAAATATTATTTGCAGAACACAAAATAGTATTCATAATTATTCGTGAATTTGGAGGATTGGTTTTGGCATTATTTACTATTGGAGATCTTCATTTATCATTTGGAGTAAACAAGCCTATGGATATTTTCAAGGGTTGGAATAATTATCAGGATCGTTTGGCTGAAAATTGGCAAAAAAAAATCAAGCCCGAGGATACTGTTGTACTTCCCGGGGATTTTTCCTGGGCAATAAATTTAGAAGAGGCTGTACCTGATTTTCGGTTTGTTGAAAATTTAAACGGAAATAAAATACTGCTCAAAGGCAATCACGATTACTGGTGGGAAACAAAGACCAAAATGGACAGGTTTTTTGAAGAAAACGGGTTTAAGACCTTTTCGATTTTAAATAACAACCATTATAAGTACGGCGATATAGGCATTTGCGGTACAAGAGGCTGGATAAATGAAAACGGAGTTGCTGCTGACAGAAAGGTGCTGTTAAGAGAAGCCGGCAGGCTTGAGATGTCTATACAGTCTGCTTTAAAAGAAAATTTAAAGCCTGTCGTATTTTTGCATTATCCGCCGATTTATGCGAACGACAAAAATTATGAAATTCTTGAGGTTATTGAGAAGTATAATATAAAAAAATGCTTTTATGGTCACATTCACGGCAGCGCTGTGAATTATGCTATAGACGGAATTGTTGATGATATTTTGTACAGGCTTGTTTCAAGTGATTATTTAGAATTTGATCCTTTGGATATTACTGACATTGTAATTGATTAAATTTTTACAAATTTGCCTTGAAATATTTTTTGTGCTGTGATATAATACCTTAGATATTTTAAAAATTTGGAGGATGTCAATATGAGTGTAAAATCAAATAAGGAAGTAGAGACGAATAAACACGAGTTGGAGATAGAGATCTCAGCGGAGGCTTTTGAGGCTGCTGTTGAGAAAGCATATCAGTCGAAAAAAAAGAATATTACTGTTCCTGGCTTTAGAAAGGGCAAGGCAACAAGAAAGATCATTGAAAAAGAATACGGCGAGGGCGTTTTCTATGAGGACGCTGTAAACGCTTTAGTACCTGGAGAGGTAGATACAGCCGTTGCAGAGGCAGGATTTGAGCTTGTTACAAGACCTGATGTAGAGGTAGTTTCTGTAGATAAAGAAAAAGGTTTGGAGATAAAGGTAACATGTATAACAAAGCCTGAGGTTAAAATTGAAAAGTACAAAGGATTAGAAGCAACAAAAACTGTCAATGCTGTTACTGATGAAGATATTGACAAGGATATAGAAAACTTAAGACAAAAGGGTATGAGAATCATTGACGTTGATAACAGGCCATGCCAAAACGGTGACGACGTTGTTATTGATTTTGACGGTTATCAGAACGGAGTACCTTTTGAGGGAGGAAAGGCAGAGAAGTTTACTCTATCACTTGGAAGCGGTCAGTTTATTCCTGGTTTTGAGGAGCAGGTATGCGGTCACAGCATTGGTGAAGAATTTGATATAAATGTGACTTTTCCGGAAGATTACGGTGCTGAGGAGTTAGCAGGCAAAGACGCGGTATTCAAGATCAAGCTGCATGAAATCAAAGCTAAGGAGCTTCCTGAGCTAGACGATGATTTTGTTAAAGACACAACTGAGTTTGATACAGTTGAACAGCTAAAGGAAGACGTTAAGAAAAAGCTGGAGGACGCAGAGGAAAAGAAAGCGGATTCTGAGGTCGAGGGCGCGCTGTTTGACCAAATCATTGACAGCGTTCAAGGTGAAATTCCTGAGGTTATGTATGATAATAGAGTTGAAGAGATGATTCAGGATATGTCTCAGAGACTTGCACAGCAGGGTATCAGCTTAGATGTGTACCTTCAGTATACAGGCTCTGATATGGATACCTTGAGAAAAACATATCGTGAGCAGGCTGAAAAACAGGTAAAGCTTAGACTTGCTCTTGAACAGATCGTAAAGGCAGAAAACATTGAAGTACCTGATGATGATGTTGAAGAAGAGTTCAAGAAAATGGCTGACAACTACAAAATGGATATTGAGCAGGTCAAGTCTTATGTAACTGCTGACGCATTAAAAATGGACTTGGCAGTAGCAAAAGCAGCAGATTTGGTAAAAGATTCTGCAAAAATCAAGTAATACAATTCGCCCGCAGTGATTGTGGGCGATAAGCGTATATGAACAAATTGAAATGGAGGAGATATTATGTCGACACTTGTACCTTATGTTGTTGAACAAACCAGTCACGGTGAAAGAAGCTATGACATTTTTTCTAGGCTGTTAAATGACAGAATTGTAATGCTTACAGGACCTATTGATGATTCTGTTGCAAGCGTTGTAGTTGCACAGCTTTTGTATCTGGAGGGTCAGGACCCGGAAAAAGATATAGATTTATACATTAATAGTCCGGGAGGCTCGGTTACCGCCGGTTTTGCAATTTACGATACGATGCAGTATATCAAATGTGATGTTTCTACTATTTGCATTGGTCTTGCGGCGTCATTCGGTTCTTTCTTGCTTTCAAGCGGAGCAAAGGGAAAGAGATTCGCTTTGCCTAACAGCGAGATTTTGATTCATCAGCCGTTGATTTCAGGCGGCGGTTTAAGCGGTCAGCAGACAGATATTCAGATCCACGCTGACAATATGCTTAAAACAAGAGAAAGACTTGAAAGAATTTTGGCAGAAAACTGCTCGAAGGACATTGAAACAATTCACAAAGATTGTGAAAGAGATAATTATATGACAGCAGAGCAGGCTATGCAGTACGGATTGGTAGATAAGGTTATTACAAAGAGATAAGGACGGTGCTTATGCCTAACAAGGACGGTTTGAAATATTGCAGTTTTTGCGGTAATGCTGAAAACGAAGTAAGAAACATATTTTCGTCAGGCGATGTGCATATATGCGATAACTGTGTAATGTTCTGCTTTGATATTATGGCACAGCAGGGTGATGTTGCCCGTTACATCGACAAAAGAAACCAAGCCAAGTCAAAGAAGGATACAGCGGAAGAAAAAAAGAAAATTGCTCTAACTAAACCTATTGAAATAAAAAATGTTCTCGATCAGTATGTTATCGGACAGGACGAGGCTAAGATATCATTAGCTGTATCTGTATACAATCATTATAAGCGGATTTTAAATAATAAAGAGAACGACGATAATGAAGTTGAAATTCAAAAGAGCAACATTCTTCTTTTAGGACCAACTGGAACAGGTAAAACTCTGCTAGCTCAAACTCTTGCAAAGATACTAAACGTACCCTTCGCAATAGCAGACGCAACAACGCTTACAGAAGCCGGATATGTGGGAGACGACGTTGAAAACGTGCTTACAAGGCTTATTCAGGCGGCTGATTATGATATTGAAGCGGCTCAGAAAGGTATAATCTATATTGATGAAATAGATAAAATTGCAAGAAAAAGCGAGAACACTTCTATTACCCGTGACGTTAGCGGAGAGGGCGTACAGCAGGCTCTTTTGAAAATAATAGAGGGCTGTGTATCGAATGTACCCCCTCAGGGCGGAAGAAAGCATCCGCATCAGGAGTTTATTCAGATCGACACAAAGAACATTTTGTTTATCTGCGGCGGAGCGTTTGACGGTCTTTCTAAAATCATCAACAAACGAACAGATAAGTCGACACTGGGCTTTGGAAGCGAAATAAAGTCAAAAAGCGACAAAACAAATACGAATGTTTTTGAGAAGGTCGAGCCGCAGGATCTGGTCAAGTACGGTATGGTACCAGAGCTTGTAGGAAGGCTTCCTGTTATAACTGTTTTAAATGATTTGGATGAGGATGCTTTGGTGAAAATTCTTACTCAGCCTAAGAATTCTCTTATCAAGCAGTTTACAAAGCTGTTTGACTATGACAACATTGAACTTATTTTCACAGAAGAAGCCAAGTCGGCGATTGCAAAGAAGGCACTTGCTCAAAAAACCGGTGCAAGAGGACTTAGGGCTGTTGTCGAGGGAATACTTATGAATGTTATGTTTACATCTCCGTCTGAGGACGATATTGTAAGCGTAGTAATCAACGAAAACTGTGTGACAAATGGTGAAACACCTGAAATTCACAGAGCGAAAAAGGCAAGAAAAATAGGATAAAATAAAGCTGCCGTTTGTCGGGTTTTGAATTGTTGAAAAAAGTTTTGAATAATCGACTAAAAGTTTTCGGTCAAGCCTTTTTCAAAAGGCTTGCGGGTCAAGGGCGGAGCCCTGTCGCTGACGAGCCGTCAGCGACATGCTTTACGGAGTGCGCTCCGCACAGGGTGAATTTAAAAACAGTCCAGTGGACTGTTTTTAAAGAGGGGCATGCCCTGCAAGAGAGGGCTGCCCCTTAAAACAGACTTTATATCTACAACAAAAAAACTCCCGATTTTCGGGAGCTTTTTGTATTTCTATATTTTTATAAGATCATTTAAATCAAAAGGCGTTGCCTGATATACTAAATAGTTAAGCCAGTTTGAAAACATAAGGTTGGCATGGCATACCCACGAATGAACCGGCTTGTTATTCGGGTCATCATTTGGAAAGTAATTATAAGGAATATCTATATCAAGTCCTTTTTCCAAGTCACGGCGATATTCGTTTTCAAGCGTTCTTTTATCGTATTCAGAATGTCCCGTCAAAAAGAACTGCCTGTCCGTTTTGTCAGTGACGATATGTACTCCGCTTATATCCGATTCTGTTAAAATAGTTAGCTCTTTTACTTTTTCAATATCCTCTTTTCTAACCTCAGTATATCTTGAGTGAGGAACTAAAAAAACATCATCAAAACCATTTAAAAGAGGATGCTTAGGGTGAAGAACCTTGTGTGGAAATACACCGAACATTTTTTTATCAAGCGTGTACTTTGGTATTCCATAATGGTAGTAAAGCCCTGCCTGAGCCGCCCAGCAAACGTGGATAGTAGAATAAACATTCGTCTTTGACCACTCGAAAATTTCACAAAGCTCATTCCAATAATCAACTTCCTCGTAATCCATTTGTTCAACAGGAGCACCGGTAATTATCATACCGTCATATCTATTGTCTTTTATCTCGTCAAAAGTCTTATAAAATGAAAGCAAATGCTCCATAGGTGTATTCTTAGATTTGTGTGAAGCCATTTGTATAAGCTCTATATTAACCTGCAATGGCGTATTGGATAAGAGTTTTAAAAATTGGGTCTCAGTTTCTATTTTCTTTGGCATAAGATTAACAATGGCAATCTCCAATGGTCTTATGTCCTGATGTTCAGCTCTGTCTTTAGGTATGGCAAAGATGTTTTCCTCTTCAAAAACCGAAAATGCAGGAAGGTTGTTCGGTATTCTAATAGGCATATTAATGCTCCTTTTTTAAAATCTGATTTCATTACAGTATAACACAACATAACTGCATTTTCAAGCAATATAGTTGCTGAAAATCAGCAGACGCTACTGTATAATTCCTCCGCCGACAACTATATCACCGTCATATAAAACAACCGCCTGACCTTTTGTTACGGCTCTCTGCGGCTCGTCAAATTCAATTACAAGTGTATCGTCATCAAGCTGTGCCGCCGTTGCCCACTGTTCTGCCTGACGGTAACGCACCTTTGCTTTAACTCTTAACGGCACGGTAAGTCTTTCTTTTGATATGAGGTTTATGTTTTTTGCTGTAAGCGTTTTGGTGTATAAGTCCTGTTCTCTGCCAAGAGTGACGGTGTTTTGCTCGGGATCAACAGATAAAACAAAGGTCGGGTTGTTTGAAATAGATACGCCAAGACCTCGCCGCTGACCTATTGTATAGCGAATAATTCCTTCATGCGTACCGAGTACATTGCCGTTTAAGTCAACGAAATTACCTTTAGGATAAGATCTGCCAGTATACTGCTCAATAAAATCATAATATTTTTTATTCTGAACAAAGCATATGTCCTGACTGTCGTGCTTATTGGCATTTACGAAGCCATTTTCCTCAGCGATTTTTCTTACCTCTGATTTTTCCATTCCGCCTAAAGGAAACAAAGTGTGTTTAAGCTGTTCCTGAGTCATACAATACAAAACATAGCTTTGGTCTTTTGTTTTGTCTACGGCTTTTTTGAGCAAATAACGGTTATTCTCTTTGTCAAATTCAATTTGAGCGTAATGCCCTGTTACAACGAAATCAAAGTCTAATTCCTTTGCCCGCATAAACAGCCTTTCAAATTTCAGATAGCGGTTGCAGTCGATACAAGGATTAGGCGTCATTCCGTTTTCATAAGCATATACAAACTTGTCTATTACTTTTTCTTTAAAGCTATCAGAAAAATTAAAAACATAGTAGGGTATATCAAGAGAATATGCAACGCTTCTTGCGTCCTCGACATCTTCGGCAGAACAGCAGGTATGCTTTTTTGAGACGCCGATATCCTCGTTGTTAAACAGCTTCATCGTAGCGCCGATGCAATCAAAACCCTGTTTGGTTATTAAATAAGCGGCTACGCTTGAATCAACGCCTCCGCTCATAGCAATAACAGCCTTTTTATTCATAGTTATGCTTCACCTTGTTACAATTAATAGGCACATTATAAAATAATATCTGAGTTTTGTCAAGCAGAAGTTATTATATAATATATTATAAAATAATTTGTTGACTATTTCTATTTTATGTAATATAATATTCGCATGAGGTGAATTATATATGGGTAGAAGAAGTTTTATATCAGTGTCTTCCATAAATCGATTAGCTTCAACTTATAGAGCTAATCAGCGCAGACAGTATCGCCAGAATTTGATAGACAATCTTGATAATGAATCTAATAAGTTACCTATTAAATATAAATTGTGTAGTGTTGATTTTGATGAAACTACAAGAATCGCGAATATAATTTTTGAATCCTCTCAAAACTATCGTACTATTGTTCGATATGTTACACAAGATTATGTAAGGTATCCAGTTTATTCTGATTGGAAGTGTAAGAAAAAATTAATAAAAAAGAAAATAAAATTAACTAATGATGTTCTGGAAAATTTAAATGAATATAATGAACAACTTGTGAAAGATTTTGCTCAAGAAATTATTGATGCTTTAAACAATGAAAATTTAATACCATCATGGTTTAAAAGAAATAAAATATCTGATTACTATAATTCTCAAATTGAATATTTAAAATCTAAAAAGAAAGACATTAGTCATTCGCATGATGTTCAAAAACAAGAAAATATTTATAAAATTAATTCACTAAACGATAAAACTAAACATAATGAAGAATATATTGATAAAATAAATACTAAATTAAATAGAATTAATAAAAAAATAGATACGATTAATAATTCTAAGTATCAAATAATATTTTCTATAATAACTTTTTCTATATGTAGCCGTAAAAGGAGAAATAGTAGATTAATTATTAAAAAAGAAAAATTAATAAATGAAATAAAAACAATTGAGGATAATCAATCTGAAATAGATAAACAAATTTCAATATTGAAAGAAAATATTGCTTCAACGGATAAGCAATATAATTTAAATATTGAAGAAATACAAAACAAAATAAAATGTATAGAAGAAAAATGTAATTATGAAATTAGTTTAATAGAGCCTTTACTAACTAATATTGAAAATGAGTCTGAATTTATACCATTAAAACAATTTAAGGGTTTAAAATATGAAAAAATTATGGGTTGCTATATAATTAAGAATAATGAAAAGTATAAATGTTATGTTGGGCAATCTAAAGATGTTTTCAGAAGGCTGAACCAACATTTTAAAGGAACTAAACCACAAAATATTATATTTGCTGAGGATTATTATACATCATCATATAAGAATAAAGACGAAATTTTTGATATAAGAATAGTTAAATGTAAAACAAAGGATGAATTAGATTTAGTTGAAAAAGAATTGATAGAATTATATGATTCATTTAATAATGGATATAACGGTACAAATGGAAATTCTTAATACATATTAAAGGGATAAGCATATCGTTTATCCTTTTAATTTTAATACTTGAAAAGAAATCCATAATATGATATAATAAATTTAATATTTAAGTAGGAGGATGTAGCTATGGAAATGATGGATTCAATAGGTTATGTAAAAAAGTATGATAAAGAAGTTGGAGAGGCTATGGACGCCGAGCTTGCACGTCAGAGGAGAAACCTTGAGCTTATAGCAAGTGAAAATATTGTTTCAGGGGCTGTTATGGCTGCAATGGGAAGTGTTTTAACAAATAAATATGCAGAGGGCTATCCGGGAAAGAGATATTACGGCGGATGTCAGTGCGTTGACGTTGTTGAAAATATTGCAATAGAAAGAGCCTGCAAACTTTTCAATGCTAAGTTTGCAAATGTTCAGCCACACTCTGGCGCACAGGCAAATACTGCCGTTTACTTTGCTTTAGTTGATCCGGGCGATACGATCATGGGTATGAGCCTTGCACACGGCGGTCATTTAACTCACGGAAGCCCTGTAAATTTAAGCGGAAAGTATTTTAACTTTGTTTCTTACGAGCTTGGAGACGATGAGAGAATTGATTATGACGAGATCGAAAGACAGGCTAAAGAGTGCCAGCCAAAGCTTATTGTAGCAGGAGCGTCGGCTTACCCTAGAATTATTGATTTTGAGAGAATTTCAAATATTGCAAAATCAGTCGGCGCATATTTTATGGTTGATATGGCGCACATCGCAGGTCTTGTTGCGTCAGGTGAGCATCCGTCGCCTGTGCCATACGCTGACGTTGTTACCACAACTACTCATAAAACCCTGAGAGGTCCAAGAGGCGGACTTATTCTGACTAACGACGAGGAGCTTGCAAAGAAGTTTAACAAGGCTATTTTCCCGGGAACACAGGGCGGTCCGCTAGAACACGTTATAGCAGGTAAGGCAGTATGCTTTGGCGAGGCTCTAAAGCCTGAGTTTAAGGAATATCAGCATCAGGTGGTTTTAAACGCAAAAGCTCTTGCAGTGGGACTTGTAAAAAGAGGCTTCAGACTAGTTTCGGGCGGAACAGACAACCATTTAGCGCTTGTTGATTTACAGCCTTTTAATATAACAGGTAAGGAATTAGAGCATAGACTTGACGAGGTTTACATAACAGTTAATAAGAACGCTATTCCTAATGATCCTCAAAGTCCGTTTATAACAAGCGGCATAAGAGTAGGTACGCCTGCTGTTACAACAAGAGGACTTAAAGAAGAGGATATGGAAGTTATTGCAGAGTGCATTTATTTAACGGCTACTGATTTTGAGAATAAGGCAGACGAAATCAGAGAAAAGGTTAATGATCTTTGCAAGAAGTATCCTTTATACTAATTAATAAAATATAATTTAAGGAGTTGACCGACAGTGAACAAGCCTTTGGCAGACCGTATAAGACCGAAAACGCTTGATGAAGTTGTCGGTCAATCTCATTTGCTGGGTAAAGACAAACCGCTTAGAAGAATAATAGAAAGCGGTCAGATACCGAATATGATTTTCTACGGTCCTTCGGGAACGGGAAAGACAACGGTTGCCAGAATAATTGCTGACAATACAAATCTAAAAATGTATAAGCTAAACGGCACTTCTGCGTCAATTTCTGATATTAAAGATATTATTGCAGAGACCGAGACCTTTGAGGGCTTTAACGGTATACTGCTTTACTTAGATGAAATTCAGTACCTTAATAAAAAGCAGCAGCAGTCTTTGCTTGAATATATAGAAAACGGTAAGATAACGCTTATAGCGTCTACTACCGAAAACCCGTACTTTTATGTGTTTAACGCAATTATAAGCCGCTCAACTGTGTTTGAGTTTAAGCAGGTGAGTTCAGTTGATGTAATTCCTGCCGTTAAACGTGCATTTCAGATTATTGCTGACGAGATGGGTGTAAGGCTCAGACTGGAAAGCGGAGTTGTTGATTATATCTCAACTGGCTGCGGGGGAGATGTGAGAAAATCGCTTAACACAGTAGAGTTATGCGTTTTGTCTGCTAATAAAAATGGTGAATGCTTGGAAATTACTCTTGAAAACGCTAAACTGCTTACACAGAAAAGCAATATGCGTTATGACAGAGACGGCGATGAGCATTACGATATTTTATCTGCATTTCAGAAGTCAATCAGGGGAAGCGATGAAAATGCAGCTTTGCATTATGCCGCAAGGCTGATGACAGCAGGGGATTTTACTTCTCTATGCAGACGTCTACTGGTAGTGGCATCAGAGGATATTGGTCTTGCTTATCCTATGGCTGTTTCTATTGTAAAATCGTGTGTAGACAGCGCACTTCAGCTAGGACTTCCAGAAGCGAGAATACCGATTGCAGAGGCTATTATTCTTTTGTGTACTGCTCCTAAATCAAACAGCGCATATATGGCTATTAACTCTGCGATGGACGATATTGAAAAGGGGCTGGCGGGTGCTATACCTAGGCAGTTGCAGAATGTTCATTTTGACGGCGACGACGCAGAGGTTAAAGGGCAAAACTATAAATACCCTCATGATTTTCCTAATCATTATGTTAAGCAGCAGTATCTTCCTGATAATTTGAAGGACAGAGTTTATTACGAGTTTGGGGATAACAAGCAGGAACAGACGGCTTTGCAATATAGGAAAAAGATAAAAGGACAGTAATATAAAAAAGAAAAGCTAAGGAGTTATAAGATTCCTTAGCCTTTTTATTTAAAACTCAGTGTATATTTGCTTGTGACATTCTTCTGTTGAGTAGTTCCACTTATCAATATGACCTTCGGTTATATAGTAATTCAGAGATTTATCAAATCCGCTGGATGAAAAAACATCAACAATGATAAGCTTAACCTTCATCTTTTCTGGGATAATTGATTTTATGAAAACACTTGCAGACTGACCTATATGTACATTATCCTTTGGCTCGGCAAGACCGGCGAGATTTGGAGTAAGCTCAATAAAAATCCCATAGTCCTCTATTGAACGGATAATACCGCCAACAGTCTGACCGACTTCAAATAGCTCGGCATTTTCTGACCATGTGCCCAAAAGCTCTTTATGTGTAAGAAAAATTCTGTCGTCCTCTCTTCCTTTAACAACAGCGTAAATATCCTGACCGTTGTAAAATCTGTCCGACGGGTGTGATATCCTTGATACTGATATAGCGTCAATAGGAATAAGCGACGCAATACCGCAGCCTATATCAACAAAGCATCCGAACTGTTCTATGTGAGTTATTTTTGCAGGTATAACATCGCCGCTTTTAAGGTTGTTTACGTAGTTTGCGATGCACTCCTCTTGTGCGGCCTTTCTTGAAAGAATTACCAAAGTTTCTTCGTTTTCATTTACAATTATGTCCATAACCTTAAAGCACACAGGTTTGTTTACTCTTGAAAGCAGGGCAATATCTTTTGTCTCGCCGGTTTCAATGCCGATTGCACCTTCAATTCTCGGAATTATTGCTTTTGCACATGGAATATCTACTACTATATTGTGTTCGCAGTCGCACATCAAAGCTTTTGCTTCCAGAATAACGCCGGATTCTTTTGCATCATTTAATGTTGATATGGATCTTAAGTAGCTTTTGTTGGCATTGGTGCTTATCAGCTTGCCCTCGGGCAGATAGTTTTTCATTAAATTATCATTCCTTCCTTTGTGATTGAGCTTTTTATATTTATAGCTGCTCAATATAACTGTTTGTTTTATACTTTTTTGACAATAATCTTAATATACTGTATAAAAAGTTTTATATCTAATTCTATGAGGGCAAATGTTCAATTATGACTTTATTGATAAACGCAGGGAAAGCAGAAGTTCTATTTGCTTTTTTGATAAATATATGCTATACTAACATCTTGAGCTAAAATATATTCATATTATTAACAGGAGTGATAATTACGGATATAAGACCTGATGATATATTAATTATGAAAAAAAAGCATCCGTGCGGGGAAAAGAAAATGCTTGTTCTGCGTTCGGGAATGGACTTTAAACTTAGATGTATCGGCTGCGGACGCGAGTTTATGATAGCACGTTCAAAAGCTGAGAAAAACATAAAATCTGTTATCAGAGATGAGGATACCTAGCAATTTAAAACATTCAGTCACAATCTTAAATATATAATATAATTTATAGGAGAATATTTATGTTTGAAAAGTTAAAAGCGCTAGAAGAAAGATATGAAGAAATAAACAATAAGCTAATGGAACCTGATGTTATCAATGATCAGGCGCTCTACACATCGCTTATGAAGGAGTATAAGAGCATTACTCCGATAATAGAGAAGTTCAGAGAATACAAAAAGGCAAAGGCGTCTTTTGACGAGGCTGTAGAGTTGCTTGATGCCGGCGGACTGGATAAGGAATTCAAGGAAATGGTACAGCTTCAATATGATGAATCAAAAGAGCAGGAGGAGGCGTTAACTGAGGAGCTTAAAATTCTGCTTTTGCCGAAAGACCCCAACGACGATAAAAATGTTATAGTTGAGATAAGAGGGGGAGCAGGCGGAGAAGAGGCTTCGCTTTTTGCAAACTCCCTTTACAGAATGTACACTATGTATGCCGAAAGAAACGGCTGGAACATTGAGGTAATTAACGCTAATGAAACAGAGCTTGGCGGATTCAAAGAGATATCGTTCAGTATTCAGGGCGAGGGTGCATACTCAAGGCTAAAGTATGAAAGCGGAGTTCACAGAGTGCAGAGAGTTCCCGAGACTGAGTCTCAGGGCAGGGTTCATACATCAACTGTAACAGTTGCTGTGTTGCCTGAAGCAGACGACGTTGAGTTTGAAATCAACGAGGCTACCGATTTAAAAATTGACGTTTTCAGAGCGTCGGGAGCAGGCGGACAGCATATAAATAAAACTGAGTCGGCTGTAAGAATAACTTATCTCCCCACCGGTTTAGTTGTTGAATGTCAGGACGAGAGAAGCCAGCATAAGAACAAGGAAAGAGCGTTAAAGGTTCTGCGCTCAAAGCTATATGAGGAACAGCAAAGAGCTCAGGAGAATGAAATTGCGGCTGTAAGACGTTCTCAGGTCGGAACAGGTGACCGCTCAGAGAGAATTAGAACCTACAATTTCCCTGAGGGCAGAGTTTCAGATCACAGAATAGGTCTTACAATATACAGGTTAGAGCAATTTCTAAACGGCAATATGGACGAGGTTATCGACGCTCTGGCAACTGCTGATCAGGCTGCGAAGCTTGCTATGCAAGAGGGCGAAAGCTGATCGGAATAAATTTATGAATACTAAAATTTTAAAACCTACAAAGGAAAATATCTTCTGCTGTGCTGAACTGATTAAAAGCGGAGAGGTTGTAGGAATGCCTACCGAGACTGTATACGGTCTTGCTGCAAACGCTTTTGATGAGGCTGCTGTAAAAAAGATTTTCAAGGCTAAAAAGCGTCCTGCTGACAACCCTTTGATTGTTCATATTGCGGATATAG
>CANRJA010000002.1 GCA_947630825.1 uncultured Clostridia bacterium | reverse complement strand
GAAGCTACAACAGCGTCCTTATCCCTTACATATGAGCCTGCAAGATAGCCGTAGCTTTCCTCAAAGCCGAAGATGTATCTGTTTTCTTCTCCTTTTTCTTCAAGAAGTCCAATTTGTTCTCCTATAAACTTAAAGCCTGTCAGCACCTCGACAAGTTGAACATTATATTCTTTTGCAATTTTTGCGATAATGTCTGTTGAAACGATTGTCTTGATTGTTATAGGATTCTTTGGCATTGTGCCTAAAGCTGTTCTTTCACAGCAGATGTATTCCAACAAAAGCGCACCGACTTCGTTGCCTGAGAATAAAACAAAATCTCCGTTTCCGTCAGGAACGGCAATTCCCATTCTGTCTGCGTCAGGGTCGGAAGCTAAAAGTAAATCAGGTTTAACCTCTTTTGAAAGCTCAAGTCCTTTTTCAAGCGCCTCTTTTATTTCAGGGTTCGGAAAAGGGCAGGTAGGGAAGTTGCCGTCAGGGTTTTCCTGCTCGGGAACTACAACAACGTCTTTCACGCCTATATTTTTCAGAATTTGTCTAATAGGCTTGTTGCCTGTGCCGTTAAGAGGGGTGTAAACTACCTTTAATCCGCTCTCTGCAATAATTTCAGGGTGAATGCTCTGAGCCTTGACATTTTCGAGATACCTATCAATAACAGTTTGTGATATGTACTCGATTTTACCGCTGTTAAGACCTTCTTCAAAGTTTATAACACGCGCTCCGTCAAGAACATCAACGTGAGAGATTTTTTCCAAAACGATATCAGCTGCCTGCGGGGTCATCTGACAGCCGTCTGAACCGTAAACCTTATATCCATTGTACTTAGCAGGATTGTGAGAAGCTGTAATAACAATACCTGAATCGCATTTAAGCTCTCTAACTGCAAAAGAAAGCATAGGAGTAGGCATAAGCTCCGGATATATATATACTTTTATTCCGTTTGCGGCAAGAACGCTTGCGGCTTCCTTAGCAAAAACATCAGACTTTATTCTTGAATCATAAGCAATAGCTACTGAGCCGTTTTCAAACTCCTGATTGACATAATCAGCCAATCCCTGAGTAGCCTGACGTACTGTATAAATATTCATTCTGTTAGTGCCTGCGCCTATAACGCCTCTTAATCCGGCAGTACCGAATTTAAGAGAAACTGCAAATCTGTCCTCTATTTCCGATTCATTGTTCTCTATACTTTTAAGCTCGGGAATCAAATCAGGGTCATCGACTGCCTTTTCACACCATAATTTATATAATTCTTTAATTGTCACATTATCACCTCATAAGTAATTTAGCTGTTTGCTTAAACAATAAAAAATATTATACCATATTTTTTTGACCTTTCAAGGCTTTTTAATAAATGTTCAATTATTCGTAAAAAGTAAATATTTTGAAGTTGTATTTGTGATTAAAATTTGTTACACATTTTTTTGAATTATAACTTGTTTATTACCTTTTTGTATATGTACTTGTAATATTGTCAAAAATAGAGTAAAATACTAATAATAATTGATAAATGGCAACGGACAATTCTTATTGTTTCTTGCCTGTGACGTTTAGTCTAATAGTGAAGGTTAGTAAAAATGAATAATAATCTCAATCAGTTAAAAATATTTTATGTAGTCGCCGCTGAGGGAAATATTTCCGCTGCGGCAAGAAAGCTGTTTATATCTCAGCCGGCAATAAGTATGGCGTTATCAAAGCTGGAGGAAAGCCTTGATGTGACCCTTTTAAAACGCTCGTCGAGGGGAGTTTCACTAACTTATGAGGGAAAAATACTCTATGAACAGCTTGAAACTGCATTCAGCGCAATCGACGAAGGAGAACAGAAGATAAAGAACATTAAAAATCTTGGTTTGGGAAAGATAAAGATCGGTACGTCGTCTAGTTTGTGCAAGTTTATTTTAATACCTTATTTAAAGAAATATATTGAGGAAAACCCTCATATAAAGATAGTAATAGAATGTCAGTCGTCAGCAAAAAGCCTGCGGCTTTTGGAAAACGGCAGGCTTGATATTGCACTTGTTGTTAATCAGGAAAACAATATAAAGTCGGATTTTTTACCTCTCGGCGAATTCGAGGATATTTTTATTGCTAACAAGACTTATATTGACAATCTAAAGCTAAGAGAGAAAAGAGAGCTTTCAACCAACGAGATTTTGAAGTCGGGCAATCTAATGCTCTTAGATGAAGAGAACCTGTCCAGAGTTTTTGTAGATAAATATTTGAGGGAACATAAAATCGAGGCAAAGGGAATTATTGAGGTTACAAGTATGGATCTGCTCATAGACTTTGCTAAAATAGGAATGGGGATTTCCTGCGTTATAAAGCAGTTTGTAGAAGATGATTTGAAAAACGGCAGTATAACTGAGCTAAAGCTTGAAACACCTATGAATAAGCGTACTATAGGACTTGCATACCCAAAGTTAAAGTCAAGAAGCGACTCTGTAACATCGTTTTTGGATTTTGTAAAGAAAAGTATTTGAGGTGAATGTCAGCTTGCGTTTTTCTGCGCGCTTTTGAAAATAAGTGCCGTTATAAAACCAAACAGCAGCGCTGCGCTAATTCCTGCGGCGGCAGCGGTAAGACCGCCTGTGAAAATTCCTAATATTCCGTTTTCGTCAATGTCCTCACGAACTCCCTTGCTTAGTAAATATCCAAAGCCTGTAAGAGGTACGGTTGCGCCGCCTCCTGCAAAATCTATTAAACGCTTGTATACGTTTATTCCGCCGAGAATTACTCCTGCAACAACGTACGCAACAAGTATTCTTGCCGGTGTGAGTTTTGTGTAGTCAATAAGAACCTGACCTATTGCGCAGAATAAACCGCCTACTAAAAATGCTGTTAAATATTCCATAATAAATCTCCTTTACATTATTGTTTATCGTGTGAAAGCCAAACCGCGTGTGCAATACTCGGTATACTTTCGCCCTGCTGACTGAGAGTTGGCGACATAAGCGCACCTGTTGCAAGGAATAAAATATTTCTAAGCTCGCCCGATTTGAGCTGGGGAAGAAAATATCCGCAGAGCATACTTGCGGCGCATCCGCAGCCGCTTCCGCCTGCGTGTACGTCCTGGTCGTCGCAGTCAAATATCATAAGACCGCAGTCGTTATGCTGTTTTGATATGTCAATACCGTCGTCGCCGAGAAGCTGGAGAAGCAGTCTTGTTCCGACCTTTCCTAAGTCGCCTGTGATTATTTTGTCAAAGTCAGACGCTTTCTTACCTGTGTCAGTTAAAAACTGCTTAATTGTTTCATAGGCGGCTGGCGCCATTGCCGCACCCATATTGTTAGCGTCGGTTACCCCCATATCCTGAACCGTTCCAATCGTGACACCTCGTACATACGGTGCGGCGTCCTCGCCGGAAACCACAACCGCTCCGCTTGCGGTAGCCGTCCACTGTGAGGTCGGTGTCCTCTGACCTCCGTATTCAATAGGGAAACGGTATTGCCTTTCTGCGGTGCAGAAGTGAGAAGATGTGACAGCAAGAACATTACCTCCTACATTATTATCTACCATTACCGACGAGAGCAAAAGCCCCTCCGCCATTGTAGAGCAGGCACCGTATATCCCTAAGAAAGGAATGTTCATATCCCTTATGCCGTATGTTGTGCCTACGCATTGGTTTAGCAAGTCTCCGCCGAACATAAAATCAATATCGGTCGGTTTTAGTTCGCCTTTTCTCAGCGCGATAAGAATAGACTGCTTCTGCATTTCGCTTTCGGCTTTTTCAAATGTGTCTGTGGTGAAATAAGGGTCGTTGTTTATTTTGTCAAAATAATCTCCCATTGGTCCTTCGCCCTCTTTTTTTCCGCCTACGCAGGCATAAGTTTTTACATTCGGGCAATTATTTAATATATAAGTACATTTACTCAGCTTTTGAGACATTTATATTTAACTTCCTTTCTTTGCTTTAAAGCCGTGATATTAAGGTTTAAACGGCTTGCAGAATTTATTTACATATTTATTTGAAAATAGTTTTTCCGAAAGCAGTCTACTTTATTCAAGGAGCGATAAAAATGAGTTCAAACAGACAAAATTATCAATCAGATATCCCAAAGGGGAGAAGTACAAGCAGAATAAAAAATGCATCACAAAGTCAAGGCTTTGCAAATAAGGATCTGTACGGCTCGTCTGCTCGGACAGGGAGTGTAAACGGTCAGTTTTACAAATCGCAGAACAATAGTCAAAAAGTCTCTCGACATAGTGCGAACAATTCAAGAAACAACCAAAATAGAACCACAAACCAAATAAGAAACAAATCAAACAACAACGGAGAAATCAGCGAATCTACTATTGTAAAGGTAATAGCAGGTTCTATACTTGCTGCTGTTATTCTGGCGATAATTATAATAATTGCATTGTCGTTTATGGATTTTCACATTTAATTGGCTGGTATTAATTAGCCGTGAGACTTTTTTTATAAATAGAAAACTGCCTATTCGGCATAATACCGAATAGGCAGCTAAATTTCAAATATATCCGCCTTGCCGTCGCACAGTGAGTAAAACCCGCACTTATGCAGGTGGGTAACGGCCTGACAGTCTCACGCTCCCTTCGTCCGGCGTAAGCCGGGAGGTCTGCAATCCTCAGCCAGAGCTTAGTTCCCTTATTCTATGTGTTGGATTATAAAAACTGTGCTTGTTCGCACAAGGCAGAAAGTTAATTTATTTTTCTTACTGAATGTATTATACCACTTGTGAGATTAGTATACAAGCGGTAATATTCGACAATAAATATTAAAAAATCGGAAATTAATCGTCTAGGTCGGTTAAATCGACTTCGTTGTTTTCAAGATCAACCCTGTCGTCGCCTTCAATTTCAATAGAGTCTTCTTCATCGTCTTCAAACAACTCGGCAAAGCGGTCCATAAACAAATCTCCAAGCTTGTCAAAAAGATCATCGTCGTCAACAGAAACAAGAACCTCCTCGTCGCCTTCGTATGTCGACTTTAAGATAACTACTTCTCCGTCGTCGGCGAGTACGGCTTCAGCGTCCTCTAAATAAGGTGTTAGAGCGTAGTAAGTTTCACCTTCATATTCAAGAGAATCCAAAAGCTCAAACATTTGCTCCTGTCCATCTTCGTCTACAAGAGTGTAAAGATCAGCCTGCATATCCATTTCTTCGTTCATAACTAAAAACCTCCTAAAAAATTTGAGCATATTTTTGCAAATTTTCTATTAATAAAAAAGTTATGGTGTTTGTAAAAGTAATATTATCACCACAACATTCATATTATAATATAAATAAAATTAAAAGTCAAGCAGATTTTGTAAAAGTAAAATTAAATAAAAAAATTATAAAAAAGTTAAAAAAAACTATTGACATCTTATAAAAGGTGTGATATATTATAGATGAGGAAAGGAAAAGATGAAATTTAACATAAAGTTAAGTGGATTTTTCCTTACTTCAAAATTCTGATTAAGGAGAATAGGTCCGATGAACGGTTAAGATTTATTCAGACCCTAAAACAATTATTTGAAGAGGAGATCAGTCCGATGTGCTAATAATAGAGTATTGAGAAATACTAAAGCAAATCAAATTTTTGAATATTTGAATAGGAGAACAGTCCGATGAACAGTTAAGACTGAGGAGCTTTATATGAAACAATATAAGGTTACTGTTAAATCCGAGATTGGAATTTAAGGAAAGGGCGTGATAGGAATGTTAAAAAGAAGATTTAAAGCCTATCAAGACCGATTGATTAAAATTTGAATAGAAAGAGGCGAGTCCAATGGTAACAGAAGATGCGTCAATGTTTGTTAGTCTGAAGGTCGGCTCGGCTGATATATATAATGAAATCTAATTTCAGAATCTAAATTTACTGAAAAAGATTTAAACTAACTAAGCTATAACAAAAGCCGCAGACATTTGGCACACATTGATATAGAAATTATGATTTTAAATTTACAGTTGGAGCTTAACGGAAGAAGTGTTAAGACTAAATGATTTAAGGCTGTGGAGCGTATCTGAAGAGTATTTCTGATTACTAAAGCAGAATTAGATGTGATTTAGAATAAAAATTGAATATAACAATTCAAAAACCCTCGGCTGTGTCGGGGGTTTTATTGTTATTACTGAAATATAAAACCCCTCAGCAATAGCTGGGGGGTTATTGTATTCTGTCTTTGTCTCTAGTCTCTAACCTCTAACTTTAAATAGTTATTCAGTTTGCGTTTCTGTTTGCGTTTCTGATTGTTGTGTTGGTTGTTCCGATACCGGTTCGTGAACTCTTCCCGAGTTAAGCATTTCAGTTTCTTCAAGCGATCTCGGGAAAAATTCGTTTGTTGGGAATTTTATTTTCTCAAACAGCTCACAAGGGGAGTCTGTGGTTGTTGAGCATTCCTTGCTTGGTATGCAGTAGTCGTATGCAGGAACCAGAATAGGTACAGGACGTGAAAGCTGGACTATTGAGAAAAGTCCGATTGTTATGTAAGCGACTTTTGGAATATTGCAGTCTCCCGAGTTGTTATCATCACATTGAACAGGACAATCACAGCGATTGTAGCGATATTTCGGCAGCAGCTTGCAGTCCAGAGAGATAGGCTCTACAACGCTGACCGTCGCTCTTGGAAGCGTCTGTGAATAGTATCCGTTAGAATTGATGACTTCCGTTGTCTCGTCTGAGGAGAAGTATTTTGTATTTCCGTCGCCGCCGTAGAGAATAACCTTCTTGCTGAAGGTAGTTACGCCGTTCAGAGTTGTCGAGGGCAGTGCTACATTAGTGAACGCTTCGATTTCTACGTTGAAGGTATAAGTCAGGTCAACAGAGAAAAAGCCCTTGTTGAAAGGCACAGGCTCAATGTCAAAGACCGTGTTTACAACTTCGACGCTTTTGCTTTTAATGAATGTTGCATTTTTTATAATTTCCTGCTCTTCGGGCAAGCCAAACACAACTTCTAAATCTTCAATGCAGTCTTTGTCAGAACAGCTGTCGAAGATTCTCATTGCTTCAATGCAAACTGCTTCGCTGAAAGCGGCTGAGTTAGAATTAAATTCGCTCATTTAAGTTTCCTCCTTTAGTAATATTTGAAGTTTTTGACTTCTATATATCTTATTCATATTTATTAATTTTGTGCATATGAAAGGGAATTGTGGGGATTTAAATAACCTTAGCATTATACAAGCATTAATTTTCATATTATTAATGAGAAATTATGCCGTAGAGATTAAGTTTTTAAAATAAGGTGTGAGATTAGATGATTTGTCAGTTTGCAGAACTGAAAAATAAAGAAGTTATAAATGTAACGACAGGCATTAAGATAGGGTATGTTGACGATATTGAGATTGACACAGAAAGCTCGGAGATAGTAAATATGATAGTTTACGGACGGCCGAAGTTCTTTGGCTTGTTCGGGCATGAGGATGATATACTTATAAGTTTTGACAATATTCAGCTTATCGGAGAGGATACAATTTTGGTTTCCTTTCAAAACAGTACAATTTGTACAAAAACAAAAGGAATAAAAGTCGAAAGTTTGTTTAAATAAATTGCAAATAAATTCTTGTATTGTAGTGTAAAAAATGGTATAATGTTTAAGCAATTCGCACGCTTATCATTTGCATTAGGTTCCTGGAGCGGTTCAGGTAGAATGCATGCTAAGGTAACGCGGAGGGTGTCTGATTTTCAGACAATTAAAAACCAATTAATTAAGGAGGAGCTACCATGGGAGTAGTATCAATGAAACAGCTTCTTGAGGCTGGCGTACACTTCGGTCACCAGACAAGAAGATGGAATCCGAAAATGGCACCGTACATTTTCACAGAAAGAAACGGAATTTACATTATCGACCTTCAAAAGACAGTTGCTAAACTGGAAGAGGCGTATATGTTTATCCGTGAGCTTTCAGAAAACGGAGAGGAAGTTCTTTTTGTAGGAACGAAAAAACAGGCTGCTGATTCTGTTAAGGAAGAGGCAATAAGGGCTGAGGCACATTATGTAAATGCAAGATGGCTCGGCGGAATGATGACAAACTTCAGAACGATAAAGCAGAGAGTCAAGAGACTTGAACAGCTTCATCAGATGGAAGAGGACGGAACATTTGCCCTCTTGCCAAAGAAAGAAGTTATCAAGCTGAATCTTGAAATTGAAAAGCTTGAAAAGTTTATGGGCGGAATCAAGAATATGAACAAGCTTCCGGGTGCTTTGTTTGTTGTTGACCCGAGAAAGGAAAGAATCGCAGTTTTAGAGGCTAAAAAGCTGGGTATTCCGGTTGTAGCTATTGTTGATACAAACTGCGACCCTGATGATATTGACTATGTTATTCCTGGAAATGACGACGCTATAAGAGCAGTTAAACTGATAGCAGGAGCATTGGCTGACGCTATTATCGAGGGCAGACAGGGCGAGCAAAATACTGCTGATGAAGCTGAAGAAGAGTCAGTGTCAGAGACTGAGACTGTTGAAGAAACCACTGAAGAGGAAACACAAGAAGAAGTTGAAGTTGAACCTGAAGAATAATTAGTTTAATAAAAATAATATAATCGGGCAGGATAATTCCTGCCTTAGTTTTAACAGATAACAGGAGGAAAATTAAATGGCTAATATAACGGCAAAAGACGTTGCGGAGCTTAGAAAGCAAACAGGCGTCGGAATGATGGATTGTAAAAAGGCTTTGGTTGAAGCTGACGGAGATACTGAGAAAGCAATTCTTATTCTTCGTGAAAAGGGACTTGCCACTCAGGCAAAGAAAGCAGGAAGGTCTGCTTCAGAGGGAATAGTTACTGCTGTTGTTAAGGACGGCGTAGGAGTTGTTGTTGAGGTAAACTCAGAAACAGACTTCGTTGCACAAAATGACGAGTTTAAGGCATTTGTTGATACAGTTGCAAACACAATTATAGAAAGCAACCCTGCTGATATAGAAGCTTTACTTGCAACAAAGGCAAGCGGAAGCGATATGACAGTTAAGGAGTTATACGACGAGTTATTCTTAAAAATAAGAGAGAATATGAGCATTCGCCGTTTTGTGAGATTTGAAGGTATTTTAGTTCCTTATGTTCACGGTGGTGGAAGTATAGGCGTTATGGTCAAACTTGACACAGATATTGCGTCTGACAATGCTGAGATGCTCACGGCTGGTAAAAACTGTGCGCTCCAGATAGCCGCAATGAATCCTAAGTATTTAGACGAGGCTTCTGTACCTGAGTCGGCTATTGAAGAAGAAAAGAACATTATGCTTGTTCAGATGAACGACGATCCTAAAATGGCTTCAAAGCCTGAGCAGGTCAAGGCTAAGATTATTGACGGTAAGATTGGAAAGTTCTATAAAGAAAACTGCCTGCTCGACCAGACATTTGTTAAGGACGACAAGGTATCAGTTAAGCAGTATCTTGACAGCGTTGCAAAGGCTCAGGGCGGCAAGCTGACAGTTTCAGAGTTTGTAAGATACGAGCGCGGCGAGGGAATTGAAAAGAAGAAGGATAACTTCGCTGATGAAGTGGCGTCGATGATTAAGTAAAATCATATTTATATGCGAGATTACAAAATAAAGTGTGTAAGTTAGAAAAATAGCTTGCACACTTTATTCTTCTGACACACAAATTTGATGATATAATTTCTTTTGGTATTGAAACAGTAACCAAGTTGTTTGAACAGTTTATTTGTTAAATTCCCGTTTATCGAAATGAGCAAAACAGAAAACTACTCACCGCCGATGTGGTAGATAGGGATTTTGTTTGTATCCAAATCAGCAGGAACATAGATATAATCTTGCAGAGTTTGATAGAAAACCGAGAAATAATTTAACAATAAGTACCTTTATAAAGGAGAAAAGAAAAAATGAATATTACTATTGAAAAACTCACAAAAGCAAACGCGGCGGACTTTTTTGATTTCTTTGACAACAGGGCTTTTTCAGACGGTTCACCTTTTGCGCCTTGTTACTGCAACGCATTTTATCTGACGGCCGAGGGGGTCCGCGACGGCATAGGAAAGCGGTCAGAGATGCTTGGCGGAGGACTTGAAGGTCTTACTCTTGCGTTAAAGGAATCTGCAAAAGAACTCATTGAAAAGTGTATTATGCAGGGCTATCTTGCCTATGTGGACGGAATTGCCATAGGTTGGTGCAATGCAAACGACAGGCAGAATTATGTTCGCGCAGGTTCGTTTATTCCCTATAAGAAACGTGATGAGGACTACTATATTTCAAATGGCGAGCACGGGAAAATAAAATCCCTGGTATGCTTTGAAATTGCTCCGAAATATCGTGGAAAAGGCATTGCAAAGGCACTTATGCACCGGGTCTGCGACGATGCTGAAAATGACGGTTATGAATTTGTCGAAGTGTACCCGCAGATCACGGAAAAGTATTCGACGCTTGATTTTACCGGACCGATTGAAATGTACGGTAATTTTGGTTTTAAAGAAATTGATCGGCACGGAAAAACCGTTATTATGAGAAAAAAATTATCATGAATTTACTGTAATACCGATTAGGCAGTGGAGAAGTTACGTTTTTTTGTTTGTATCAAAATCGCAAACAACATAGATATGATATTGAATAGTTTGATGCAAGGAAGAATAATAATTGAAAAAATGTGCCTTTGCGGTATTAGTTATACTTTGAGCAAGGCTGCGAGAGAAAAATCAGGATTTTACGGAGGAAATCATAGATGAATAGAGATGAAATAGCGGCGGAATTATTCCGCTTGCAGGATAAGAAATATGCGTCCTTTCAGGCTAAGTTAATCCCGACGGTAGAAGCGAAAAGAATTATCGGTGTCAGAACACCGGAGCTTCGTTCCTTTGCAAAGAGGCTATTCAAAGACGAGGACACAGTCTTATTTTTGGAGTGCCTTCCGCACCAATACTTCGATGAAAATCAGCTGCATGCATTTGTGATATCATTGGAGAAAGATTTTTATAAATGCATTGCAGAAGTTGAAGCGTTTCTTCCGTTTATTGATAACTGGGCTACATGTGATCAGCTTTCGCCAAAGGCTTTCAAAAAAGAGCCGGAGAAACTGCTTCCGTATATCTATACATGGATCAGATCGGATAAGGTTTATACCGTCCGATTTGCAATCGGTATGCTTATGGAGCATTTCCTGGGCGAGAGGTTTCATTCCAAATATGCGGACATGGTAGCGGCGGTCAGATCGGATGAATACTATATCAATATGATGGTCGCATGGTATTTTGCAACGGCACTGGCAAAACAGTATGCTTCCATACTTCCGTATCTAGAAGGAAAGAAGCTCAATGACTGGACACATAATAAAACGATTCAGAAAAGTGTGGAGAGCAATAGGATATCAACTGAGCAGAAAGCTTATCTGAAAACACTAAAAATTTGACGATTTTTAGGTCGTTAATTTCAAACTTATCAAAGAAAGCAAACAAAAAAATTTTCGCCGCCGGTATGGTAGCGAAAAGAGGTTGTATCCAAATCGGCAGGAACATAGAACCTACTTTTTAAGTGGGTTCTTTTCTTTTGTAAAGATAAGTATAAACATCATTATAACCATAAGTATAGCCGGAAGACAACTCTTAGCGCTTGTAAAGCCTATAGCTTTACCGCTTATGTATGTTTGAACTGAACTTGCCTGATAATTTATATTAAATATTGATGTTATTATTCTGGTAAAGGCAGCCGAGAGAAATACAGCAGGAATCCTTGATAGTATAAGATATTTAAGCGGTACACCCATTGATAGTGATTTAAGTTGAAATAATATGCATACTCCGCCGAATGAAATAAAGGCTGAAATTATAGGAATGATATCGGTACTGGCATACATATCAACAACATTAGTAATTTCTAATAATGGGAGAATATCAAACTTTATTAATTTAAAAATGTTTAATCCTTTTAGTATTCCTATAATTGAAGCAAACAAAAGTATCATTGAGCAGATCATCAGCATACTTTTAGACGCACTTTGAACAGAGTCTACTATTGAGACTTTCGCTTTTATAGGCGATACATCTTTGATTTTAGGCATTTCCACAGCGTGGTTTAAAACTATTGCAATAACACAGTTTGTCAGAAAATTTGCAAAAAATATTACAAACCCTATTGTTGCCGAAGAAAACATTGTTACTCCGACTAACCCCACAACAAAAGAAGGTCCCGACGCATAACAATAGCAGGACATTTGTTCTGCGGTGAATTTGCTGATTTTACCTTGACTGTATAAACTGTTAAGAAGCTTAAATCCAATCGGATATCCGCATATATTGCCCAGAATAAAAACGAAAAACAGGTCGCTGTCCATTTTAAATATGTATTTTGATATGAGGGCAAACGGCTTGCTGATAATTTTATAGCACTCTGATTTTAAAACTAAATCTGAAAAAACCATAAATGAAAAAAGCGATGGGATAATTACAAAAAGGCATCTGTTTACAGCAGTTACAATTTCCTGTGATACTTCGCTTGATTTTACAATTAATAAAAATCCGAAAGTTAAAATAAGAATATATATCACAAAACTTTTTATTTTTGACATAGGTTTTCTCCTTATATATTGGAGTAGAGCAATTTTAGGCTTATAAATGTATATGTTGTTCAAAATAATAATATAATTAATTAGTTTATACTTTTGTACAACTCCCAACAGAACGGAGGGAACTAATGAAAAATTATATAAATAATAAATCATTAGGCGAGTTTACAGGCATTGCGTCTAATATTAATATCTACGGAACAAAAAAAGTAGTAATAGAAAGTTTCAAAAAAATCCTAGAGTGTAACGAGTCATTGATTATAATTAAGACCTGCGACAGCAGGATAAGCCTTTGGGGAAATAAGCTGATACTTACAACATATTCGTCAGGGTATGCTGAAATTACAGGTAATATTGACAGAATAGAAATTGATGATAAAAAGAATAAAACAGTCAAATGATTATTAGGAGTGAACATAGTGGCGCTTAACTTTTTAACGGGTATAACCGATATAAAAATAAAAAGTGATAATACCACCAAATTAATAAATGAACTGTCAAAGCGTGATATTCCGATAAAAAAGATAACGTCCAAAAGCGGAGAAATAAATATAACAGTTTCTTTTTTTAGGCACAAGCAGATAATAGAAATATGTGAAAGTCAAAATTATGAATTGGTTTCTGTAAAATCTAAGGGAATAATTCCAAAGCTTTTTAGATACAGATTCAGATACGGGATATTAGCAGGTATTCTGACATCGATATTTTTTATATTTATACTTTCAAATACTGTGCTGAGAATTCAAATAAGCGGGGGAAACGATGAGCTTAATTCAGAAATAACTGCATTGCTTAAACAGCAGAATATAAAGGTAGGCAGGTTTATACCAAACATTGATTTTTCAAAAGCTGAAAGCTATATGATGCTGAATTCTAATAATTTTGCTTGGATAACTATAAGAAATCAAGGCGCAACGCTGGTTGTTGATGTTCTTGAAAAGACGAAAGAGCCGGAGATGGACAGATTAAGACCTGTTACAAATTTAATTGCCGGCAAGAGCGGTGTTATAACTGACGTTAATGTCTACATAGGAAAACTTATGAAGGTTGTAGGAAATAAAGTTAGAAAGGGCGATGTACTGGTTGCAGGAAAATACAGAGCGGAGTCGGTAGATGAAAGTAAAAAGGATAAAGCCAAGCTTATGCTTTTCCACTGTAAGGGTGAAATATATGCTGATTATGATGAGAGCGTTACCTTTGAGCAAAGATATATAGATGAGCAGGAGATTATAGAAGATAATGACAAAACCAGAAAGTACTTAACAATTTTTGATTTAGAAATCCCTATAAGTCCCGGCTCAAAGGTTACGGGCAATTATATTATGAAGAATTATAAGTCACAGTTTTCTTTTCTCGGTTTTAAGCTGCCTATAGGTATTTCAAAAAAAACATACGATAAATACTACTTTGAAAAGGTAAAACTTACAAAGAAACAAGCAAAGGCTAAGTTAAGAAGAAAAATAAAACTATATGAAAGAAACTTCTTAAAAGACAAAAGGATATTAAACAAAAAAATTAAAGTAAAAGTAGGGAAGAAGAGTGTTAAGATGACAGTAAACTATAAGCTGAACGGCAATATAGCTGTTGAAAAGGAATTATTGACAAAATAAATAAATTTGCTTTATTTTTTTTAAAAATTATGGTATAATAACTTTAAACATTACTAAAACCTAAAAAACAGGCGGTGAAGCCACTATATACCGCTTAGGAATTATAAAATATGTCGGCAGGGTGAATTAATGGTTGAAAGAATTGTAAATGTTGAGTCAATGGATTCTATTTTAAACATTTTCGGAAGCTTTGATGAGAATGTCAATCTTATTCAAAAGCAGTACAACGTCGTGATTTTAAGTCGTGGAACGGACATTAAAATCACAGGCGACGAGGAAAATGTTAAGAAAGCAGAGCAGGCTATTGAGTCTTTGATTTTACTTGCCAATAAGGGAGATCAAATTAACGAGCAAAGCATAAGATATGTTTTTTCACTTGTTAAAGAAGGCGCCCAAAAAGAGCTTACAAAACTTAACGACGACGGAATATGTGTTACAACGAGCGGTAAAATTGTCAAGCCGAAAACACTGGGACAAAAGAAGTATGTTGACGCTATCAGGGACAATACAATCGTTATCGGAGTAGGTCCTGCCGGAACAGGAAAAACATATCTTGCGGTCGCAATGGCAGTTAAGGCTTTTAGAAATCACGAAGTCAATAAAATAATTCTCACAAGACCGGCTGTTGAAGCAGGGGAGAAGCTAGGGTTTCTTCCGGGCGATTTGCAGGACAAGGTCGACCCTTATTTAAGACCACTATATGACGCGCTTTTTGAAATGCTAGGTCCTGATACTTTTGCAAAACAGCAGGAACGAGGGTGTATAGAAGTTGCTCCGCTTGCTTATATGAGAGGACGTACTTTAGACGACGCCTTTATAATTCTTGATGAAGCCCAGAATACAACTCCTGAGCAAATGAAGATGTTTTTGACGCGTCTTGGCTTTAACAGCAAAATAGTTATTACAGGAGATATCACTCAAATTGATTTGCCTGAATCTGGTAAGTCGGGATTGATTCAAGCAACAAAAGTTTTGAAAAATGTTGATGATATATTTATAAACAATTTCAATGAAAGCGACGTTGTAAGACACAGGCTTGTTCAGGATATTATAAAGGCATATGAAAAGTTTAATAATGAGAAGAAAGGATATAAAAGCAATGGGAAAAACAAAGGTATTAATAGTAAACAAGCAAAATGACGTTAAAATACCTGTTGGTATAAGGCTTCTTATCAGAAGAAGCTGTAATGCCGTTTTGGATCATGAAAAATTCACAGATGATGCTGAGGTGAGCGTTTCATTTGTAAGCGATGATGAGATACACAGACTGAATTATGAATACAGAAATGTTGACAGACCTACGGATGTTTTATCCTTCCCTCTGGGAGAAAACGGCGAGTACGATTATAATAACGAAACAGGAGCGTGTATGCTTGGCGACATTGTTATATCAATTCAGACGGCTTTAAAGCAAGCTAAAATGTACGGTCACTCTCTTGAGCGTGAAATAGGCTTTTTGACAGTACACTCAATGCTGCATCTTATGGGATATAACCACGAGCAGGGCGGAGTAGAAGCAAGAAATATGCGAGAAATTGAGGAGCAAATATTAGATAATCTTGGAATTTCAAGACAAAGCTCTTATATAACAGGATAATGATAAAAAATTTTTTAAATAGTTTTAAGTACGCCTTTAGCGGTATAATTTCAGCCATTATGAATGAGCGCAATATGCGTTTTCATTTTGTAGCTGCAATTTATGTACTGTGGCTATCAGGATTTTATGATTTTTCTAAAATAGAATATGCAATTTTATTTATTGTAATTGCAATGGTTATTGTGTCTGAATTATTTAACACAGCTATAGAAAATGCCGTTGATATGGCGTCAAAATCCCGCAACCAAAAGGCAAAAATGTCTAAAGACGCGGCGGCAGGGGCGGTTTTATTTTCTGCATTTTGTGCAGCGGCGGTTGGAGTTCTTTTTTTTGCTGATACAGACGTATTCTATGATATATTTAATTATTTCAGGTATGGATCGATAAGATTTATTATACTTTTACTTTCAATTGTTTTAAGTATATTATTTATATTTAAGCCTGAAAAAAACAGACGCAAAAGTGGTAATAAGGAGAAGCAATAAATGGGAAGTAAAACAGCCTTTGTATCAATAGTTGGAAGGGCAAATGTAGGAAAATCCTCGCTTTTGAACAAAATGGTAGGAGAAAAGATCGCCGCTGTAAGCAACAAGCCTCAGACTACGAGAACAAAGATAACCGGTATTGTGACAAAAGGGAAAACCCAATATATTTTTATTGATACACCAGGAATGCATAAAGCTAAAACAAAGCTATCAGAGCATATGGTGGATAACATAAACGAGGCTGTAAAGGACGTTGAAACAGCTATTCTTGTTGTAGACTGTACAAAGCCAATTGGCGACAACGAAATCAAACTTATAAACAGCTTTAAAAGCACAGGAAGAAAGGTAATTCTGGCAGTAAATAAAATTGATTTATTAGACAATAAAAGCGCGCTAATTGAAATACTTGACAAATATTCAAAGCTTTATGATTTTGAGGAGATAATTCCTATCAGCGTTTTGGAAAACGACGGAATTGATTTGATTTTCAAAGCTATTGATAAAAATGCTCAGGAGGAGTCTCACTATTTTCCCGACGACGCTTTGACCGATCAGCCGGAAAAGGTTTTGATTTCAGAAATAATACGGGAAAAGGCGTTGCTTAATTTAAGTGACGAGATACCACATGGTATTGCAGTTGCCGTTGAAGATGTTTCTGAGCGTGATAATAGAAATAATGAAGCTGTTTTAGATATAAGTGCGGTAATATATTGTGAAAAGGAATCTCACAAGGGAATTATAATAGGTAAAAAAGGCTCAATGCTTCAAAGAATCGGAAAAGATGCAAGAGTTGAGCTTGAAAAATTTTTTCAAATCAAAGTTAATTTGCAATGTTGGGTAAAAGTAAAAGAGGGCTGGAGAAACAGAGAGGGGATAATAAGAAACTTTGGCTTAACCAATAAATAACATTAGAATGAATTACCTTTCATATTCATCTCAAAGTTGAAAACCATAATAGTATAAACAGAAATTTGGATGGTGTTATTATGGACAAGCTTTGGGATACATTTTGCAAAACAGGAAAAATTTCAGATTATTTGAATTACAATAAAGCAAAGGCAAGTCGTGAAGGAGAAAAATCTAATGCTGCTGACAACAATGGGAGTAGTAATAGGGGAGAGAGCCTACGGTGAAAATGATAAATTTATTGATGTTTTCACTAAGGATTACGGGATTATTGAGATTACTGTAAAAGGCGGACGCAAATTAACATCAAAAAATGCAGCTTCAACGGCATTATTTTCTTATTCAAAATTTTGCGTAAGAAAAAGGGGAGAACGATATTATTTAAACAGTTCGGAAATTGAAAACACTTTTTATGACCTTAGGCTTGATGTAAAAAAGTTGGCGTTAGCATCTTATTTTGCCGAGCTTTTAAAGTATACCGTACTGTCATATGATTCTGACAAAGCATATGAAATCATTCTAAAGCTTTTTCTTAATACTCTTTATTATCTTGAAAAAAATACTCACAATATAATGTTACTTAAATCTATATTTGAATTCAGACTGTTATCAGAGATAGGACTTATACCCAATCTAATCGGATGTTCTGTATGTAATGCCTATTCTCATTCTAAAATGCACTTTGATATTCAAAACGGCAAGCTTTATTGCGATGATTGCTTTACAGGCTCAGATGGTTACGACATAATTGCTGTAAATCAAAGTACGCTTTCAGCTTTGCGGCATATTTCACTTTCTGAACTAAATATTCTGTTTAGTATAAAAGCATCGGATAGGCTTATATCAGAACTTAATATAATCACAAACAGATATGTTTTAAATCATATAAACAGAAAATTCAAAACGCTTGAATATTTTGAAAGTATTTCTTAATACTCTGACATTTAAGGAGAAAACCATTGAAAGATTTAAACAAAGATTTTATAACTTTAGAGCTACATAAAATATTAGAGCTTTTAGCAAATGAATGCTCCAGCAATATGTCTAAAAATCTGGCATTAAACATAAGACCGTGCAATAATATAATAGAAGTAAAAAAAGAGCTTAACAAGACTGACACTGCATTTAATCTTTCAGTAAGATTCGGAACACCGACTTTTCACAACATATTTGATGTAACAGACAGTGTAAAACTGGCAGATTCAGGCGCTTCATTGCCACTTAAAGAGCTTCTAAAAATTAAAGATGTGCTGATTCAGTCGCATGAACTTATATCATACAGAAAACAATTTACGAACGAAGAAACGTCTTTAGACTATTTGTTTGACAGCATTTTCTCAAATGAATATTTAGAGAAAAGACTTCAATCATCAATTTTAAATGAAGAAGAGCTTACTGACGACGCAAGTCCTGAGCTTTTAAGAATAAGAAAAAAAATAAATCAATCAAGTATAAAAATTCGTGAGAATCTAGAGAAAATGATACGCTCTAAATCCACTCAGAAGTACCTTCAGGAGGCTATCATAACCGTTCGTGACGGTCGGTTTGTTATTCCTGTTAAAACTGAAAACAAAAGCGATGTACCCGGTCTTATTCACGCTACCTCAGGAAGCGGCTCAACTATCTTTGTTGAGCCTATAAGTGTTGTTGAGGCAAATAACGACATTCAGATGCTTATTGGCGAGGAAAGAGACGAAATCAACCGAATTATTTCAGAGCTTTCATCTCTCTGCGCAGAATTTAAAGAGCAGCTTTACTCAAATCTCAAAGCAATAAAGCAGCTTGATTTATACTTTTCAAAGGCTAATATGGGTGCAAAGATGAATGCAATAGCTCCAAACATTACTGACAGTGGAAAAATTGTTTTAAAAAAGGCAAGACACCCGCTTATTGATAAAAACAAGGTAGTGCCTATAGACTTTAACGTAGGAAACGAAAACAGGGCAGTTGTAATAACCGGTCCTAACACGGGCGGTAAAACTGTTATATTAAAAACCGTGGGCTTGCTTACTCTTATGTCTATGTGCGGTCTTTTGATACCTGTTGCAGATGGAAGCGTTGTATCAATTTTTGACAAAATTCTAGTCGATATAGGTGACAGCCAGTCTATAGAACAGAGCCTTTCTACCTTTTCGTCCCATATGAATAATGTAATTGATATTATAAAAGTTGCTAATACAAAATCCCTTGTTTTGCTTGATGAGCTTGGCTCGGGAACCGATCCTGTTGAAGGTGCTGCGTTGGCAGTTTCTATAATTAACAGACTTAAAGAAAACGGCGCTGAGATCGTAACCACGACCCACTATCAGGAACTTAAAATGTATGCTCTGGAAACGGACGGAATAGTCAATGCCTCGTGCGAGTTTGATACAAAAACGCTTCAGCCGACATATAAGCTTATTTTCGGCACGCCAGGAAAATCAAATGCATTTGAAATCGCACTTAAACTGGGTATGGACAAGGAAATAATCGAAAGCTCTAAAAAACTTATAAATGATGAAAATATGCAGTTTGAGAACATTTTAGAAAAGCTGGAAAATGAACGTCAAAAATATGAAAGAAACAGAACAGAAGCTGAAAAATTGAAAAGGGAAGTCTCTGCTTTAAAAGCAAAGCTTGAGGAAGAACGTAAAAAGCTTGATGAAAATAAGCAAAAGATCCTCGACAGAGCGACCCGTGAGGCAAACGCAATAGTTTCTAGGGTCACAAGGCAATCTGACGCCCTTATTGACGAGCTAGATGCGTTGAGAAAGCAGAAAAATAAGGAAGATTTTGAGAAAAATGCAATAAAAGCAAAGCAACATACAAAAAATACCATAAGTAAACTTTACAATACTGCAAACCCTGTCGATAAAGATAAAAATAAAGAGTATAAGCTCCCAAGACCGCTTAAAAAGGGTGACAGTGTAATTATAACCGAAACTAACGGAAAAGGAATTGTAGTATCTCTTCCTGACAACAGCGGATTTTGCTATATTCAGGCAGGAATTATGAAAACTAAAATCCACATATCCAAGCTAAGGCTTGATGAAGAAAATATTACGCTTAATAATAAAAAGATCACCAGTAAAGTTTCTACAAAGAATGTTCAATCGGTTGCAGAGAGAAATGCTTCAATGGAACTGGACATTAGAGGGTACACAGTTGATGAAGGAATTTACGAAGTTGACAGATTTATTGACAATGCGATAATGTCGCATATAGGAGTTATAACCATAATTCACGGCAAAGGAACAGGCGCTTTGAAAAGTGCAGTTAGAGAGCATCTAAGACATCACAAGCAGGTGAAGTCCTCACGCAGAGGTGTTTACGGCGAAGGCGAAGACGGAGTTACTGTTGTGGAACTGAAATAACAGCTTATAAAATTATAGGCTGTTTTTTTATTTTAGGTGTTGACATATGCAAGGGAATAGTGTATAATCAATACAAAAAGTTTCACTAAATAAAAACTTAGTGAAACTTAGGGAACTAATAAACTAAGGAGTTGTTTATATGAAACCCGAATATTCAGCGGATTGTCCTGAATATCTAAAGGATTATTTAATGAATCTTAAATTGATACGCAACCGTGCTGAAAGAACTGAAGAAGCATACTATATTGATATTAGAACATTTCTGCGGTATTTAAAAATTAAAAACAAGGATGCTTCAAACAATGACGACTTTTCTAAAATAACTATAGCTGATGTTCCTTTTAAATATATAGAAAATGTTTCTTTGTATGATGCATATGAATATTTAAATTATTTAAAGGACGTTAGAGAAAATGATACAGCAACCCGTGCAAGAAAAACTTCAGCGCTTAAACAGTTTTTTCTTTATTTACATACTAAGGCTAAACTTTTAGACAAGAATCCTTTAGACGATTTAGAACTACCTAAAATCAAAAATAAACTACCAAAATATCTATCGTTAGACGAGTCTTTGCAGTTATTAAAAAATATTAATTCAAAAAATAAAGAACGTGACTTCTGTATGATAACTTTGTTTTTAAACTGCGGAATGCGTTTGAGCGAGCTTGTTGGGCTTAATCTTAACGATTACAGTAAAGAAAATAGAACGCTGAGATTATTTGGAAAAGGAAGTAAAGAGCGTATAGTATATCTTAATGACGCCTGCATAGACGCTTTAAACCGTTATTTGTCAGTGCGTCCTACCAATTCCAGAGAGCCTGAAGCTATGTTTCTATCGCAGGCTAAAAAGCGTATTGACAAGCGCAGAGTTCAGCAGATAGTTGAAGAAATGCTGAAGCGTGCAGGGTTAAACAATCTCGGAATCACAACTCATAAGCTAAGACATACAGCGGCAACATTGATGTATCAGCATGGCGGAGTTGATCCGCTTATTCTTAAAGAAGTTTTAGGACATAAAAGTATCGCCACTACTGAAATTTACACACATCTATCCAGTGAGAATTTAAAAAAGGCTGCAGATGCCTCACCGCTTGCAAATAATAAAGCACCAAAAAGGCCGAAAAATAACGAATAAAAATTTAACCTCTTGTGAATTTTTCTCACAAGAGGCTTTTTTATTTTTTCATTCTAATAATTGAATTCTTTACAAAAATTTTATCACATTCCAGCGACATCTTCATCATTGCGTGATTAGCCGTGTCTATTTCCTCATTTTTATCGTTATATAGCTTATCAGCGGTAATTTTAACCGGCTCTTTACCGGGAGCTAAAATTTCAAGCTCTTCTCCCCTATTGAATTTATTTCGCTGTGTTGCATAAATCCTTCCATCTTTGCATTCATCAACCATTGCAACAACATCATATTCTCTGATATATCCGCTGTTTTCGTAATACTGAGTGTCTAACTGCTCATTTGGATGACCGAAAAAGAAGCCTGTGCAATAAGCTCTGTGGCTTACTTTGTAAACTTCTTCTTTTATCCAAGAAGGCAATTTATCATAATCGTCAGGATTATTTCTTAAAAAATCAACTGCCATTCGATAAGCATTTGTTACTACCGAAACATAATATGCAGATTTAGCTCTGCCTTCAATTTTAATGCTATTAATTCCTGCCTTTGCCAACTTATCTAAATGCTCTATCATACACATATCTTTGGCATTAAGAATATATGTTCCTTTTTCATCTTCAAATACAGGAAAATACTGTCCGTTTCGCTTTTCCTCCATAAGGTGGTAGCCCCACCTGCAAGGCTGTGCGCACTCTCCCCTGTTCGCATCACGATTAACTAGATAGCTTGACAAAAGACATCTGCCCGAAAAGCTGACGCACATTGCTCCGTGAACAAAGCACTCTATATCCAGTTCCTTTGGTGTTTTTGCTCTTATTTCAGCTATTTCATCAAGTGATAACTCTCTTGCCAGAACAACTCTCTTTGCACCCATATTATAAAACTCGTTTGCAGTAACATAGTTCACAATTCCTGCCTGTGTGGAAATGTGAATTTCCATATTGGGTGCGTACTTTTTTACCAATGACAGAAGCCCTATATCATTTACTATTACAGCGTCGACTTTGGCGTCGATCGCGTTATCTATAAACTCTTTAAAGTGTGGAATTTCATCATTGTGAGGTAATGTATTGCAGGTAAGATACACCAGTACGCCTCGTTTATGAGCCATTTCTACAGCAGTTTTAAGCTCAGTATCGTCAAAGTTTGAAGGTCCTGCTCTCATTCCAAACGACTTGCCGCCGAGATATACGGCGTCAGCGCCGTAATCAAGCGCTGCTTCAAGTCTTTCCATATCGCCTGCAGGAGATAAAACCTCTAAATTGCTTAAATCCATTGTGCCTCCATAGCTGCTTTGATTTTAGTCGTCTAAACCAGCCTTTTTAAGATTCTTTTTATGAGTTGACAGCGTCTTTGCAAAATAAGTCTTTTTATTTTTTATATTTGAACAGAAATAAAGATAATCTGTTTTTTCCGGATATAATACTGCGTTTATCGCTTCAAGTCCCGGATTGCAGACAGGTCCTGCCGGAAGCCCGTTTGCAACATAGGTATCATAGTAATCCTTAAAATCTTTAATTTCGCTGTCTGTAAATGTTTTTGAGTTTTCAGCCTCTACCTTTATAACATCTTTATAGTAGGTTTCTGTTGCGTCAGATTCAAGTCTCGGGAAATTTGCAGGGTCTTTTAATCTATTGAGGAAAACTGATGCAACCTTAGGCATATCTTTAACCGAGCCTGACTCCGCCTGAACAATAGACGCAAGCGTAATGACCTCGTCCATAGTCATACCGTTTTCACGCATAGTATTTTTCATATCCTCAGTAAATTTAGAATTAAAATGCTCTCTTACTGTCTTAACAATATTAAATGAAGAATCTTCGAGATAGAAATTGTATGTGTCGGGATAGAAATAACCCTCCATAGCATAGAATTTCTTACCCTTATTGTCAATAAGGCTTTCAAAATCATATCCAAACTTTTCACTGTTGAATGTGTAGATAAGCTCCTGATAATCTGAGATAACACCTTTGGTTTCCAACAATTTTGCAGCATCAAGCAAAGTAGTTCCCTCAGGAAAGACAACAGAAACCGTTTCAAAGGATTCTCTTTGTTCAACTAATGCGTCTATTTTATCGGCATAAGACCAGCAAGGCTTAAGCTCGATATCTCCAGGCTTCATCAATGAGCCTGCGTCTTTTAAATGAACTATTAACTTGAATAAGAATTTATTATCTATAATATCTTCGTTAATAAGCTGCTGTGCTATATCATCGGTGTTAGAACCTTCTTTAATATTCAGTTTAATTACTTCATCGCTTTTGTTTACGCCTAAATATTCAAGCCCTAATGAAATTCCAAAAAAAGCAAGCGAAACAGAAACTAACAAAACAACAACTGTTACAATAAGTCCTGTAAAAATTGAGTAATTAACTTCAACCTTTTTCTTTTTTGGCTTTTTGTTATTAATATTTCCCGAAGTCTTTTGAGAGCTTTTGGAACGAATCATATCACTTTTTGAATAGTCAATATTTAAATTGAATTTTTCCTTTGGGCTGTTTGCATCAAGTCCAAAATTGCCTTTGACAGTATGAGACTGCTCAGGTGTTTTTGGTTTTACTTCTTTCTTAAATTCGTCATTAGCTTCTTTTATTTCATTTTTTGCATTGAGACTTTCATTGATGTCGAGCGATAAATCCTCTTCATTTGAAGGAATGATACTTTCTTTAGAAATGGAAGATACATTTTTCAAAGCCTCAGACTCTTCTTTATGTACCTTTTTATCATTCAAAGAATTTAAACTCTCTAAAGGCTTTCTTGTTTCAAGATTTGTCAAGGTTACATCTGCCGAAGCAACAACATTTTCACTTTTATCTTCGCCGACTATTGAATCAAGCTCCTTTGAAGCTTTAAAACTTTCGTTTAAAAATTCACTTAACTTAGAATCAAAGTCCAAATCGTCCTTATTATCGGTGTTATTAAGTTTCTTTTCGTTTTCATCCATTTTTACTTTCCACCTTTACACTTATATTTTTCAACATCAGTTATAATCAAATCAACAGCTATATCTGTATCAAATTTCGGAAGTGTGTCAACGACAAATTCATCATAGCAAATACCGATTTTTATGCCATTGAAATCTTTTAAAAACCTGTCGTAATACCCTTTTCCATAACCTAATCTAAATCCCTGTTTGTCAAAACACAGCGCGGGAACGATACATATATCACTTTTGTTTGAGCATACATATTTCTCATTTTTATCACTGGGCTCTAAAACAGAAAATGCACCAATACTTAAATCAGACAGAGAGTTGATTTTATAAAATGCCATATAATTGTTTTTTATGTCACACTTAGGAGCATACAAAGACTTGTCCATATTTATAAGCCGATTTATCAAAGAAAAGGTTTCAACCTCAGAATCTTTAGAAACATAAACGCAAATATTTTTAGAGTTTTTCAGTTTATCCAAGTCAATAAGTCTATTTAAAATTAGCTGACTTTTCAATTCTATTTCTGATTTGTTCAACTCGTTGCGTCTTATTAAAATATCTTTTCTAAGAATATCTTTTTGTACTTTTATATCTATCTGCATTGAAGTGATGCCTCAAGCGCCTCTGACTTTACTTTTGATACTAAAAGCTCAACCAGCTTTAGCCCGAACTTTATTGCAGCGCCGGCTCCCCTGGCTGTAGTTATTTTTCCGTCGTTTACCACAAGCTCATGCGAATAATTAGCCTTACCTAATTCCTTTTCAAATCCCGGGAAGCAAGTTGCAGTCTTACCGTCTAAAATACCCTTGTGTCCGAGAATTGATGGCGCTGCGCATATCGCTGAAATATATTTGTCGTTTTTTATACAATAGTCTATAGTCTTTTGAACATTTTCATTTTTCTCAAGGTTTACAGTTCCCGGCATTCCGCCCGGCAGAACAATCATTTCTATATTTTCATTAAGCTCTATTTCATTGGCGTCCAAATCAGTAATAACAGGTATGCCATGCGCTCCTCGAATCATTTCAGAGCCTACTCCTACTGTTTTAACGTCTACATCAGCACGTCTTAAAATATCAACCGGCGCAAGAGCTTCAACTTCCTCAAAACCGTTTGCTAAGAATACATATACCATAATTGTGTTTTCCTTTCCGTATTGAATTAGTAAAAATCAATCTTTTTTAAATATTATTGAATGTTTTTCTAGCTGAAAGCATGGGTGATAGGAGCGTTTGGATTTTCTAAGTCCCTCTAAACCTAGATCCTCTTCCCTATTTATATATTTTAAATCAAACGCATTTGCTTTTGCAAATTCATTACACAAGGTGGGATATGCTCCATTTACGTCACTTAACGCTTTTTCAATATGAACAACTAAAGTGTTAGAATTAAGCCTCTCACCTATCGTGACTCCGACAATTCTGCCATTTTGAAAAAGAACTCCGCCCTTTAAGTTCAAATACTCAAAACTAGTGAAAAAAGTGTTTATTGCAAACTGCTCAACAACGGCGGAAAAATCTGTCTCGGACCTTTTATTATAGCTCTCAGTTACAAATTCAATGCAATCGTCAAACAAATCAGGGGTAAGCTCTTTATATTCCCACGGTTGCTTTTTAAAATTGCTGATATGATTTCTCTTTGAATGATACTTTTTTCCTCTTAAATTTATCAAATCCTCAGCATTATATATATAATCATAATAGTCGGCATTCGATTTAATACTTTCTATTTTTCCATCAAAATTCCCTTTTATGTATTCTAAATTATCACGTGTTACAGAAGATAAAACAAAGCGCTTTCCTAAATTACAGCAATATTTTCTAAACTCGTTAAGAAGCTCTGTAATATTCCCCTCGCCTGCCGGATATGTAAGATAAATATTATCGTTATCCTGAGATGAAATCAAATAGAAATCCTTGTATCTTGAAATAACCGAATCGCTGAGTCTTCGCCATGCTACATTATTCGCAAAGGAATATTCGCAGCCCATAAAATCAGATTTTGCTAAAAGTTCATCAATCCATGACTTGTCACTTAATTCAATTTCCCTAAAGTCAAACATTGTATCCTTCTTTTCAATATATTATTTAAGTTTGTTTATTTCATTCATTATTTTATTTGTAATTTCATCAATACTAAGCGGAACTGCACCGTTTGAGCAATTTATTATGCTCCAGTCTTGCTTATTCGCAGTATAAAGAGCTGCTTCACGGCATGACTTCAGAAACTCAACGTCTAATTCGTGAATATCCTTTTTACCATCGTCCCCGTTATATCTTTCGGTCATAAGCCTTTGCGAAATCTCAATCGGCATATCAAGAAAAATAACCATATCAGGTTTGGGAAGCCCCAGCTTTTCATATTCATATTCAGAAAGCCAGTCAAGATATTCGTCCCAACCGCTTTTATTACATTTAACCATCTGATATATTGCGTTAGACGTTACATATCTGCTTGCTAATATCAAATCTCCGTTGTTATAAGCGTCCTCCCAGTACAGCTTAAAGCTCGCATACCTGTCAACAGCGTAAAAGCTGGACGCCGCATATGCGTTTATATCCTTAGCGTTTTTTGAAAACTCGCCGCTAAGATACATCTTTACAAGTGCTGATGAAGGCTTCTCATAATCTGGAAAGCTGATTGATTTATGAGGAATATTATTATCACTAAAGATTTTATCAATTATTTTAAACTGAGTTGATTTTCCGCTTCCGTCTAATCCCTCTATAACAATGAGCTTCTTATTCATTTTTAAGCTCCTTATAATATTTTTGAACCTCTTTCATTTTGCCGCAGGTCATCTTACCCTCGGCGCACTTCCCTCTTACACATTCTGGACCTGCATTTTTAAAAATGGTAGGTGCGACTTTGCAGCACAGTCTCAGCATTTCATCTGCAAGAGCTTTGATTTCCCACTGAGCTCTTGAACAGCATCTAAGTTTAAAGAAATTTAAAAGACTTCTTGCGTTCATAGTCACAATCATTTTTGTATCGCAGGCATTCGGAAGAACAAACCGAGCGTCTTCTATTGCCTTTTTCTGAGCCTTTTTTACAGCTTCCTTTTCATCAAAGCCTTCTTCTATAAAAGTCTTAAAGTGCTTCTCTTTAAGAATATCTGCAAGCTTATTATAACTCGTAATAGCAGAATCCATTTGCCTGTTAAACTCCTCTAGCGCCTCGGGAACAGCCGAAATTTCAGGCGGAGTTACAAACTCATAGTTTTTCTCCTCAACGTATCTCTGACTTTGCACTGAGAATGAAGCTATCCTGTGTCTGGTGATCTGAGCTAACAGCGCGCGTGAAACCCCCTCGATACCAAAAGTAAATGTAACGTGTTCAACAGGGCTTTGATGTCCTAAATCGGAAAGCAAATTCAAAAAATTCACAGTTTTCTCCTTTGTCAAACCGTCAAGGAGCGTATCAATATCAGAGCTTGCATAGCACAATTTTGCGGCAGCCGCAATTGTTTTTTCAGGCTCAGGAGTGTGCGCTAGTAAAGTAACCTTCATAATACTATCAGTCCTTCTGCAAAGTTAATTAATTATACCATTTTAGAAGTTAAAAGTCAAATACAGAAAAAAAACGGCAAGCATCAAGCTAACCGTTTTATATAAATTTAATGATTTACATTTTTTAGCATTTCCTCAGCGCTTGCTAAAGTTATTTCTGAACTATCATCTCCGCTTATGATCCTTGCAATCTCGCTTTTTCTTTCTTCAAGAGATGTCAATTCACATACTGTTGTTTTGGTTTTTCCGTTTTCCGTTTTCTTTTCAATTAGCATATGAGTATCACCTGAAATGGCTATTTGAGCTAAATGAGTTACGCAAATGACCTGTCTGTTTCTTGAGATTTCATGCAGTTTAATACCTATTTTTTGCGCCGCACGACCGCTGACGCCTGTGTCTATTTCATCAAAGATCATTGTTGGAGTGTTATCCTTTTCAGCAATTACGCTTTTTAAAGCTAGCATTATACGCGATAGCTCTCCTCCTGACGCTATTTTGGCAATAGGCTTTGGCTCCTCGCCCAAATTCGCTGAAATTAAAAACTCTATATTATCCATTCCGTGAATAGTCAGCTTGCCTTTTTGATTGGAAATTTCAAGCTTAACATTAGGCATATTTAAAAACTTAAGCTGTGAAGTTACCTCTTTTATAAACCTATTGCCTGCCATCTCACGGCTGTTTGACAATTTTATTGCCTTTTTTGAAGTTTCCTCCAGCAGATCTTCCCTTTTAGCCTTCAAAGTCTCTATATTATTTTCATCACCTGTTAATGCTTCAAGCTCTTTTACCGACTCATCAAGACTGTTAAGAACATCTGAAAGATTTGGACCATACTTTTTCTTTATTCGTATTATGCTGTCGTTTCTAGCTGAAACATATGCAAATCTTTCAGGGTCTACTTCAAGCATTGACGTTAGATGATTCAGTTCACTTGAAATATCGTCAATTTCAATCTTAGCAGATTTAATTCGCTCTATTAAAGGCTCTAAGTCAGAAAAAACGTCCGAATAATTTTCTAAAGCATCGGCTGCGCTGAAAAGCTCCGAGCTGATACCGTCGTCATCTTCAATAAGATTTACAACTCCTGTTACAGCCTGTCTTACCTCAACGGCGTTGTTCGACAGTTCAAATTCAGACTCTATTTCTTCGTCCTCATTTTCTTTTAAATCAAGTGATGAGATTTCATCAACAATACCTTTAAGTTTTTGTATTCTTTCAATTTTATTTTGCTGGCTTAAAGAAACCTGCTTGATCTGCTTTGCGACCGCCTGAAGTTCTCTAAAGGAATTTTGATAATCCTCAAGCGAAGATTCAAGATTGCCGTATGCGTCAAGTATTTCAATATGCTTTTGAGGGGATAACAGTATCTGGCTGTCATGCTGGCCGTGAATATTTACAAGAATATCCCCTATTTCTCTTAAAACAGATAGATTGACAGGACGAGAGTTTATGCGGGCAACGCTGCCGCCGTCGGCTGAGATTTCCCTGGAAATAATAAGCTCGCCCTCGCTGTCTATGCCGCTGTTTGAAAGAATTTTTATAACCTCGCTTGGTAAATTGTTAAACACAGCAGAAATAACTGCTTTTTTTGTTCCTGTGCGAACAATATCCTTTGTAACACGCTGACCGAGAATTGCATTTATTCCATTTATTAAAATTGATTTTCCTGCTCCCGTTTCGCCTGTAAACACATTCAGCTTATCGCCGAAGTTGATTACTGACTTTTCAATAACGGCAAGATTTTCAATATATAACTCCGTTAGCATTTATATTACGTCTTCCTTTCTGTAGGATAGAAATAATTTAAAAATTTACACAAGAAGCTTGTTTAGCATACCAACAAATTCAATAGCTAATGCCTCGCTTTTAAGAACTGCAAATACTGTATCGTCGCCGGCTATTGTGCCTACTATAGATTCAAAGTATGTGTTATCAAGTTTTGCACAAACAGCCTGTGCCATTCCTGCATGACACTTAATCACAACAATATTTATAGCGAAATTTACAGATATAACCGCCTCTTTAAATATGTTTCTCAAAAGCTCTTGAGGGCTTTTTCCTTTGTCTCTTATATTACTTGGGATATCGTACTTATAAATACCGCTTGAAGAAACAGTTTTAATTATTGAAAGCTCCTTAATATCACGAGAGATTGTAGCCTGAGTTGCATTAAAGCCCTTGTCTCTAAGCCTGCTTTGAAGCTCCTGCTGTGTAGAGACATCGCTGCCTGTAATAATATTTAAAATCTCTTTCTGCCTTTTTTCTTTAGACATTTTCGCTGTCCTCCATAATTGCCTTTAAGGGTCTCATAAGCTTTGAATTAACAGAATCAAAAAAGCTTCCGCCCTTAATATCTATAAGCTTGATATATTTATCAGACGCCGAAATTGTCAGAACATCTTTTGAAGATATATCTTCCTTTGTAACGCCGTCAACTGATAAGCCGAAGCGTTCATTAGAGTTTGTGAAAAACTTGACGGACAGCTTTGAACTTTTAGAAAAAATCATAGTTCTTGAAAGCAGCGAGTGAGGACATATAGGTGTAAATTCAATACATTCCATATCAGGTTCAATAATAGGTCCGCCTGCAGAGAGCGAATATGCAGTTGCTCCGGTAGGAGTGGAAAAAATCAAGCCGTCTGCTCTTATCGACGAAACCACCTTGCCCGATTTAGAAACTTCAAAATCTGAAATTTTGCTATGCTGAGGCTTTGATACTACAATGTCATTCAGTGCGGTGAAGGTTTTATTTTCTCCATTAGGCTTTAAAATCTCTCCGTCAAGCATAATACGTCTTTGAAATTCATAATCACCATTGCAAAGATTATCTAGCAATTCAAGTTCATTATGTTCAAGAGTACACATAAATCCAAGCCTTCCGCAATTTAAGCCAAGTATAGGCTTATCATATTTAGATGCGGCGGCAGACGCTTTTAATATCGTACCGTCTCCTCCGACAGCTAATATTATATCGCACTTTGAAACTAGTTCGTCCTCGTTGGAAAATTCAATAAAATCAAGGTCAGAAAAATCTGCCTGATATTTTTTAGGCATTGAAAGTTCTGCGTTATTTTTTCTCAGTATGCTTACTGCGTTTCTTACATAGAGTTCGCTGTTATCCTTTTTCAAATTAGGTAAGATATAAATATTCAACAGATTTCCCTCCTTTGATTACTTTGATAGTTTAAATGCATCATCAACTATAGTTTTAATATCATTTGAAAATGATGAGTGTTTTTTGCTTTTTTTAACATAAATCAGATACTCGATATTACCGCTTCCGCCTTTTATAGGAGAATGAGTTAAGTTTTTAATACTAAATCCTGAATTTTCAATTAGCGTCACAATATTTTTAAGAACCTTTATATGAAGTTTTTTGTCATTGACTATTCCCTTTTTTGAAAGGCTTTTTTTACCTGCTTCAAACTGAGGCTTTATAAGCATAACAGCCTCTCCCTCATCAGATAGAACATCATAGACAACAGGAACGGCATATGAAAGTGATATAAAAGACAAATCAACAGTACAAAATTCAATATTCTTCTCAAACATTGATTTTGTAACATCTTTAATGTTCGTATTCTCTATGTTTTCAATTTTGGGATTATCAATTAGGCTTTTGTCCAATTGATTTTTCCCTACATCAACTGCATAGACATATTCCGCGTCGTTTTGAAGCATACAGTCGGTAAATCCTCCTGTTGAAGCACCAAAGTCAACGCAAGTTTTACCTTTTAAATCTATCTTAAATTCATAAATTGCTTTTTCTAGCTTTAGTCCGCCCTTACCTACATATTTTAGAGTTTCGCCGACTAATCTAATTTCGTCTGATTTATCAACTAAAAAAGCAGGTTTTGTAACTATAATACCATTCACGCTTATAGAGGCTTCTTTTATCATATTCTGTGCCTTTGAACGTGTCTCGGCAAGACCTCTGCTAACTAATTCTATATCGAGTCTTTCTCCCATTTGTTAAATCTCCGAACTTAACTTTTTATAAATCTCATTTCCTGACAATCCTAACTTCTCAAGTGTTGCTTCAACTGATGCCTGCGGTACGAAATCATATATTGCAGTGCAGTCTAAATTATTTATCTCATTTTTTAGCCTTTGAGAAACAGAACCGTTATAATAACCTTCTTCAAAAAAGTAGACCTTTTTATAAGACTTTATTTCCTTAATCATTTCTTTATCAACAGAACTCAAATTAATTAGCTTTAATACATCAATATTTTTACCCACATTTTTCAGCTTATCAAAGGCATATGAGACTTCATTAAACAGCCTGCCGTAGGTTATTACAAGAGCATTCGAGCCGTTTTCATAAAGCTCGTAATCGGTTGATATGTAATCTTTTTTTAAAATGCAATCTTTCTCATTCCCACGAGGATATCGAACGGCCACTATTCCCTTATCTTTATATATACCCTTTGATAAACACGCTTTTAATTCCTCATAATTGCTGGGAGAATAAATTGTAACATTAGGTATTGTTGATAAAAAGGAAACGTCGAAAATTCCCTGATGGGTAACTCCGTCTTCTCCAACAACTCCCGCTCTGTCAACGCCTATTACAATATGAGCATTTGATATTGCCAAATCGTGTATTATCTGGTCATAGCCCCTTTGAAGAAAAGTAGAATAAACCGCAAACACCGGAATTTTACCCATAGAAGCAAGACCGCCGGCAAAAGTTAATGCGTGACCCTCAGCTATCCCTACATCAAAAAATCTGTCCTTATGAGATTTAGCAAACTTATCAAGACCTGTTCCATACTTCATAGCCGCCGTTATTGCACAGATGTTGTTATCTCCGTCAGCCAGACGAGACAATTCACACCCGAACACAGTTGAAAAGCTGTCGCATTTTGAAACGTCAGGGTTTCCTGTTTTTAGTTCAAAAGAGCCTATCCCGTGATATTCTCCAGGGTTATCTTCGGCAGGCGCATAGCCTTTTCCCTTTAGTGTATTCACCTGAACAACGACAGGTCTTTTTATATCTTTTGCTTTTTTTAAAGCGTTTTCAAGCTCTTTAAGATTATGACCGTCCACAGGACCGACAAATTCAAATCCCAAATCTTCAAAAAGAGTTGTTCTGAAAATAGAATTTTTTATAGTATCCTTTGAAAATTTCAGAGTTTTCTTTATCGGCTGACCTATAACAGGTATGCTGTCTAGCGCTCTTTCTACAATGGTTTTTGTACGCTTATAAGATTCTTTAGTTCTGAAATTTGACAGATACTTCGCAATAGCACCTACATTTTTAGAAATAGACATTTCATTGTAATTCAATACAACAATAAGATTTGTATTGCTTTTACCTGCATTATTAAATCCCTCGAACGAAAGCCCACCTGTTGCCGCGCCGTCTCCTATTACAGCAATTGTATGATGATTGTCACCGTTTAATTTCATTGCGGTCGCTATGCCCAAAGCTGCGGAAACAGAATTTGAACTGTGTCCGCTTACAAAGGCGTCATGGTCAGATTCACTGGGCTTGCAAAAGCCGGACAAGCCGTTCTCTTTTCTTAGAGTTTTGAAATTTTTAAGTCTGCCGGTTAGGATTTTATGCGTATACGATTGATGACCTACATCCCAGACTATCTTATCTTTAGGCGATGAAAAAACTCTGTGAAGTGCTAAAGAAAGCTCTACTGTTCCCAAATTAGAGGATAAATGTCCCCCGTTTTGTGATACCGTTTTAATAAGTGTATCACGAATTTCCTTACACAGTATCCTGCACTCATCATAGCTGAATTTTTTAAGATCATCAGGAAGGTTAAGTTTATTAAATTCTTCCTCATATTCCTGTGTCATTTTTTATCTCCGTTCTATACATTTATTTGTACAATGTTATTACACCGTACTCATAAACTATGGACCAATAATTTTAGTTTTATATTTATTTTATTTCTTTCTGTTAAGAAGATCCATAGTTAAGTCAACAAGAAGCTCATTATTATCAAACTTTTCTAAAAGGTTTAACGCTTCTAATGTCTGATGACGAGCTACTTCCTTTGCCTGATCAATACCTATCATGGTAACATAAGTTATCTTTCCTTTTTCTTCGTCGCTGCCTATTGGCTTTCCAAGAGTATCAAAGCTACCCTCAACATCTAATATATCGTCCACTATCTGAAAAGCATATCCAAGTCTTTTGCCAAACTCTCTTGCGTATTGGGTAGTTTTATCGTCAGCGTTTGCTAAGATACACCCTATAACGCAAGAAGCCTCTAAAAGCCGGCAGGTTTTAAGCTCTTGTAAAAGATTTAGATTATGAGCATTAAAATGCTTCATCTTAACAGAGTATATATCAAATGCCTGCCCGCCTATCATACCGTTTATTCCGGCAGCATTTGAAATTTCACCAATCAGCTTAATAGCAGTTTCGGCAGAAATTTTACCCGTCTTACAGGCGTTTGAGATTATCTCAAACGGAAGTGTATTCAAAGCGTCTCCTGCTAACAGAGCCTCAGCTTCTCCGAATTTTTTATGGCACGACGGCATACCTCTGCGGTAATCGTCATCGTCCATACAAGGCAGATCGTCATGTATAAGAGAAAAGCAATGTATAAGCTCTATACAGCAAACAATATCATAGTAATTCTTATAATCGCCGCCGCACATTTTACAAAATTCAATTGCTAGAATAGGTCTTATTCTTTTGCCTGAACTGAGGAGCGAATACTCCATTGCCTGCATAACTTCTTTTTTGTAAAATTCCTTTTCCTTCGTAAAGCTATGAAGCGTATTTTTTATTTTCTGCTGATAATCCGCAATTTGCATTTTATAAATTTCCTGCATATCTATTCCTCTATATAGTTTTTATCGACTGTCTCTACAACAAGCTTTGCTTCTTCAAGTTTTTTCTTACACTCGCCCGAAAGAGTAATGCCTTCTTTGAATTTTTCAAGCGACTCTTCCAAAGTTAAATTGCCCGATTCAAGCTCAGAAACTATTTTGTTAAGCTTGTCCAATGTATCTTCAAACGTCATTTAAAACAACTCCTATTGATTTTTATTTTTTATTTCAGCGTTCACTGATGAATCTGAAAACTTAATTTCAACCATATCCCCTACTGAAACATCATCAGCCTTTGTGATAACCCTTTTGCCTTTTAATGTAAGAGAATAACCTCTTCTTAAAACCTTCAGCGGGCTGTAAGAATCCAAAAGCGACGCCGATGAATTAAGTCTGCCGCTGTTTTGGTTCAATATATTCTGAATAGAAGTTCTAAGTCTCTGCTCAGCATTTTTTATCTTAATATCTCCAACCTCAAGCCGCTTTTCAGGAGACACTGAAAAAAATCTGTTTGAAGCTGATTTCAGTGAAATACCAGCGTCAGATATCTTTTTTTCCATTGTTTTTCTCATTTTCAGCTTTAAACTTTCAATCAGAGAATAGAACGCAGATATCTCAGGCGACGCCAACTCCGCAGCAGCAGAAGGCGTAGGAGCACGCAGATCGGCGACCAAGTCGGCTATAGTGATGTCAATTTCATGCCCTACAGCAGAAATAATCGGAGTTTTAACATTAAATATCGCGTCAGCCACCTTTTCTTCATTGAAAACAGACAAATCCTCCGCCGAGCCGCCTCCCCTTGCAAGTATAAGCGTATCGAGATTCATAGAATCCGCCAGCATAAGTGCGTCAGCTATGCTGTCCTTTGCCTCATTTCCCTGCACTAATGTAGGAAAAACAAAAACTCTACAAATGGGATAACGCCTTTTCAAAATATTCAGTATATCCTGCAAAGCTGCGCCTGTTATCGAGGTAACAACACCAATAGTTTTAGGCGCAAAAGGAATCTCCTTTTTATATTCAGATTTAAAATACCCCTTGTTCTTTAACCTTAGTTTTAGTTTATCAAGCGATTCTTTGACAGCACCGATGCCTATAGGCTGAATGTCGGTAACAATTATCTGATATATTCCGTCACGTTCATAGCAGTCTATATTTCCAAGAGCCATAACATTAAGTCCGTTTTTCAACTCGATTTTCAAATTTCTAGTTGCGCTCGCAAACATAATTGCCTTTAGCGCGCTGTTCTCGTCCTTTAATGTAAAATAATAATGCCCTGAAGAATAGTTAGTATTCAGGTTAGAAATTTCCCCCTTAACGGCAATGCTTTTAAGCTTAATATCGCCCCGAATTTTACTGGCAAGATATCTGTTTATTTGGGAAACCGTTAATATAACACTCATTAAATCAATTCCTTTTTTATCGCCGCAAACAAAGCAGTTCCTACTGCGTTATCGCAGGAGAACTCAGGCTCTGCAAAATATACGTTACTTAACCTTTCTGATATTTTATCCTTTATAATTTTATCTGACATAACTCCCCCTGCAAACATTATAGGATAATTTTTATAAGTTTCTCTCGCTCTATTTGACATATCAATTATCGTATCGCTTATGTAAGTTAAGCAAAATTTTGCTATATCGCAATGCAATTCGCCGTTTGATATCATTTTTTCACATATATTCTGCAATCCTGAAAGACAGCAGTTATTACCTTTAAGAGCAGGCTTTGTTTTACAATTCATTTTACTTTTTAGTGCTAGCTTTTCAAGCTCCTGACCACAAGGAAAATCAAGCCCCAGCTTAACTCCTATTCGGTCAATAGCCTGTCCTGCTTTTAAATCCAGTGATGTTCCTATTTTCGTAACGCATAAAACATCGTCGTCCGAAGGCTCGCAAAGCAAGCAATCGGTAGTTCCGCCGCTTATATGAAAAGCTATAAAGGCTTCTTTTTTCTTTATAAGATCCATCTTTCCTGCTGAAAACAACGCCGCAAGAATATGACCTATCTGATGTGAAGTTTTATATAGCTCAACACCGCAAAGGCTCGAAAAGGAGCTTGCAAAGCCCTCTCCTGCCAAAAAGCACGGCATATATGAACCCTCAACCATTCTAGGGCTTTTAGAAACACCTACAGCTTTAATCTGTGAACCGACTATTTTTGATTTTTTCATAAGGTCTGATATAACAACAGGAAGCTGTTTTGTGTGATGAAATACTGCATCTGACTGTCTTATGCCGATCTCTCCGCTTTTTACGGGAAGCATCATTTTAGATTGATAAACATTCATTTTTTCAATATCGATCAATGAAGCTGACGTTGTATAATTGCTTGTATCAATGCCTAACACACTAAGCATTTAACATTCCGTCCTTGCTTCTTGAAAATGAACCCAAAGCGCCATTAATGAATTTAGCGTCAGACTCAAACGCATACTTTTCAGCTATTGCAACAGCCTCAGAAATAGCTACGTTGATGGGAACATTCTCAGAATACTTTGCCTCATAAATTGCCAGTCTCAGCAGTGACAAGTTGACCTTTGGAATACGTTCTAGGCTTCTCTTTTGGCTAAACTTTGAAATTATATTATCAAGCTCATCAATATGCTCATACACACCTTTAACAATTTTTATTACCTCATCATTTATTGGTATAATTTCAGATTCCTTTGCAATTTCAAACAGCTCGTCCAACTCGTAATTACCAAAGGATCTTTCAAAAATAATTATAAACGCAGATTCTCTTATACGTCTTCTCGACAGACTCACTTAAACACTTCCCTTTTAACCACATCAGCCCCAATATCTTATAGATAATGAGGCAAGTGAATTAATTATATTTTACATCTGAAATTGTTACGTTGACCTTTGATACTGTTATTCCGGTCATTGACTGAACCTCGTTCTTGACCTTGCTCTGAACCTGTTCGGCAACGGACTTGACTTTAACTCCTGGATTTACAAATAGGTAAACTGATATAACAACCGTATCATTGTCAAAATCTATATCTATTGATTCATAATTAGTGTCAGACAAAAATAAGTTTTTTAACATATTTTTCTTAGCGTTAGCGATAGAGCATACGCCGTCAATATCAAGCACTGCATTTTTGGTAATAGTAAAAATAACATCCTTGCTGACTTTAAGCTGACCATCAATTTTGTCATTCTTAAACATCATGGTTTACTCCCCCTGATATGGTATAATCCTACTCCAGTTTATTATACCATTAAAAAGAGCTTAACACAACTATTTTACATCAAAAATTTTAATATTTTCGTTAGCAACGTCCACTTCACCGAGTAAAATATCTTTTATCTGAGCTGCCTGTGCAGTTTTCAGACCGTTTGATTTTACAACTATATTAGCGCTTGTTCCGTCAAGATACACAACGCAATCCTCATAGCCTGCTGCCTTGATAAGGTTTTCTATTTTGCTCTCAGATTCAATAAGCTGTGATATTGATACCGCTTTCTCAGAGGCAACCTCTTTCTCCTCATCAGTTGAATCTCCGCCGCTCATAATCGTTTCAAGCGTCTGAGCAGCCTCGTCCCGTGAAGTCATTCTGTCAAGACGTGCTTGTGCAAAGTAATCGTTTTCATCGGTTGTTTCATTGACAAAATCAGCAACGCCGTAATTTGATGATTTTGTGTTTACGACCTTGGTCGTTTTGATTTCATCGCCGTTTGTATTCATTGCATAGTTGACATAGATAGCCAGTCCAAGAAACAAAGTTAAGCTGGCTAAAATAATTTGTTTCTTTCCCACAATAAAATTTGGAATTTTCATAATATCTCCTCCACATTTAACCTTTTTCAACACATATGTTGTTTGTTGATATATTTAAAGCTGATGATACAGCCTTAATAACACGTTCTTTGACCTCAATATTCCCTCCGCCTGAGCATACGATAACAACTCCCTTAACTTTAGGCTCAATTATCTTTTTAACAAGCGCTTTCTCCTCACCGTCGGAATCTACGATTATTACTTCGTTTTTATATTTATCACTCTTGCTGTCGCTGTTTTCATCGGTTTCAGTGTCCACATCTTCGGCATATACATACTCCGTCGTTCCGTCTAATGTAAGCATAAGCGATACCTCGCCTACCCCGTCAATTTTACTGATGATTTCTTTAAGCTCCCTTTCTGTTTCCTTTTTAAAGCTGCTCGAATAAGAAGTATCAACAGGAGAATTAGATATATCTCTAATTTTGTCTGCTTTGCCTTTAGGAATTAATTCTGATGCCGCTATCATTAGAAGTCCCAAGACACCGATAATAACTATAATTAATACCTTACTCGAAAGCCCTGTTTTATTTTGAATACTTTCGAGTATTCTTTTTAATGACAATTTATTCTTTATATTCATAGAATTCCGCTTTTGATTCTCCAATATTATTTTTCAGTTCTTCTTCAATTTTTTTCTTTTTCTCCTCTGATATATCTTTTGCTTTAATATAAATTTCTGTTTTTTCAACTTCTAATGAATTATATTCATGCACATCAGCTTGTATGACAACTTTTTTTATGTTTTCGTCTATAGCCTGAAGCTTTTCCAAAACCCTGTTTTCAAGTGTATTTTTCAAAACTTTTTCGTATGATTTATTTACACTTTCATTAAGCTCGTTATATTCCTTTAAATCTGTTATCTCATTAAGCTTTGGAAGCCTCAGTTCAAGATCCGAACCTAAGAACGGAGTAAGCATTGAAATAATAAGTATGAGCGCTAAAATTTGTTTGATATTCAGTCTTAAACTCTCGCTTGGAGAAATATAATCAAATATTGTTGCCGCTAACCCCACAAAGCAAAATGCCGCTGTAACGCTTCTTATAAGTTCCATTTTATCACCACATCCTTGAAATTTCGGCATCTCACACCATATTAAAGCTAAGAAGCATTACCACTGCAGTTGCTATTATAAAAATAAGTGTAAAGCAAGCGACAACTCCAAGCAAAATAGACAAAACATTGTTTATTCCTCTTAATAAAGAACCTATTCTGTTCTGCTCAAAAAAGGCGGCTATAACTGCTGAAATCCAAACAGAAACTTTAAGACATACCACCATAACAACCGGTTTCAGCGCTGCTGCCAGTATAATTATAATACCTATAACGCCAACGCTGTTTTTAATAAGCGTTAAACTTCCCATTAAAGTGGAATACGCATCTGACATCGCGCCGCCAACAACAGGTATCATACTGGATGCCGCAAACTTTGCAGCCTTTACTCCAACAGTATCTACTGATGTTCCTATAATGCTTTGAATCGACGTTACGCCAATAAAAATTGTTGTGGCAAGACCCAATATCCACTTAGCAGCGCTTAATAATCCTCTGGAAAAGCCGTTTACAGATAGATTGGGATTTATTGATTCCACGATCGACGACGCTAAGCTGAAGCTTACAAAAGGAACGAGTATATAATCTATCAAAGCCGTTATTATTTCGCATAAAAAGAGAACCAGAACATAATAAGAAACTCCGCTGGAGGCATTTCCGCAGGTTGCAACAACACTTGAGAAAATAGGAACGTATGACATTATAAATACAGACAGATTAGAAATAGTATGGCTTACAGAGTCTACACACTCACTTATTGTCTTAAATAAAATAGCTGTGCAGGAAAGTACGCTTACTATACTGATTATATTCAAAATATTTGAACTGTCTGATAAAATTCCCGTTGCAACAGAGGTAAAGACAATTACCAGAAGTAATGCACCGAGAAGTTTCAGAGGACTTGATAAAAACTCCTTTACAAGATCAAGCAGATAATCCAGCCAGTCTCCCACGCCGATTTTTGAAGCCGATTCAGGGTCTTCTATTGATATGTTATTACCGTTTATAAAATCGTCTGCTTCATCAGGCGTGTCCGATTTTATGCCTCTTTCGATTTCCTGAGTAATTTCCTTTTGTGCCTGCTCCGCTTCATTTGTATCGCTTTCCGCATATGTACAAATTCCGCTAAAGCAAAACATCAGAACCGATACAGTAAAAATAATTATTTTTTTCATAATTCCTCAATTTAGTAATTCTTCAATTAAAGAAATAACTGCTGAATAAATTGGCAGCGATATAAGAAGAATCGTAACCTTTCCGAAAAGCTCAACTCCCGTACACATTGCATTCTCGCCCGAATCTCTGCAGCAATCGCAGCCAAGCTGTGTTATATAGCCTATTCCTACCGCCTTGAAAAGAATTTCTATGTACTCTTCACTTATACTAGCTTTTGAAAACAGAGTATCAATTGTATCGGCTATGTCTGAAAAGCTTATAACAACCATTAAAAGAATATATCCGGCAACTAATATCCCGATAAGCATTGATATTTCTTTATTATCTCTTTCAAGCATCTTGCATATTACCGCTGCCATTATGCTAAGTGCAACTACTGAAATAACATTCATTTGTTTTCCCCGTCTGCGTTTTGACTTATCTACAAGTCAAAAACATCTTTTATAGTATCGAATAATGAGGCTATCTGATTTACTATAATAACAAGCACTATGATAAGTCCTGCAATTGTTACCATCATTGCCTGTTCGTCACGTTCCGCTCGCTTTAAAAGCTGATTCAACACCGCAACAATTATTCCTACTGCCGCTATCCTAAATACCAAATCTATTTCCATAACTTCTCCTGTTTACTTTCTGTTTGATTAAATACTATGACAAAATTATTGAAAGAAAAGCGCCTATTAAAACGCCGAATGAATTATACATTCTGCATTTGACACCCTGCTCTGTTTTGAGCCTTGAAATTTTCTCATCAAACTGTTTTAAATACCCGTTTATAATTGATATTTGTCCGTCAAGGTAGGTGCTTCCCAGTTCATTTATAAAATTAATAAATAATTGCTTGTCTTCATCTTTAAGAAAATTACTCCTTTTACACTCCGTTTCAATTTGCCTTTTGCAGTCAGTACACAAAAAAGCATCTTTGGGTATAAAGAAATCATCAAACCTTTTTTGATCTGCTAGTGAAGAAAAAAGCTCCTCTATTGTTAAACACTGTGCTTCTATCATAATTTTAATGCTAACAATCAACTCATATATATCATCTAAAATATGTATTCGCTTTTTCAATCTGTTAGACAAATGAAAACCAATAAATACTGATGATAAAAACACAAGTATTATTCCTGTAAACTTCATAATATCACCCTCAATCAGGAGCAATCTTATATATTAAGTCTCAATTTTTCTTGAACTTATTATTTTTCCCAAGCTATCCCCTGTTCCAAGCAGAACTATATAATCAAACGCATTTCTTGAAAACAATTCTTTCATATGCGGCTTTTTAAAAGCGTCGTCAATATTATTTGAGTGCATAGTAGCTATTATATTGACCCCTGAATTTATCGCATAGTCAAGGGCTTCTGTATCCTCTTTTGTGCCAATCTCGTCGCAAACTATCAACTGCGGAGACATAATTTTCACAGCAGACAATATGCCGTAATACTTTGTATACGAATCAAAAACATCGGTAAAATTACCTACATTATTCTGCGGTGACGCGTTAAATGTAGCTGAAATTTCATTTTTTTCATCAATCAGGGATATTCTTTTTTTCATACCTATCTGCCTGCACAAATCTCTGAGCAATGTCGTTTTACCGCTGGACGGAGGACCTAATATCAGAACATTTTTTAAACCTGATTTTTGAAATTCCAATTTGTTTATCAATTCATCTGCAATGCCAAATATCTCTCTGGAAATTCTTATACTTATACCCGAAATATTTTTAAGAGTGTCGTTTTTACCTAAATCATCTAAAACTGCGGTTCCACAAAATCCTACTCTGTTTCCTCCTTCGGTTATTATATAGCCTAATGAAATTTCTCTTTTAAAGCTGTAAATACTATTCCTTAGCGCTGTTTTATATGTGTAGTCAATTTCCTCTTGCGCGACCTTAACCGCATTTTCACAATCTGCTGAAAAGCCTCCGCTTGGAGTTATGTAAAACTCATTACCTTTTACAACAACCGTCAGATACCTTTTGTTTCTTAAACGTACTTCATTTATATCTGATTTCCTTTTATCAAACATATTGTAAAAGGGTTGTGCTAAACTCGGCGTCAGAAGCCTTAAAGCCTTGTCCAGCTTGCTTTTTTGTCCCTGCATATTAATCATTCCCTTTATAAGTGCTTGTATTTAATCCTATGAAACAAGCTGTTGTTTTATTACAAAAAAATAAGACAGATAAAGATTTCTCAATATCTGTCTATAATATTTATTAACTGTATATTTCTATAACTGCTTTTCTAGCTCTTTCTTGATATTCATTAATATAGCGCATTCAAGACGCTTTCTTTGGATTTTACAGGAGAGCTTATGAGCCTTTAAAATATCTCCTTCATAAAGATAGTTGTTTGCATTACAGCCTCCGCTGCAATAAAATTTAGCCCAGCAATCCTTGCAGTCGTCCTTTGCGTAAATATGAGTTTTGGCAAACATATTTTTTATGTTCATATTAAATGTTTTATCATGCAGGTTACCCATCTTAAACTTTTCAATACCGACAAACTGATGACAGGGATATATGTCACCATCTGGAGTAACAGCAACATATTCATTACCGCTGCCGCACCCTCTGAGACGCTTAATTGCACACGGTCCCTGATTCAAATCAAGCATAAAGTGAAAGAAATTGCAAAAACCGCCCTTCTCTTTTATCTCAGATAGTTTGTCAACAAGAATATCATATTCCTCACATATTTTATCCATGTCGTCCTCAGTAATTGCATACGATTCTTTCTCATTGCCCATAACAGGTTCAACAGACACCTGATCAAAACCGCACTCATAAAGGTGAATCACATCATTTGAAAAATCGAGATTATATTTTGTATATGTTCCTCTTACGTAGTAATCTTTGCTTTTATCACGCTTAGACACCAAAGCCTTATATTTATCAATAATGCTGTCATAGCTACCGCTTCCGTCAACACGAACTCTCATTCTATCGTTTACTTCTTTTCTTCCGTCAATTGATAAAACAACATTTGACATTTCCTTATTTATAAAGTCGATTTTATCATCGCTAAGCAGTAAGCCGTTTGTGGTTATGGTAAATCTGAATGTTTTGCCAAACTCTTTTTCCTTGCTTCTGGCATACTTTACAATTTCCTTGACCACATCGAAATTCATAAGCGGTTCTCCGCCGAAAAAGTCAAGCTCGAGATTTTTCCTGTCTCCCGATTTTTCTAAAAGAAAGTCTATCGCCGCTTTTCCGGTATCCAAGTCCATAAGTTTTCTGCCCTCTCCGAAATCTCCGGTAGAAGCAAAGCAATACTTACACCTTAAATTGCAGTCGTGGGCAATATGCAGACACATTGCCTTTACAGGCGATGAAACAGCATAGTCGGCAAATTTCTCATAATCGTCCTCGCTGAACAGTATGCCATCGTTATATAACTCAACGATCTCGTCAAAACATTCTTCTAATTCATCAGTTGTATATTTACTCTTTAGCTTTTCTATAACTTCTTTTTTACAATCATCATCAAGCGGCAGTGATATATTTTCAAGCACTTCATATGTAATATCATCAACAATGTGAACTCCGCCGGTATGAACGTCCAAAACAATATTAAAGCCCTTTAGTCTGAAACAATGTATCATAAAATTCACGCTCACTAAGGAGCGTCCTCCTCTCTGTTAACTCACAAAAATTAAAGGGACACCCTATGTCCCTTCAATCTATCCTAATTAATCAGATAATTAAATACTATGCGTCCTTTTCACACTTTTGATTTGCAACTGTGCAAGATGTCTTGCAAGCAGACTGGCATGAAGCCTGACAGTTACCGCATCCGCCTTTAGCGGCAGTATTTTTTAAATTTGCTTTATTAATTGTTTTAATATGCTTCATTTTGCGTCCTCCAAATTAAGTTTTTTTTAGTATATCACAATTAAAAAAATATGTCAATATCTTTTGAATTTTGAATTTGCACCGACTATTCCGCCGATTGCTCCGCACACAAGCGTTAAAACAAACTTTGAAGTAACGCTGAACGACAAAACAGTATTTGCAAAAATTGAGCCCATAATTACAATAGTGCAAAACATTATAAAACCGCACAGCGCACCTCTGTAAATTCCCTTATTGTGCTTTCGTTTTGAACAAATATACCCGCCGAAGTAAGTTCCTACACCCAGCGCAACTGTTGACAGCAGCTTTATTACCTTATCAGGGGCGTCGATTTTAGTAAGAATAAAGGAAAAGAACAAAAGAACAAGCATTGTTATCAAAAAGCCTGCCAGTATTGCTAGAAACACAAAAAATATATCCTTCTTAAAAGACGATGATGAAGAGCGTCTTCTGGTGCCGGTCAGCAAAAAAATCCCTCCTAAAGCTTAATAAGAGGCAAAGCCAAATAATGAAAGCCTATAAAAACAGCTATCATAATAAACTTTATTCAGGATTTAATACAAATATTACTATTTAGATTGATCCTCGTGAACAGTTAAATTCTGAGCAATAGCCCATTTCTTAACACGAATTTTACTTCTGTCGCCGCCTGTTTCAACAACAACAGTATCATCTTTGATTGAGAATACAATTCCGACAACTCCGCCGGCAGTAACTACCTCGTCGCCTACCTGAAGATTTTTTCTCATAATAGCGTCCTGCTTATCCTTTTTTCTCTGAGGTCTTATAAGCAGGAAGTAAAATACAACAATTATCAAAATAAGCGGTACAAGACTAACTAAAGACATTGCTGAATTGGCATTAGAACCTGCCAATGTATTAACTAAAATGTTCATCAATTTATCCTCCTAATAAAAATTACCTTTTTATTATATCAGCATTTTCATATAAAGACAAGCCTTTTTATGAATTTTTAACAGTGAAATACCAGTTAATTTCTTTTATTAGGACAATTCTTCTGTTATAAAGGTATACTCAGACTCTACTCTCTCAGAAAACTTATCTTCCGCAGAAAACAGATTTTTATAATTATATACTGCAACTCCGCTGTAATTTTGCAATTCCTTTGCGTCTTTTATCTGCTCTGCAATAATTCCAACATTATTTATATATTCATCTTCAGATATCACCTTGTATTCAGCAAGACCTATTACTAATTTTACATTCTTATTTGTTTTGAGTTTATCCCATCTTTTTATAGTTTCAAGATAAGGGCTTGTACTTGAATATCCATAGTATACCTGAGGAACGATGTAATCAACATACCCGTCTTTACTGCACCAAGTCTTAACGTCTGCAAACTGAAGCTGATAATCGTTCTCAATATTACCCTGAGGAGATATGCCAAACACAACTTCTTGATTTGTCTGTTTTATAGACTCATAAACAAGTTTAACCATTTTGTTTATGTTTTCAATACGCCATTCTGAAAGATTTTTTTCACCTGATGCCTCAAATGCCGATTTATCAAAGCTTTTATCAGTGGTTGGATAAAAATAGTCGTCAAAATGTATTCCGTCAATTTTATAATTCTTAACGATTTCGACTGCTCCGTCTGCTACAAGATGTCTTACGTCTTCATACGCAGGGTTCAGCCACATATGCTCGTCGTCCTCTACACTTTTGATGTATGTACCGTTCTTTTCCGTATCATTATACCACTTTTTAATTGTGTATTTTTCATCAATCGATTCAATTGTTTCAACATTTGAGCATCTGAATGGATTTATCCATGCGTGTACTGACAGATTTAATTTGTGTGCTTTTGAAATTATTATTTTCAAAGGGTCGTATGTATGTGTTCCCAGATACGATGTTTTAGGGAATAATTCCGACTTGTAAAATGCATCCTCAAACGCTCTGACATGAATGTAAACCGTGTTAAAGCCCGCTTTGCTTACATTATCAAGTGCTGTGCTGATTGAAGTCTTGAACTCAGATTTTGATTTGCCGGAGATAAATTCAGCAAGGTCAATATAAGAAAACCAAATTGCCTTTTGCTCATCATAGTTTAAAGGGTGGTATTGGCTTTCTATCTCTTGAGAATTTGGCTTAGAATTATCATTTCCGCCGCATATTTGTTTTTTAATTTCCTCATTAAGCGCTACTCCCTCATTTCTCACCTCGAATGTATCCATATGAATGTTCTTATTGCATGAGCACAAAAACAACGGCAAAATCATAATCAGAGGTAATATTTTAATCTTTCTTTTTTTATTCAATGTTTGTCCTCCTTTTTATACTTAATTAAAGTATATTAAAAACAAGGATAAATATGATTGGCAAAAATTAAAAACCCAAAATACTATCAGTTAAAATACGAAAAACGCCCTTAGCAAATTGCTAAAGGCGTTAATGAAATTTATTTCATTGATGATGTTTAAAAGGATTTAAAATTATATCCGTCCTTTTTCAAGTTATCTATAACATCACCTAAAATTTTCGTGTTTGTCTCCGAAACTGAGTGAAGAAGATATATTGCTCCGTCATGCTTTGCATTCGTAACTTTTTTAAGGGCCTCAGATACATTCGGCTGATCGTCAACATTCCAGTCTTCATATGCAAAGCTCCACATAACGGTTTTATAACCGCATTCGTTTGCAAGCTGTAATATTCTTTCCGAAAACTCTCCTCTGGGCGGTCTGAATTCTGTCATTTCATAACCGAATTTCTCTTTTACATAATTGTGAAGACCCATAATTTCCTGTCTCGCTTCTTCTATTGATATCTTAGGCATTGACGGATGAGAAACTGAATGATTTCCTACAGTGTGACCCTCTTTAATCATTCTTTTTACTAGCTCAGGACTTCTCTCGGCGTAGTCCTGCAATATAAAGAAAGTCGCTTTTACCTTCTTCTTCTTTAAAATGTTAAGAATCTTTTCTGTGTATCCGTTTTCGTATCCCTGGTCAAAGGTAAGATATATCGTCTTTTTATTTTTCTTTTTACTATTGTTTGTCTTTGCCATTGCCATTGCGTTGTACTTAGAATATCTTTCGTTAAAATCTAACGCTCCCTGAGGTCTGTTTTCTTTATCAACAATTACTCCCTGACCATATCCGATAAGCGTATTGTCAAGCGTTGATAAATCTACCGATGTGTTCGCCATTAGAGGCTCTGCACTTGCTGAGCTTGATCTTGCAGAACCCGATGTTGGAACCTCAGTAGTTGATTTTGTTTCAGTTCGATTTTCTGTTTGCCTTTCGCTGGTTGTAGAAGAATCGGTAGTGCTTTCATCAAAATCCTTTGTATTTGGCTGTATATCATTTGCACATCCCGATAAAATAAATGTCAGAGACAAAACAATACTTAAAATGTATTTCATTATGATCATCCTTTCTAAAGATAGGATAACCAAAATTAAAAAATACAATGCTGTTAATTAATTGTAAAACGCACAAAAAAAGACGGCTAATAAGCCGCCTTAAAAATATCTAATCTCCTAAATAAGACTTAACCAATGCCTGAAGTAATTCATCTCTATCAATATGACGGATCAAGCTTCGTGCATTATTGTAGGTCGTTATGTAGGTCGGATCCTCAGATAGAATATAACCTACTATTTGGTTGATTGGATTGTAACCCTTTTCCTTTAACGCCTGGTAAATAGTTGTAAGATTCTTTTTTAGCTCGGTTTCCTTGTCTTCTTTTACAGAAAAAGTCATTGTTTGATCGTACATAAGCTTTATCCTCCTTTGTAAACATTCTTACACGGCACACCAAAAGACGTAACAAATAACCACTGAATTAAAACCAATACGCCTTTTGGTACAAATAATACATTTGCTATTTATTATTATAACCTAAAATATTCAAAATAACAAGTGCTTTTGAAAAAAATAGCAAAATAAATAGTTTTTTATTTTTATTATCTATAAAGGTCAGTCGAATGTAAGACTTTTATCAATATTTTATAGAACAAATTGTAATAATTTTAACCATCAAGCTCTCAGTTCCGCGCCGAGTTCTTTAAGTGCCTTTAATACTCTCTTCATTGCGGCATCTGCCTGTTCATCTGTAAGAGTTCCTTCGTGTGAACGCATAGAAATTGAATAAGACACCGACTTCTTTCCCTTTTCAATCTGCTCTCCCTTATAAACATCAAACAAGGTAATCTTTTCAAGCGTTTTGCCTACAGCAGATTTAATAGCCTTTTCCAATAAAGCAACAGGTGTTTTATCATCGCATACAAGCGATAGATCCCTTGTTGTTGCAGGAAATTTAGGAAGCGGTTTATAAGTCTTTTCAACATCTGCCAAAGACATCATTTCAGGAATATTTAACTTGGCAATATAGGTTTTTGTTCCTATATCATAATTTTCCTGAACAGCAGGGTGCAACTCGCCTAAAATTCCAAATTCTACATTGTTCTTTTTCAAAACAGCAACTCTTCCCGGATGAAAAGCTGTATATTCATCAAAAGCACATTCAGCGCTGCCAAGCTCAACATCATAATCGGTTATCGACAAAGTATTTAAAAGCTCCTCAACAATTCCCTTTAATGTATAGAAATCTACACTTCCGTCGTCCGCGTTATACATACCAATGCAAAGACGTACAGGCTCGTTTGGAAGCTTTCCGTCCTCAGTTTTGATATACTCATTGCCAAGCTCAAACAATGAAGCCTTCATATTTCTGTAATTATAGTTTCTAGCCAGAGTTTCGCACATTGAAGGTATAATTGTCGTTCTCATTACAGAAGTGTCCTCACCGAGAGGATTCGTTATAGTAACTGCGTCACGCAGACTGCTGTTTTTATCAAGAGAGATTTTATCAAAATATTTCGGTGAGATAAATGAGTAAGTCTCTATCTCGTTAAGACCCAGTGAAACCATTGACGACTGGACATTCTTGATGAATCTCTGCTCGGGAGTTCTTCTTGCCTCTGCAACACCCTTTATTATTGTAGACGGAATATTATTATATCCGTAAATTCTTGCGACCTCTTCTGCAACATCTGCTTTACATTCAATATCTATTCTAACAAATGGCGCATAACATTTTCCGTCTTTGACCTCAAAATCAAGCCTTTTGAGATATTCGATCATATCACTTTCAGGTATATTTGTTCCCAAAAAGCTGTTTATCCATTTTGGGTCAAACTCAACAGGATTTTCACGTACTTCAGAGCAGTCTCTATCAATAATCGTATTGTAAACCTCTCCTGCGCCCAGTTCCTCAACCAGTTCAAAGGCTCTCATAATTGCAGGATAGCAATTCTGCGGGCTGAGTCCCTTTTCAAATCTTGATGACGCATCGCTTCTCATACCCAGTTTTTTAGCTGTTCTTCTTACGCTTGCACCGTCAAAGCAAGCAGACTCAAAAACAACGGTGGTAGTATCATCCATAATACCGCTGTATTCTCCTCCCATAACTCCGGCAACCGCAACAGGCTTATCCTTATCGGCAATTACGAGCATTTCCTCGCTGAGCGTTCTCTCCTCACCGTCGAGAGTTACAATTTTTTCTCCCTGCTTTGCATTGCGAATTATAATGCTGCTTCCGCTTACATACCTTAAATCAAATGCGTGCATAGGCTGACCGTATTCAAGCATTACATAGTTTGTAATGTCGACGAAGTTGTTGATTGGACGTACTCCGCTTGCGCGAAGTCTTTCTCTCATCCACCTAGGCGAAGGCTCGATTTTGACATTCTTAACAATTCCTGCAATATATCTTGAACACAGCTTTGGATTTTTTATCTCAACTGAAAGCTCATCTTCAATATTTCCATCTATGCCTTTGTAAGAGGGCTCTTTGACCGTTCTTTTTATTCCATAAGTAGCGGCAGCCTCTCTTGCCAAACCTAAAACCGACAGGCAGTCAGGTCTGTTAGAGGTTATCTCAAACTCGACCGTTGTGTCGTTAAAACCTATTGCTTCTTTTATATCTTTACCTAGAGTTTTATCACAATCGTCATCCAGAATGAAAATTCCGTCCTCTATTGCATATGGAAAATCATGAGTTGTCAGACCTAACTCGTCAAGCGAGCATAACATTCCGTTGCTCTCAACCCCTCTTAGCTTTCCGTTTTTTATCTTGACAGGCTTACCGTCGTGCAAAACCGTTGAATTGTTCAAAGCTACAGGCACATAGTCTCCGGCATTTACATTTTGAGCTCCCGTTACTATCTGAAGCTGTTCTGTTCCCACGTCGACCTGACAAACAACAAGGTGGTCAGAATCTTCGTGCGGAACAACCGATAAAACCTTTCCTACTACTACATTTGTAATGTCCTTGCCCTCCGTTGTGTAGCCCTCTACCTTTGAGCCTGACATTGTCATATCATAGCAAAAATCCTTTATACTCTTATCGCTGATATCTACAAAATCATTCAGCCATTTCATTGATAAATCCATTTGTAATGTTCCTCCCCTCACGCATTAAAACTGATTCAAGAAACGCAAATCGTTCTCAAACAACAGTCTCATATCGTTTATACCGTATCTTCTCATAACTATTCTCTCAAGACCAAGACCGAATGCAAAGCCGGAATAAACCTCAGGATCAATTCCGCAATTTGACAGAACCTTCGGGTGAACCATTCCTGCGCCCAAAAGCTCGATATAACCCTCGTCCTTGCACATTGAACAGCCCTTTCCTCCGCAGTTAAAGCACATTACGTCAACTTCGGCGCTGGGCTCTGTAAACGGGAAATGATGCGGACGAAGTCTTATCTTACAGTCGTCACCGTAAAGGCGTTTCATAAGAAGCTCCAAAGTTCCAACAAGGTCAGACATTGTGATACCCTTGTCAACCACCAGTCCCTCAATCTGATGGAACAGCGGTGAATGTGTTGCATCAACTGCGTCCGAGCGATAAACTCTGCCCGGAGAAATTATTCTTATAGGGGGCTTTTTCTCCTCCATAACGTGTACCTGAACAGATGATGTCTGCGTTCTAAGCAGAATATTATCAGTAATGTAAAACGTATCCTGAGTATCTCTTGCAGGGTGATCGGGAGGAAGATTAAGAGCCTCAAAGTTATAGTAATCATACTCAACTTCTGGACCGTCTGCAATATCAAAACCCATACCCATAAAAATATCTTCTATCTCATTTAATACGATATTGAGTGGGTGAAGCTTTCCAATAGTTGCCTTAGTACCCGGCAAGGTTACGTCAAGCTCCTCTTCTTTTAGTTTTTTCTCAAGCATCAAAGCCTTTATTTCTTTAACACGGTTTGTTATAGACTCTTCAATCTCGGTTCTGACTTGATTTGCAAGCTGTCCGATAACGGGTCTCTCTTCAGCTGACAGCTTACCCATTTGTTTTAAAATTGACGTAAGCTCTCCCTTTTTGCCTAAGAATTTAACCCTTATTTCTTCAAGAGCCTTAGTATCGTTTACCTTTGAAAGCTCATCATTTGCAAGCGACTTGATTTTTAAAAGCGCATCTTTCATTTATAATCCTCCTTAATAAAATAAAAAGCCTTATCCCTATCAGGACAAGACTGTATCTTGCTATACCACCTAAAGGTCAAAGAGCCAACACTCCCTTGAATTTTAACGGTTTCAAAATCCGTTCCCGCTTACAATTTAAACAGAAAACTTCGGCAGGACCACTCGTGAGTGAACTTCAGTCTGATCTAACTTAGGGAATTTTCAGCGGACATTCCCCTCTCTGAAAGCTGTACTGCAAACCTACTCTCTCAGTCATAATGTTTAAAAATAATATATCACAACAAATTTCCTTTGTCAAGCAATAAGCAAAAAAATTTTCAATTTTTGCATTTAGCAAAAGGCTTTAACTCCAGATATTTATATGATAAAATAAAAATAACAAAAAATTTGTAACGTCTTTCATTTTAATACGTCTAATAGACAGCAAAAGATCTTTTGGATACTGCAAAGTCAAGGAGGTGGTTTCAATAAGAAATAAAGGAAATGATAAATCTCTTCAAAGAGGTATTCTTGAGACAAATTATACGCTTGTATACAGATACACGCTTTCTCTTTGCAAAGACGAAAATCTGGCACAGGATATTACTCAGGAAACATTTCTAAAGGCTTTGAAATCGAAAGAAAAGTTTTCAGGAAATTCTAAAGAAAGTACCTGGCTTTGCGCAATAGCTAAAAACCTATGGCTTGACTTCATTAAAAAGCAAGGCAGACTGTGCGAATTTGATGATAGTCATTTAAGTGAAAACTCCTTTTCCATTGAAGAAAGCATTGCAGATACCGATACCGCAATGCGTATACATATGGTACTTCACACACTGAATGAGCCTTACAAGGAGGTTTTCTCACTGAGGGTTTTCGGTCAGCTCTCATTTAAAAGCATCGCAGAGATTTTTCAAAAAACCGAAAGCTGGGCACGCGTTACATATCACCGTGCTAAAAAAATTATTACAGAAAAACTCAGAAAGGACGGATTATTATGAGTGAAAAAAATATTAATTGCGACATTGTGAAAGATTTACTTCCGCTTTACCACGACAAGGTTGTAAACGATTCTACTGCAATAGCAGTCGAGGAGCATCTTAATAGCTGTGAAAATTGTTCAAGGGAATATGACAGCCTCTGCACAGAACTTTCAGAAAATCTCAGCAGTGAGAAAAAAGGGGTCAAAGCACTTTTAAAAAGCATTAAACACAAAGGACTCATAAAGGGTATAACTATTGCAGTTTTATGCTTTGCAGTGCTTTTGAGTTCATTTTTTGTGCTTACTCAGGTTCCTGTGAAAACTATATCCAGTGACAATTTATACGCAAACAGAGTCTACAAATGTGACGGCGTATTCTTTGTTTTTTATAACCGAGAAGGTGTGTTTTCAAAAACATTCGGAAAAGAAGTGCTTAGCAAAAACGGAAAGCAACTTGAAATTAATATAAAAGCTCCTGTTATTGATCTTCAATCATTATTTAGCACTAACAAAGAAAAAAGCAAAATATATGAAATGGATTGGATAACTGATAACTGCTATGAAAATGTCGACAAGCTTACCCTAAACGGCAAGGTAATATGGAGTGAGGAGGAAAACGGTAAAGATGAAATACCTGACTATATCAAGGAATATGTATATCAGCCTGTTACCTTTGGAGATAATGAAGAAGAAAATAGTCCAGAAATTATAATGTTTGGAGGCAACCAGGTTACAGTTCAATATAGCGATGGTTCAAGCAAGGTATGGGATATAGACGGAAAACTTATTTCGGATAATAGCATTTCTAAAAATTGATTAAACTCCATTAGTCAATATACCGTTAAAAGTCTTTGCAGCTTTTCCACTTATAATCAGGATCATCTTTATCTATAATTTCATCAGCACTCAAATCTCTGTATTCCTTCTTCGGATATTTTATCTCTTTATACAAATTGTTTATCAGAAAAAGTTTAGCGTCTGTATCACAGAAATACAGAGAAATGATCTCACCATTTTTCAACTTAAACTGTAAATTTCCAAAAACGTCCTGAGATGAGGATAGAATATCGCTATAAAAAACTTTAACTTCTTTATAGTTTGTCTTTTTCAGATTGAAAAGACTTGCCTGCTTGTGTTCGATATGGTCGTCATAAATTTTGGTATAAGCTCCGCTGTCCTCCTGACGTTTAATTACCATTAAAATCAGACTGTTAAATGCAATACAAAGCAAAAGTATAAGAGAAGTCAAAATTTTAAGCCAAATTATAGGCACTCGCCACAGCAAAATGCAAATCACAGCAAGCAGGATTACATTCTGAATTCTTATCTTTCTTATTTTTTTATTGACCTTTATTCGCTCTCCTGCCTGTTCAATTTGTTCAGAGGCAGACAGCTTTTTTGGAAATTTATATAACAGCATTTTATCACCTAGCAAATAGAGCAAATGTTCTTTTACATTTAATATCGTAGTTAATTAATTTTTAGGGAAAGCCCTCTCTTGCAGGGCTTTCCCTCTTTTAAAATAGTCCACTGGACTATTTTAAAATTCACCTTTTTCGGAGCGCACTCCGTAAGAGATTTCGATGACGGCTCGTCAGCGACAGGGCTCTGCCCTTGACCCGCAAGCCTTTTGAAAAAGGCTTGAGCGAAAACTTTTGAATTAACGCTAAGCCTTTTTATAGATTAAACAAATATATAGTTCTCTTTTATTTTATTTATTCTTCTGAGCGTCCTCCTCACGGATCTGCACTCTTCTGATTTTTCCGCTTATGGTTTTCGGAAGCTCGTCAACAAACTCAACTATTCTCGGATATTTGTAAGGAGCAGTTGCGTTCTTAACATAAGTTTGCAGCTCTTTTGCAAGCTCATCGCTGCCGGTGTAACCCTTTGCAAGCACGATAGTAGCCTTAACAACATTACCTCTTATCGGGTCTTTTGCCGCTGTAACAGCGCACTCTAAAACACTCGGATGCTCCATAAGCACAGACTCTATCTCAAACGGTCCTATTCTGTAGCCGGACGCCTTGATAACGTCGTCGGTTCTTCCAACATACCAGTAATAGCCGTCCTCGTCCTTCCAAGCTGTATCGCCTGTGTGATAGATATTGTCGTGCCAAGCCTCGTTTGTTGCCTCTTCATTTCTGTAATATTCAACGAACAGGCACTTCTGCTTTCTGCCGTTTGTTCTGATTACCATTTCGCCCGTTTCGCCTACAGGACATGAGTTTCCGTTTTCGTCTACAATGTCCATATTGTAAATAGGGGTAGGCTTGCCCATTGAACCTGGCTTTGGCTCCATACCTACCATTGTTGCAGCGCAAACAACAGTTTCCGTCTGACCGAAGCCCTCCATAATTTTTAAGCCAGTATACTCATAGAACTTGTTGAATACCTCTGCATTTAAAGCCTCTCCGGCGGTTGCAGCATATTTGAGATTTGAAAGGTCATAGTTTTCAATACCCTCTTTTATGAAGAAACGATACATAGTAGGAGGCGCACAGAAAGACGTTATCTTATAGTCCTGAATAACCTTTAACATCTGGTCAGGGTGGAATCTGTCAAAGTCGTAAATAAATTCAGTTGCACCGCAGGTAAGCTGACCGAACATTTTGCCCCAAGCGCATTTTCCCCAGCCGCTCTCTGAAATCGTAAGATGCAGAGTACCATCAGAAATATTATGCCAGTGCTTAGCTGTAATTATGTGACCGATTGTGTAATAGTGATTATGTAAAACCATCTTAGGATATCCCGTTGTTCCAGACGAGAAATACAAAAGCATTGGGTCCTCTACGCTATTTTCAATCCTGTCAAGAGTTTTAGGATACTTAGCCGCTTCTTCCATAAGGTTTATCCAGCCGTCTCTGTGTCCTCTTGCAATGAATTTTTCCTTGATCCCGTTATACTTTTTCATTGCGGCTTCAACTGTCTCAGGTACATTATCGTCAACCGTTGCACATATGTATTCAACACTTGCTGCCTCAAAACGATAAACATAGTCTTTTTCTTTTAGTTGACAGGTCGCAGGGATAAAGATAGCTCCTATTTTCATAAGCGCATAAGCCGCAAGCCAGAACTCATAATGCCTTTTTAGAACAAGCATTACCTTATCGCCTTTTTTAATACCATGTGCCAAAAACATATTTGCAAACTGATTGCTAAGTTCAGAGACATCTTTATAAGTAAACTTTCTCTCCTCGCCCTCCTCGTGTACCCAGTAAAGACAAACACGCTCAGGGTCAAGCTTTGCAATTTCATCAATTACATCATAAGAAAAATTATAGTTCGACTCCGGATTTGCTTCAAACTTTGAAACAACTCCAGTCTTTTTATCAAACTCCTCAATAACAAACCTTTTATAAAAATTACTCAAATTAACACTCATATTTCTATTTCCCTTTCAGTTAAATCTCCGCTCAAATCTTTTAATCTTTTATCAGTACAGCTAAAAATTCACAGTCGCTGCCGCCTGTTGCAATCATACCGTGAGGCTGATTTGAATTATAGAATAACGAGTCGCCCTCATTTAGTATCTCAGTATGCTCACCTATTACAAATTTCAGACTTCCTTTAATGATAAAGTCCCATTCCTGACCTTCATGAACAGACAGTCTTATCGGCTTGTCCTGCTCATTTTCGTCATATGGAGCCTGAACCATAAGCGGTTCTATCTTTTTATCCTTGAATCTGTATGCCAGATGCTGATATGCGAAACGCTCTCTTCTCTCAATGGGAAGCCCCTCTCCCTTACGCACTATAGAATAGTTGCTCAAACGAGGAGCGGCTCCTGTTAAGAGCTCAACTAAATCGACGTCAAACAATTCAGAACACTTATATAGAAATGTCACTGAAAAGTCCTTTTCTCCTGACTCGATCTTTTGATAATCCTCAACAGAAATACCTGTCTTTTCACAAAAAGACTGCATTGACAAGTCGCACGCCTCACGAAGTCCCTTTAGCCGTTCAGCAACTTCTTTGATGTTATAAGTCATAAATTCTCTCCCTTTCCGCTTTATAAATTATTGTTATCTATTATTTTAAGAAGCTCCATAGGTTGTGAAATTATAAAATCTGCACCTGCTTCTTTAAGCTCCTTTTCGTCTCTGAATCCCCATAAGCAACCGACTGCTTTAAGATTTGCATTATGTCCTGTTTGAATATCCACACTTGAGTCACCGACAAATAAAATTTCATTTGGAGTAAAATTCTTTCCCTCAAGTATATCATATATTATTTTAGGATTTGGCTTTGTCGGATTTCCTTCCTTTTTACCTATTATAACGTCAAATTGATTATTCGGAAACAGCCCGTTGATAATCTCTCGTGTAAAAACATCTGTTTTGTTTGAAGCAACTGAATATTTTATTCCTCTTTTATCCAATTCGTCAAGTAAATCATTTATACCTTTATAAGGTACGGTTTTATTTAGATAATTTTGAGAGTAACGCTCTGCAAACTGTGAATGCACACGTTCAATTTCATTCGCCGTCCGCGTATCCTCCGGCAATGCTCTCTCAATAAGTTTTAAAGTTCCATTGCCTACAAAATAGTAATAGCTTTCAAGCGGATGCTCAGCATATCCGTTTTGTTTTAACACATAATTGACTGAATCAGCAAGGTCATAGATTGAATTTACTAAAGTTCCGTCTAAATCGAAAATAATATACTTTATCATAATAGAATAATTATAGCGGAAATATGTTAAAAAAATATTAACTCACTGTGTTATTTACTAACTTTTAACTTAACCGCCCAAAAAAGTATGCTCAATAAAAATTTTAATTCCAATTGCAATAAGAATAAGTCCGCCGATAATCTGAGCCTTATTATTAAGAAGGCTTCCGAACTTTTTACCCACAAAAACAGCGATAATTGAAAGTGAAAACGTGACTAGAGCTATAAAGCCCGCCGCCGTAACAATATTTACATTGGGGAGCATTGCAAAAGAAACTCCAACAGCCAGTGCATCAATACTGGTTGCGACCCCTTGAACCAATAGAATACCCAAGCCTATCGACGCACCTGTTGCTTCTATACCCTCATCTTTGCTTTTAACTCCGTCTATAAGCATTTTACCTCCGATAAAGCAAAGTAAAATCAACGCAATATAATGATCATATGCTGTAATATAATCAGCAAAGGTGCTTCCGAGAAAATAGCCGATCGTCGGCATTGCACCCTGAAACAACCCAAAGCAAAGTCCCATTGCAAGCGTCCAGCCGAATTTAACATTTTTATAGCAAAGCCCGTTTGTCACCGACACTGCAAATGCGTCCATAGAAAGTCCTACAGCTATTAGCAATAGCTCTATTAAACCCATATTAATCCTCCAATTTTGATGAAAGAAGTGTAGAATATTTTTTTCTAAAAGCTTCAAATTCCCCTCTGTCAAGAGAGTTTCTTATTCTCTTGGCAAGAGTGTTGTAAAAATACAAATTGTGCATAACACATAAACGTCCTGCAAGCTGTTCATTAGCCTTGAAAAGATGACGTATATACGCTCTGCTATGGTTTTTGCAGGTCGGGCAATCGCATTCAACGTCAAGCGGTCTGTCGTCTGTTCTGTACTTCTCATTTGTGATGTGCATTAGACCGCTCCAGGTGAATATAGTGGCGTGTCTCGCATTTCTTGAGGGCATAACGCAGTCAAAGAAGTCGATTCCCCTAGCGACCGCCTCGATAATATTCTCCGGCGTACCCACACCCATAAGATATCGAGGCTTATTCACAGGCATATAAGGCTCGACCTTTTCTATTATGTGATACATAACCTCTGTAGGCTCACCAACCGCAAGACCGCCTATTGCTAAGCCGTCCAAATCAAGCTCGCTTATCTCTTTCATATGCTCGACTCTCAAATCGTCAAATGTACAGCCCTGATTTATACCGAAAAGCATCTGCACTTTATTTATAGTTTCGTCAAGCGAATTAAGCCTTTTCAGCTCAGCAATACAACGCTTGAGCCATCTGGTAGTTCTCTCGCAGCTTTGCTTTGAATAGCTATGCTCGGCAGGGTTTTCAACACATTCGTCGAATGCCATTGCGATTGTAGACGCCAACTTCGACTGGATTCGCATACTCTCCTCAGGTCCCATAAAAATTTTTCTGCCGTCAACGTGAGAGTGGAAATATACTCCCTCTTCTTTAATCTTACGAAGCTCGGCAAGAGAAAATACCTGAAATCCGCCGCTGTCGGTTAAAATAGGTCTTTTCCAGTTCATAAATTTGTGAAGACCGCCCATTTCATAGACAATATCCTCGCCAGGTCGCACGTGAAGATGATAGGTATTGCAAAGCTCGACCTGACATTTGAGAATTTCCAAATCAACAGACGACACTCCGCCTTTTATACAGCCCTGCGTTCCTACGTTCATAAAAACAGGCGTTTGGATTACACCATGCGGAGTTTTAAACTCTCCCCGCCTTGCATTTCCCTCTTGTTTAAGTAATGTAAACATAAAATATCTTACCCATACAGGGTATTCCTCCGTTTTTATTTAAGCATTGTGTAAATTCTTATCTTCGAACTTTTCATAGTATCCGATAAGATTACCGCTTTCGTCTCTTATAGCTACGCAGTAAACGTCGTCATTAGCACCGTTACGGGTTTTATGAAACTCGAAGATTTTATTAACTGACTTATCCTTCTGCATTCTGCTGACATTATTTTTTATTATCTCCTGCGAGTGACTGTTATGGCAGTCAAGAACTGACTTGCCGATAAGAGACGCTCCGCCACGCTTTTCATAATTCTTAACTGCGGCAGGATTCATATAAATTATAGTGTGACTTAAATCGCAAACAACTATCTGCTTTTCATCACCGTCAATTATTCCTTTTAAAAACATATTAATGTCCATAAGTTTTATCTCCTTTTATAAAAGTTTTTTTATCAATGATAATTTATGTATCAATCCTAATCATCTCGGTAAGAACCTTATTACGATATGTTAGGTCGTTCCTGACTGAAAAGCCAAGACTTTCCCAAAATGCGTTTCCATCTATATTTTTATCAAATACAACCAGTGCAACCTTATTGATACCGCATTGCTTTAATGCCAACATTGCGGTATCCACTAATTTACGACCTATACCTTGCTTTCTAAATCGTGGACTTACTGCGGTATGATAGATAAACCCACGCCTACCGTCATTACCTGCCAAGATCGCTCCGACAATTTTATTCTCAATTAAGGCAACAAAACAGGTATCAGGATTCCTATTTATGAATTTATCAATACCATCTCTGGAGTCATCAAAATTGTTTAAGCCCATTCCTGCACATGACATCCATAAGTTATAAATCTCATCATAGTCATCAATTTTCATTTTTCTAATATTCATTTTATTCTCCTCTAAATTCATTCACTTACCATTTTTCCATAATAGCATCATCATTTTTTAAAATATATTCAATAGCTCAGAAAGATCCTTTATTTCATAATCTGCCTGCTCATTTTTATGTATAGCACTTGCCAATCCACCAAGACCTTGTTTTATCCATACCGTTTTCATACCAACTTTTTTTGCTGGTACGATGTCGTTGTCCAATCTGTCACCAATCATAACAGCATTGACAGGCAAACACTTTGCCGCAGTCAGTGCACGATAAAATATCTCACTATCCGGTTTTGAAATACCTTCTTCCGCAGAGGCTAAAACGACGTCAAAATACTTTAAAAGCCCCCAACTTGAAAGGCGGTCTTTCGTTCCCAGACTTTGATTTGCGATAACACCAAGACGGTATCCTTTGACGGTCAACTGCTTTAAGACGGATTCCGTGTTATCGTATGGCTTTTCCGCCTCTTTATGCCACGGCGGCAATTCTATACCATAATACTTGACAGCCTCATGGTCGCCTTTCAGATTTTGCTTAGAAAATTCAATGACCTTTTTTTCAAAATCATCGAGACTGATCGATGTACCTGCAACAGCTTCACGGTATCTTAGTTTATAGCATTCACTTTCATCAATAAGCGTTGAGCCAATATCGAAGAAAATCCATTTAATGTCTCTGAACACAGTTCCTTTTCCCATAGAATCTTTCATTACAATATCACCATACTATCCCCAAAGCTGAAAAAACGGTATTTTCCCTCAACAGCTATCTTATAAGCATTCATTGTATTTTCATAACCCGCAAAGGCTGATACCAGCATTATAAGCGTGCTTTCAGGAAGATGAAAGTTTGTTATAAGTCCGTCAAGCACCTTGAATTTGTAACCCGGATAGATGAAAATATCAGTCTTTCCGCTGCAAGGGATAATCTCTCCGTTGTTTTCAGACGCAACGCTCTCAAGCGTTCTGCATGAAGTCGTACCCACTGCTATAATTCGACCTCCTGATTTTCTTGTTTCACTTATCAGCTTTGCAGTTTCTACGGGAACTTCATAATACTCGCTGTGCATTTTATGGTCTAAAACCTTGTCCTCCTTTACAGGACGGAATGTACCTAAACCGACGTGTAAAGTTACATACGCAAGCTTTATACCCTTACTTTCAAGCTCTCTAAGCTGTTCCTTTGTAAAGTGAAGTCCTGCTGTCGGAGCGGCGGCAGAGCCAAGCTCGTTTGAATACACTGTCTGGTAACGCTCTTTATCCTTTAGCTTTTCAGTTATATATGGAGGAAGCGGCATCTGTCCGATTTCATCTAACGCCTCAAAAAAGTTCTTATTGCAAGTAAATCTTGCTATTCTGTTGCCGTCGTCAAGAACATCTATAATCTCAGCGTCAAGACTTGAACCGCCATGCTCAAAATGAAATTTCGTACCGACCTTTGCCTTTTTACCCGGTCTGCACAAAATCTCCCAGACCATATTCTCTTTTTGTTCTAAAAGCAAAAACTCAATAGGCGTATTGTTGTATGCTTTCACTCCGTATATTCTGGCAGGAATCACCCTTGAATCATTAAGAACAAGCAAGTCACCTTTTTTTAGATAATCGCATAGATTATAGAAATGACTATGCTCACATTTCCCTGTAACTCTGTCCATTTTCAAAAGCCGTGAGGAGTTTCTCGGCTCAAGAGGCGTTTGGGCAATAAGCTCGCTTGGAAGCTCATAATAAAAATCGGACTTTTTCATATCATTTATATCTATCATATATGTTACATATTCCTTTCTTCTGTTCAAATAAGCGCAAAAATAAATCAGAATAAAATTTTTCTGCTTTTTTCTTTTTCGGTGTTGACACACAGACTTATTTTTGGTATTATAATTGTAGAAACGATAGAGGTGCGGCTGAAATTATTAGCATTTCCATTGTATTATTGGTTTCCCAGCCGGAAATGTGAAAGGTGAAGCTGCCGAAGAATTAAGTGTTGGGAAAACTTATTTCTGATTGCACGCTTAAAAGGCTTGTAATTGTCATCATAAAGTATGATGGAGTGCTATCGGCATATATTTTTCTTACATATATGTCAACATTTCTATTATATTGTATGATGAGCTGGTTTTCAACCAGTTTTTTTAATATTTGTATGAAGTTGCTTGAAAATTTACAAATAATTTTTGAAATATTCTATATACGTTATATATAATGACAATATATTAACTACATTGAACAAGATTTATTTACGGAGGATTTTTATGAAAAAGTTTAAAGTGGGAATTATCGGCGCAACAGGTATGGTAGGACAAAGGTTTACAACCTTGCTTGAAAACCACCCTTGGTTTGAGGTTGAATGTCTTGCCGCTTCACCTCGCTCTGCAGGCAAAAGCTATAAAGACGCTGTAGGTAAAAGATGGGCAATGCCATCTCCTATGCCAAAGAAAATGCAGAATATGATCATTCTCGACGCAACCGCAGACATTGAAAAAATCGCAGGTATGGTCGATTTTGTATTCTGTGCCGTAGATATGAAAAAGGACGAAATCAAAGCCCTAGAAGAGGCTTATGCTAAAGCGGAATGTCCGGTAGTTTCAAACAACTCGGCAAACAGGCATACTCCTGACGTACCAATGGTCGTTCCTGAGATAAACCCTGAACACATTGAAATAATAAACGCTCAGAGAAAAAGGCTCGGTACAAAGCGCGGATTTATTGCAGTTAAGTCAAACTGTTCTATTCAAAGCTATGTACCCGCTCTGCATCCGCTTATGAAATACGGCGTTAAAAATGTTCTTGCCTGCACATATCAAGCTATAAGCGGCGCAGGAAAGACCTTTGAGACTTTCCCTGATATTGTGGATAATGTAATTCCTTATATCGGCGGCGAGGAGGAGAAGTCTGAAATCGAGCCTTTAAAGGTATGGGGAAAAATCGACGGCGACAGAATCGTTGACGCGAAAACTCCTTGTATCACTACACAATGCTTGAGAGTACCTGTTCAGGACGGTCACACCGCAGCGGTGTTCGTATCATTTGACAAAAAGCCAACAAAGGATGAAATTCTAAAGGCTTGGAAGGAGTTCAGCGGCGTTCCGCAGGAGCTTGAACTTCCGTCTGCTCCTAAGCAGTTTTTAAACTACTTTGAGGAGGATAACAGACCTCAGCCTAAACTGGACAGAGATTTAGAGGGCGGTATGGCAGTTACTCTCGGAAGACTGAGAGAGGATAAACTGTTTGACTATAAATTTGTATGTCTATCGCACAACACATTAAGAGGCGCCGCAGGAGGCGGAGTTCTTCTAGCGGAGTTACTTGCTGCAAAGGGATATTTCGATTAATTAGATAATTTATAATTTTTACTCATGAAAGGAGTAATCAAGCTATGAAAAAGACAATTTTCAAGGGTGCGGGCGTTGCCATTATCACACCTATGAACGAGGACGGCTCTATTAATTTTGATAAGCTGGGCGAGCTTATTGAATTTAATATTGCAAATCACACTGACGCTATTATCATCTGCGGAACTACAGGTGAAAGCGCTACTATGACGGACGAAGAACATCAGGATTGTATCACTTATGCGATCAAGAAGGTAGACGGAAGAATTCCTGTTATTGCAGGAACAGGCTCTAATGATACTAAGTATGCGGTTGCTCTCTCAAAACACGCTGAAGAACAAGGCGCAGATGCCCTGCTTGTGGTTACTCCTTATTACAATAAATGTTCGCAGGAGGGATTGATAAAGCATTACTATGCTATAGCAAACGCTGTAAATATTCCAATCATTGCATATAATGTTCCGTCCAGAACAGGAACAAACATAGCTGTTTCAACCTGCGTTGAGCTTTCAAAGCACAAGAACATAGCAGCAATTAAAGAGGCCAGCGGAGACATTTCAAGAGTTGCTCAAATTCGTGCTGCTTGCGGAGACGACTTGGACGTTTACAGCGGAAACGACGATCAGATAATTCCTATTCTCTCTCTTGGAGGAAAAGGCGTAATTTCTGTTTTGTCAAACTGTATGCCAAAGGAAACTCACGATATCTGCGAGCTTTGCTTTGAAAACAAGTACGAAGAAGCTTCCCAGCTTGCCCTAAAGCTTTTGGAATTTACAAACGGATTATTTATGGACGTAAATCCTATTCCGGTAAAAGAAGCTCTTAACATTATGGGCTTTGAAGTCGGCGAATGCAGGCTTCCTCTATGCAAAATGCCACAGGCTAAAATTGATAAGCTTAAGTCTCAAATGCAAAAAATAGGACTTGTAAAATAAGATAGTTAAAATATAGAGGGCGGCAATCGGTCTGCCCTTTTTTGAAAGGACTAATATTTATGACTGATATTGCTGTATGCGGTGCAAACGGAAAAATGGGAAAGGTTATCTGCGATGTTGTCTCTTCAAGAGACAACTGCAAAATAGTCGCAGGAATTGATAAAATTACAGATACATATGCTGATTTCCCAATTGTACCAAAGGTGTCTGATTTGAAAGCAAAGCCAGATGTTATTATTGATTTTTCTCACCCCAGCGTTTTAGACGATCTTTTGGATTACTGCCAGACAAACGGAACTCCTCTTGTTATTGCAACAACAGGCTATACAGACGATCAAATTGCAAAAATAAAAAAAGCGTCCTCGCAGATACCTGTGTTTTTCACGTTCAATATGTCGCTTGGCATAAATCTTTTGGCACAGCTTGCAAGAAAAGCTACACAGATTTTAGGCGGACAATTCGACATTGAAATCGTAGAAAAGCATCACAACCAGAAAATCGACGCTCCGTCGGGAACGGCTCTTATGCTTGCAGACGCAATTAACGAGGAACTGGGCAACAACTACTCGTTGACTTACGACCGTCATTCGGTAAGAAAAAAGCGTTCTAAAACTGAAATAGGTATGCACGCAATCAGGGGAGGAACGATAGTAGGCGAACATGAAATAATTTTCGCAGGACGTGACGAAGTCATCTCCCTTAAACATGAGGCTCACTCAAAAGAGGTTTTTGCAGTAGGCGCTGTAAACGCAGCTATTTTTATCAGTGACAAGTCAGCAGGACTTTATGATATGAGTAAAATGATTGCTAACGGATAAGACGTTTTTAATTTAAAAGAACGGAGGTGTAAACATTGAAAAAAATATTTACTGTGCCTGTTTGTCTTTCTATTTTAACAGTATTAGTCAGTCTCGCTGGGCTTATTTATCAATTTTTCAGCGACGACGATCAATATTTAGCATTTGCAGCGCTTCTTGTATCCAATTTAACTTTATTAGTTGCTAATTTATCAAATAATAACAGCAAAAAAGATTAGAAAGAAAACGGCAATCATCTAAAAAGGCGGTAAGATAAATTCTTACCGCCTTAATTCTATTTCTAATCGCTTTTTAACAGGCAAACCGCAGTTGCAGAAATCCCCTCTCCTGCCCCTGTAAACCCAAGACCTTCCTCGGTAGTTGCCTTTACGGAAATGCAGTCAATTTCACATTGTAATGCATTAGCGATATTTGCTCTCATCTTTTTTATATAAGGCGCTAGTTTCGGCGCCTGACAGCAAATAGTTGAGTCAATATTCAAAACAGTATATCCCCTACTAATTATTAAACTATAAACCTCTTTTAAAAGCTTTATACTGTCTGCCCCCTTGTAATTTTCATCATTATCGGGAAACAGCTTTCCAATATCTCCAAGAGCGCACGCTCCAAGTAAAGAATCCATAACAGCGTGAATTAAAACATCTGCGTCGCTGTGTCCGAGTAAGCCTTTTTCAAACGGTATCTGAACTCCGCCTAAAATAAGCCTTCTGCCATCTGCAAGTTTATGAACATCATATCCATGACCTATTCTCATAAAAATCACCTTTTTGGTATTTGGTTATACATTTATCACATAAGTACGATATTTCTGGTAATTGGGTCTGCCGTCTACTCCGCTAAGGTTAGAAGCCATTGCATAATAATTGTGCTTGGTATCTGTAATTTCCCATGAAGGATCGTATATCTTTCCGTTTACCTCTGCCCATCCGTGTCCGCCGCTGGATACGGCGCAGACTTTTTCATACCCTACCGCGTTTGCTAGATATGCAAATGCGGCGCCATATGCATAGCAACTCCCATGTCCGTCATCAAACATATCAAGTGCATAATCTCTGTCCCAATTTTTTGTCTTATAAAATTTCGGGGAACCCCGATACTCAAATTTTGTTATCGTATAAATAAAACAAGCCTCTAATTTTTGCGACTTTTTCATTAAAGGTTTTGTAATCTTCTCAACGATTTTGTTCGCCTTTATCAGAACATTCAGCTTGCTTCGGCTGTCACGAGTCAATTTTGCTTTTCCATTATTTTTCAGTAAAATACCATCCACTTTTTTATTTTTTACCATATAACCATTTTTACCATTCTTGATATTGAAAAAATAATAATCGCCTTTGATTTTCTGCCAACCGGTACGCTGTACTCTATACTTATCAAAATAGTAAAATTTACCGTCTATTTCAGTAATGCCCTTAGCCATTTTTCCGTTAGCCCTTAAATAACGTATTTTCTGCTTTTTCTCCGTCCACTTTCCTTTTTTAACCTTTTGTGATCTCGGTGCATATTCTGTAAGTTTCATCTCTGCAGAAGGTTTCAACGCCGGCATTGAAGCAGAAGAACAATCCGAAGCAAAAGAGGTCATTACAGAAGTTAAAATCGTTAGAGCGATTACTAGCGCTGTTATAGATGATAACGCAAATCTTATATTCATATTATTTAACCCCTATTAATTAGATAAATGATAATCTAATAATATCACACTTTTAATTATTATGCAAACAGAGAGACTGAACAGAGAAACGGCAGGGGTGACCCCTGCACGCAGTGCTGACTATTAGCTAGAGGCAAGAAGCAAGAGGCAAGATAAAACCGCCTAGACATATTTTTGTCTAGGCGGTTTTACGTAACTACATAAATTTAATTAAGGAATTTACTTCACTGTCTTCCTAACAACCTTGCTCCACTTACCAAAATACTTCCTGCCGTTTGCCAGCTTGTATGCCCGCACCTTTACAAAGTATTTCTTCTTTGGCTTTAGATTTTTAAGAGTTACCTTGTTATTTTTAACAGTAACCTTCTTTTTACCCTTTGTAAACTTGCTGTTTGTTGCCACTTTAACCTCATACCCTGTCGCTCCGCTAACCTTTTTCCATGAAACATTCAGCCTCTTTTTCTTTGCCTTTAGCTTAACAGCTTTTACCTTTGCCGGCTTTGTAACTGTTGCTGCAGTCGGCGGTGTTACCTTTGGGGCTGTTGTCGGAGCGTTAGTAGCAGGCTGTGCAGATGTTGGTTGGGTCGAATCTGAATTAGATGGGTTGTATGGCACTGACGGATCTAAAGGCTTATTTGAATTTCCAATTGTTTTGAGAATATTTCCGCTTGCATCAAGAAATTCAACACATCTGATCAAATATACATATTCTTTAGCATCATCCCACGAATGCGTTGAAGCATAAACACTGTAACTGTCACCATTCTTAATCTGATTAGAAAGGTCTAAAGTAACTTCAATTGCAGTTTCTCCGTTAATATAATTTTCACCCATTACAGTATTCTTTGATTCTTTATCTGCAACATTTGCTGACAAATTAATGCCGGCATATGGATTAAATGAAACATCATCAGCACAATCAAATATATATCTTATCTTTACCGCACCTGCAATTGAAGCATCTGCTGTTCCGCTTTCCAAATTAACAGGTATACCACCTGATTTAATCAATCCAAGTGCATCTTCTTTTGCCATTGGTTCATAATAACTTGTATCAATAGGAACAAAAGTGCCATCTGAAATCTCTTTAGCAAGCTTTTCTATAACCTTAGCATCCGTTTCCTGCTTTATTTTAAACTGCGTTCTTGAATAAAAATTGTCATTTACATCCCACAGAACAGGAACAAATCCATAACTCTTAATAAGTCTAATAATATAATCCACAGCTTCACTTGTTGAATTTACTGCAGCATTTTCAGAAAAACGATCATTTTCATATATAGAAGTTGTCTCACCTATAAATACCGGTATTCCTTTTTCTGAGAAAAATTTCTTTAGCTTATTTAACTGATTTATACTAAAGAGTTTCCAAAACTTACTTCCTATTTGCTTAGACCAATATGCGTTTCCGTCAATATAATGAACTGATACCATCATTCTGTCTTTAGTTGTGTCTTTAGGCATCTTAAAATCTGAATTAGTGGTTTTTTCTACATTTGTAAAATAGCCCGAAACAATAAGCATTCTTTTAGCATTATTTCCGCCGGTGGCTCTTACAGCGTCTACAAACGCCTGATTCATTTTGTTTGTCCAATCATATCCTTCACTTTCGGGCAAATCGTTTATTTCATTATTAGAGTCTATCTGACCTCCTCCGAGATATTCATTAAAGCCCTCAAATATTAAGTAATCTGAATATTCTTTAAAGTAGTTGGCAATCTGAGTCCAGATTTTTTTAAATATTTCTGCTGCATTCTCTTTTGTGTTGCGTCTGATTATAAACTCGTCAAAATGATGAATATTGATTACTGCGTAAACACCAGCATTACGGCAATAATCAACAATTTCCTTAACACGGTTTATATATGCTTTAGAAATAGTATATGTACCGTCATTTACCATCATATTACCCCAAAACACAGGAATTCTAATGGTATTAAATCCTGCATTTTTCATTCCGTCAATAATTTTTTGAGTAGTTACAACTGCTCCCCAGCAAGTTTCATAATCCTGAGGTGTGTTGTTTTTTACTACTGGAGGCCATGTATATGACAAACTCGTACAATTAGCTGCATCATAAGATTCCATTGTATTACCAAGATTGATGCCGAGCCCCATTTCGTCAGCATAATCCTGTGCAGTCATATTATCACGCATAACTCCATTATCAGCTATACCTGTTACAGTTGATATTCCCTGCAATGACAAAGAACTCAACATTATGCAAGTTGCCAACAAACCCGAAATCAACTTCTTTGCTTTCATAAAAACATCTCCTTAAAAAGCTTTAACGCAAAAAAATTTATATAGTTTTATCTCTTTCGTCTTTTACTATATCACACCGAAAAACAAATGTCAAGTTCTATAATTTTTTAATAGTAATTCTGATAGGTAATATTACAATAAAAATTAAATGCAAGATATAAAAAAATCCACGTTCTGCAAATGCAAAACGCGAATCTAATATAACATAACCTCTGCTTCACCGCTTAATTGTCTTGGTCGTAAGTCTCCTGAAAAAACTTAGCATAATCAGTTCTTTTTTCTTTCATAAACGCAATAGCTGTCCTTGGGTGGCAGTTAAATCTTCCTGTCAGCAAGTAAGGAACATCATATCCCCATACCAAACCGTCGTTGTGAAGCTTAACCATATGCTTTTCAATAAAGTTGAGAAGCGGAACTAAATCGTACTTTGGGTTCTTTAAAAATCCGAGAAGAGTTTCCAAAGCACAGTTTCCTGCTCCTCTGCCAAGCGACCTTACTGTGCCGTCAAGATAACTTGTTCCCATTATCATAGACTCAATAGTATTTGCAAATGCAAGCTGCTGATTGTCGTGTGCGTGAATACCTATCTTTTTATTGTACTTCTCGCCAAACTCTAAGTATTTAGCAGTAAGCCTTCTGATATCCTCAGGATACAAAGCGCCAAAGCTGTCAACAAGATAGATTACATCAACACTGCTTTTACCAAGAAGCTCTAAAGCCTGATCGAGGTCACCATCGCTTGCAGTTGAAACAGCCATAATGTTAGCCGAAGTCTCATAGCCTAGTTTGTGAAAAGTCTCTATCATCTCTATGCAAGAGGGAATCTGATATACATATGTAGCCGTACGCATAATGTCAATCACACTCTCACTCTTAGGAAGAATAGTGTCCATATCAGTTCTGCCAACGTCAGCCATAACAGAAATCTTTAATTCACTGTCATTTTCACCGACAATCCCTCTTATAGACTCCTCATCGCAAAACTTCCATTTGCCGAAATCTTCCTCAGGGAAAATCTTCTTTGAAGCCTTATATCCAAACTCCATATAATCAACGCCTGCGGCGATATTTGTTTTATATAAATCCTTTACAAACTCGTCTGTAAAGCGGAAATTGTTTACCAATCCGCCGTCTCTTACAGTTGCGTCAACGACCTTTAAATCGTCTCTTACAGAAATTAAATTGCCCTTTTTATTCTCACTCATAATTATTTTGCCCCAAAGTTGGAGCTTCCCCCTTTCATAACTAATTTGTTTGTTAATACTTTTGGCTTTTTATGGTTTAAAACTTTAACGCTTTAAAGCCGACTACTACATTATATACAAGTAATCTGCATTTGTCAAGCATTTTTTCAAAAATTTAACCTTAAACAGTTAAACATTAAATCTAAATAGAACAATATCTCCGTCCTGCATAACATAATCCTTACCCTCAAGCCTCATAAGACCCTTTTCCTTAACGTGTGCCATACTTCCGCAAGCCAATAAATCGTCAAACGAAACAACCTCGGCGCGAATAAAGCCTTTTTCAAAGTCGGTATGAATTTTTCCAGCAGCCTGAGGAGCCTTAGTACCTTTCTTTATCGTCCAGGCACGAACCTCCGGCTCTCCTGCTGTAAGAAAAGATATAAGTCCGAGTAGCGAATATCCCTCTTTTATTATTCTTCCAAGACCCGAAATCTCAAGACCGAGCTCAGACAAAAACATCTGCTTATCCTCGTCGTTCATATCGGAAATCTCTGCCTCGATCTGAGCGCAAATCGGCAAAACAGCACTGCCCTCTTCTTTAGCGTGCTGACAAATGATTTTGTAGTTTTCATTGGTTTCTATATTGTTTGTAAAATCCTTCTCCGATAGATTAGCGGCATAGATAACCGGCTTGCCTGACAAAAGCGGTGTTTCCTTTATCCACTCGGTCTCATCATCGGTCATTTCAAAGCTCCTTGCAGGCTTTCCGTCCTCAAGGTGTGTCTTTAGCCTTTCTAAGAAATCAACTACCCCTGCAAGCGACTTATCGCCCTTCATAGCCTTTTTGGTTCTGTCTAAACGCCGTTCGATCATCTCAACGTCTGAGAAAATAAGCTCCAAATCAATGGTTTCAATATCACGTCTCGGATTGATGCTTCCGTCAACGTGAATAATATTCTCGTCTTCAAAACACCTTACAACATGGACTATTGCGTCGACCTCCCTGATATTTGAAAGGAACTTGTTTCCAAGTCCCTCTCCTTTGGAAGCGCCTTTTACAAGTCCTGCAATGTCAACAAACTCCAAAGTTGCCGGTGTAAACTTAACAGGATTATACATCTCCCTTAATTTATCAAGACGTTCGTCAGGAACAGACACTATTCCAACATTTGGCTCTATAGTGCAGAACGGATAATTAGCCGACTCTGCTCCTGCGTTTGTAAGAGCGTTAAAAAGCGTACTCTTCCCCACATTCGGTAATCCCACCATACCTAATTTCATATGAATTTTTCCTCCTGTATTATACTTTATCCGTTAGTATAAACACTCCGCAGCATAATTTCTATCTTGCGTCAACAAAGCCTACTTTATGATATACCTTTGAAAGAATCCTGTTCGTTATTTTCATCGCAGACTCCGCTCCGCTTGTGTAGCACTCCTTCAAATACGCTTTATCTGCAATAAGTCTTGCGTAATCGTCTCTTACTGGCTTTAAGTAATCAGCTACCGCCTCTCCTACCGCCAGTTTAAAATCGCCGTAGCCCTTTGACGCAAACTCACTCTCTATCTCATCATAGGTCTTTCCTGTAACGCAAGAGTAAATAGACATAAGATTATTTATTCCGTCCTTGCCCTCACGGTAACAGATCTCCGTTTCGCTGTCGGTAACCGCTCTTTTAAATTTTCTGATAATTGTATCTTTATCGTCAAGTATATAAACAGTCGCATTCTGGTTTTCGTCCGATTTTGACATCTTCTTAGAAGGGTCTGCAAGAGATTTAACACTCGCTCCCACAGGCGGTATATAAGGCTCAGGCAGTTTGAAAAACTCACCGTATTTATTATTGAATCTTCCTGCAACATTTCTCGCAAGCTCCAAATGCTGTTTCTGGTCAGCGCCAATAGGTACTAAATCCGCATTATAAGCCAGAATATCCGCTGCCATTAAAACAGGATATGTAAACAAACCTGCGTTGACATCATCAGCGTGTTTTTTTGACTTATCCTTAAACTGGGTCATTCTTGAAAGCTCACCAAACTGCGTTGAACAAGCCAAAATCCAATTCAGTTCAGCATGACACTTATTATGGCTTTGGAAAAAAGCTATCGACTTTTTAGGGTCAATTCCGCACGCCAAAAGCATAGCATAAGCCTGTAATGAATTTTGCCTCAGCTTTGCAGGCTCCTGCCTGACAGTTATAGCGTGCAGGTCAACTATTGAGTATATGCAGTTATATTCGTCCTGAAGCGTTCCCCAGTTTCGGACCGCTCCTAAATAATTTCCCAGCGTAAACACTCCCGTTGGCTGTATTCCGCTGAAAATAATCTTTTTTTCCTTATCAAACTCTGGCATAGTTAATCTCCTTTATTGTTTTTATGTTCCAAAGCATATCTGGAGGTTATTATCGTTAATTATTTGTATTTAATCTATAGGTACTAGTCTGCTGCTATACAAAATGAATACATTTTACAAATTTTCCAAAGGCAGAATGCCTGCGGCGGCTCACCGGTCTAGCTTCTTGCATCTAGTGGAACATTTCTTTTGAAAGCTTTCCAATAAGCTCACAGCCTTTGACAATCTGCTCGTCCGTAGGCGTTGAGAAGTTCAGCCTGAACGATGTCGTTTTATCAGTCTCGTTAATTGTAAACGCCGTACCCGGAACAACCGCTACCTTAAACTCGGAAACAGCTCTTTTGCAAAAGCCCATCATATCGCAGTCACTTGGCAGAGTACACCAAATAAACAGCCCACCTTCAGGCTTTGTGTATTTAACCTTGCTTGAAAAATTCTTTTTAATCTCACCCAGCATAAGTTCGCACTTATGCTTATAAATCTTTCTTATTTCCACAAGGTGCTTTTCCATATCACAAGTCGAAAGAAACCTCTCAGCCAGAATCTGCGCCCAGATATTTGTATGAACATCTGAAACCTGTTTGCACACTATAATTTTAGAAATGATCTCCTTTGGCGCTGAACAGTAACCCACTCTAATACCGGGTGCAAGAACCTTTGAAAATGTTCCCGAATAGATAACTCGACCGCTCTTATCCATACTCTTTATGCTTTGTATATCCTCGCCTGCAAATCTAATATCGCCGTAGGGATTATCCTCTAAAATAAAAACATCATACTTCTCTGCAAGCTCATAAACCCTTTTTCTCTTTTCAAGAGACATTGTAAGCCCCGTTGGATTCTGAAAATTCGGAATAAGATAAATAAGTCTAGTGTTTTTGTTTGACTTAATTGTTTTCTCTAACTTTTCTATGTTTATGCCGTCGTCATCAAGCTCTACGCCAACAAGATTGACGTTATAAGACTTAAAAGCATTAAGCGAACCTATAAAAGACGGCGCTTCGCAGATTATAGTATCGCCTTCGTTGCAGAGAACCTTCGCCGCAAGCTCATTAGACTGCTGTGCGCCGGACGTAATAATCAACTCATCACTATCGGGATTAAAATTTTCTTGCTCTTTCATTCTCTCTTTGAGAACATCTCTCAGAGGTGTATATCCCTCTGTAACTGAATATTGAAGCGCTAATATAGGATTTTTCTCTAAAATATCCTTTGAAATTCTCTTTACGTCTTCTACAGGAAAAGCCTCAGGCGCGGGATTTCCGGCTGCGAAAGAAATAACCTCGGGGTCGGATGTGAACTTAAGTATTTCACGAATCGCCGACGCCTGAAGATTAGACACCTTTTCGGAAAAATTATAATTCATATAATCATACTCCTATACTCTATTATCATATTTATATATCGCCGCTCACCGCTGCCTCTGTCCAACACTTAATCTCGCAAGCGCTCTTTTTAGCTTTATTTCCGCTCTGCCAAATTCATCGGCTCTTGATTTATCAGAGAGTATGTCCTCGGCTTTCTTCTTTGCTCTTTCGGCTCTCTCCAAATCTATCTCGTCCGCCCACTCAACAGCGCTCGCCAAAACTGTTGCACCCTCGTCAGACACCTTTAAAATACCCTCCGAAAGCGCCGCTTCACGCTCTCCTCTGCTGTCTTTTATTTTCAAAGGCCCTGCAACAATATTGCAGACATACTTTATATGGTTCGCTAGTATGCCTATATCGCCCTCTGTGGTTCTAATTGTTATCTGCTCTGCTTCACCGTCAAAAAAAATCTTTTCAGGTGTGACAATTTTAAGTTTAAAAGGTTTCATAGTTAATCACCGTTTATGCGTTGAAATTTCACGCTGTCCCTTCTAAGATTTAATGACTATTTGCTTGCATTTGCCTTTTTAACAACATCATCAATAGTTCCTGCAAATAGAAATGCAGATTCAGGAATATCATCGTGCTTGCCCTCAATAATCTCTTTAAATCCTCGTATTGTTTCCTTGATAGGAACATACTTGCCCTTCATTCCGGTAAACTGCTCAGCAACCGAGAACGGCTGTGAAAGGAATCTCTCGACCTTTCTTGCACGGTTTACCGTGATCTTATCATCGTCAGACAACTCGTCCATACCCATAATTGCAATAATGTCCTGAAGCTCTTTGTATCTTTGAAGTATCGACTGAACCTCTCTTGCAACCTCGTAATGCTCTTTTCCCACTATCTCAGGAGAAAGTATTCTTGAGTTTGACTCAAGCGGGTCAACAGCCGGATAAATACCAAGAGAAGCAATATTTCTCGAAAGTACGGTAGTTGCGTCCAAGTGTGCAAATGTTGTTGCAGGAGCAGGGTCGGTTAGGTCGTCGGCAGGAACATAAACAGCCTGAACCGAGGTTATTGAACCCTTGCTTGTTGATGTAATTCTCTCCTGCAAAGCGCCCATCTCGGTCGCAAGCGTAGGCTGATAACCAACGGCTGACGGCATACGACCCAATAGAGCCGACACCTCAGAGCCTGCCTGTGTGAATCTGAAAATGTTATCTATAAACAAAAGTACGTCCTGTCCCTCAACGTCTCTGAAATATTCAGCCATTGTCAGTCCCGAAAGCCCTACCCTCATTCTTGCTCCGGGAGGCTCGTTCATCTGACCGTAAACCAAAACGGTTTTGTCTAAAACTCCCGATTCCTTCATTTCATGATAAAGGTCGTTACCCTCACGGGTTCTCTCGCCAACTCCTGTAAATACGGATATACCTCCGTGCTGATTGGCAACATTGTTTATAAGCTCCTGAATTAAAACGGTCTTGCCTACTCCGGCACCGCCGAAAAGACCTATTTTTCCGCCCTTTAAGTAAGGAGCAATAAGGTCGATAACCTTGATACCTGTTTCCAAAACTTCATTAGAAGCCGCCTGCTCCTCGTAAGTCGGAGGATTTCGGTGAATCTCCCATCTCTCTTTAGTTTCGGGCGCGGGCTTGTTGTCAACAGGCTCACCCAGCAGGTTGAACATTCTTGAAAGGGTTTCCTTTCCAACAGGAACGGATATAGTCTTCCCTGTGTTCACAGCGTCCATACCTCTTACAAGACCGTCGGTCGAGCTCATAGCAATGCATCGAACTACATCGTCGCCTATATGCTGAGCGACCTCTACAACCAGCCTTTTTCCGTTATTATCAATTTCAATAGCGTGCAGAAGATTGGGAAGGTTATCCTTATCAAACTGAATATCGACAACCGCGCCGACTATCTGCACAATCTTTCCGACATTTTTATCACTCACTTGTCCTGCCACCTTTCTAATTATTACCCATTTGTCCTGCGACTATCTCGTTTAACTCCTGAGTAATCTGAGCTTGCCTTGCTCTGTTATATAAAAGAGATAAGCTGTCTATCATCTCGCTTGCGTTATCGCTTGCAGATTCCATAGCCGTCCGCCTTGCAGCCTGTTCCGACGCATAAGAGTCAACTATAGAACAAAACAACAATCCCGAAATATACTTTGGTATAAGTCCGTCAAAAACCTCCTCAGCCGACGGCTCATAAAGCGTTAAAGCTGATTTTTTCACCTTATCTTTACTCGTTGAGTTATCCTTTGTATCATCTAAATCCTTTAGATCATTGCTTTCTATAGGTAGAACAGTAACGCTCATAGCATTTTGCACTAGAGTTGAAACAAAGGTCGTATATACAAGCTCTACCTTGTCATATATTCCGTTTCTAAAGCCCGATATAACCTTTTCGCTTAAACTGATAGCCCTGCTCATAGTAAGGTTCTCGCTTATTTGATACTCTTTATTGTATATTTCATATTTTCGCTTTTCAAAATACTCAACAGCCTTCTTGCCTATCGGAAAAACCTTTACAGTTCTGCCGTCTTTCTCAAGAGATTTGATTTTCTCTTCAGCTAGCTTGAGTACATTGTGATTAAAACCACCTGCAAGTCCTCTGTCGCCTGCTAAAACTACGACCAAAACAGTTTTTAGAAACTCTTTTTTGGTGTATATAGACTTAAATCCCCTGTCAGACTGAATCTCGCACATTGTCTCATAAAGCGTGTTGAAATAAGGCTGTGAAGCAACAGCTCTCTCTTTTGCGCTTCTCAGCTTTGAAGTCGCAACAAGCTCCATAGCTTTTGTTATCTGCATAGTGTTCTCAACGCTCTTTATCCTGCGCTTGACGTCTTTTATATTAGCCGTTGCCACGTTATCACCTTCTTGTAAAGATAATATTATTTTTCAGACGCTTTAAAATCCTCAACAAACTTTGTCAAAGCAGCTTTCAGCTTTTCCTCTGTTTCCTCTGAAAGATCCTTTGTCTTTGAAATATCGCTTATGATATCTGCGCCCTGAGAATCCATATAGCTGTAAAGCTCAGATTCAAATTCCTTTATTTTATCTACAGGAATATCCTTTAAGTAGTCGTTTACAACTGCGTAAATAATAACGACCTGATTTTCAACCTTAATAGGCGTACTCTTATCCTGCTTTAAAACCTCAACTATTCTCTCGCCCTGATCAAGTCTGCGCTTTGTGTCTTTATCCAAATCAGAGCCGAACTGTGAGAAGGACTGAAGCTCCCTGTACTGCGAATACAAAAGCTTTAACGAACCTGCTACCTTTTTCATTGCCTTTATCTGAGCCGCTCCTCCAACTCTCGATACCGAAATTCCCGGGTTTACAGCAGGTCTTACACCTGCATGGTAAAGCTCGCTCTCTAAGAAAATCTGTCCGTCTGTTATTGAAATAACATTGGTAGGAATATAAGCTGAAACGTCTCCTGCCTGAGTTTCTATAATAGGAAGCGCTGTAAGTGAGCCTCCGCCGTAGTCCTCGTTCAGATTACAAGCACGCTCCAGAAGTCTTGAGTGGAGATAGAATACGTCTCCCGGATAAGCCTCACGTCCTGTTGGTCTTTGCAACAGCAAAGACATCGTTCTGTAAGCAACAGCGTGCTTTGATAAGTCATCATAAACGCAGAGAACATCTTTACCCTGAAGCATAAAATGCTCGCCTATAGAACAGCCTGAATAAGGCGCTATATACTGTAATGGCGCAAGCTCCGACGCTGATGCGCTTACAACTACTGTATAATCCATAGCGCCCGCTTTTGTAAGAGTGTTTACAACGTCAGCAACAGTTGAGCTTTTCTGCCCTATTGCAACATAGACGCAGATAACGTCCTTACCTGCCTGATTGATTATAGTATCAAGAGCAATGGTGGTCTTACCAGTCTGTCTGTCGCCTATAATAAGCTCACGCTGTCCTCTGCCTATAGGGATCATTGAATCTATAGCCTTAATACCAGTTTGCAGCGGTCGGTCTACCGACTTTCTTGTAATAATACCGAATGCAGGACACTCGACAGGTCTTGTCTCTTTGGTGAGAATTGCGCCCTTTCCGTCGATAGGCTCTCCGAGAGCGTTTACAACTCTGCCGATAAGCTCGTCTCCCACAGGAACAGATACTATCTTGCCCGTTCTCTTTACAAGCGTACCCTCTTTTATGTTTTCCTCATCGCCAAGCAAAACCGCTCCGACAAAGTCCTGCTCAAGATTAAGAGCCATTCCGAACACATCGTTGCCGAAGTCGAGCAGTTCTCCCGACATACAGTTGTCAAGACCGTGTATCTTAGAAATTCCATCGCCGACTGTTACAACCGTTCCTACATCGGCATATTGAATTTCACTTTGATAATTCTTTATTTGTTCTTTGATTATACTTGTGATCTCATCAGGACGTAACTTCATAATCAAATACCATACCTTTCTGAAAACCTGCTATACCATAATATACAGTATAGCTATTAGTTTTTCCGCCAAGGGCAAAAAAACATAAGTAAATTTATACGCATATGCATATAAAAATCAATTCAAATTATTCTATGCTATAACTGAGTTTATTCTGGCTCTCAGTTCATCAAGCCTGTGCTTTATGCTTCCCTGAATCTGAGTGTTGCTGTATTCAAGTACAATTCCGCCGATTATAGATTTATCTATCTTCTCAGATAAAACTATTGTCTTTTTAGAAACGCTCTCAAGCTTTGCAATCAGCTTTTCTCTGAGCGAATCCGACAGAGGTACTGTTGTTATAGCTGTTACCTCTAAAATGTTGTTTTCCTCGTTGTATAAAGCGTTAAAGCTTTCAATAATCTTTTGAAGATACCTTATACGCTTTTTGTCTGCAACAACGCATAGAAAGTCAAAGGAAGTATTTGAAAGACAACCTTCAAATACATTCTTTAAAACATTTTTCTTATCATCCGGCTCGACCGTCGGAGCATTCAGAAATTTAATAAGCTCATTATTTTTCTCAACAACTTCAGACAGCCACAACAATTCTGAATGTACCTCGTCTAAATTATCGCGCTCTTTACAAAGCTCAAACAAAGCCTCAGCATAATTAGCTTCTAATGAACCCTTCATTACAGCTCACCTACATTTTCAATAAACTCTTCAATCAGCTTTTCGTTGTCGCTGGTATTAAGCTCTTTATTGACAACTTTACCCGCAACGTCAAATACCATTCCTGTGATCTCGTCTTTGATCTCATTAACGGCGATTTTCTTTTCCTTTTCAATCTCACTGTGCGCATTGGCAACAATATGCTTTGCCTCTGCCTTTGCTTCGGTGATGATCTCATCAGAGCGAGAATTTGCCCTCTTGGTCGCTGTGTCAATTATTTTTGCCGATTCCTCTTTTGCTCCCGAAAGCTTTTGAGTATACTCCTCTTTGTATTCCTCTGCCACTTTATTAGCCCTATCAGCGTCGTCGTATGTTTTTTGGACCTCAGCTTTTCGCTTATCCAAAACAGCGTTTACGGGCTTAAAGAAGAAGTGCTTTAACACCAAAAACATAATTAAAGTATTCAGCAATGTAGGGATAATAGTTCCCAAATCTATTGAGAAAAAATCAGTTACTCTGGCGTAAATCATTTTCGATTTGCCCCTTTCGGAGCAATCCTCCTCTCAATGTTTTTGCATTTTGAAAGGCAAAGTTTAGACTTGCCTTTGCATATTAATTATGCTTTTTACAGCTTGCCGATAAACGGGTTTGCAAACATAAGAAGCAAAGCAACTACGAATGCGTAAATACCTGTTGACTCAGAAATTGCACAGCCAATAAACATTGTTCTTGTGCAGTCCCCAGACGCCTCCGGCTGTCTTGCCATTGACTCGATAGCCTTTCCTACTGCAAAACCTTCACCGATACCAGGTCCGATACCTGCTATCATTGCCAATCCTGCTCCGAGTGCGGAACATCCCATAACTATTGCTCTTGCAATTAAATCCATAATAGTATCCTCCAATACAATTTAATTTTCTTTTTTTATTAAACAACTGACTGTCAGAATCTCTTACATCAGTTGATTTTTACAAATTTCAAACCAAACGCTAGTCAGCGGCTCCTGCAACATTAACCATTGTAAGCGTTGCAAAAATATATGCCTGAATACAGCCTACAAACAAGTCAAAATATATAGACAGAATTCCCGGAATACCTATCGACGCTATATTAATGGTAAATCCGCCTATACTAAAGCTCAAATGCAAAAGCTCCGACAAGCCTCCTAAAGCCATATAGAGTATTCCCGTTATAACCATTCCTCCCGCAACATTGCCGAACAAACGGAAAGCCATTGAAACAGGTGTTGCAAACTCACTGATTATATTTATAGGGGTTATGACAGGAACAGGCTCTGCAAAGGTCTTGAAAAAGCCGATAAAGCCCTTGTTCTTAAACCTTGTATAAATTATCATAACAAATGTTATAAGCGCCCACGAAATTGTTACGTTAACGTCCGCCGTTACAGAACGAAGTCCGATTATGCTTACCAGACTTCCCAGTCCTGCGTAAACCAAAAGAGTTGCAATATAAGGCGCATAGCACATATACTTCTCGCCCATAGAATCACGAACGCTTTTATTTACAAACTCCACTGCATACTCGGCAATTACCTGTCTTTTAGTTTCAGGCTTGACCTTTAAGTTGTGAGTTAAGTATTTGCACAAAACCGCAATAGCAACAATTATAAACCAGCCCACAACAGTGGATTCAGTTATATCAACATTTATATAAGGAATAGTAAAGACGACCTTAGGTCCGTGAATATCCAATGCGCCGCTAATCAACTGAGGACTCATCATTTTTAATCGCCTTCCTTTCTTTGAAATTATTAAGCGTTAACACCAGTCTTGGAAAAAGCTGAGGTATCAGCACTGCGAAAACATTAATAAACTTTACATTTACAGCAATTAAGCACAACAGAACAAGTATAAGATATCTTGACAAATAGCAAATAAACATCATTCTTTGAGCAGTCTTTTTGCTTCGCTTTACTGCACGGCAAATTGTTTCAGATAAATAATAATAAGACAAAACAACATAAACCAAACCTACTAAAAATCCTATTAAAACAGGCAATTTAAATCCCCAAAACAAAGAAACCAGAAACGAAATAAATGTTAAAACCAACAATCCGGGAATCATTTCCCTTAGAATATTTCTTAGAGGGTTACCGTTTGGTGCAGTCATTGTAAACGCTCCTGTTATTTTCACTTAGTATTATATCGCCCAATGCCAAAACATATAACTTATATAATTCATAAACTGCTGAATATAATATATCTTAATAAAATGTGAAAAACACAGTATCGTAACAACTGCACGACACTGTGTTTTTTGTCTTGATACTTAATAAATAAATTTTAGCAAAATAGAATAAAAATGTCAACACCCAATATGTAAAAAATGAATAACAAAAACTTTTTATTTTGTGAGAAATGACAAAATGTAAGAGTTAAAATACATTTTTAATTTATAATATGTTTATCAAAGTTGTCAAAAGTATCACATTAACGTATAAAATGACATACAATATTAATATTCAAAAATAAGGAATGATTATATGAACTCTTGTGAAATTTCAGCGGTTGTAACAGCGATAGCAAACATATTATTTAAAAAGCTAAACGACGACGAAATTGCTCTTCTCGGAGCAATATTAGTTCAGCTTGGAGACACTCTTGAGACAATGTCTGTTCAGAAAGAAATCTGCCAAAATAAAAACTTATAGAACAAAAACACGTCGTGCAAAAAAGCAGGGCGTGTTTTTTGTAAACTAATTGACCAAACAAATTAAAAATGATATATTATAACTATCTTAAAATCGTAAAATTAATATAAATAATAACTTATAAATGAGGAAGATATTATGGAATTTAAAAATGTAAATGCATTTCTAGAAAAAATAAAACGTATTGTTATTTCAGAAAATGAAATTAAATCTGCTGTAAAAAAAGCAGGAAAAATTATCAATTCCTTATACGGTGGAACACCTATACTGCTTGTAAGCATATTAAAAGGCTCTTTTGTGTTCCTCGCTGACTTGTGCAAAGAGATAAATATACCTTGCGAAATCGGGTTCATGGCCGCTGAAAGTTATTACGACGGCACTCTATCGTCAGGAAATGTGAAAATTACTATGGATCTAACACAGGATTTAAGCAAATATAATATTATTATTGTTGAAGATATTATTGACACCGGAAGAACACTCAACGATGTTGTAAATCTTCTCAAAGCAAGAAACCCAATTTCACTAAGAATAATTACTTTGCTGGACAAGCCCAGCAGACGCACCGTTGATTTAAAAGTAGATCTTTCGCTTTTTACTATTCCTGATATTTTCGTCGTCGGATATGGTTTAGACTTCGGTGAATATTACAGAAATCTTCCTTACATCGCTGAATTTTCTGAATGATAATTTACATATTACATCGCAAAACAGGCACATAGATTTCTAATTCTATGTGCCTTGATTTTTGAAATATTAAGTTTACTATATTCTCTCATATTTTAGTGCCAAAAACAATTCTAATATACAGTATTAAAAACCTTAACCCTTTAATTTTACTGCAAAATCAGACATTGCTTCTGATATTTTTATCTGCTGAGGACAAACTGCCTCACAACTTTTGCAGCCTATGCAGGCAGTCGGATGCTTTTCTTCTGATATTGCCATCAGCGCCATAGGCGCAATAAAACCGCCTCCTGTAAAGCTATGCTCGTTATATAACTCCAAAAGTGTCGGAATATCCAGTCCCTTAGGACAATGACTGACACAGTAATGACAAGCAGTACAGGGAAGAACTCCGTTTAGTGCGTTATCTGCAATCTTCAGCAAAGTTTCCATTTCTTCCTTTGACAACGGTTTTTCTGTTTCAAATGTTTTTATGTTTTCCTGAAGCTGCTCATAATTCGACATTCCGGAAAGTATCATAGTAACACCGGGGATACTTTGCAAAAACCTGAATGCCCATGCCGGTATTTTTTCATCAGGGCGAAGTTCTTTTAATTTTTCTTCCTCGCTTTCAGGTAACTTTGCCAGCTTACCGCCACGCAGCGGCTCCATAACCCATATTGGAATCTTATGCTTATTTAATAAATCAACTTTATCTTTCGCATTTTGAAATGTCCAGTCAATATAATTTATCTGAAGCTGACAAAATTCCATATGCTCGCCGTACTTATCCAGAAACCTTTTGATAACGTCAAGACTTCCATGCGCAGAAAAGCCCAAATGACGAATACGTCCGTTCTTCTTCTGCTCAATCAAATACTCAAAAATACCGTATTTTTCATCAAGGTAAGCATCAATATTCATCTCACATACGTTGTGGAACAAATAAAAGTCAAAATAATCTACGCAGCACTTTTTTAGCTGCTTTTCAAATATTTCTTCAACCTTTGGCATATTTGAAAGATCATATCCAGGAAACTTTGAGGCTAGGTAAAAGCTGTTTCGAGGATAATTCTTCAAAATCTTACCCATAACAGTTTCTGAATTATGCCCATGATAACCCCATGCCGTATCATAATAGTTAATGCCATTCTCCATAGCATATGCAACCATTTCCGCTGTTTTTTCTTCGTCAATTCTTGAATCGTCGTAATCAATTACCGGCAAACGCATAGAACCTAATCCAAGTGCTGATAACTCTAAACCCTGAAATTTCTTTGTAACCATTTTATCTACTCCTTAATTAGTTTGAAAAATAAAACTTCACATTTTCTCTTTTTATAAATTATACCATATCCTTTTTAAGTTGTCTACATCTTACAAAACAGTCATACGCCTTCGAATCTAAAATACCATTAAACCGCTCCCTTGTTAAGATTATTATATAATATTTTCTGCTTTTATGCAACATTTGCTTTATTAAACATAAGCGTCCAAGTCATTATTGACCTGAACGCCTTTTCTGTCTATCGTACTTTCTTATTAACAACCTTTGACCAAAATTTGTTTTTTATAGCAAAATAAAATTTCGCTTTATAACTCATTTAAGCTTCCTTCTAATTCTTATTTTAAAAATTTCTTTAACAGCATAATAAATTGATTTTTATTCATTTTGTCGTCTCCTTCAATAGTATAAACAGCATTTTCACCATAAACAATGGCACAAAAATTTCTATTATTCATTTTACATATGGCAACTTCGCTGTTACCTATTAAAGTCTTTTTCAATTCTTTGAATGAACTGTCTAGCATTTCTCCGTTAGAAACTAAAATCTCTACAACTTGATTATTTGGCAATTCAAGTTCCACAACTCCATATAAAATTTTTTTAGCATCTGAAAAACTAAATTTATACTTTTTCTTGTATGCTTTCAAGAAGTCCTCTGTGCCATATTGTTTTTGCCATTGTCTTTCTGACACTTCTTTCAGTTTTCCACCAAACTTCGCATTTGAATACAATGAATCAATCTTGTTTATTACTACATTATCAATTGCTTCTTCTCTTGAATTTCCTTGTAGCGTTACTGTTGGTGTATGATATACTATTTCATTTGTTCGATTATCTGTATTAATCTGATGTATTTTCTCATAATTTGCAAAGACACAGATAGCTAACACCGCACATGTAGCTAACACTGATATAGTATAAATTTTCTTTTGCTTTTTATATGATGAATTACTTACTTCTGCAATAAGAGTATCATCAATGCTTCCTATTGCTTCAAACAACTGAAAACTTGTCATAAAGAATATCCCCTTTCTACTAAAAACAATCTCAATTTTTTTCTGCAGCGATACAATACTGATTCAACCCTTTTTTCTGTTGCATGATATTTTTCAGCTATCTCTTTTATGGATTTAGCGTACCAATATCGCTCAATAAAATAATATCTATATTCTCTATTTTGTTCTTTAAGAAACATAGATATTGCATCAGACAGTTCTTTATACTCTACTTCTGTTTCTACATTATTATCCGAAATAATACAGTCTTCAAGTTCTGACAAAAGTAACGAAAAATTATCGCATTCTCTTTTTTTACTCAATTTCTTCTTTAACTGATCAATGGATAAATTTCGTATAATTTTTCCAGTATACGCAAGTAACGAATTAGGTCGTGCTTGGGGAATTGAATTCCATGTACGTAAATATGTTTCATTAACACATTCCTCTGCATCTGACATATTGTTTAAAATACGATATGATATATAAGTTAAATCCTGACCGTATTTTTTATGCAATAAATCTATGCCATCCTCATTTCTCTCCCAAAACAACGCTACAATTGCATTGTCCGTATACATTAAAAATCACCTTCCTTCTCAAGCATTAGAAGATATCCCCTTACTAATTAAGACGAAAAAAATTACCTATATCCCTCATTTATTTTAAAAAATAAGCAAAATGGCTTATTGTAAAAATTTTTCAATGCAAAAAAGCCCCGAAAAATCGGAGCTTTCTCGCTAAAAAACCTTACTAACTATCCTGGTGCCGGTGACCGGGGTCGAACCGGTACGGTGTCTCCACCACTGGATTTTGAGTCCAGCACGTCTGCCAATTCCATCACACCGGCAAAATACCACTAAAGCATTTTATCACATAAGTAGTATTTTGTCAACCGTTTTATATAAAAATATTCGACTTAAAGCGCTTAAGATTTGTTGCCGATTTAATTTAAATCTCAGCATTTGCGTGCCTTGTAACGTGACAGCCAATATTTACAGCTACAGGCAATCCTGCGATATGAGTAGGAGACTGTTCAATATTTACTGCCAATGCCGTTACAGTTCCGCCGAAGCCTTGAGGACCTATGCCAAGCTTGTTTATTTTTTCAAGCATTCTGTTCTCTAAATCTACATAAAGCGATTTGGGATTTCTTATGGACACAGGTCTGCACAGGGCTTTTTTTGCGTTATATGCACAGCTTTCAAAATCTCCGCCAATGCCCACGCCAACTACTATCGGCGGACATGGATTAGAACCGGCATTCGCTACAGTTTCTACTACAAAATCTATTATCTCATCGTATGTTGCAGACGGCGTCATCATTTTGAGTGCCGACATATTTTCGCTGCCAAAACCCTTTGGAGCAACCATTATTTTAACCTTATCGCCGTCAACTATCTTTGTATGTATAACCGCAGGAGTGTTGTCATTTGTGTTGACCCTTTCCAGAGGGTCAGATACTATCGACTTTCTCAAGTAACCGTCTGTGTATCCCTTGGCAACTCCCCTGTTTATCGCCTCATATAATGAACCGTCAATAAAATGTACGTCCTGCCCTATTTCCAGAAAAATAATCGCCATACCTGTGTCCTGACAAATCGGTATGGTTTCTTCTCGTGCCACATTTATATTGTCAATTATATCTGAAAATACATTCCTGCCAACATCTGACTTCTCCTCTTTTGCTCTGCACTTTATACAATCCTCTAAATCCTTTGGCAGATTAAGATTTGCTCTTATGCAAAGCTCTGCAACCTTTTTCTCAACTTCCTTTACGCTTATCTCTCTCATTTATATTCCATCTCCGTTTATTACCACCATTACGGGGCTGCTCATTACTTCAAATGGATTACCCTTAAACATCACTAAATCTGCATCCTTACCAATTTCTATTGAACCAATTTTATCGAACAATCCCAACTGCCTTGCAGGGTTTTTAGTAACTGCTTTTAATGCCTCGTAGAAATCCAGACCGTTTTTTATCGCAATACCTGCTGATATCGGCAAATACTGAATGGGTACCTCGCTGTGATCCGTGCAAATAGAAATATCAATGCCTGCTGAGTTAAGTATATAGGCGTTTTCAGGAGTAAGATTTGCAAGCTCAGGCTTTGATTTGTCACATAGGATAGGTCCAATAACGGCAGTTGCTTTTTCAGCTTTTAACTCGTCAGCAATAAGATGCCCCTCTGTACAATGTATAAGTACATATTCTAAATCAAACTCTTTGGCAATTCTTATCGCTGTGAATATATCGTCTGCTCTGTGACAGTGAAAATGCGCCTTTACTTCCTTTTTGAGAAGCGGAATCAGCGCCTCGCATTTTGCGTCATATTCAGGAGTTTCATCTCCTGACTCCTTATCTACCATATACTTTTGAGCCTTACTCAAAGCCTCACGTATAAGAGCCGCTATTGCCATTCTTGTAACTGGTGAAGAATCCTTATCAAGATACGTCATTTTAGGGTTTTCGCCAAGACTTATTTTCATTCCAACCTTACCGAACGACATTTTATCAATACGCTTACCTTTGGTTTTTACTGCTGCAATGCTTCCGCAGATTACATTAGAACTTCCCGGGGAAACAGCAACAGTCGTTATACCAGCTTTTCTCGCGTCCTCAAACGCTGAATCCATTGGATTAATTCCGTCTATTGAGCTAAGCTGAGGTGTAATAGGGTCAGAATCCTCGTTGAAATCTTCGCCCTCGATTCCAACGCCGCTTGTGAAAAGTCCAAGATGAGTGTGTGCGTCAATAAATCCGGGGTACAGAGAACAGCCGTTTGCATCAATTAACCTTTCGTCATCGTTATCGGGAAAGCCCTCACCGACGCCGATTATCTTTCCGCTTTCATATTGGACATAACCGTTTTCTATAATTTCATCATTGTCATTCATAGTATATATTTTTGCATTAAAGATTACCATAAAGTCACTCCGAGTATAAATTTCACCAAAGTTATTATAACACAATTCAAATATCAAAGCAATCTGTTTACATGGTAAAAAGCGAAAATTGATTGCTTTCAGGAATATCTCCGAACGCGCCTATATCTTTAAGTGTTTCAATAACCGTCTTTGAAACTCCGCTTTGATTTGCAAACTCCTCAATGGATATAAAATCTCCTCTCTGAGCCTTTTCGTAAATACTCTTAGATGCGCTTGTTCCCACTCCGTTGATTGAGCAAAAAGGAAGTCTTAGCTTTCCGTTTTCGATTTTGTAAAATGTTGAATGTGATTTAAAAATATCTATCGGTAAAAACTCAAACCCTCTCGACAACATCTCATTAATGAGCATTAGCGTATCAAGAGTTCCCTCCTCCTTTGCCGTTTTATCATTTTTGAATTTAAGCTCCTGAATTTTGTGCTTGACCTCCGCTTCTCCTTTTATTGCGCTAACAGCGTCAAAATCCTCGCCTCTTACAGTAAATATTGCAGAATAAAACTCAAGCGGCTTGTATACCTTAAACCAGCAGAGGCGTATAGCAGCAGTAACATAAGCGGCAGCATGAGCCTTTGGGAACATATATTTTATTTTCAAGCAGCTTTCAATAAACCATTCAGGAACATTGTTGTTGCGCATTTCCTGCTTCATTTCCTCTGTCAAAAGCTTTGGCGCATTACCTTTTCTTGTTATCTCCATAATCTTAAACGAAAGCGACGGATCAACTCCGTAATAAATTAACTTAGTCATAATGCTGTCACGGGTTCCTATTACCTGGGAAATATCACAAACGCCGTTCTTAATAAGCTCCTGAGCGTTTCCCAGCCAAACGTCAGTACCGTGAGAAAGCCCAGAAATTTGTAAAAGGTCGGAGAAATTTTTAGGCTGTGCGTCTAAAAGCATTTGTCTTACAAAAGGCGTTCCCATTTCTGGAATACCGAGCGTTCCCGTCTCTACGAAAATCTGTTCGGGCTTAACGCCCAATGCCTCTGTAGATGTAAACAAAGAATACACCTTATCGTCAGACATTGGCACTTTAGTTACTTCACAGCCCGTCATATCCTCAAGATGCTTATACAGCGTCGGTACATCGTGCCCAAGCTCGTCTAGCTTTAATATAGTATCGTGAAGCGAATTAAAATCAAAGTGAGTAGTAACTATATCGCTGTCGGTTTTTTCAGCAGGGTGCTGAACAGGCGTAAAATCATAAACCTCATACTCAGCCGGAATAACAACCATTCCTCCCGGGTGCTGTCCTGTTGTTCGCTTTATACCAGTACAACCGTTTACAAGCCTCTGAATCTCAGCAGGATTTGCCTTTCTTCCACGCTCATCTAAATACTTCATAACATATCCGTAAGCTGTTTTATCAGCAACGCCCGAAATAGTTCCTGCCTTAAAAACGTGGTCAGAGCCGAAAAGCTCCTCTGTATATTTATGCGCTCTCGACTGATACTCGCCGGAGAAATTCAAATCAATATCAGGAGACTTATCACCGTGGAATCCCAAGAAAGTCTCAAAAGGAATGTCGTGACCGTCACGGTTCATATCGCTGCCGCACTTCGGACACGCCTTTGGAGGTAAGTCAAAACCGGAACCGACAGTACCATCTGTTATAAATTCACTGTACTTACAGCTTGGGCAAACATAATGCGGCACAAGCGGATTAACTTCTGAAATACCTGCCATAGAAGCGACAAAGGACGAGCCTACCGAACCTCTTGAACCTACCTGATAGCCGTTCTCAACCGAGTTTGCCACCAGCTTCTGGGCAATTATATAAAGTACGGCAAATCCGTGCTTTATAATTGAGTCAAGCTCTCTCTGCAAGCGTTTATGTACAATTTCAGGAACAGGATCTCCGTAGATTTCTTTAGCCTTATTCCAGCAAATATCTGTCAGTTCTTCTTCCGCACCCTCGATATGCGGAGTAAAGGTTCCCTTTGGAAAAGCCCTTAGCTCGGGATCTGTCATATCGGCAATTTTATTAGAGTTTGTAACAACGACCTCATATGCCTTTTCCTCGCCCAGATATTCCGAAAACTCCTCCAGCATTTCCTCGGTAGTTTTCAGATAAAGCGGTGCTTGAATATCGGCGTCGGAATAACCCTGACCTGCCTGTAAAATCGCACGGAAGGTTGCATCACCCTCCTCAAGAAAATGAACGTCGCCCGTTGCAACGACAGGTATTCCAAGCTCATCTCCAAGCTGAACTACAAACCTGTTTATTTCTTTAAGCTGTTCCTCTGTTTTGATGTTTTTATAAACGTCACGGTCGCTTCTAAGCATAAACTTATTGTTTCCGATAGGCTGAATTTCCAAATAGTCATAAAACTTTGCTATCTCTGCCAGTTCCTCATGTGACTTCCCTGCTAAGTAATTCTGTATAAGCTCTCCCATCTCGCAGGCGCTTCCGACTAAAAGCCCCTCTCTGTGCTTTATAAGCTCCTGCTTTGGAATTCTTGGCCTTTTGTAAAAGTATTTTAGGTTTGAATATGATACAAGTTTGTATAGATTTTTTAATCCGGTTTTGTTCTTCGCCAGAATGATCTGATGATAAGGCTTTTTAATCGTGCTTTGATCCAGAGTGTCGCTGTTTACCTGATAAGCCTCAATGCCGTAAATGAGTTTAAAATCTCCGCCGTCTTTTCTTATTTTATCTACCGCATACATAGCGTCCGGACAGCCCTGCATAACACCGTGGTCTGTAATTGCAATAGCGTTATGTCCCCACGAAAAAGCCTTATTGACAATTTTATCAGCAGGCGTAACGGCGTCCATTGCCGACATATTAGTATGACAATGCAGTTCAACACGCTTTACCTCGCTATTATCTTTCTTTACACTTCTATGGATCGTCATTATATCGTTTGGAATAAAATACTCCTTGTGGTCGTAGTCGTCTTCACTGAGCGCACCTGTTAAAACAACCGTCGTTCCCTTTTTCATTTCTCCAAGCATCGCTTCAAGCCTTGATTTTGAAAGCCGTGCCTTTTTGTTTTTAGAACCTATAAGCTTTACCGCGCAGGAATTTGTATAGTCAGTTATGTAAATAACGGCAATAAGCATTCCCGACTTTGTTTCTCTTGTGCTTACCTGAAAAACATCGCCCCATACTACAGCATCGTCAATATCTATATTAAGCTCGTTTAACGGAAGAAGTTTATTTACAGGTTTGATAACCTTACCCATTAAAAGCCTTGCTCCGCTTCCGTCTAAATAGCTATCGGCAAAATCTATATCATACACTGAAAAATCTTGCTTTGTCGGTTTTTGAATTATCGGATCAGGCATCGGTATATTAGAAATTGCTTCAGAATAAAACTTCTCGTGTTCTTCTTTATCAGTGGAAAGAACTCCTGCAAAAACGACTTTAACCTTCTTAGAAAAAAACTTGTAAATCAAATCAGGCAAAGCTGTTTCTATACCCGCTTTCTGCAAAAGACTGAATCCGCCCGATTTTAGATTTATTTTAAGTTCGCTGCCATTATCATCATATGTAACATCAGCGTCATCTAAAAATCCGTTTACTACCGTAAATGAATCCTTTAAAAACTTAATAAGCTCACCGAAATATTCAATGCTAAACATATCGGGAGTGTATTTAATATCTAAACATACATCAGACATTTTAAGAGCAGAACTTAAATCCCTCTCGAATTTACTTGCAGCTTCATAGCTTATTAGCTTGTCAAATGCAGCGGTAATTTTCATTAAGCTGTATTTATCTTCAAATGTCAGCTTTATTATTCTGCCATTTCCAATATCTTTTGGTATTATATTTTTATAATCCTCAAAAAAGGTGTTTATATAATGCTGTTCCATTTTTCACGTTATAGCCTGAAATTAATTATCAGGCTTGTCCTCCGTTTCTATGTATTTAAACCCACACTGATTTTTACAGTTTTTCGATCTCACAAAGCAAAGCGTCCAGAGCCTTTGACTCATCAACTGTAAAAAGCATTTCTCCCTTTTTAAAAAGCGCTGCTTTTCCATCTCCGCCTGCTATTCCAATGTCTGCTTCTCTGGCTTCCCCAGGACCGTTTACCACACAGCCCATAACAGCTACCGTAATGTTTTTATCAATATTTTTTGTGCGCTCCTCAACTTCTTTTGCCAAAGAAATCAAATCTATTTTTGTTCTTCCGCATGTAGGGCAGGAAATAATTTTCACACCGTTTCCTTTCCCTATTGCCTTAAGAATATCCCTTGCAGCGTATACCTCCTTAACAGGGTCGTCGGTAAGTGAAACTCTTATCGTCTCTCCTATTCCGTCAAGCAAAAGAGAGCCTATCCCAACCGCCGATTTTATAAGACCCATTCGCTCTGTTCCTGCCTCGGTAACTCCCAAATGAAGCGGATAATTGCATTTCTCAAATAATAGTCTGTAAGCTGAGATCATAGTCTTAACGTCAGAAGATTTTATTGATATTACTATATCGTCAAAGTCTGCCGCTTCCAGCATTTGAACATGACCCAGAGCGCTTTCCACCAAAGCCTCTGGCGTAGGCGAGCCGTATTTTGCAAGAAGCTCCTTTTCAAGCGAGCCAGAATTGACGCCTATCCTTATGGGTATCCCCCTTGATTTGCACGCCTTGGCAACTGCCCTAACATTATCCATTCCGCCGATATTTCCAGGATTTATTCTTATTTTGTCTACTCCTGCGTTTGCCGCTTCTAATGCAAGCTTGTAATCAAAGTGAATATCAGCAACAAGAGGAATATCCACCGCATTTTTAATTTTTGTAATGAGCCTGACAGAATTCATATCAGGTATTGCCGCACGGATAATATCACATCCTGCCTTTTCAAGCTCAACCGCCTGCTCAACACTGCCCTTAATATCCTCAGCAGGAATATTCAGCATAGACTGTATATATATTTTCTTGCCGTCAAAGGTATAATCACCTACCTTGACCGGCTTGCATTTTCTATTCATTTATTAAATACCCCCAAGAGCAATACTCCTGTTTAATTTTGTATCCTATCAATTTATTAGCTTAACAACATCGTTAAAGGTAACATAAAGCATAAGCATCATCAAAAGCGCAAGTCCCACAAAATGCACTGCTCCCTCTTTTTCAGGACTTACAGGCTTTCTTCTTATTCCCTCAACTATTAAAAAGATAAGCCGTCCGCCGTCTAAAGCCGGAAGCGGAAGCAGATTGAAAATTCCTACATTTATTGAAATAAGCGCCGCCATTGAAAACAGATTTTGAAGAAGCTCCAGCCAGTTAATTCCCGAATCTGTCGTTTCGTTAGAAACTACATCGCTTATTGCTGTAACAATTCCAACAGGTCCAGATAAGTCATTTATTTTATACTGTCCTGTCAGCAGGTCGCCTAGTGATACCCATATAAGCCTTGCATATGAAACGCTTCTCCTCCAGGATTGAGATGCAATACTCTTAATACCTCTTTCAACAGGCTCAACCTTAAAATCAATGTGCAGACTGCTTGTTTTTTTGCCGTTATCATTCTCGCTCATTGAAAACTTGATATCTTTTAGCTCTTTTTTTTCTCCGTCTCTGATAACCGTCATATCAAAAATTCCGTCCTTATCAGATTGAAGCTGATATGCAAAGTCTGTATCGGTAAAAATGTGCATACCGTTTATATTAATTACTCTGTCACCAACCTGAAGTCCGCTCGCCTGCGAAGACGCGTTATCCTCAAACCACGAAATTGTCGTGCCTGCGTAGGTGTCGTTCATTGAAGTCATTATTACAATAAAGATAAAACCTAGTACCAAATTCATCAAAGCGCCAGCAGCAACAATGATAATCCTCTTTGTAACGCTTTTTTTACAAAATGCTCTGTCATCTTCGCTGGATTTATCCTCACCCTCCATTGAGCAATAACCGCCTATTGGAAGAAGTCTCAAAGAATATTTTGTTTCACCATACTGCTTTGAAAAAAGCTTTGGACCCATACCTATTGCAAATTCATTTACTCTCACACCGCTTTTTTTAGCGGCGATAAAATGCCCAAACTCGTGAACTATAATTATTATTCCGAACACTATTATTGCGATTATTATACTAACCATCTGAACCTCTCAATAGAAAATTAAATTTTACTCAAAACAAATTCCCTTGCCGTTTTATCAGCCTGTAATACGTCCTCTAAGCAGGTTATCTCACAAGGCTTTATACTTTCCAATGCCGAAGTTACAAGCTCACCTATTTGCAGAAAAGAGATTTTTCTATTTAAAAACAACTCAACCGCCTTTTCATTAGCTCCGTTTACAACTGCGGGCATCGACCCTCCTATTGTTATGGCTTTAATACACGCTCTAAGGCAGTCGAAGGTTTCATAATCAGGATTTGAAAATGATAGCGTTCCGTAATCGGTAAGCGACAGTGCTTTCTCCTTGCAATGAAGCCTTTTAGGATATAGCAAAGCATACTGAATGGGAAGTCTCATATCAGGCACTCCCATCTGAGCGATAACAGAGCCGTCTTTATACTCAACTGCGGAATGTATAACGCTCTCCCTGTGAACTACTATTTCAATCTGCTCAGGCTTTAAGTCAAACAGCCACATTGCCTCTATAAACTCAAGCCCCTTGTTCATAAGTGTAGCAGAGTCAATGGTGATTTTATTACCCATAGACCAGTTTGGGTGATCAAGCGCCTGTTCAACGCTTACATTCTCAAGCTCACTTTTAGAAAATCCGAAAAACGGTCCGCCGGACGCCGTAAGTATTATTTTGTTTATCTCATTCAATTCATTGCCTTGAAGGCACTGAAATATCGCTGAATGTTCGCTGTCTACAGGAAGAATCTTGACTCCCTTTTGTGCAGCCTTGTCAATAACAAGCTTACCGCCTGTGACAAGCGTTTCTTTATTTGCTAGGGCAATATCAACGCCTTTTTCAATAGCTTCTAAGGTAGGTCTCAGTCCCACCATACCAACTACCGAATTGAGCAGTATGTCTACTCCGTCAAGTACCGCTATTTCGCAAAGTCCATCCATTCCACAGAGAACTTTTATTTTTGTACCTATAAAATTTTCTTTAAGCTCTTTATATTTTTCCTTGTCGTAAATGCAAACATACTCGGCATTAAATTCTTTTGCCTGCTTGGTTAAAAGAGATACATTTCTGTTTGCCGCCAAAGCTTTTATATTAATTTTATGCAGTCTTGCAATATCTAATGCCTGAGTTCCAATAGAACCCGTAGAGCCTAAAATAGATATGGTTTTCATTACCTTTCTGAAAATGCTCTATTAGAGCATACCTCCCATAATTAATCATTTCTACTTATCATTTTAAAAACCTTATTAAACACTCGATAGGGGTAAGCATATCAGCTTGCCCCTATCGTATTTTACTTAATAATATTAATGATGCTGAGTGCAGCAGTCATAAACGGAGCAACAAACAACACGCTGTCAAACCTGTCCATAACTCCTCCGTGACCGGGCATAATGTTTCCGTAATCTTTAATACCCGTCTGTCTTTTTAAAAGCGAAGCTGTCAAATCACCTACAAGTCCAAGTAAAGCACAAATCATACCAAGAACAAACAAGGCGATATAATTTACATCTATACCAGCAATCTTAGAATAACCAAAGCCCAGAATAACTAAAATAAGTCCGTTTGCTATAACTCCGCCAATTAAGCCCTCAACAGTTTTCTTTGGGCTGATATTCGGACAAAGTTTATGCTTGCCGAAAAAAGTTCCTGCAAAATAAGCTCCGCTGTCTGCAAGCCACGCACCGCACAGTGTAATAACAACATAGAACAATCCGTGCTTTCCGCCTGTTCGGTTTAAATAAAGCAATGATGACATAGATACAGAAACAAAGAATGAAACAAAAATCATAAATGCCAGCTTTTCATATCTCATTGTCTTATAATATCCGAGGAAAGCTATAAACATAAAAAGCAAAAACACAGCGGTAATATAATATACTATGTTTTCATTCAGCTTTAAAAGATAATTTGAAAACGGAATTGAAAGTGCAAAGACATAACATAAAGCCTGAGATACCTTGAATTTCAAGCAATCCTCAGCTCTGAAAAGCTCGAACAAAGCTATCTCAATAAGAGCCGCTACAGCGATATTAAGCACTATAGTATTGTGAAAGCAAAGCACTATAACTGCAATTACTATAGCCACAGCGGCAGAAATAATTCTTGTCAGCATTTATATTCCTCCAAATCTTCTGCTGCGGTCGCTGAAAGCCTTTATAGCGTCCGCAAGATCCTTTTCTTTGAAATCAGGCCACAGAATATCAGTAAAATAATACTCCGCATACGCCGACTGCCATATAAGGAAATTTGAAAGTCTCATTTCTCCGCTTGGGCGTATTATCAAGTCAACAGGGGGAATGTCCCTCGTATAAAGATTTTCCTCAATCAGCTTCTCGTCTATATCGTCAATATCAAGCTCGTTATTTTTTACTCTTTTTGCAATTTCTTTCACACTTTTGCAAATCTCACTTTGACCTCCGTAATTTACTGCCAGTATTACAGTCATTGAATCAAAATCTCGTGAAATCTCCTCTGCGTGTTTCATCTTATCTCTTAAGTTTTGTGAAAGTTTTGATCTGTCTCCAATAAAAATCAACCTGATATTCTCCTTTTCAAAGGAAGAAACATCGTCAAGATAATCCTCAAAGAGTTTCATTATTGCATCGACTTCGTCCTTAGGACGCTTCCAGTTCTCAGTAGAAAAAGCATAGAACGTCATATACTTAACGCCCATTTCCTTGCCTGCCAAAGCTATTTTTTTGAATGTCTTTGCGCCCTCTTTATGCCCAAACTTTCTCGGAAGCAAGCGCTTTTTAGCCCATCTGCCGTTACCGTCCATTATAACGCCAATATGCACCGGCACTAAAATATCACTTTTGTCATCTTTTTTACTGCTCACTGCCACGCTTTAAACCTCCGATAAAGTCCAAGTTGCTATTATTACTATACAGTTAAAACTTCCTTTTCCTTTTCTGCAACTACCTCGTCGATAATTTTTGTGAATTTATCGGTTAGCTTCTGAGTTTTATCCTCGCCATTTTTTAAATCGTCCTCAGTAAGCTCAGAGTTTTTCTTCTTAGCCTTAAGCTTATCATTAGCATCACGGCGAGCAGAACGTATCGCAACCTTTGCCTCCTCACCGTACTTTTTCAAATCCTTAACGATTTCCTTTCTCCTGTCCTCTGTAAGCTGAGGGAATGTAAGTCTTATAACATTGCCGTCGTTTGAAGGATTTATACCTATGTCAGACGCTTGTATAGCCTTTTCAATGGCTTTAATTAGGCTCTTATCCCACGGCTGTATGACCAATACCCTTGCTTCCGATACTGAAACCGCCGCCATTTGATTTACAGGTGTAGGCGTTCCGTAATAATCTACCAGCACCTTATCCAATACCGATGGGTTGGCTCTGCCCGCTCTGATAGAAGCAAACTCATTTTTAAGAGCGTTTATAGTCTTGTTCATCTTTTCCTCAGCTTTATTTAATACTTCTTTCATAAGAATTCTCCTTTATGTTAAATTTTTATTATGTACTATTTTCTGTTCGTTACCTTTGTGCCGACAGATTCGCCCATGCAAGCTCTGTATATGTTTTCAGGGTCAGCCAAATCGAACACATAAATCGGTATATCGTTATCCTTACACATTGCCGCCGCTGTAGAATCCATTACCTTTAATCCTTTTGACAAAATCTCATCAAACGAAAGCTCGTCATATTTTACTGCGTCTGAGAACTTATGCGGATCCTTATCATACACTCCGTCGACCATCGTTGCCTTAAAGAATATATCAGCCTCAATTTCAGCCGCCCTCAAAGCCGCCGCCGTGTCTGTTGAGAAAAACGGATTTCCTGTTCCGCAGCCGAATATAACTACTCTCCCCTTTTCAAAATGTCGCATAGCACGGTTTCTGATATACGGCTCCGCTACCTGAGGCATTGATATTGCCGTCTGTACCCTCACCTCTAATCCGCAGTTTTCTAAACCGTCTGCAACCGCAAGAGCATTCATAGCCGTGGCTAACATTCCTATATGGTCAGCCCTTGTTCTGTCCATTGCTCCGCTAGAACGCCCTCTCCAGAAATTCCCTCCGCCGACTACTATACCGACTTCAACACCTGCATCAACAGTCTTTTTTATTGCCTTGCCGAATGAAGTTATAACATCATAACTCAAGCCCATCTGCTTATTGCCTGCCAAAGCCTCACCGCTCAGCTTTAAAAGAATCCTGTTATACTTCGGTTTCACCAGAACACACCCTTTGTTCGTATTTTTTATAGTATACCATAAAGTGCATAGAAAGTAAATATTAAATTTTGAAAAATGTTCAAGTTAGTGAAACGGCAGGCTTATCAATTGACAATGGACAATGGATAATGGACAATTGATAGTGGATAATGGATAATTAATAAACGCCTAAGTCAGATACAAGAATCAGATTTTGTCTTTTAAACACAGTTATGATAGTAATATCTTGCTTCTTGCCTCTAATTTTCTTACCTCTAATATAGCGAAAACCGCCCGGGAATCCCAAAACCGAGCGGTTTTCATAAATATATTGGAAATTTTCAAGAAATCTTATTTAACCTTTACTTTCCTCGTCTTCTTGATCCAACTGCTGTATACCTTCTGTGGCTTGCCGTTTGAATCTTTATAGGTTGCATATGCCCTAACCCTTACAAAATATGTCTTCTTGCTCTTTAGCTTCTTGATTGTTATCTTCTTCTTTGATGTTGTCTTTGTAAGAATTATCTTGCTCTTCTTGAACTTCTTATTTGTTGACACCTGTACCTGATAGCCATTTGCCTTGCTTACCTTCTTCCAGGTAACTGTTATCTTCTTCTTTGCTTTGCTCTTAACAGTAAGCTTTGTTATCTTTGCCTGCTTCATTGCATTTTCGGCGTTCTTTTGTGCCTGTGATTTTGTATTGGTTATTTTGTTATCAATTGAAAGCTTTGTAGTACCTGGTTTAACTGAATCCTGCGAAGGCTTTTTAGCTAGACCGCTTAATGCGGCAGTTATTGCATTTACAGCCTTGTCAACCTCATCTTGAGTTGCATTTTCATTATTTAAAACAGTTTTGCCGCTCTCTATTGCTGATTTTAAAGCAGCTACAGTGTCATCTGTATACTTGCTAGTATCTAAATTCTCAGCCTCTTTAATTTTTTCATCCAGTGCAGTAAAATCAGTTAAATAAACTGTATTTTCATCTGTCAGATATCCTGCATCTATTAGCGTTTGCTCGGTCGTGCTGCCTTTTACTACATGGAAAGTTGGGTTGTTGCCAGTCCAAAAAGAGTCACGCCAGTCCATAGGTAATGTGGGATTTGAAAATTCATATCTAGCTGATCCTTTAGCCGTAATTGTAGTCAAGCCTGTATTATATAAATAAATATCAGTTAGTGAAGAGCTATTAAATGCCCACTCTCCAATATGTTCAACATTACCTTTAATTATTACTGTTTTTAATGATGTACAACCTAGACAAAAGCAATCTGGAATTCCATTTGGTGTGAATTCATTACCAAATGCGTCAGTCAACAGACTTCCGTCTTCTATAATTATCTTTTCAAGCCCTGTACAATTTGCAAAGGTTACTGATGCACGCTGCATTCCTGCTCCGCCAGTCTCGCTCATATTTTTAAGCCTAACATTCTTTGGAATTGTTACTTCCTTTAGTGATTCGCATCCGTTAAATGCACCTCCGCCGATTGTCATTCCTTCTCGAAGATTTATAGATTTAAGCTTTGTACCACTAAATGCAGATTCTCTGATTACATTTAAACTATCAGGGAAATTTATCTCTTCTAAGTTTATGTCATTTTTAAACGCACAAACAGATATTTCTGTTATACCATCAGGTAACTGTACATCCTTAAGTGCAGTAAACCCAGTGAATGAACCACAAGTATTCGAATCACCACCTATGCCTGTGTTAGAATTAATTACAGTAATTCCTGATTTTATTACTATATGTTCTGTTTCTTCGGCATATTTTTTATAATACTCAGCTATAGATATTGCACCTTTTCCGCTGAATGTAAGGGTTTTACTTGTTTCATTCCACTCATATTTTGAACCTACTCCAGCAGGACCTGATGTATTTGTTAACGGTTCAAGCTCAGCAGGAACAGGCTCCGGTTCCTGTGGTCTTTCGCCTTCTATATATACTATTTCTTCATTGATATAATCGGTATTATCATAAAATCTCCTTAAGTACTTTTCAGTGTCGCTATCCTTATATACGTGAAATACAGTTCCGCTGCCGGGGTCGGACAAACGAAATCCTGTAACATTACGTGAATATATATATATATCTTTCACGTAAGTTCCCCCTGCGTTAAAATTGTATAAATTACCCGTTAGAGTTGAAGGCAATACCATTTCAGTTACATGATTTGATATAAATTCACTTCCTGTAAAGCTATTATCTATTTTAGTTATTCCCTCTCCTACAACTAACCTATTAACCGATTTTACTAATACGTTTTCCAATTTTGGCGTAAAAGCATTTTTCCCTAACTCACCAGTTCCAGTTACAGTTAAAGTGCCGTCTTCGCTCAACACCCATTTTCCATTGCTTCCCCAAGTTCCTGATGTTGCAAGCCCATCAGCCGCACTAACGACCGATACCGTCATTGCGCCAGTAACCGCTGTTACCGTCATTGCCAATGACGCAAGCAATGACAAGAATTTTTTAAACTTCATAAAATTTTCCTCCTAAATAAAATTTTTCCAAGATATATTTGCAGACTTGGGATGCTTCCTTGTAAAGACGTCTGCGGTTCTTTACTGTATTAATATTTCCAATCACCTCCAAAAACACAAAAAGACGTAGTTATCCTCTTATCATAACTACGTCGTAAATCCAATGCTAGATTTTAAATAAATAATTAGTGAATTATTTTGTGCATAACTAATAAAGGTAAGGCTTAATGCCCCCCCCCCGTGTTAATTTCTGGGAGTTTGCCATACACATAAATATCACTCCTTAACTAAGATGTGTATATTGTAACATTTTTCGACAGGGGTGTCAAGTATTTTTTTAAAAAACAAATTAAATTTTACCTGTTGTGTTTTTTTGATAATTATGTTATAATTTTAAAGAAGTAATTCTACTTTTTAATAAGCAATAAACTTTTATATAATTATTTGAATGGTGATAAATATGGAAACATATCTTTATATGTGGCTAATTGCCTTTGTTTTATTTACTGTTGTGGAATTTGCTACTTCTATGGCGTTAATTTCTATTTGGTTTGCCGCAGGCTCTCTTTTTGCACTGGTTTTATCAGCATTTGATGTTCCTCTGTGGATACAGCTTTTAGTTTTTATTCTTGTGTCGGCTATACTTCTTATCTGCACAAGACCAATTGCCAAAAAGCACGCAAAAAATAATATAGATACTAATATTAAAATAATTATCGGAAAAACGGCAAAAGTAATTGAAGACATTGATAACTTGAAAGCTACAGGTCGTGTAAGGCTCGATGGCGTAGACTGGACGGCAATTTCAGACACAGGTGAGATAATAGAAAAGGATTCTCATGTGACAGTTACTAAAATTGAAGGCTCAAAGCTTTATGTAAAAATTAATAACTGAAGCAAGAAACTTTAATAATAAATATGGAGGTATTTTTTATGGAGGGCTATATTCCAATTATCATTGTACTTGCAGTAATACTTCTTATAATTATTGCATGTATAAAAATCGTTCCACAGGCGCAGGTGTATGTAATTGAGAGATTTGGAGCATACCGTGTCTCCTGGCAGACAGGACTGCACTTTTTGATTCCCTTTGTCGACAGAGTAGCAAAGAAGGTGTCAATCAAAGAGCAGGTTGTCGACTTTAAACCACAGGCGGTCATCACAAAGGATAACGTAACAATGCAGATCGACACAGTTGTGTTCTTCCAGGTAACAGACGCTAAGCAGTACACATACGGTGTTGAGCGACCGCTTTCTGCAATAGAGAATTTAACTGCCACGACCCTGCGTAACATCATAGGCGAGCTTGAGTTAGACGCAACGCTAACCTCTCGTGATACGATAAACACAAAGATCACGGTCATACTTGACGAGGCGACCGACCGTTGGGGAATCAAGGTGAACCGAGTTGAGTTAAAAAATATACTTCCTCCGCGAGAGATTCAAGACGCTATGGAAAAGCAGATGAAAGCCGAGCGCGAGAGACGTGAAAAGATTTTGCAGGCTGAAGGTGAAAAGAAGTCGGCTATCTTAGTTGCCGAGGGTGAAAAGGAATCAAAAATCCTTGCCGCTGAAGCTGAAAAGCAGGCTGAAATTTTAAAAGCTGATGCTATCAAGCAAAAGAAAATACTTGAGGCAGAGGGTGAAGCAAAGGCTATTGAAACGGTACAGCTAGCCCTTGCAGACAGTATCAAAAAGCTGAACGAGGCTAATCCAAACGAGCAGGTCATTCAGCTAAAGAGCCTAGAGGCGTTCCAGAAAGCCGCCGACGGGAAAGCAACAAAAATCATTATCCCTTCTGAAATTCAAGGGCTTGCAGGTCTTGCCGCAGGGCTTAAAGAAGTAATTTCAGGCGAAAACAAATAAAACTAATTAAGTAAAATATAAAAATCCTGAGAAATTTTTATTTCCCAGGATTTTTTTAAGCATATTCGCCGTCAAACAAAACTTTCCAAAGGCAGAGTGCCACCGGCGGCTCGCCGGTTAATTTTTTTCAGCTTTGTTGCTTATCTCAACCATATTCAATTCTTCAGCGGATTTAACTATAGACTCCGCTATTGATTTTGCATAAGCGTCAAGGTTTTCGTCAAAAAGCCTGTTGTCCTCGTCGTCGGTAATAAAACCAAGTTCAACAAGACAGCTAGGCATATTTGATTTCTCATTGACAACATAATTAACCTTTGCGGTGGGGTCATAGCCCTGATATCCGTACTGTACTCCCCTATTCTGGCTTATCCCCACTTCGTCAAGACCTTCTAAAATATTCTTAGCAAGTAAAGTGTCGTCGTCGGGAGCGTCATAATTTACCCAAACTTCAACTCCCCGACCTGTTTGCGCGCTGTTTCTGTGAAGTGAGACATAGAGGTCTGCACCTGCATCGTTTGCCGTCTCAGGTCTGCTGTAGAGCTCGACATATTTATCCTCTGTTCTTGTCATAAGAACTTCTGCACCTAGCTTTTTTAAGTTCTTTTCTACAGCAAGAGCCATATTCAAATCATCATTGCTTTCAAATCTCTTTTCATCATTAGAGAGCGCTCCGCAATCCTCCTCGCCTCCGTGACCTGCGTCAATGCAGACAAGAAGCTCCTGCTCTTCACCGATTAGTGCAGTATCGGTGTTTGCCGCCTGCACAGCTTTGCTTTTTTCATCATCTGTAAAAGCATTTATTATCCCTTTAATACCCATAACTATAAAAATAATAATAAGAACAAAAATGCACAGGGCAATAACTACCCTGTCCCAGTAAATGTACGTTTGCTTATTTTGTTTTTCCATTGTTTGTACCTACACATTCTAAATAAAATGCTTTGTTTTGTTCTTTATATTTTTATATTTTTGCAGCCTTATCTCTATCTATGGCAATATGTATTAAAAGTTAAAGAAGCGTCCTTTCGTTGCAGAATTCACATTCAAGGTTGTCCCCAAAGCCCTTGAAGCTTTTCGGCAGGTAATGCTCGCAGTTTGTAATGCACTTCTCATTCGAGCATTTGACATTTTTATATTCTTTACCAGAAAGTAACTTTGGTTTACAGCAATCATTTTCAAGCAATGTAATAATCAGCGCCATTCGCACAAAAACTCCGTACCTCGCTTGCTTAAAATAACAAGCTCTGCTGTCGATGTCAACATCAACAGTTATTTCGTCGACCCTCGGCAGAGGATGCAAAACCGCCAAATCAGGCTTTGAACGCTTTAGCTTGTGCTTGTCAAGAACATATATATCCTTTTGAGCAAAATACTCCTCTTCTGAGGCAAACCTCTCTCTTTGGATTCTTGTCATATATAAAACATCTAGCTTGTCTATCCCCTTTTCCAGTGCGTCAATTTCCTCATATTCAATTCCGCCTGCGTCGAGAATATCCCTTACATAAGACGGTATTCTTAACTCTGGCGTTGAGAAAAACACAAATTTGTTACCGCTAAAGCAGGACATCGCCTTGACCAGCGAATGTACCGTCCTGCCGAATTTCAAATCACCGCAAAGACCTATGGTGAGATCATTAAGCCTTCCCTTCTCAAGCTTTAAAGTAAGCATATCCGTAAGCGTCTGCGTTGGGTGGAGATGCCCACCGTCTCCTGCATTGATTATCGGGCAGTCAGACGTTAGAGCCGCCGCCTTTGCCGCACCTGCCAACGGATGTCTGATAACTAAAACATCCGCATAACTGCTTACTACCTTTGTAGTGTCTTTAAGATTCTCTCCCTTGGCAACAGAAGATGTGGACGGGTTATCAAATCCTATAAGCGTTCCGCCAAGCCTCAGCATAGCAGTCTGAAACGACATCTGAGTCCGTGTAGATGGCTCATAAAACAAAGTAGCCATTATTTTTCCGTCCAGCTTATGTGCGTAACTTTCAGGGCTTTCGTAAATCTCTTTTCCCAGATTTACAACCTGCTCCCACCATTCAACAGGATAGTCATTCAAATCTATTAAATGACTGTATTCTGTCTTTACATCATTCATTCTAATCCTCCTTATCCCAAAACTATTTTGAATACTTATCTAGAAACTCTTTTTTAGTCATAACCCTATTCAAAAGCTCCAACAAAGCGTTAGTTGAAATATGACTCGGTAAATCCATATCTTTTAAAAGCTCCTGTCTTTTTCTTTTGCTTCCGCTCATACCTATTAAGCCTAAATTATATAAATCAATATTACTTATACATTCATCACTTTTTCTATTGTCAGAAACCGTATTTTCAAAGAGAACTCCGGCATTTTCAAAGGCTTTGATGATTATATCCTTATCAATTCCCTCAACACCGAGAGTACCCTCCTTTGAAGGCTTGTCCTTGCGCTTTTCTTTGCCGATAATTTCAGGAATATACACATTTGTTATCTTATCGTTAGATACAAGACCTTTTATATGGTTTCTTATCCTAAAGCCAGCCGAATCAGAATCGGTAAGAATTATAATGCCTCCGTTATCGGCATAAAACCTGATAAGCGAAGATATCTCTTTATTTTTGTAAACACCGAATCCATCGGTCACTATGATTGGCGCGTCAAATATTGAGGACAGCTTTATCTTATCATACTTGCCCTCTACAACTATAGCTTTGTCAATATGTATCATTTTTCCTTATCATCTCATAAGCATTTTTGTAATAGTCTTTTCAAGAATAATTCTTGAATCAGTTTTTGAGGACTTTAAATCTAGATCTGCCTCACTTAAATACTGTATACATTTTCTGAGCCGTTCGGTTTTGTATACTGAACAATCTCTATAAGCATTCTGTATTTTAAACTCCAGATTTTTAGGGTATGAGAAATCATCTGCAGCATTTTCAAAAGTCCTCTTTGAATCTCTTGCAAGCCTTGCCCTGTAAAGATCAATAAACGATGCGGATATTCCGCCGACTATTGTAACAGTGTCAAGCTGATCTGCGTAAAGGCTGTCTAAGATGCTGAAACTTCTTCTAGCCTCACCCCTAGCTATGGCATCAGCCAGCCTGAAAGAATCCGTTTCAACCTGAGTTGAGCAGAGCAGATCTATATCCTCGTTCGTTATCTCACGACCGTTTGCATACGCGCAAAGCTTGGCAATTTCATTATTAGCCGTCAGCATATCGCAAAGGGTTTTCTGTGCCAGATAAACAGCGCTTGACCTTGAAATCGTCGAGCCTTGCTTTTCGACCTTTGCAATAATAATTTTTGCCAAATCATTCTGTGATTTAAACTTAAACTCACAGGCTACACCGTTTTTAGAACAAAATGCAGCAAATCTACCCGTCTTATCAAGAAGCCTTGTTTTAGACTTGTAAACATTTATACCTGTCATATAGATTATAACGACAGTAGTTTGAGGAATATCGGAAAGAATGTTTTTTAAATAAGCCATATCCTCTTTATTTAAAGACTCAACATTCAAGTCATTTATAGTTATGCAGGTTCTTTCTGCAAACATAGGCAGTCCCTCGCAGACATCGCTCAGTTCCCCTAAATCAAGGCTTTTGCCCTCAAATTTATGGAGATTTAAGTCTTGGCTGTCATTAGGCACTACCTTTGTTATCAGTCTTTTGGTGTAAGCCTCTAATGAAGCAACATCATGTCCATAGAAAAAATAGAGATTATCAATAGTGCCTGTCCTAATGCGTTTTGCAACTTCAATATCGCTCAACTGCGGCATTATTCCAACCTCCTTACTGTAAAATTAGAATTCTTCTTTAACGCTATTTTAAAAGCGTCGCCTTTATCGCTTGACAGAGAAACGTCTGTATTTTCATAGAGCAGTCTTTTATCATCATATAATATTTTCACGTTTGTGTCAAACAGCGAACTTTCAATCGATTTTGAACACTCAACGGTTATCTCGCCATATGAAATTAAATATCCTCCGTCTTTTAAGACCCTTACTTTATATCCGTTTGTATCAAGCTCCGTGTTTTCAGAAACAAATGTAATATCGTCATCTGATAAGCCCTCGCTTGCTCTGTATGAGTTTTTTATATCAACAAATATTGCCTCTTTATAATTAGAATTTACATTGTTCGCGTTTTTATTATTTATAAACAAAGCTTCAACCGACCTTATGCCATACTGTTCAATATAGTTTTCAAATGCGCCTGACATATTGCCTTTGCCGTATAAATCTATTATAACAGCCTGATTTCCTTTATACAATAGCAAAGCGTTAGAAACCTTGTCAGATAAAAGCAAAAGATGAAGAGTATCTCTGTCTATAACGATTGAAGCCGTTGTTCCGACAACAACCAGAACAATGCTCATAATTACAGGTAAAAATGCGTTTTTAACACTTTTTCTGTACCTAAACAAAGCCGCTGCTGAGATGATCACCGCCGCTATTACAAAGCCTTTTAAATATAAATTCCCCGTAGAGACATAGCTAAAAGGTATTTTATTTAAAAGACTTGCTACATACAAAACAAGTTTAATACCCAGTCCTGCAACAATCAGCAGAGGATTTGCAATAAAGCTCAAGCCGCCGAAAAAAGCAACTACTACCGCTAATGCCAGAGCTATTGAGCATATTGGTATTAAAAGCATATTTGCAATCGGCGAAATAAGTGATACCTCGTTAAAGCAGAATATACTTATAGGCAGCATACAAATAGAAAGTGTTAATAGAGACACTGCATTTTTTTTAAGGGATTTGAATCTACCTTTAAAATTACATTCTCTGATAACAAAAGGTGCTACGACGCCTATTGAGAAAGCACCGCTCATTGAAAGAACAAAGGATAGGTTCCTTATCAGATAAGGGTCTAGTGCTGTGAGTAAAACAGCGCATAACCCAAGAGTATTAAAGGTATCTGGTTTTCTTCTGAACAAATCAGATGCAAAAACCACAGTGAGCATTATTCCTGCTCTTATAACCGAGCTTGACGCTCCTGAAAAAACTATAAAAATTGCAATAAAAGCCTCAAGAATGATAAATCTTATTTTTCCGCCAAGTTTTAAAGCGTTTAGCAAAAACAAAATAATAGCAGTTATAATTACAAGATGCGTTCCCGAAACGGCAAAGATATGTCCTATTCCTGTTCTGTAAAGAGACAGCTTTATAGACTGCGACATCTCCGACTTATCTCCGCAGAGCATTGCGCCGATGAACGCACCTTCCTCACCCGGAAGAATACTGTTTATTTTACTAAACAGATAGTCTCTGTAGTGCATTATATATCGCCTAATAGAAAATGAATTACCCGTTACCTTTACATTTTTTGCATCAAAGCAGTTGAGATAAATACCCTTTGGCTTATAATAGTCCTCTGATGAAAAGCTGACAGAGTTCTCAATTTTCTTAACTGTGCCAGTAAACTCTATAGTGTCGTAATAATCCATATCGGTCATATCGGTATAAACGACTAACTCAGTATTAGTTTTTTCATTTATCTTGCCCTTTACTGTAAGCAAGACCTTATCAGAATCCTGCTCACTTATATCCTTTATCCTACCTGCAAAGCTAATGCTCTTGTCATTGTATGAGACTATCTTATTATAGAAAAACTCAGTATATGTAACATTCGAGCATACTGCTATCAAAACAGGAACGGAAACGATAAATAATAATTCCCGTGCATTCTTTACAGCTAAAACTAACAGAGCCGCTATAAGGAAAATCGAAACAGCTATTATAATATTTTGTCTTACATTAAAAAATGAAGCGAGAAACAGACCGAAAAGATAAGAAAAACCTATCCACGCCATTTTTCGCTTCATATAAATCACCATACCTTAATTATGAGCTTTAAGTCATTACCCTAAAATAGGACTTTAAGTTTTAACCTGCCGGCCACTCCAGCTTTCTGCCTGCCAGAAGATGAAAATGTATATGAAATACCGTCTGACCTGCTATTTCTCCGCAGTTGTTTACAACTCTGAAGCCATCGTCAAGACCTTCGTCTTTAGCAATCTTAGCGATAACTTCGTATATATGAGCAATAACCGCTGAATTTTCATGTGTTATCTTTGCCGCACTTTCAATATGCTCCTTTGGTATTACAAGATAATGAACAGGTGCCATCGGCTGAATATCCTTGAATGCGTACACCAGATCATCTTCATAAACCTTTGTGCTTGGAACTTCTCCTTTAATTATTTTACAAAACAAACAATCATTCATATTAATCTTCCTTTCCGCCCAGCATTTCGGTAACAAAATCAGTTACCATAGATAACGCTTCATCAATTTTGAATTTATCGCCTATTCCTGCCATAGCCATATCAGGACGTCCTCCGCCCTTTCCGCCTGTTATTGCCGCAACCTTTTGAATAAGTTTTCCTGCGTGAGCACCCTTCTCCAGCGCCTTCTTAGTGCACACAGCCAAGAACTGTCCCTTTTCACTGCCCGTTCCTGCAAATACCGCTATTATTGGCTCGTCAATAGATTTAACTCTATCTCCGAAGCCTCTTAACGTATCGGCAGTTGCATTTGTAAACAAGGTCGCCACAAGCTTAACTCCGCAAACAGATTTCCAGTTCTCAAGCATTTTTTCCATTTCGGATTCAATTATTCGCGATTTTAACCTTGATATTTCCTTTTCATAATCCTTGACCTTATTGTTTAAAGAGTTCGACCTTTCAACAAGCTCAGACGGTGTTTTTATCTTTAAAGCCGCCGCTGCTTCAATTAAAATATTATTCAGATTACTTATATGCTTGTAAAGACCTTTTCCTGTTACGCCTTCTATTCTTCTTACTCCTGCCGCAACTGAATTTTCAGAAAGTATCTTAAACATTCCGATTTGCGAGGTGTTTGACAGATGCGTTCCTCCGCAGAATTCTACAGAGAAATCGCCCATACTTACTACTCTTACAATATCTCCGTACTTTTCGCCGAACAGTGCCATAGCACCCAGTTTTTTAGCCTCGTCAATAGGCATTTCCTTAACAACAATATCAATCGCTTCAAAAATCTTTTCATTTACAAGACGCTCAACCTCATTTAACTCATCAAAGGTCATAGCTTCAAAATGCGAGAAATCAAACCTCACTCTATTTGCGTCAACAAGCTGACCCGACTGGTGAACGTGATCGCCCAAAACCTGCCTAAGAGCAGCCTGAAGCAAATGCGCACAGGAGTGGTTTCTCATTACAGACATTCTGTTTGAAACATCGACTTTAAACTCAGCCTCCTGACCTGATGACAACGCTCCATCAACAACTTTTATTTTATGAGCAAACTTTCCGCCGACAACCTTTTGTGTGTCGAGAACCTCCGCCTTGCAGGTTTTTGTGGTAATAGTTCCAATATCTCCTACCTGTCCGCCGCTTTCTGCATAGAAAGGAGTTTTAGCGCAAATAACATAAGCCTCGTCACCGCAGCCGACATTCTCAACTATCTCATCATCAGTTGCAAGATAATCTATAACCGCCGTCAATTCGGTCATATCATAACCTACAAACTCAGTATGATAGGTTTTATCGATCGTCTGAAAAATGGTATCCTCTGCACCCATATATTTAGAGCCGCCTCTTGCCTTTCTTGCTCTTTCCTTTTGCTCGTTCATACACTCTGCAAAGCCGCTCTCATCACAAGTAAAGCCCTTTTCCTCTAAGATTTCCTTTGTCAAGTCTATCGGGAAACCATAGGTGTCTGAAAGCGTAAAGCAGGATTTACCGTCAAGCTCGGTCCTGCCGTTTTCAGTCATATCTTTTATATACTCATCTAATATGGACATTCCTCTGTCGATAGTCTCGTTGAAATTCTTTTCCTCATTCTCAAGCAGCTTTGAAATATAATCGTATTTTTCCTCCAGCTCCTCATACTCGCATTTAGAAGAATCTACAACAGTCTTGATTATATCTTTAATAAATCTACCGTTTATGCCAAGCAGCTTTCCATGCCTTACAGCACGCCTTAAAAGACGGCGCATAACATATCCTCTGCCCTCGTTAGACGGAAGCACTCCGTCTGACGCCATAAATACGACCGAGCGTATATGGTCGGTGATAACTCGTATAGAAATATCCTTTTTGTTATCCTTGCCGTACTCACAGCCTGCAATCTCGCAGACCTTATCTCTTACCGCTTTTATCGTATCAACATCGAAAATTGAATCAACATTCTGCATCATAGCGGCAAGACGCTCAAGTCCCATACCTGTGTCAATATTTTTCTGCTTAAGCGGTGTGTACGTTCCGTCCTCGTGTCTTTCAAACTGCGTAAACACAAGATTCCAGAACTCCATATATCTGTCGCAGTCACAGCCTACTGTGCAGTCCGGCTTTCCGCAGCCGTACTCCTCGCCTCTGTCGTAGTATATCTCTGAGCAAGGTCCGCAAGGTCCGTCAATTCCTGCCTCCCAGAAATTGTCCTCCTTGCCCATCTTAAAAATCTTATCAAGCGGAAGCCCTATCTTTTTATTCCATATCTCTAATGCCTCGTCGTCGTCTTCATAAACAGAGACATAAAGCCGCTCAACAGGGATCTCTAAAACCTGAGTACAGTATTCCCAAGCCCACTCGATAGCCTCCTCTTTAAAATACTCGCCAAACGACCAGTTGCCAAGCATTTCAAAAAATGTTCCGTGACGGGCTGTCTTTCCGACATTCTCAATATCGCCTGTTCTTATACACTTCTGACAATCGGTCATTCTAACACACGGAGGTTCGTCTTGCCCGGTGAAATAAGGCTTTAACGGCGCCATTCCCGCATTGATAAGAAGCAGGCTATTGTCATTCTGGGGTACGAGTGGAAAACTTTTTACCCTCAAATGTCCTTTGCTTTCAAAGAATTTTAAGTAAGATTCTCTAAGCTCGTTTAATCCTGTCCATTTCATATAAATTCTTCCTTTAAAATGATTTATCTACGGCTGATATTTTACTTAAGAAAATAAAAAACTTCACCCCACAATGGGACGAAGTTCAATCCGCGGTACCACCCAAATTGCTGAATACAGTTATATTTCAGCCTCTCTTTTTCTTTAACGCAGATATACGTTGCGGTTTTCCGCAAGGCTCAGGGCAGCCACCGATTGATTTTTAAAAACTTTCAGCAAAGCGTTTTCTCTCTGTAAAAAATCTAACTACGGATAATTCCTTCAACGCCGTAAATATTAATAATTATTAAAGTAATTATACCAAATTATATAATAATCGTCAAGCCCTTGAACCAATTTTTCCTCTGAAAAGTGGTACTGCTTCATCTTGAAATATTTTCAGCCTTATAAAATTATCTAAAGCAAACCCTAATACCGACATAAATATCCACAAAATTGAAAACGGCAAACATATCTGACCCCTGAAATTCATTGGCATTCCTGAGTAATCCCACACTCCGAGCCGAAGCCATATATTAAGTATCTCGCCTGTTGCAAATTCCATAACCGTTATGAATATCGCCGATATAAAACACGCCGGTATCAGTCCCAGTCCCAAGGCTCTTTTATCATTGAGAATATTTATAAATATCATACAAATTCCGCCCAAAAGACCCATAGAAATATGAGTGTACCCTCTTGACAAAAGCTCGGTCATTCCGTATGCAAAGCAGCCGAACAAAAATATTGTCCATATTTTAAGCGATTCCCTTGCCACCCAATCACCTCCGAATTATTAGTCATAAAATTAGTTTATCCTGTTCACCGACTTTTAAAAGTTGCAATTTGTGGGTAATTTTCCTTTAGAGGTTAGAAGTTAGAAATTAAGAGCAAGATACATTTATCTCTTCACAAAGTTTTTATAATTATATCCTGCCTCTTGTTTTTGGTTTGTGATTTTTAAATTGAGCAACGGCTTTTAACTTGCAAAACGATACAAAAGCATGGTATACTATCATCAACATTAATAATCCCACCGAAAGAGGTTTGATAAATGAACGATTTAGCATCTTCAAAACTAGAGCTTGCACAGCTAGATGAAAGATATGCGCTTAGAAAAAATGTGACTAAGCTGGGAGTGCTTTTTATTCTTTACGATTTGGTATTTATGCATATCACAAGACAGATTTTTGTTTACCTATATTACTCTTTCTCAGTTAAAAGTTTTAATTTTAACCCTATAGTTATAAACGAGTTTATCAAAAGTAAGACAGACGTTATCACATCAACTACCTTTCAGATGTCATTTTCCTGCTTTGTGATTTTGCTTTCGCTAGTTCTTGTAATTATAACGGCACGCTTGATGGGAATAAGAGTTTTGAGCTCGGTTAAAGTAAATAAACAAAATATACGTCTGGGACTAATGGTATACCCAATAGGACTTTTAGTAAACACGGTTCTAACATCTGTTACGTCAATTATCACTAAGCTTTTTAAAGAGAGCGGAACAACTATACCGACCGCTGATTTTTCAGTAGACAAAGCAAGCGCCGCCGCTATAATTATGACGATACTGTACCTTGTAGTTATTGCACCGATATCAGAAGAAATTGTTTTCAGAGGTCTTATATTAAACACTCTCTCCCCTTTTAGCAAGAAAAATGCCGTAATTCTGTCGGCTATTCTATTCGCACTTATGCACAAGAACATTCCTCAGGCTGTAGGCGCCTTTGTGATTGGAATTATATTTGCAACCGTTGACATCAAGGCAAATTCCATAGTTCCTTCAATTGTTATGCACTCGCTTAACAATATGCTTCCCTGCCTTATAAATATAAACGCAAGTTTAAAATCGACAGCTATAACAATAATCTACAATTTTCTAGTTTACGCCATAGTGCTTTTTGGAATAACATTTATAGTATTAAAGGGCAGACAGCTTTTAAGTCTTAAAGATGTTGCTAATGCAGAAAATACTGCTCTTTCAAATCGAAAAAAACGCATTGAAATTTTTTTAAATCCAATAATACTTATATATATTGTAATCTTAGTTTACTCGCTTATTGCAAATATAATTGCTGCAAACTAAAGGTTCTTGTGGATTATAATGGTATTAGACTTATAAATTTCGTCAAATATGTCAATTGACAAGGCCTAAATTTGGTAATATAATATAAATAATGATAAAGATATTATTAATTATAGATATTTTTATCATAATTAACGATCTTGTGTCGTAAATATTTGGAGGTTTAATTATGAAGACGTTTAAGAAAATAGCTGCTGTTGTTATGGCTATAACTATGGTAGGCTCAATGACATCATGCAGCAGCAAGAAATCCGCCGACACATACACAATCGGTATTTGTCAGTTAGTTCAGCACGAAGCGCTTGATGCCGCTACAAAAGGCTTTAAAGACGCTTTAACTGAAAAGCTGGGCGACAAGGTAAAGTTTGATGAACAAAACGCATCAGGCGAAAAAACAAATTGTACTACTATTATTTCACAGTTTGTTTCATCTAATGTAGATTTGATTATGGCTAATGCTACAGACTCACTTATAGCTGCCGTATCTGCTACTGAAGATATTCCAATAGTCGGAACTTCTATCACTGATTATGCAACTGCTCTTGATATTGACAATTGGACAGGCACTACTGGAATTAATGCAACAGGTACCGCTGACCTTGCTCCTCTAAAAGAACAGGCTGCAATGGTAAAAGAGCTTTGTCCTGACAAGAAAAATGTTGGTATTCTATACTGCTCTAATGAACCAAACTCGAAATATCAGGCTGATATTATGAAATCTGAGTTAGAGAATCTCGGTTATACTTGTAAGACATTTACATTTGTTGATACAAATGATGTTACATCTATAACTCAGGCAGCTGTAGACGCTTCTGATGTTCTTTACATTCCTACTGATAACACTGCCGCTTCTAACACTGAGGCTATCAACAATATTACTGAACCCGCTAAAATCCCTGTAATCGCTGCAGAAGAAGGAATATGTAAAGGATGCGGTGTTGCAACACTTTCAATCAGCTATTATGATATAGGTTACCGCGCAGGCGAAATGGCATACAAGATCCTTGAAAACGGTGAAAAGCCAGAAAAAATGCCGATAGAATATTCTACCGACCTGACTAAGAAATATGTTGCTAAGCGTGCAGAAGCCTTGAAGCTTAAAATCCCTGATGATTATGAGGAAATCGTTATGGAGTAATAACCATATAAATTTGGTGAATAATAAATAAAGCGGTAAGGTTTCTTATCGCTTTATTATATCTTATTTCATATTCAAGGAGTTTTGTTATAGATGTTTATTGAATTTTTACAGTCCTTGCCCTCACCTATTGCACAGGGAATGATTTGGGGCATTATGGCTATCGGCGTATACATCACTTACAGAGTTTTGGATATTGCCGATCTTACAGTCGACGGCTCTTTAGCTACAGGCGGTGCAGTTCTTGTTGTTTTGACAGTAAACGGAATCAACATATACATAGCAATGCTAGCGGCGTTTATTGCCGGTTGCATTGCAGGACTTATAACCGGTATATTACATACAAAGTTCGGTATACCTGCAATTTTAGCCGGTATTTTGACCCAGCTTGCTTTGTATTCCATCAATCTTTTAATTATGGACGGTAGAGCCAATACGCCTATCAGCGGCAGAAAATATAATTTAATCGTTTCCTCTAATATTAATACAATTACAAATACCATTCTAGTAATTGCAATTATTATTGTTATTGTTATTGCTTTGCTCTACTACTTCTTTGGTACTGAGCTGGGACATTCTATTCGTGCTACCGGTGCAAATCGAGCTATGGCTCGCGCTAACGGAATCAACACCGACTCACGTAAAATACTCGGCTTGATTATTTCAAACGGTATTGTTGCAATGTCGGGCGGCTTATTAGCGCAGTTCAGCGGAAATGCTGATATAAATATGGGCAGAGGCGCTATCGTTATCGGATTGGCTGCTGTTATTATAGGTGAAGTTTTACTAAGCAAAATATTCAAGAACTTCGCACTTAAGCTGCTTGCTTGTGTAGTCGGCGGTGTGATTTATTATATTGTTATCGCTATAGTTCTAAAGCTGGGTCTAAACGCAAACAATCTGAAAATGTTCTCAGCGGCAGTTGTTGCTATATTCCTCGGCTTACCTTATTGGAAAAATAAGTACGCAGGAAAATTCAAAAAAACCGCAAAAAACAATGGAGGTGTGTCTAATGCTTGAAATCAAAGACATTTATAAAACCTTCAATCCAGGTACTATTAACGAAAAAAAAGCCCTTAACGGAGTAAACCTTACCTTAGCTGACGGAGATTTTGTAACAGTTATCGGGGGAAACGGTGCAGGTAAATCGACATTGTTGAACTTGATTACCGGCGCTTACCCGGTTGACAGCGGTTCAATAGTTATTGACGGCATTAATATCACAAATATGCCTGAGCATAAGCGTGCCAAATACTTTGGACGTGTGTTTCAGGACCCTATGACAGGTACTGCCGCCACAATGGAAATTGCAGAAAATCTCGCTTTGGCGGCACGCCGCGGAAAGAGAAGAACCTTAAAGTTCGGTTTGACAAGCAAGGAAAAAGAAAAATACAAGGAAATGCTGAAGGTTTTGGATTTGGGCTTGGAAAATCGTCTGACTTCAAAGGTTGGGTTACTTTCGGGCGGACAAAGACAAGCTGTTACGCTTTTAATGGCAACACTTCAAAATCCAAAGCTGTTACTCTTAGACGAACACACCGCCGCACTTGACCCTAAAACCTCAGCAAAGGTTTTAGAAATCAGCGACAGAATTATCAAAAGCGAAAAACTGACAGCTATGATGGTCACCCACAATATGAACGATGCTATCACCTATGGAAATCGACTTATAATGATGCACGAAGGCAGAGTAATTTTAGATATTTCAGGAGAAGAAAAAAAGCAGTTGACTGTTGAAACTCTGCTTCACAAGTTTGAAGAAGTAAGCGGTTCTGAGTTTGCAAATGATAAAGCCCTGCTTTCAAATTAATTATAAAAGGCACATAGATTTTTATTTCTATGTGCCTTTATTATATCACGAAATAATAGCAAGTTATTTCAATCTTAAACTACTTTCAATACTTTTTATAAAAAAGCAGCCACATTTCTGTGACTGCTTTAATGCTACCCATTTATATTTTGATATACAACCTTTTTGCCTATCAGGATTTTTGCGTTTTTAACGCCGCTCTTATTGTTTTGCAGCTGTTCTTTTAGCTTGTCGGCTACCGTCTGATTTTTTACAACAAACTGTATTCCGTCTTTTGTGTTTTTAAACGCATCATTAATAATTTTTGGAGTTTTTACTTCGCTTTTCAGCGTTACTTTTGATAATTCTTTGCATCCTTTAAATGCACAGCCGTCAATTTTTTTAACATTTTCAGGTATGGTTATTTTCTTGAATGACTTGCATTTTTCAAATGCCCATCCCTCAATAACTTTTAATTCCTTATTTAATTTAACTGTTTTTAATTTAAAACACCGTCTAAACGCTCCAATTTCAAGTTTTTTAACTGACGACGGCAAAATTACCTTTTTAACAGTATTATTTTTACCAAAAAATATAGATTTCGTTCCTTTAGCAATTTTATATGTTTTTTTACTATTAATCAAATTATAAAGTATTTTACCATTTTTAGAATATACTGCTCCATTTTTCATTTTAATATATGGATTCTTTTTATCTATTATTACTTTTAATTTTGGCATATCTGATAAACAATGTAAATCATCAATGTTTTTGGGAATATATATTTTCCTTAAATTTGGTAGTTTTACTTTATCATTAATATCAAAGAAAGCTGTATATTTAGGTAGATATATGGTTTTATATGGAACAGTAAATTTGCTAGGTAGCGTATGTGAGTATTCTTCGATTGAATCAAAAAAAACATTATTTACTTTATATTTTTTACCCTTAAATTCTATTTCATCAGGCATTTTTAAAGTATCTCCATTTGCAAATGGATAAAAAGCACATACAGAATCTTTACTATATATATTATAGTATATACCTCTAAATTTTACATTATCATATTCGTCTATATGAATTTCTTTATCTATGTTATGACGATAAGGTAACTCATAATATGATATTCCAGTAATACAGTTAACTGAAATTAAAATACAGCTTAATATAAATGATATCATTACTTTTAAGCATTTTTTCAGTTTCAATGTTATCCTCCTATACTAGATTATTCGTTGAATACTTTTCCCATTGACTTTTTGTAAAATATGAAGAACCATAGCAGCCACATTTCTGTGACTGCTTTAATGCTACCCATTTATATTTTGGTAAACAACCTTTTTGCCTATCAGGATTTTTGCGTTTTTAACTCCGCTGCCTTTTAGCTTTCTCTTAAGTGATTTTGCAACCTTCTTATTTTTTACAACAAACTTTATACCATTCTTGGTTTTCTTAAAAGTATTTTTTTCTATATAAGGCATTTTCTTTTTGTTCTTGAAAGTTGCTTTAGCTAAACTTTTGCAGTTATAGAAAGCCCTATTGCGTATGAAATCGGTATTTTTAGGAATTGAAACAGATTTCAATGATTTGCAGTTATAAAACGCCTTGCTTTCTATTAAATTAGCCTTTCCTAGATTTATCTTTTCAAGCTTAACGCAATTTGCAAATGCCTGTTCTGATATATAAGATTCTCCATCATAATTCGATTTACCTTTGTAATTAAAAAATTTAATATTTTTACAGTTTTTAAATGCGTTTTCTCCAATTTTAATGTTTTTAGGTAATGTTACATTTTTTAGGCTTTTACAATTTAAAAAAGCCTTTGATCCTATACTTTTTATTGAAGTCGGCAACACCGCTTTTTTAAGCTTTTTATGATTAATAAATGTATAAGATGTCACGTCTCCTATTCCATTAGAAAAGATTACCCTTTCAAGATTTAGATTATTCTTGAATGTTAAATCTCCTACAAAGTAAATTTTATGTCCGTTTATACTGTTGGGTATAACTACACTTGTTGCATTTGCATTTCTGTATCCATCAATTTTATATACTGTTTCATAAGCAAGTAATACCGGGTCTCCTTCTTCATCTACTTCCGTATCACTGTAAATTTCTCTAAGAGTTGGATAATAAATCCAATCGTCAGTAGTATATGTTTTCATAGAATAGTTATGGAACCAGTCATCAAAAATGGCATTAAGTTGCTCACCTGACATTTTTTCTATTGCTGAAACATTAGCACTGCTAAACATTGAAATAACAGTTGTTAATGAAATCAACATTGCTAATATTTTTTTCATATTCATAGACAATCTCCTTTAAACTTTTGTTTTAGTAGATATTTCATCCCACTCTTACATAGCTAGCTTATATTTACAATAAACACTGCAAATCTGTAGATTTCTTTAGCTTTATTATATTACTCAACTTATAGAAAGTAAAGTAAAATCTATGTAATTTGATGAACTTTGTAGACATATACAAATACTATGGTCTTTTTTTGTACATTATATGAAAAAAGCAGCCACATTTCTGTGACTGCTCTAATGCTACCCGTTTATATTTTGGTAAACAACCTTTTTGCCTATCAGGATTTTTGCGTTTTTAACGCCGCTGCCTTTTAGCTTTCTCTTGAGTGATTTTGCAACCTTATTATTCTTAACAACAAATTTTATGCCTTGCTTGGTGTTTTTGAAAGCGTTTTTACCAATATAAGGGGATTTTTTGGCATTTTTAAAGGTTACCTTCCATAGATTCTTGCAATTATAAAATGCCTTTTTTCCTACTCCACTTTCCAACTTTATTTTTTCCAGTTTTACACAATTTGCAAATGCTTCATAGGAAATATATGAAGAATACGTAAGTATTTCCGGATCTTTATTATTCTTTACCATGCCTTTAAAATTCAAGCTTCTAAGTTTTTTACAGTTTTTAAAAGCACATTGATCAATATAAGCATTGTTAGATAATGTCGCCTTTTTTAAATTTTTGCAATTGTGAAATGCCTCCAGTCCTATATATATAATTGAATTTGGCAGTTTGATTTCTTGAAGCTTTTTATGATTTTCAAAGGTTTCTACATCTACTTTTTTTATTCCTTTTGAATAAGTAACCTTTTTAAGATTTTTGTTGTTCTCAAAAGTTGGTCGAATTACATTATAAATTTTTTTACCATTTATACTGCTTGGAACAACCACGCTAGTTGCATTTGTATTTCTGTATCCTTCAATTTCATATACCATTTCATAAGCTAATAATACAGGACTTTCCTCTTCATCTTTTTCTGTGGAACTATAAATTCCTTGAATTGTTAAACCATATTCCCAATCGTTAGTAATATAAGTTTTCATAGAATAGTTATTAAACCAGTCATCAAAAACGGCATTAAGTTGCTCACCTGACATTTTTTCTATTGCTGAAACATTAACACTGCTAAACATTGAAATAACAGTTATTAATGAAATCAACATTGCTAATATTTTTTTCATATTCATAGACAATCTCCTTTAAACTTTTGTTTTAGTAGATATTTCATCCCACTCTTTATCAGTCATATATGATGTATCAATTTTCAATTGTTTAATATAACCACGATAATTATTTAAAACAGCTCCACATATCGGATAAAAAATAGTCTCATCAAAATTTCCTGAATAACTACTAGCAAAATCTTCTATGGCTAGTTTGCTTTCATCATATCTATAACTGCAAAATGATGTATTATCTTCATATGTATTGTTGTTTTTTGATTTCATATAGTATTTTACATCTCTAAATTCCATAACGCTCAAATTTACTGTTTTCTTAAAAGCTTTCCAGCACTTAACTCTAGGTTTATCACCTACTTTATTAGAAGCATCTTTGGCAATTTCTTTTAATTGAGCAGCATCTGTAATTGGATTTTCATTTGATGCAAAATCATTCTTACCAAACTTTGAATTGGTCTTTGTGGTTCCTGCATCTTCCACAGCTTTTACCGGAACTATAACCCTATGTGCATATACATCTCCCAACAAATGAAAAATAAATCCAAAAACTAAATCTCTTCTTTCTTTTCCGTTTTTTGACTTACCATACGTTTTAATAAGTCTTTGAGTTTGATATGCTAGATTTTGTAATTTTGAATTAGCTTCACCGACAAACATATTCCTGTCAATAAAGGACAAGGAATAATAACTCGCATCATAGGCTGCATCTTTTACTGGAATTGTTGTTGAAATAGTTGCAATCTTCTTAGCAAAGTTCCATAAATATTTAAGGGTAAATACATAATTTGATTTACCATGTAAATTATAGCATTGATTGATATTATCAACTTCTTTACCATCTTTTGTTATTTTGGCACCCCACTCTGAATCAGCTTTCATAGCTATATCTCCAATTAACTCAATTTCTTTTTCAGTTAGTTTTAATCCCGACTTAGCATTATTAACTAATTTCTTATGATTTTCCTTTAGCCACAGCCCCTCAACAACTACATCTGCTTCGTCGGAGTAATCGGATATTTCCTCTGTGTTTTCAAACTCATTGTCAATGTTTTCGCCCGCAATATAGCTGTTTGCATATTCATCGTAAATATCAAGAGCGTAATTATAGTCGATAAGTCCTGCACCTGTTCCGGCAACTTCTTTTGATGAGGCTTTGAGAAGTCCTCTGATAAAGTCTGCTGACTTTGTTTTGTCCTTTGCTTTAAGCATAGCCGCTGTTCCTGTTACCTGTGCTGTTGCTATACTTGTTCCGCTTACACCTATTGTACCATAAAACAGTCCCGTTGTAAACACCTGTTCACCTGGTGCAAGAAGTTCAAGCTGTGTGCCTGTTGATGTAAGCTCGGCAAGCTCGCCCTCTGCATTTATTGAGCCTACTGCTATTACTTCATTATACGCTGCAGGATAGTTTACGTTCTGATGTTCGGTATTTCCTGCTGCAGCTATTAGAATAATTCCTGCGTCCGCAGCAGCTTTTACAGCCTCGTGCAGAACGTCAGTATTCACGCTTGTACCAAAGCTCATATTGATGATATCCATATCGTTATCAATTCCCCAATAGATACCCTCAACTATCCTGCTCAAAGGTGATTTCAGATTTTCGTCTAATGCTTTGACTGAATATATCTCTGCATTCGGAAAAACTCCTTTAATTCCGTCATTATTATCTTTTGCTCCAATCAGTCCTGCTATACCTGTTCCGTGACCATTAGCGTCTACGAACATAGGACTAACTTCTTCCTCACCAGGAACAAGGTTTACACTGCTTTGTATATTAATATCATCAGTATACGAAACACCGCTGTCCAATACTTCTATTTTCACATCAGATGATTTCGCATCAGATTCACTAACGCCTATAGCGTCCAAGTTCCATTGCTCCGGAGCATCATTTTTTATAAATTTCTTATTTTTTGATTTCTTTCCTGTACCCGTAAGAATAATATCTTCACTTACAGCTAAAACTCCTGGCTGATCTTCTAACTTATCAGCCTGACGCTCAGTAAGTTCACAGCTAACAGCTTCGTTACTGTAAAGAGCCTTTCCGTCATGATCGGATATAATCTCTTTACCTTCTTTTGCTGTTTCAGTTAAAATAACATAAGTTTCTTTTTCGCCTGCAAAAACAGTTTCGTCAGTAAGAGCTGACGAACTTAGCGTTGCGGTAAATGTCATTAAAAATGCCAAAGATAAGCTTAAAATGTTTTTAAATTTCATAATGTCACGTCCTTGTTGTTTAAATTTCGATTGTTTATAGAATTCTATATTTACATTATATTATGTAAGTTATAGAAAGTAAAGGAATTTTATGCAATTTAAACAACTTTGTAGACTTATACAAAAACTATGGTCTTTCTTAGTATAATATAACATTGAAACAAATTAAAGTTACTATATTTGCTGTAACATTCACACTAAAGAACAAATTACATATTATATTGTTAGAGGCGGAAAGCTTTAAAATATTTAAAGCGTGCATAACATATCCGCTGACTGCTGTTTTGCAAATTCCGTCCGATACAAAAAACAAGAAAGAATGGTAAGCGCATGAATAACGAAGCAGTTTATTTATGGGATTTATCGGTTGGAGAAAAAGCAAAGGTCCAAAACATTGAAACTTCTGATTTTATAAAAAGGAGAATGCTTGATATGGGTCTTATAAAGGGTACATATATTGAGGTTCTTCAAAAAAGTCCCGCCGGAGATCCCGTTGCATATTTTATAAGAGGAGCAGTAATTGCTCTTAGAGACGAGGACACAAAAAAAATTCTGGTTGAAAAGATATAAACAAATTATTGCATAAAACTAAAAAAGTGCGTTACCCCTAACGCACTTATATTTTTACATAGATTTATTCCACAAAGGAGGAGATTCTGTTGCCGCAAAACAAAATTCAGGATACGCTCTGTGACAATAAAAACGCCGAAATAAGAACAATCGCACTTGCAGGCAATCCCAATGTAGGGAAATCAACAATATTCAATGCTCTTACGGGTCTCAACCAGCATACAGGTAACTGGACGGGAAAAACCGTATCAAACGCAGTAGGAAAATACACATATAACGGCAAAACATACGAGCTTGTTGATTTGCCGGGTACATATTCGCTTTTTGCAGGTTCAGCCGAGGAGGAGGTCGCAAGGGATTATATTGAAAGCGGCGAGCCTGACGCAGTTATTATAGTATGCGATGCAACCTGTCTGGAGAGGAACTTAAACCTTACTTTGCAGATCATCAACATTTCAAGCCGTGTGATATTATGTGTGAACCTTATGGACGAGGCTGAGAAAAAAGGTATAACAATTGATTGCGACGAGCTTTCCTTACAGCTTGGCTGCGAGGTGGTAAGCGTAGTTGCCAGAAGTGAAAAGGGACTCGATGAGCTTAAAGCAAAGGTAGAAGACGTTTGCAGCTCACCTCCTCAGAAATTCTTGAAAAAGATAGATTTCAGCAATTGTAAAACTGAGGAGGAACGCACAGAAAAGTACGTTTCCGAAGGCGAAGAAATAGCAAAAAAGTGCGTTATATTCAACAAAAAGCATTACGACAAGCGTGATAGGATACTCGACAAAATATTCACCTCACGGCTCACCGGAATACCTATTATGCTTCTGCTTTTAGGCGGTATCTTCTGGCTGACAATAGTAGGTGCAAACTATCCGTCGGAGATGTTATCAAAGTTTTTTAACTTTCTGCAAACATATATTTCCTCGTTTTTTGACTACATAAACGCACCCCTTTGGCTAAGCGGTATCCTGATTGACGGAGTATATAAGACCGTCACTTGGGTAGTTTCGGTAATGCTGCCGCCTATGGCAATTTTCTTTCCTCTTTTCACACTGCTTGAGGATTTCGGCTATCTGCCGAGAGTAGCGTTTAACTTAGACAAATTCTTTAGAAAATCAGGCGCCGACGGCAAAGCCGCGCTCACAATGTGTATGGGATTTGGCTGCAACGCCTGCGGAGTTATCGGATGTCGGATAATCTCATCTCCCAGAGAGCGCATTATTGCAATGCTTACAAACTCTTTTGTTCCCTGCAACGGGCGTTTTCCAACGCTTATTGCAATTATAACTATGTTTCTTATAGGCGGAGTAAGCTCGTCATTGGGAAATTCTCTATTATGCGCATTGGTTCTGTTGCTTGTAATCGTTCTCGGAGTTATTATTACGCTCACAGCCTCAAGATTTCTTTCAAAAACAGTATTAAAAGGAGAATCGACCTGCTTTGCCCTTGAACTCCCCCCTTACCGCAGACCGCAAATAGGCAAGGTTATAATACGCTCCATACTTGACAGAACGCTGTTTGTCTTAGGGCGTGCTGTAACAGTCGCCGTTCCGGCGGGAGCGATCATATGGATTTTTGCTAATGTTCATATTGGTAACAACACCTTGATAAATGCAGTTTCCGGCTTTCTCGACCCGTTTGCGTCATTAATAGGTTTAGACGGTATTATACTGCTTGCTTTTATTCTGGGCTTCCCTGCTAATGAAATAGTCTTTCCGATTATACTTATGGCATATCTTTCGCAAGGCTCGCTTATTGAGTACGAAAGCCTTTCTCAGCTGCACGATCTTCTGCTCGCAAACGGCTGGACCGTTACCACCGCAATATGCACAATGCTCTTTTCGCTCTGCCACTTCCCCTGTTCGACAACTATGATCTCTATTTATAAGGAGACTAAGAGCAAAAAGTATACGGCGATAGCGTTTTTACTTCCTCTTTGTATCGGAATACTGATTTGTTTTATTGTGAAAAATCTATTATCGCTAGTGCTATAAGTAAAACTTTCTGCATAAAATGTATTTGGTGATAAATATGAAAAAAATCCAAAAGTTTGAAACAGCCTCATTTTTCTTTGCGTCAGTTGTAGGAACGCTTATGCATTTTGTCTATGAATGGACAAACGAAAGTCCAATCACAGCGCTTATAGCCCCTGTAAACGAAAGCGTTTTTGAGCATCTAAAGCTGACCTTTTTTCCACTTTTGGCTTTTGCTGTTTTTGAATACTTTTTTATTGGCAAAATGCATAAAGGTTTTTTCTGCATCAAAGCTAAATCAATACTGCTAGGAATACTAAGCGTTTTAGTTCTTTATTACACCTACACAGGTATTATCGGGCAAAACTATATGATACCAGACGTTTTGATTTTCTATATCAGCGTTTTAATATCTACTCTTTACTTTGTAAAAAATTATAAGCCGAACAAAAGCAATAACATACTAGGTATTATAATTTTTATTTTAGTCTGGATAATATTTATAGTATTCACTTTCTCGACCCCGCATATAAATTTGTTCTTAGACCCAAGAGGATTTTACGGAATTAGATAAACAAAAATCGGAGATCATTCACCTGTACTTATGCTGTGCAAGGAACGTCTCCGATTTTTAATTAATGCTTTACATATTTAAGCGGATTAAGTCTTTTCTTAATTTTAGCAGAAGGGTTATCCTGAACCCTGAATTCAAAGTGAAGATGAGGACCTGTTGAATAGCCAGTAGAGCCGACAGTTCCGAGCTTCTGACCAGATGATATGTACTGTCCTACCTTGACTTTAACGCTTGTCATATGACCATAGATAACACGCAAAGTAATCTTTTTTCCGTCTATCTTAAACGTACTTCTAACAACTACATAATTTCCGAAACCGCCTCCGCAGCCGCAGGACTTTGTTTTGCCGTAGTTATGCTTACAGCCCTTATTTATTGAATCTACTATTCCGCCTCTGGTAGCGATGATTTTTGCGCCCTTTATGCTTTTTCCGTTTGAAGCGATATCCGTTCCCGAATGGCTTCCCGAGGCATACATACTCGACTTATTGTTATATGTTTGAGATATATAATAATACCCGGGCACAGGCCATCTGAACGACAATGTCAGAACAGATTTTTTAGCTGAAATTTTACCCTTTAAAGTTTTGCCGTTAAGCTCTTTATACGCTTTCACCTTATATTTATATGTAGTTGACTTTTTCAGATTTTTATTTGTATATGTAAATTTATTATTCCCCTTGATTTTTGCGATCCTTACATACTTTTTGGTCTTTTTGTTGTATCTGTAAATTATGTAACCGCTGGCACCTTCGATTTTTTTCCACCTTATTTGTACAGAGTGATTTTTACCCAAAAGCTGAACAATTTTTGAGTTTGCAGGAACAGTCATTGTAGCCAGCGCACCGCTTGATAAATAAGAGATATAATCAACGCCGTCTATTGTACAGTATGTGGCAATTTTAAAATTATATGTATATCCGGCATTAAGACCTTTAACAGTACAGGATAAAGTATTCGGATTTTTGATTGTTTGCTTTAGAACATAATCCTTTATTTCTGAGTCATAAACATAAATTTTATAGCCTGTTACCCCACTTACCTTTGTCCAATGAAGTTTTAATGATGTCTTTTTAGAGCTTCCGTATGAGGTAAGACTGTTAGCTTTTGGTATTATCTTAAATTCAATAACTCTGGTTCCTGTTACATTTCCAATTCCCGTAATAGTTAAAAATGCAGTTCCTATGTTTATGTTGTTTGAATAGCTTAACGTATAGTCCTTTCCCAATACAAGTTTGTAATCATCTATTATAGCTAATATATCGGGCGTAACAGCGCTGCCTGTGTATGTTACATTTTCAACTGAAATAGTTACGTCAGAATTTATGTTAGCCGCATCTATTATAAATTCAAGAGTTTTCTCTCCTGTAAAATTTCCAATTCCTTTGACTGTCACCGCAGCTGTACCGACATTGATGTTATTAGTATAAGTTAAAGTATAGTCTATGTCCTTAACTAATTTATAATCTTCATACTCCGCGTTAACATCAGGAGTAATTTCTACACCTTTATATTTATGATTCGGTATTTCATATATTTCAACATCATTTATATTTGTTGGATATTTAACATTTACCTCGCAATAAACAGGCTCTGCCGTTTCGTCCTGTGCAGACACGCAAATCCTCGTACTTCCAAATGCTACTGCCGTTATCAGTCCGTTTTCATCAACTGTACAAATGTTTTCGTCTTCGCTTTTATAAATCAAAGTTCCTCCAGACGAAATTTTTGCCTCTATCTGAGCAGTTTGCCCGATAGTCAAATTAAAAACACTCTTTGAGACTTCAATCTCGTTCCCCAATGCATAAGATGTTATTGCAACAGGAATAATCACACAAATCAAAGCTATAAACAAAGTCGTTAATGCTGTTTTTATAATCTTATTGTCGAGATTTTTATGGATATTCATTTTTATTCTCTCCTTTTAACATTAATTCTTTTTACTAGTCATATTTAATTTATACATCATATTTTATCAATTAAATGCTACTTCAAAGCTCCGTACACTATCTGTCTCAATTTTCTTGTTGTCTCATTACAGCCTGCTCCGCAGCGCTGAATAAAGTATAAAAATATCATATTATCCTTTGGCGAAATCGTTACATAATCGCCTGTCCAGCCGTCCCAGCCGAACTCTCCCAGACTTGCGTTTGTAGCGGCGGCAGCCTTATCGGTTAGAATTCTCAGATAATTACCGTAACCATAGCCCTTTGTTGCGCCGTAGTAAAGCGCAGGCATCTGATAATCGGTCATCTGGTTTGTAGTCATATACTCGACCGTCTTTCTGCCCAGAATTCTCTTACCGTTATACTCGCCCTTATTAAGCAGCATACTTGAAAACTTCATATAATCGTCAAGGGTCGAAACAAGCCCTGCTCCGCCCGATTCAAATGCAGGAGGCTTTTTATAGTCAGTAAGGAGCAAATGATAATCGTTGAAAACCACAGGCTTCTTTTCAACTTCATCGTAATAATAGATCTGAGCCAGCCTGTTATACTTTTCACCAGGTATATAAAATCCCGTGTCGACCATTCCAAGCGGTTCAAAAATTTCTTTCTTCAAAAATTCAGAGAACCTCATACCACTTACCTTTTCTATAACCGCTCCCATAACGTCTGAACACGTTCCGTATGTCCAACTCTCTCCAGGGTGGAACATCAAAGGCTTTTGCGCTAAAAGCTCGGCGATTTGCAAGGTGGTAAACTCCTCGCCGTTTTCCATACGCATTTTCAAATCGTCATAAAGCTTCTGCATCTCAGCGCACGATTCACACCAGTCTCCTCCGTAGACCATTCCTGCTGTCATATTTAAAAGATTATGAAGGGTAATATCGCTGTTAGCCGGAATATACTTGCCGTCTTTTATAACGTTCATATTTTCATAACCGCTTATGTAGTTCTTAACAGGGTTTTCAAGGTCAATTAAACCTCTCTCGAACAAAATCATTGCGGCAACGGCAGTTATCGGCTTAGTAAGCGAGAACAGTCTGAAAATCGTATCACTGCTCATTTTCTTGCCTTTTTCTATGTCTGCGTAACCGTATTCCCTTCTGAATACGACCTCGCCGTCTTTTAAAACTGCCGTACTCGCTCCCGATATCTTACCGTCTGCAATTTCTTTATTGATAACATCAGATAAATATCTTAGCTTGTCTATGTACATTTGATCACCGCCATATATTTTTATTGAAATGTATTAAATATAAGTATACCATAGTTAATATCCCTTTTCAAGCAAAAAAGAACCCCTGCAAATCGCTTTGCAGAAGTCCTTTAAGAGATTATTATATTTTCACTTACTTTTCACTTGCTTTGTATCCTGCGTCCTCGACCGCTTTAATAAGCGTTTGAGTGTCAACATCCTTCGATAAATTGATATAAGCAAGCCCCTTTTTCAGATTGACCTCAGCCTTTACTCCGTCAATCGCATTAAGAGCAGACTCAACTGCTCCGGAGCAGTGAGAACAGCTCATACCCTCAACCTTTAACGTAACATCGCACTTTACCTTTCCAAACATATCTTTGTCCTCCTTTGTATTATTAAGCCCCTTACCAGAGCTTTTATTTAGATTTTTAGGCTTGAAAAATTTAAGCCTTAATGCGTTTGTTACAACGCATACGCTGCTTAAGCTCATCGCCGCCGCCGCAAGCATTGGCGACAGCTTTATACTAAACGCACTATAGAAAACTCCTGCCGCTATCGGTATACCTACTGTGTTGTAGAAAAACGCCCAGAACAGATTTTCCTTTATGTTTTTAATAACTGCCTTGCTCAAATCAATAGCTGTGCAAACGTCAAGAATATCATTTTTCATCAAAACAACATCAGCGCTCTCAATGGCAATATCAACGCCGGCACCTATCGCAATTCCTACGTCTGCCCTTGCAAGCGCAGGAGCGTCGTTGATTCCGTCGCCCACCATTGCAACCTTGTTTCCGCTTTTTTGAATAGAGGCAACAACGCCCTCCTTTTCCTGCGGAAGAACGTTCGCAATTACATTGTCAATGCTCAGCTTCTTTCTAACCGCTTCGGCAGTATTTTTGTTATCGCCTGTAAGCATAGTGACCTTTACTCCGCTTTTTTTCAAAAGGCTTACAGCGTTATAGCTTGTCGGCTTTACCTTATCGGCAACTGCGATAATGCCAACAGCCTTATTTTCATCAGCGACTATCAAAGGAGTTTTTCCCTCAAGAGATAACCTTTCCAAATCATTTTCTACATTTTCATAGTCAATATTATTTGCTTTGATGTAAGCAGAATTACCTATATAATATCCTTTTCCGCCAACCTCTCCGAAAACGCCTTTGCCGAACTCTGCTTTAAAGCCATTAACATTAAGAAATGAAAGTTCTTGCCTTTCACACTCTCTTACCACAGCGTCCGCAAGCGGATGCTCGCTCATATTTTCAATGCTTCCTGCAATCTGCACAAGCGTCTTTTCATCAAGCCCATGAGCAATAACATCAGTAACGCCGGGCTTACCCTCAGTCAGCGTTCCCGTCTTATCAAGAACAACATCGGTGACATTGTGAAGAGCCTCTAAAGCCTCTCCCGATTTTATCAAAATACCGTTCTGCGCTGATTTTCCTGTTCCCACCATAATTGCAACAGGAGTTGCAAGACCTAACGCACATGGACAGGAAACCACCAGAACCGAAATAGCTATACTCATAGCAAACTCAAAGCTTGCTCCGCAGATAAGCCATACTATTAATGCAATAATTGCAATAGCTATCACAATGGGGACAAAAATTCCCGACACCTTATCCGCTATTTTTGCAATAGGCGCTTTTGATGAGGACGCCTCCTCAACAAGTTTGATGATCTGAGAAAGAGTCGTGTTCTCGCCTACTCTTGTAGCTTTGTATTTTATATACCCGCTGCTTAACATTGTAGCTGATATAACGCTTTCCCCTATCGTTTTTGAAACAGGCACGCTTTCTCCTGTAATAGCAGACTGGTCAAGACTTCCCTCGCCTTCTATTATCTCGCCGTCAACGGCAATTCTCTCTCCTGCTTTGGCTAATACTATGTCTCCCTCACGAATATCCTCAACTAAAATCTCGGTTTCTTTGCCGTCTTTTATTACCGTTGCCGTTTCGGGAGCAAGATTTAAAAGTCTGTCTATAGATTCGCTGGTTTTAGATTTAGACCGTGTCTCAAGATATTTTCCTACCGTTATTAGTGTAAGTATTGTAGCCGCAGATTCAAAATACAGATCCATATGGAATTTTTCCACAGCTTCCATATCGCCGATTTTCAACCCTACAGCTATTCGGATTATCGCATATAAGCCGTATAAGAAAGCTGACGCTGAACCTATGGCTATAAGACTGTCCATATTAGGCGCGCCCTTAAAAAGATTTTTAAATCCTACGGTATAGTATTTATGGTTAATTATCATTATCGGTATACAAAACACAAGCTGAATCAATGCAAAATTAAGAGCGTTTTTGGCACCCATAAATATTGAAGGTATAGGAAGTCTCAACATATGACCCATAGAAATATACATAAGAGGAATTAAAAGACAAACTGAGGAAATAAGTCTTTTAAGCATTGTTTTTTCTGCTTCGCTTTTTACGCCTTTTGTTATGCTGCTTTTAGCGTCAAAAAGATTAGCGCCGTAGCCTGCGTCTTTGACAGCCGCTATAATATCGTCTGCGCTCAGGCTGTCGTCGTATTCTGCCGTCATAGAATTTGTAAGAAGATTGACAGAAACGCTTTTTATACCCTCAAGCTTTGAAACTGCCCTCTCAACCCTTGCAGAGCAAGCCGAACAGGTCATTCCCGAAATGGCAAATTTATTTTTCATAAACAGGCTTCCCCTCATTGGATTTTTACGTAAATTAGTTGTTGCTAACTCATATTATACTACTATGGAAATGCATTGTCAAATTATAAATACAAAAAATACAAGTTTATTAAATCTCCGCATTAAATATAATATATTCTTTCTACACAAAAATACAATCAATACCTTAAAATAAATTTGAGTGTCACATAACTTAATGATAAACCTACGCTAGTTGACATTATTTTATTTTATTGTTATACTTTTATTTATAGTTGTTAAATAAGGAAGTTATTAACTTTAGCTATTAACGGCTAAGAAAGGACGAATATAAATGTTAGATAAGAAGTACAAACCGCAGGAAAAAGAAAACAAATGGCTGGAATATTGGAATGAAAATAAAATCTACGAGTTCAAACCTGATCAGAGAGAGGTATTTTCTATAGACACTCCGCCGCCGACGGTAAGCGGAAAAATTCATATAGGACATATTTTCTCATATTCGCAGACGGAGATGATAGCAAGGTACAAAAGGCTGAGAGGGTACAATATTTTTTATCCGTTCGGATTTGACGATAACGGATTGCCTAGTGAAAGACTGGTAGAGAAAGAGCAAGGCAAAAAGGCTCACGAAATAGGACGTGAAGCGTTTTCAAAGCTATGCTATGAAACAACGGATGAGTATGAAGCGGACTTCCAGAGATTATTTAGCAAAATGGGAGTAAGCACTGACTGGGATATTCACTACAAGACGGTAAGCCCGTCGACTATAAAGATAAGCCAGACTTCTTTTTTAGATCTAATTGAAAATGGGCACTGTTATCATAAAGAAAGTCCGGCGTTATGGTGCAACGATTGTTTGACTTCTATTGCACAAGCCGAACTGGAAACAAAAACGATAAAAACCACTTTCAATTACGTTACATTTAAAACCAAAGAGGACGGAGAGGAGTTCACAATAGCAACAACAAGACCGGAATTGCTGCCGGCTATTGTATGCGTGTTTGTAAATCCTGATGATGAAAAGCACAATCATCTTATCGGAAAGACAGCGCAGATTCCTGTTATTAATGCAGAAGTACCTATTATGGCGGATGATAAGGTAGCCATTGATAAGGGTACGGGAGTAGTTATGTGCTGTACCTTTGGAGACCAGACAGATATTGAGTGGTGGAAAAAGTACAATCTGCCGCTGAGATACATTTTCACCGATAACGGAAGAATTGTTGATTCGGTACCTAATTACGGCGGATTAAAAATCAAGGAAGCAAGAAAGAAGATAATAGAGGACTTACAAGCAGGCGGATATATTGTTAAGATCGAAGAGCTGGAGCATGAGGTGCAGACGCACGAAAGATGCGGAAAAGAAGTAGAGTATTCGGTTATGAAGCAGTGGTTCATAGACATTATGAACCACAAAGAGGATTTTATCAGAATAGGAAACGAAATAAAATGGCATCCTGCTCATATGCACAGCAGATACAACGAATGGGTAGAAAACATTATGTGGGACTGGTGCATTTCAAGGCAGAGGTACTTCGGCGTTCCGTTTCCGGTTTGGTACTGTAAAGAGTGCGGAGAACCGATATTTGCCAGAAAAGAAGACTTGCCTGTAAATCCTTTGGTCGACCAGCCTAATATTGAGCGCTGTCCTAAGTGCGGCTGCAAGGAATTTACCCCTGAGTCGGATGTTATGGACACATGGGCGACGTCCTCAGTAACACCGCTTATCAATATGAGATACGGCGAGGAAGAAAACTACGAATCCATATTAAAGCCGATGAGCATAAGAACAAACGCATCTGAAATTATCAGGACATGGGATTTCTACACTATAGTAAAGAGCTTTTATCATTTCGGACAAAGACCGTGGGACAATGTAATGATTTCCGGCTTTGTAATGGCGAACAAGGGAGAGAAAATCAGCAAGAGCAAGGGAAACGCTAAGGTAGAACCGATTAATTTGATTGAGCAGTATTCTGCCGATGTAATCCGCTACTGGGCAGGTTCAGGCAGACTGGGAACAGACATAGTATTCAGTGAAGAGACGCTTCAAAGAGGTAAAAAGCTGATAAACAAAATCTGGAATGTGTCTAAGTTTATTGAAATGCACTTGACCGATTATCAGGACAAAGAATTTAACGATTACGAGTATATAGACAAGTGGATTTTAGGCAGCTTTCAGGAAATGGAAAAGGGCTTTATCAAGTACCTTGACGAATACGAAGTGGGATTGGCGTTAAATCACCTAGAGAAATTTTTCTGGAATTTCTGTGACAACTACATTGAAATTGTAAAACACAGATTATACAGACCTGAGGAATTTGGCGAAGTGCCGAGATACTCGGGTCAAAAGACGGTTTACACACTTCTTTACAAACTGCTTCAAGATTTCAGTATTTTCTTCCCTTTCATAACAGAAGAAATTTATCAGGAGCTATACCACGATAAGAAGTCAATTCACATAACAGAAATAAAGCCTTTGAATTTCGATTTTACAAAGGAAATTGCAAACGGTGATTCTATAATAAGCATTATAAGTCAGGCAAGAGGTGAAAAGACAAACCACAATGTTTCATTAAAGACGCCGATAAAAATTCTCGATTTAAGCTTAAACAAAGAATTAGCAGAGGCTATAGACTCGTCGATAAAGGATTTCAAAGCTACTTTATTTATAGAGAACTTAACGGTTCAAGATGCAGATGAAGGTTACACTGTAAATAAAATAGAGCTTAATTTAGACGAGGCGAAGAAGTAAAAACAATAAAAATCACAATCCCCAGCAGATAGCTGGGGATATTTTTGTCTTTATGCACAAAAATATATGTTATGGGTAAGGATAATTTTATAAAATAAATTTCTTAAAACCCTTGACAATACTAAAAATCTGGGTATAATAATATTTAGCACTCCAAGTAAATGAGTGCTAACACTCAACTAATCAAAGTGATAAGTCTCAGGAGGTGACCGTGTGGACGACCGAAAGCTGAAAATTCTGACAGCCGTGGTTGACGAGTATATTGTTACCGGCGAGCCTGTCGGTTCTAAAGCTATGATGAAGTATATAAAGGCTTCCTCTGCAACTATAAGAAACGAAATGGCAGAGCTTGAAAAGCAGGGTTATCTCGAACAGCCGCATACCTCAGCAGGCAGAGTGCCGACATATAAGGGATATAGATTTTATGTCGATCAGCTTGTCGAAACCGACCCTTTGACAAAAGAGGAAAAGGATCTGATAGAAGCTATGCTCCCAAGCGGTGACGATCTAACTGAAGAGGCTATTGTCCAATCTGCTTCAACTGCGTTAGCGGAACTTACAAAGTGCGCAACGGTAGTCGCTACTGAAACACCTAAGTTTTCAATCATATCAAAGGTTGAAGTTATTCCTACCGGCAAGCGTATGTATGTTCTTTTGCTGATAACTTCATCTGGCAATATTAAGAACAAGGTTTGCAGACTTCAGTTTGATTTGACAAACGAACAGCTTGAATTCTTTTCAAATTTTCTCAGAGAAAATTTAGAGGGCATTGAGGTAGATAAGTTATCTGACGATCTCTTAAAAAAACTTGAAGAAGCTATGGGAACTTATATGATGACTCTTTCTCCACTTGTCGCTGAGATTTACAAAATGTCTAAAGAGATAACGCAAAAGGAGATATCCTTTAAAGGTGAGAAAAATCTCTTGAAGTATGATGATTTTGATAAAAATGAGATTATTGAGTTTTTAGACCACAAAAAAGAAATAGCAAAGCTGTTCGACAGCAGCTTTTCAGGGCTTCACGTTATGTTCTCCCCCGAGGACGACGGCTTTGTTATAAACAATTCAAGCATAATAACCTCGCAGTACCAAAAGGGCGGAAAGCCCGCAGGTACTATCGGGCTTATAGGTCCAATGAGGATCGATTATGCTAAGTTTATTCCGTATCTTGAATACTTCACAAGCAGAATTTCAGATATGATTTCAGAAAACGAATATGATACGGAAAATGTTATGGACATCAATGATGTTGACAATACTTACAACGAAGGGCGTGATGACTAATGACAAACGATAAAGAAAAGGACTTAGAAGAAGTTGCAGACGAAAAAAACGACGCCGATACAAATAAAATCGCTGACGAAGCTCAGGATAATGAGCAAGAAACCTCAAGCGAAGAAAAGCAGGAATCAACCGCTGAGGAAAAACCGGAACCAACTGCTGAAGAAAAGCTTACAAAGGAGCTAGACGAGCAAAAGGACAAATATATGCGTCTAGCCGCTGAGTATGACAACTTCAGAAAGCGTTCTGCTAAAGAAAGTCTTGACATCTCTGCAACAACTATCGGCAACACTGTAAGTGAAATACTCCCTGTGTTTGATAATTTTGAAAGAGCTTTGAACGCTGAAACCACAGACGAAAAATACAAATCAGGTGTTGAGATGATTTTCAATCAGTTCGGAGAAGCTCTTAAAAAGCTCGGTGTTGAAATTATTGACCCTCTGGGAGAAACCTTTGACCCGAATATAGCTAATGCCATCAACCAGATAGAGGACGATAAGCTAGGTGAAAATGAGGTCGCACAGGTATTTCAAAAGGGTTATAAAATCGGCGATAAGATAATAAGATATGCAATGGTAGTAGTTGCAAATCCTTAAATTAGTAAACTTTTTCTGCAAAAATTATTTGGCAGAAATACCATACAAATAAATTTATAAACACATTGAAAGGAAATGATTAATTATGGGTAAGATTATAGGTATTGACTTAGGTACAACAAACTCCTGCGTAGCAGTTATGGAGGGCGGCGAAGCCGTTGTTATCCCTAACAGCGAGGGCGCAAGAACTACCCCATCTGTAGTGGGAGTTTCAAAAACAGGCGACAGACTTATAGGTCAGGTCGCAAAAAGACAGGCTGTAACAAATTTTGATAACACAGTAATCTCGATCAAGAGACATATGGGTTCTGATTATAAGGCTAAAATGGGTGGAAAGGAATACACTCCTCAAGAGATTTCAGCAATGATTCTTCAAAAGCTGAAAAAGGACGCTGAGGCTTATTTGGGTGAAAGCGTAACAGAGGCAGTTATCACAGTTCCTGCTTATTTCACTGACGCTCAAAGGCAGGCAACAAAGGACGCAGGTCAGATTGCCGGACTTAATGTCAAGAGAATTATAAACGAGCCTACCGCCGCAGCATTGTCATACGGACTTGACAAAGAGGAAGACCAAAAGGTTATGGTTTATGACTTAGGCGGAGGAACATTCGACGTTTCAATCATTGAAATGGGCGAAGGTGTTACTGAGGTTTTGGCAACAGCAGGTAACAACCGTCTCGGCGGAGACGACTTTGACCAGAGAATAATTGACTGGATGGTCAGCGAGTTTAAAACATCAGAGGGCATCGACCTTTCAAACGACAAAATGGCTATGCAGAGACTTAAAGAGGCTGCTGAAAAGGCTAAAATCGAGCTTTCATCAACAGCAACAACGTCTATCAGTCTTCCGTTTATCACGGCGGACGCCGCTGGTCCGAAGCATATGGAGCTTACACTTTCTCAGGCTAAGTTTAACGAACTCACCGCTGATTTGGTTGAAAAAACTATGGGACCTGTTCGTCAGGCATTGTCTGATTCGGGACTTTCAGCAGGCGATCTTAATAAAGTGCTGATGGTTGGCGGTTCTTCAAGAATCCCTGCTGTTCAGGAGGCTGTTCAGAAGTTTATCGGCAAAGAGCCGTTTAAGGGAATAAATCCTGACGAGTGCGTTGCACTGGGTGCGGCATATCAGGGAGGAGTTCTCGGCGGAGACGTTAAAGACGGTCTTTTGCTCCTTGACGTTACTCCCCTTTCACTCGGTCTTGAAACAATGGGCGGAGTTTGCACAAAGATCATAGAGAGAAACACAACTATCCCTACAAAGAAGTCTCAGATCTTCTCAACAGCCGCTGATAACCAATCGGCAGTTGATATAAACGTACTTCAAGGTGAGAGAGAATTCGCTAAGGACAACAAGCAGCTCGGTATGTTCCGTCTCGACGGTATCGCACCTGCTCCGAGAGGAATTCCTCAGATCGAGGTAACATTTGATATAGACGCTAACGGTATCGTTCACGTTTCGGCTAAGGACTTGGGAACAGGAAAAGAGCAAAACATCACTATTACTTCTTCTACAAATATGTCTAAGGAGGACATAGACAAGGCGGTTAAAGAAGCAGAGGCATTCGCCGCTGAGGACAAGAAGAAAAAGGACGAGGTCGATGCAAGAAACCAAGCAGACCAGATGGTATTCCAGTGTGAAAAGTCGTTAGGCGAGTTTGGCGATAAGATTTCTGCTGATGAGAAATCGTCAGTTCAGGCTAAGATAGACGCTTTGAAGGAGGCTCTAAAGGGCACAGATATTGAGGCTATCAAGTCAAAGCAGAAGGAGCTTGAAACAGAGTTCCAGGGCGTTGCAACAAAGGTTTACCAGCAGGCTGCCGCTCAGGCACAGCAGTCTCAAGGCGCTCAGGCAGGACCTGATACAGGCGCAGACAGAGCATCGACAGATAACGGCGACGATGTTATAGACGCAGAGTTCAGCGACGCTGAATAATACATGCATACTGTAAAAGGGAGAACAGTGTTCTCCCATTTTACATAATAATAAAAGGATTATTTTTAATATCCTTCTCTTAAATTTTCGAGTTTTGGCGAAAGGAAAGGTCATATTAATGGCGGACAAAAGAGATTATTATGAGGTGCTTGGCGTATCGAAAGGCGCCTCTGATGATGAACTTAAAAAAGCATACAGAAAACTGGCTAAGCAATATCATCCCGATTTGCATCCGGACGATAAAGAAGCGGAGGCTAAATTTAAAGAAATAAACGAAGCATATGAAGTCCTTTCGGACAGCGATAAAAGAGCAAAGTATGACCAGTTCGGACACGCAGGAGTAGACCCCAGCTACGGCGGCGGCGCAGGAGCAGGAGGTTTCGGCGGCTTTGGCGGTTTTGGGGATATGGGAGATATTTTCGACTCTATTTTCGGTTCATTCGGCGGCGGACGTTCATCTGCTAATCCCAACGCTCCCAGACGCGGACAGGATATACGTGCAAGCGTTACCATTGACTTTATGGAGGCTTGCAAGGGAAAGAAAATTGAAGTCAGAATGAACAGAATGGAGAGATGTCCCGACTGCGGAGGCACTGGCGCTAAGCCCGGAACATCACCCAAAACCTGCCCCGACTGCGGCGGACGAGGACAGGTAAATGTTCAGCAGAGAACCCCGTTTGGCTCAATCACTTCAACAAGGGTTTGTTCACGCTGTGCGGGAAAAGGCAGGATCATTGATTCACCTTGCCCTCGCTGTTCAGGTCAAGGCAGAACGAGAACCTCTGCTAGGAGGGAAATTGAGATACCTGCCGGTATCGACAACGGGCAGACGCTTCGTGTTGCAGGGGCAGGAGACGCCGGTATAAACGGCGGTCCGAACGGTGATTTGAACGTGACAGTTTCGGTTAGGCGCGACAGCGTGTTTGAAAGAGACGGCTTTGACGTTTGGACGGAGATCCCCCTCACCTTTACGCAGGTTACTTTGGGCGATGAAATTACCGTTCCGACGGTTGACGGTAAGGTGAGATATACGGTGCCTGCCGGAACGCAGACGGGAACAGTTTTCCGTCTGAGAGGAAAAGGCATAAAAAAGCTAAACAGAAGCGACAAGGGCGACCATTATGTAAGGGTCGTTGTTGAAACGCCTAAGGGGCTAAACAAGGAAATGGTAAGAAAGCTGAATGAATTCGACAGCCTGCTTAGCGAAAGAAATTATGCTAAAAGGCAAAGCTTTCTTTCAAAGCTAAAAGAAAGAATTATGTAATAAGATAAAATTAAACCTATCGTTTTTAGAATTTGCGATAGGTTTTTTGTTTTAGATTTTGTAAGTTAAAATTATTTTACCCAATAAAAAGAGAAATAACGGGTCCGATAGCATAGCTGTCGGGTTTACTTTTTTAATAAAACCAATAAAATAAAATAGACAATGGTTTCAAACCGACATTAAATAGCACCCAAAGTCGGGTAAGCTTATATTTTAAGTGTTATTATATTATCAGGCAGGAGGAAAAACAATGGACTGGATAGCAGGTATAAAAAGCGCAATAGATTATATTGAGGATAACATAACAGAAAAGCTGGAAATAAATGATATTGCAAGCAGGAGCTTTTCATCGCCGTATCACTTTCAAAGAGTTTTTGGTATTTTGTGCGGTTACACTGTAGGCGAATACATCAGATACCGCAGGCTCACACTGGCAGGCGCAGAGATAAGCGGAGGAGCAAAGGTAATTGATACAGCACTAAAATACGGCTATGAAAGTCCTGACAGCTTTACAAAAGCGTTTGTTCGTTTTCACGGCATAACGCCGTCTCAGGCAAAGAAAAGAAACACTGATTTAAAGTCGTTTTCCCGAATGTCAATAAAGATTTCACTGGAGGGCGGAAAAATGTTAAACTACAAAATTGTGAGCAAGCCGAGTATGGTAATTACGGGACTAAAAAGGCGATTTGAAGGCGAGCCGGGCGACAGGTATAATCAGCAACACGATTTTATGGTAGACGGCAGTACAAGGTTCATAAGATACGCATTGCAGGGAATGGCAAACGACTGTGAGACAGAATACTGTGTTATATCAGATATTGCTGACAGCGGTTATTCATTTACTGTTGGCGCGGTTATACCAGAATATTTTAACAGTCATCTTAAAAAGACGGCAGGAAAATACGCCGAGATGTTAAGTGTGGTAAAAGTACCCGAGCATTTATATGTTCAGGTTGAAACATAGCGCGGAACAAACTGCTTGAATGAGCATCTTGATTTGCGCAAAAGGCTTATAAACGAGTGGCTGACGACTTCTCCTTATATTATTTCAGATGCACCTGAAATAACCGTCATTCACTTATTAAGCGAAAACAATAGCGACAGCTATGTGGAACTTTTAATTCCGATTGAGAATAAATAAGAATAAGAATAAATAAAACCGCAGGGAATTTTCTCTGCGGCTTATAATTTATAAATTTTAGTATTGCTTTTGCATTTAATTTATGTTAATATGTAAAGCGTATGCGATTATATATAAATTAAAAATTACAATTATTTTATAGGAGAAAACAAATGATAGAATTTATTGATTTAAGCGGCGAGTGGTCGCTTGAGCTTGATGAAAAACTGGAAGGCAAAACACCTCCGTTCAGCGACAGCATTATGTTGCCAAACTCCACCTCAAATGCGAAAAAGGGCAAATTCAATTATAAACGGGAGAAGGATTATCTCACAGACACATATTATTTTGAAGGCTGGGCTTGGTTTTCAAAAGAGGTCGACTTTACAAGAGCCGTAGGCAAAAATGCATTTATATTTTTAGAGCGTACAAGAATAACGACTTTATATATTGATGGCAAGGAAGTAGGGACCTATGATTCTCTGGTTTCTCCTCATATCTATGACATAACTGATTATGTAACAGAAGGTATACACACAGTTACCGTAAGAGTTGCAAACTTCGGTTATAGAACAGGCGGCGGACACCTGACCTCTGCTGATACCCAGACAAACTGGAACGGTATAATTGGCAGATTGGAGCTTCAGATTTTCGACAAAACCTATGTTGAGAATGTCTTTGTGGAAAGCGATATACATTCTAAAACGCTCCGTATAAAAGCCGATGTAGTCGGAGAAAGCTCCAGCACTGTAACCGTCTCAGCAGTTGGGTTTGACGGTCCAAAAGCTAAAAACGACCAAATCATCCCACCTTGTGATTATGAATATAAAGACGGCAAAATTGATGTCATATACCAAATGGGAGAAAACGCTTATCTTTGGGACGAATACCGCCCATATCTTTACAATCTTTCAGTATCCATTGGAGACGACACTTACAGCACTATCGTTGGACTTCGTGAGTTTAAAACGGATGGTGATAAGTTTACCATAAACGGCAAAAAGACATTTCTTAGAGGAAAGCATGACGGATTGATTTTTCCAAAAACAGGATTTATGCCGACAGACGTTTCAGAATGGCTAAGGGTTATGAGTATATCTATAGATTACGGAATGAATCATTATCGTTATCATACCTGCTGTCCGCCTGAAGCTGCGTTCACTGCGGCTGATATGCTTGGAATTTACATGGAACCTGAACTGCCTTTCTGGGGAACGATCTGTGCAAAAGATGAAGACGGATACAACGAGGTCGAGCAGAATTTTCTTATCGAAGAGGGCTTCAATATGATGAAGTTTTTCGGTAATCACCCGTCATATTGTATGATGTCGCTCGGCAACGAGCTTTGGGGCAGCCCTGCTCGTTTGAATGATATAATTGGTTATTTTAAAGCGAAAGACACAAGACACCTTTACACACAGGGCTCAAACAACTTTCAGTTCTTCCCCTCTGTTTTGGAAAACGATGATTTCTTCTGCGGAGTAAGGCTCTCAAAAGACAGACTTATAAGAGGTTCTTTTGCAGCGTGCGACGCTCCATTAGGACATATTCAAACAAGAAAGCCTGCAACCGATATGTGTTATGACAGCATTATTCACCCTACTGTTTGTACCGAAAATAATACCACAGACAGTGATGAAACTGTGCAAATTCAATACGGAACAACTGTAAAAACCGTTAAAGCAAGCGAGGCTGACGCAGGATTTATACCAAAAGTTCCTATTATCACACACGAAATAGGTCAGTATGAAACATATCCAGACTTTGACGAAATCAAAAAGTATACCGGCTCTTTAAAGCCTAATAATTTTGAGATATTTAAAGAAAATATGGAGGTAGCAGGTCTGGGACACTTGGCTAAAGACTTTTTTAATGCTTCGGGGAAGCTGTCAGTTGCCTGCTATAAAGAAGAAATGGAAGCGGTGTTCCGTTCAAGGCTGCTCGGAGGATTTCACATTCTTGACATTCAGGACTTCAGCGGACAAGGGACGGCGTTGGTAGGCGTTCTTGACGCATTTATGGATCAAAAAGGCATTTGCTCGCCTAAGGAGTGGAGAAAATTCTGTTCTGACTCTGTTTTGCTCGGAAAATTTGACAGCTACACTTACGAAGCTGGAGACAAATTCAAGGCACATATAGAGCTTGCCTACTACAGAAATTACAGTATTGATTCGAAAAATCTGACTTGGGAGCTTAAATGCTCCTGCGGAAAAACTATAGCAAAAGGAATTGAAACTATACATCAAACTGACGGGCAAAACTACATTGACATTTGTGATATTGAGGTCACGCTTCCCGAAGTTGATACTGCCAGAACCGTCGAGCTTATTCTTAATATCGAAGGAACTGATATACAAAACTCATATAAGATCTGGGTCTTCCCGATAATCAAGAGCGTTGATATTACAGGTGCATATATTTTTGAGAGTGCTGACTCCCCTGCTGCTGAAAAACTTTTATCCCATGGCAAAACGATACTTATCGTACCCGACTTTGAAAAACTTAACGAAAACGATTTTATACAAGGGTTTTACTGTCAGGATTTCTGGTGCTATCCGATGTTCAGCACAATATCGAAAATGATGAACAAAGAGCTTCCTGTCGGAACTATGGGACTTTTAATTGATAACACTCATCCTGCGCTTTCGCAGTTTCCTAGTGAAACCTTTTCAACCGAGCAGTGGTGGGATATCGTTGAAAATTCAAAGAACGAGATTTTAGATAGCTGTTATGAAGATAAGAAGTTTATTGTTCGCACTATAGATAATTTCGAGAGAAATCACCAGTTAGGAATGCTTTATGAGTATGAACGCAGTGGCGGAAAAGTCGTTGTATGCAACTGCGATTTTGACAAGCTTTCAAAATGTGCGGCAGGTAGGCAGTTTATTAAATCTGTCATTGATTACTGCAAGGAATAAGAAATGTCATACAAATTAAATTGAAATAATAAAATAGTGTTTTTTGGAATAATTAATGAAGCGGTTGAGTAAAACCCAACCGCTTTACTTAATTATTATGGAAACTTAAAACTACTCAATTATTTTTTGTAAAAAGTCTTGACAAAGAGCCAACTGAATGATATAATATTATTGCACTAAGAAAGTGCGATAAAATTTAACGCGGAGTGGAGCAGTTCGGTAGCTCGTCGGGCTCATAACCCGAAGGTCGTTGGTTCAAATCCAGCCTCCGCAACCAACGTAAAATAGGCGTTTGCAGACTTTGCAGACGTCTTTTTTATTACTTAAAAATTGGTTTGGGGACTACACGGGGACTACATTTTGTAAAATATTAAAATACAAAAGCCCTCCAAGTCGGACGAAATCAACTTGAAAAGGCTTGTTTTTGTTATAAACTTTTCCGCTCGCCCGACAACTGCCGAGCGGTTTTATTATGCGTTATTTACTAGTCAAATTTATAGGCAACATAATACCATTTGCCATTAAGATTTGAATAACCTACGTAAAACTGTAATGTATCTGATGTTATTGTCTGAACATATCCCTGAAACGATGCAACAGTAGTTACTGCATTTGTTTTAGGATCAACAGTTGCTGACATAGCAAGAGTTCCATTCGGTGTAAAAAGTTCTATATATCGAGTATTTTCAAAATTACCTGA
>CANRJA010000001.1 GCA_947630825.1 uncultured Clostridia bacterium | reverse complement strand
GGAGTTTTATTTTCAATACACCGCTTAAGCTCTTCTGAACCCCCGGTACAACCGGGGGTTTTCTTTTGACAAATAAAAAAGAACAACCGTCTCTCTTCCTAAAGGTCGGTTGTTCTTTAACACCATTTTTAGGGGGTTAACCGCTAAGGCAATTTAATTGCCCATGTGCAGTACTCTCTTTTATATTTATATTATAACATATAATTTTATTTTGTCAAGCATTTAAAATCAAGAAGTTTAGAGGAAAGACCGGCGGTCCTCTGCATTATACTAAAGTAAAATATAAAAATCAATTAAAACTTGACGAAATATCTATAAATATGATAATATAATTATGTGTTATATTTGTTTTAAATCACATAAGAAACTATATAGCTATTCGCATTGTTAAAACCTATACAGATAAGTATATATGTTTATGTATTGGGAGTTGTATGATTTATGAAAGGTAAAGTCAAAGTTAAAGAAAAAAGCCTTACCGCAACGATAATAATGATCGTTGTTTTATCGGTGCTTTTTGTTACCGCATATTTTCAAAGCAGTTCGATCATACGGCAGAGAAGTCTTAGCCGTATGGAGGAAGGCGTTAATACAGTTATTGAGGAGATTACAGGTAAACTCAGCAGAGACAGTAAAATTTTGAATTCCGCTGCTAACATTCTTTCTACCGCTGAAAGCTTTAATACCGAAACTATGAAGGAAGCAATGACAGCGTTTTCACCTCTTATGGAAACAATGAAAATGAATATCCTTATGCCTGATGATACGGTTATTTCACCAAGCGGCAATACATTTGACGGCAGTAATTCAATATCTTTTGATAAAGAAGCGCCGTTAGGAGAACACGTTTCCAATCGTATGACCAGCATTATTGACGGTAATATTCTCGTTCTAAGGCATTTTGTTCCTATAATCAAAAACGGAGAAACTGTCGCTCTGCTCTATGGTACGACAAGACTGTCTGAACTGCCGAAGGTTATGAATATAGATAATATCTACAATGCCAGTGCAAGCGTTTTCATTATCGACACTGAAAACGGCGATTTTATTATGGATACATGGCATGAGTCGCTTGGTAATATTAAAGACTTTAAAACACGAAAGACACGCGGACAAGGAAGTTGGGATAACAATTTGCAGAAGCTGATGAACAGAGAAACCGGATATATTGAATACAAGTCCCAAAAGGCTAATGAGTGGACCTATCTTTACTATTCTCCCGCAAAAATCAACCAATGGACAATTGCCGTCTCTGTACCGGAAAAAGAAGCATTCCAAAGCGTGTACGCTATAAGACGTGTTTGGTTAATAATTGCAAGTCTTGCGGTAATAGCTGTTGCGATTTATTATCTGTGGGTTCGCAAAAATGCCAAACTAGCCGTCAGCAAAGCCGTTGAACAGGCAGTTTTGGAGGAAAAGCTCCAAAAAGCCGAAGCCGCAGAACGTGCAAAGACAATGTTCTTATCAAATATGTCCCACGATATCCGTACACCTATGAACGCTATTATCGGCTTTACAACTTTAGCCGAGACTAACATAGATAACAAAGAACGGGTTCAGGATTATCTTTCTAAAATTTTATCATCAAGCAATCACCTGCTTAGTCTTATAAACGATATTCTTGATATGAGCCGAATAGAAAGCGGCAGGCTCAACATTGAAGAAAAAGAATGCAGTATCTCTGACATTTTCAAGGATATGCGTAATATTATTCAGACGCAAATGCAGCAAAAACAGCTTGATTTCTTTATGGATACTATTGACGTTATCGACGAGGATATTTATTGCGATAAGCTGCACGTCAACCAGGTTCTGCTGAACCTTTTGAGCAACGCTATTAAATTTACTCCGGCAGGCGGTTCTGTTTCTCTCACTATAAAACAGAAGCAAGGCGCTCCAAAGGGCTATGGAGCTTACGAAATACGTGTTAAAGATACCGGAATAGGTATGAGCAAGGAGTTTGTAAAGCACGTCTTTTCGCCTTTTGAGCGTGAGAGAACATCTACTGTCAGCGGTATTCAGGGAACAGGTCTGGGAATGCCTATTACAAAAAGCATTGTTGAGACAATGGGCGGTACGATAGAAGTTGAGACCGAACAAGGCAAAGGTACTGAATTTATTATCAATCTTGAGTTTCGTCTGCAATCCGAATCAAAACAAATTCACCCAATAAGAGAGCTTCAGGGATTGAGAGCGCTAGTAGTCGACGATAATTTTGACACCTGCGACAGTGTTACTAAAATGCTGATGCAGATTGGTATGCGCTCTGAATGGACTCTGCACGGTAAAGAAGCGGTTTTACGCGCAAAGCAGGCTATAGAAATCGGCGACGAATACTATGCTTACATCTTAGACTGGGCGCTTCCTGATTTGGGAGGTATTGAGGTAGCAAGGCAGATACGCTCTCTTGCCGGTGAAAACATACCTATTATCATTCTCACAGCTTACGATTGGAGCGCTATAGAGGACGAGGCAAGAGAGGCAGGAGTTACCGCATTCTGCAACAAGCCTATCTTTATGTCTGAACTTAGAGACACACTCGCGTCAGTAATAAGCAATGCTAATTTGCCTCAAAAGGAACCGATACTGCCTGATACGTCGGAAGAACTAAAGGGAAAGCGTTTGCTTCTCGTTGAGGACAACGACCTTAACCTTGAGATCGCACAAGAGATATTAACTGAAAGCGGATTTTTAGTTGAAACGGCTCAGGACGGTACGATTGCCGTAGACAAGGTAAAAAATTCAAAACCGGGTTATTATGATTTGATTCTTATGGACGTACAGATGCCTATTATGAACGGCTATGAAGCTACAAAGGCAATTCGTGAGCTTGACAACAAAGAGCTAGCTGATATTCCTATTATCGCTATGACCGCTAATGCCTTTGATGAAGACGTAAAGCTGTCTATGGAAGCGAAAATGAACGGACATTTAGCTAAACCTATTGATGTAAATAAACTTATGGAAACGCTTCAAGAGATTTTGGTAAAGCCGGATATATAAAAACTATATTAAGCATTAATTTAAAAGAGCTACAAAGCAAGAAAGTGTTCGGAATAATCCGAACACTTTTTTTGCTTATTGACTTTTCAATTATTCATTATCCATTATCAATTATCAATTATCAATTATAATCTTCCTGCACTCTATATAAAATCTCTTATCCTCAGCATGACCCATAGAGAATGTCTTTCTCGGCAGAGCGCCGTCTTTAATAACGGTCGGGAAAAGCTCGGATTTAAGCATATCGGGAAGTATGAACCCTATGCTGTTATCTGCCTGAGCCAGCTTTTCCAAAACATCTGCTCCGTGAATGTAATCTACCCTTCCGCCGTTTTCTTTTATATAATCGTCCAACACCGTTTGTAGTGAGCCGACAGTTAAATTTGATAGCTTGTTATTGATAAACAACTTCTTTTTAACACCCTTGCAAACGTATGTAAACGCCTGACCCGAACCGCAGTCTGTTTCAGTAAGCGAAAGCACGGTTTTAAGACTTGCCAGCAAATCGTCGCAGTCAACGTCTGTGACAATGCGGTGGATAGCCTCAAACTGCAAAGCCTCGCTGTGTAGATTGACTATCTCAACCAGCGCGTATCTTGCAGGGTGCAAGGACATATCTTTATCAGGATTGCTTGCCTTGAGCTCCTCATAATACGCTTTTGCAGTTGCAAGAGAATGGTTGCCGTCGCCCATAGCATATAGTAAAACAGGAGCGTCAGATAAGCCGTACTTTTCATTAAAGGCTTTCTTGTCGCCAAGAGCCGTTAATGCTCTGTCAATTTTATCTTTTTGGTCATCTTGAACAAGGTATCCCTTGATGCTTCCGCCGTTTTTCATAAGTGAGAAATCGTACAGCTTTTCCATAGAGTCAACCTTCTCGCCTATTGGCTCGATTACGGTCTTGTTTTCATCGTCTATAAGTATCATTATGTGCGGAAGCTCAAGCCCTGCTCCCCGCCTTACCTTTATTCTCGGAGGTATTCGCTCAACTACTGTCGCCTCAGTCGCACGGACAGGGGAGGCGCTTCCCTTTGAGTAATCGTATTCCTCAAGGTCTATCATTCCTACCAAGCCCTGACGAAGTATTCCGTTGCTCTGTATCCGCTCGGTGTAGATATATGAATTTCTGTACTCGTTGAAAATGTTCAATGACAAGTATTTATCCATTGTCTTATGTATGTTTTGTATTCTTTCTTCAACATCGCTGTCTGAAAGATATATCTCAGGCAAAATCATATTGAGCGTAGACGCTTTATCTCCTACGGTTCTTTCGACGTCCTTCCAGTATTCAGGCTCGCTTGTATACTGGTCACAGGCAACGACCGACCACGCAAACAAATCTGTTTTGCCGTTCGGCAGAAGAATATCCGCCGGCTTAAATGCTGTTGACATAGTGTGTTCTCCTTTATATAATGTGTTTTACTTTTCGCCTTTGTGTACAATACCCGTCTTGTTAAGTATCAGAACGATAAGAGGTATAAATATAATCTGAATTGCTATTCCTGCAATTACGTTTAAAACCTCTCCGTTTATAAACATATCGGCTGTGTATACTTTCCCATCATAGCGGAGAGTAAAATAATATACGATATAGAATATCGCCCTTCCGCTGAACATAGAAAGCAGCAGGGATACATAAACATTTTGCTTCAGCGTCTTATAAAGCAGACCGCACAAAACACCGTAAGCGCAAAGCTCAACGGCTGTTGCAACTCCCAACGGGTATATGTCCATTGTACCGAAAATAAGCGAGTACAGTATAGGTACTATTGTCCCGACAACGCCGCCGTAACCCAAACCGCAGACCATTCCGCAAAGCAGAATAGGAAACTCCATAGGGAGCAGTCCAGTACCGAACAGAGTAATCCCGCCGAAGAACCAAGGCAGCAAAATGCCCAACACTCCGAGTATTATCGATAAAATAAACAGCTTTATATTTACTCTCATCTTTAATCACCATTTTCTGTGAGGTTTTATTTCATCATTATACAAAATTATATCATACACCGAAGATTATTTCAACACTTTTTATGTACGCTTAAAGACTAACTTCCTTGCAATTTATTGCGATTATGGTATACTATAAACTATAAATTAAGAAACGGAGAAATAAAATGAACGAACTCAAAGGTCTTATCGACTGCCATACACACACACATTTTTCACCCGACGCCGACGCCGAACCTGTTCAGATGGTTGAGAGGGCAATAAAGTTGGGTCTTGAGGCTTATGCAATAACAGACCATTGCGAGTGCAACCGCTGGTATGGTATAGACTACTATAACGCCGAGCCTAACGAACACGACACATACGGCTTCCGAAATGATTTTGACAAATCGCTTGACTGTGTAACAAAGCTGAAGGAGAGATACTCAGACAAGATAAATCTTATCTGCGGAATTGAGCTTGGTCAGGCAACTCACGACTTTGACATTGCCGACAAAGCGGTTGAGGATAAGCGTCTGGACTTTATAATCGGTTCAATGCACGAGCTTCCGAAGCGTCCCGACTTTTGCTTTATCAAGTATGAAAACTATTCAGACAGCGAAATCGACAAGCTGTTAGAGAACTATTTCCTAGAGCTTCTGAAGCTATGCAAGTGGGGAAAATTCGACATTTTAGGGCATTTAACTTACACGCTCAGATATATAGAGGGAGAGTACGGACTTAAAACTGACATTTCAAAATACGACGATATAATTGAGGAGTGCTTTAAGGTCATCATTCAAAATTCAAAGGGTATAGAGGTGAACACATCGGGTCTAAGGCAGAAGTACGGCAAGCCTTTTCCTGATTTTAAGTATATAAATCTGTATCGTGATTTGGGCGGAGAGATTATTTCTCTCGGCTCGGACGCACACCGAGTTTCCGACTTAGGCAAAGGGATAGCCGAATGTGGGGAGCTTGTTAAACGGGCAGGATTTAAGTATCTGGCTTATTTTAAAAAGCATAAGCCTGAGTTTGTTAGAATGGATTAAATGAAAAAACCTACTGATTTATAGTAGATTTAGAGGTGATTTTATGATATTCAATAGAATAAAAGACCTTAGAGAAGATAGAGATATGAGCCAAGCAGAAGTATCTAAATTATTAAATATGCATACTTCACAGTATCAGCGATATGAACGAGGAGAGAGTAAAGTACCTATGGATTTTGCAGTGAAATTAGCAATTTTGTACGACACATCTTTAGATTATATAAGCGGATTAACAAACAAAAAGAGAAGCTATAAAGACTAAAAATAAAGCATAATAAAACTGTCGAGGAGATGAATTTTTACATTTAACCTTGACAGCTTTTTTTATTAGAGCCTTTGCCTATTTATCAGTCTTGTCTAAACTTTTAGATGCCTGAAACCAGAGACAAGAAACAAGAAATTATCTTTTCCACAAAGTTCTGATTATAACATCTTGCTTCTGGCTTCTGGCTTCTAATTTCTTGCATCTAGGTACTAGTCTGCCGTTTTTCAGAGTAAATACATTATGCAATCTTTCCAAAGGCAACAGTGCCACCGCCGGCTCGGCGGTCTTGCTTCTAGTTTCTAGTTTCTAATAGTTTACTCCGGTTAAATCAAACGGCGGAATATATTCCTCTTGCGCAGATGAGCGTTCCTGAACAAACCCCCTGAACCCATATTGCCCGGCTCTGCTAACTACTTTATTATATTCAAAGGTAGTGATGCGCCTGTTAATTTCCGGGTGATCTTTACACGCTTCGGTGGGTGTGAATTGGCTCATCAGACTAAGCAGAAAATTGTACTTTGTCAAAAATCTGCACTCATAGAGCCAGTCGAGAATGTCAAGGCTGTCGTGATAACAGTTAGGCAAAACAAGATGTCTTATTATAAGTCCCTTTTTGAGTATTTTTATATCCTCGTCTTTTATTCCCCTGTCCCAGACTAGTTTGGGAGCTTGCCTGTGCATTTCCTTTAAAGCATCTACAGCCCTTTCAAAGTAATCAGAGCAGGAGGAATATTTGCTCGACAGTTCACTGCTTTTGTACTTCAAATCAGGAAGATAAATGTCTATATACCCGTCGAACATCTTTATAGTGTTCGCTGATTCATACCCTCCGCAGTTCATAACTATCGGAATGTCCAGCTTGTGTTTTACCATATCAAGAGCCTTCAAGATTTGATATGAATAGTGTGTCGGAGTTACAAGGTTTATGTTTTCCGCACCCTGTTCCTCAAGCTCTAAAAATATATCCGCCAAACGGTTACAGGATATTTCCTTGCCTGCGCCGTTTATGCTTATTTCAGCGTTTTGACAGAAAACGCATCTTAAATTGCAGTTTGAAAAGAAAACCGTTCCGCTGCCGCTTTCTCCGCTTATGCAAGGCTCTTCCCAGAAGTGGAGAGCCGCTCTCGAAACTCTGACATTATCAAGATTTTCGCAGGCTTTGCAAAAGCCTGCGGAAATTTCTCTGTCAATATTACATTGTCGTGGACATAGATTGCAAAGCATGGTAATTTAATCCCCGCTTACCGACGCTTCGGCGATCACGTTTGCAACTAAGTGCGCAGGAAGCTGTTCGTATCTTTCCTGCTTTAATGTAAAGCTTCCTCTGCCCTGAGTCATCTGACGAAGAAGCATAGTAAAGTCGCTCATTTCAGAAATCGGTACTTCTGCAATAACCTCTGTCATACCCTTTTCGGTCTCTGACGGGTTCATACCGAGAACTCTGCCGCGCCGCTTGTTAAGCTCGCCGATTATGTCGCCTGTGTTTTCATCGGGTACCGATACATTCAATGCTCCGATAGGCTCTAAAAGTACAGGGTCAGCCTGAGCAAGACCTTCCTTATAAGCTATGGTAGCCGCCATCTTGAACGCCATTTCAGAGGAATCAACAGGGTGGTAAGAGCCGTCGACTAAGATAGCCTTTAGTCCCACAACAGGGAAACCTGCCAAAACACCCTTAGAAATGCACTCCTGCAAGCCTTTTTCTACAGCAGGGAAGTAGTTTTTAGGTACTGCGCCACCGAAAATCTTTTCCTCAAAAATCAAATCGTCTGAAACACATGGCTCAAATTCTATCCAAACGTCACCGTACTGACCGTGTCCGCCCGATTGCTTTTTATGTTTTCCCTGAACCTTGACTTTCTTTCTTATTGTTTCTCTGTAAGGAATTTTCGGAACAGTTAGTTCAATGTCAACTCCGAAATCGTTTTTAAGTTTTGTAAGCGCAGAGCCTAAATGCTGATCTCCCAAGCCCTTTAAAATCTGCTCGTGAGTGAGTTCATCCTGATAGTATTCAAGAGTTAGATCTTGTTCCAAGAGCTTTGTAACAGCGCTTGAAATTTTGCTTTCATCGCCCTGAGCCTTAGCCTTAACAGCCATAGGGTAACAAGGCTTCGGCAGGTCTACAGCGTCGAATTTTACAACTCTTGACGCATCGCAGATAGTGTCGTTTGTATTAACGTCAAGCTTTGTAGCAACAATTATATCTCCGCAGCTTGCCTCATTAAGCTCAATTTGCTTTTTGCCGACAAGTGTAAACATCTTTCCTATTTTAAGCGTGCTGCCGTTTGAAGCGTTCACAGCATCAATTCCTGTTTTGATTTTGCCCGACATAACTTTAAGAAACGACATTTTCCCTACAAACGGGTCGGCAACCGTTTTGAATACAAAGGCGCTCAACGGCTCTGACATATCGCATTTTACTTCAACAGGTGAACCGTCTTTGTCAGTTGCGACGGCAGTTTCCTCGTCGGTTGAAACAGGCAGAAGCAGAGATATTTCCTTCAACAGCATATCAACGCCTGCCAGAGTTGCGGAGGATACACAGGTCACAGGAGTTATTACACCTTCGTTCATACCCTTGTGTATTCCGTCGATGAGCTCTTTTTGTGTGAAAGCCTCACCGCTGAAGAACTTTTCAAAAAGCTCCTCGTCTGTTTCGGCAACGGCTTCAGATATAGCCTCTTTTAGTCCTTGCAGACGGTACTCTATCTTGTCGCCCAGTTCAGATGTCGGCATTTCCGTCTCAACGGCGTTGCCGCTGCTGTCGTATTTATAAGCTTTCATCTCTATCAGATTTACGTATGAAACGATTTTTCTGTCTGCAATAACAGGTACGACTACAGGACATACTGTCGGACCGAATGCGGCCTTTAGGTCGGTCAACACATTGTAGAAGTTTGCGTTTTCAGAATCAAGCTTTGTAACAACAAACATTCTCGGCTTTTTCATAGAAACCGCCGCTGAATATGCCTTGTGCGTTCCGACATTTACTCCTGATTTTCCCGATACGGTTATCATAGCGGTATCACAGGCTGATATTCCTTCTATCATTTCACCTGCGAAATCAAAAAGACCCGGTGTATCTAAAATATTTACTTTGAAGCCGTCTCTTTCAAAGGTGCAAAGAGATGTATAAACAGAGGATTTTCTTGTGATTTCCTCATTTGTATAATCAGAAACAGTATTGCCGTCTGCAATTTTACCCAGTCTTTCACTTGCTCCGCTCTTGTATAAAAGCCCCTCGCACAGCGAGGTCTTTCCCGAGCCTGCGTGACCGCACAGTGCAATATTTTTTATTTTGGTATTATCGTATGTTTTCACCTTTTTATCTCTCCATTCGATTAAATTTGCAGAATATAATATGTTTTATTTATACTAAACAAAATACACTACTGCCCATAATGCAATTATATACTATTTAACTATAAATTGCAAGTAATTTTATTATTTTTTTGTTTAAAATTAAAAAATCACTCTGCTATTGCAAAGCGATTAAAGTTATCATATTTTACACTGATTATTGGTAAAGCATATGTACCTGATTACTTTTCAAAATTAATTAGTTTCATAAACCCTTTGTTTTTCTCCAAGATTTTAAATAGAATTACTCCCACAACGGTCACGCACACAAGCTCTCCAAGAGCGACCTGACCCATTGACAGAAACAGCGGTAAGTCAAATACGTATTTAAGCTCAAGACCTACTAAAACTCCGTTGAACACCACAGGCGACAGAGACGCTGTTATCAATGCGGCAGTCGAAGCGGTATTTTCGCTCATTCCGAACTTTTTAACAAAAAATTTGTGAAGATACTTTGAACACAAGACTATTACTACGACCGCAAGCAGAGTTGCGAATGTTCCGATTATAATATCTATAGCACCGACGGTGCTTATTATATTGGCGATAAGACAGCCAACGACCATTGAGTAGCAGTACTCTTTCTTATAAAAGCAGAGAAGCACCAATGCCTCAGAGATGCGAAACTGAATACTGCCGTAGGCAAGTGAGCCTAAAGCCATTGTTACTGCAACATATAACGCCGCCGTTACTGATAAAATTGCGATTTTTTTTACACTTAGATTTTTCATATATACTTTCCTTTCTGCTGTTAGAGACAAGAGCAGGGCTGAGCCCTGCACGCAATCTGCCTTTGGAGAGTTAGTACAATGTATTTACTTTGTACAACGGCAGGCTTGTACTTTGTAAAATAGATAGAATCTTGCTTCTTGCCTCTAAATTTCTAGCATCTAAAAGCTGAAGCAAGAGGCAAAAATATCTTGCTGCTAATTACATCTAATCTCTAACCTCTAACCTCTAACCTCTAAAAAAGGCGTACCACAAGGATACGCCTTTAATTTCAGTATTATCCCTGTTTTTATTAACGAGTGGTAACTAGGCTACACTCGGTATGAACTTAGATTTATATTTACGCTTTGCCTATTGAGCCGAAAAGCTCCATTTTTTCTTTAACGGTTTCTTTAATAGCTTCAAAGCCCGGAGCAAGTAGCTTTCTCGGGTCGAAGCCCTTACCCTGCTTATCCTTGCCTTCTTCTATATACTTTCTTGTAGCCTCCTGAAAAGCAAGCTGACATTCTGTATTTACGTTGATTTTCGCAACTCCCAAAGAGATAGCTTTCTTTATCATATCCTCAGGGATCCCTGTTCCGCCGTGAAGAACTAAAGGCATATCTCCTACCTTTTCCTTAACAGCGGCAAGAGTTTCAAATGAAAGACCTGCCCAGTTTTCAGGATATTTTCCGTGAATGTTTCCGATACCTGCTGCAAGCATTGTAACGCCTAAATCAGCTATCGCCTTGCACTCATTTGGGTCTGCACATTCACCTGCGCCGATAACTCCGTCTTCCTCTCCGCCTATCGAGCCGACCTCTGCTTCAATTGAAAGACCAAGCTTTTCACACTCCGCTACAAGCTCCTTTGTCTTTTCGATGTTTTCTTCAATAGGGTAGTGTGAGCCGTCGAACATAACCGAGCTGAAACCTGCTTCAATACAAGCCTTTGCTCCGTCGTATGAGCCGTGATCAAGGTGGAGCGCAACAGGTACTGTGATTTTAAGCTCCTCCAACATTCCGTTTACCATTCCTACGACCGTCTTATATCCGCACATATACTTTCCTGCGCCCTCTGAAACTCCGAGAATAACAGGTGAGTTTTGCTCCTGTGCGGTAAGTAAAATAGCCTTAGTCCATTCAAGATTGTTGATGTTGAACTGTCCTACTGCATATTTACCATCTCTTGCTTTGTTTAGCATTTCCTTTGCCGAAACTAACATAAATATTTTACCTCCAAATTAATTAATTCTAATGCAATAAAATTATTATACATTATTATTCTTTAAAAAGCAAATTTTATCTTAAAATTTTTCTAGTCTCTAGTCTGTTGCCTCTTGCTTCTTGCTTCTTGTCTCTAATCAGAAAGAGCATCCGCGTCACGCCGGCTCGCCGGTTAATTGCCAAAGGAAATTCCTATGTCTCTGGCTGTCTGAACAAGCTGGTCGTCAACAGGTACAAACTTTGTCTTGCCTGCAACATCTTCTAGCTTGTTTTCGGTAACTATATTGTTCTTCATAGCAACAGCATAGCCATACTTATCCTGCTCAATGAGATTAGCCGCGTGACAGCCAAACTTTGTTGCCAAAACTCTGTCGTAAGCAGACGGGCTTCCGCCTCTAAGCATATGCCCCGGAACGCATACCCTTGTTTCAAAACCTGTGTTTTGCTCGATAGCTTTGGCAATTCTGTTTGTGGCTGTCGTCTCGCCTGCCTCTGCTCTTCTTCTCGCACGCTCTTTTTTCTTGAGCTTTGCTTCGTCCTCGTCGAACGCACCCTCTGCAACAGCCAGTATTGAAAAGGCACTTCCCCTTTTTGCGCGCTTTTCAACAGCTTTGCAGATTTTATTTATATTAAACGGTATCTCAGGAATAACTATTATATCTGCTCCCCCTGCTATTCCAGAATAGAGCGTCAGCCAGCCAGCCTTGTTTCCCATTATTTCAACTACAAGGGTCCTTCCGTGAGAGTTCGCCGTTGTGTGAAGCCTGTCTATAACGTCGGTGGCAATGTCAACGGCAGAGTGGAATCCAAAGGTAACGTCTGTTCCCCAGATGTCGTTGTCTATGGTTTTTGGAAGTCCTATCACGTTTAACCCTTCGCTTGAGAGAAGATTTGCCGTCTTGTGAGTACCGTTTCCGCCAAGTGTTAAAAGACAGTCAAGCTTCTGCTTTTTGTAGGTCTGCTTCATTGCCTTTACTTTGTTTATGTTATCCTCCTCAATGACCTGCATCATCTTGTACGGCGTTCTTTTTGTTCCGAAAATAGTTCCGCCTTGAGTGAGAATACCCGAAAAATCAGACGGCGACATCAGCTTGCACTGGTTGTTTATAAGCCCTGAGTATCCGTCCTGAATACCGATAATTTCAACGCCGTCAACACCGAATTTCTGATAACAAGCCTTTGCAACGCCTCTGATAGTCGCATTAAGACCCGGACAGTCTCCTCCGCTTGTTAAAATACCTATTCGTCTTGCCATAAAACTTCACCTTTATTCAAATTCTTTTGATAATTATAGCATAATAAATTCTCAAAAACAAGAATAATACAAATAATTACACAAACATTTTAATATCATAGTATTATAGCGTTTAGCATCAGGGAGTGACCAAATGTTTAAAATCGTTTCTGTAAAAAAAATATTAAAAATGCTTTCCTTATTTATTTCGGGAGCAGTGTTAGTTTCGGTTTTAGTTTATGCTTGTTCTGCGTTTGCTGAAAGCATCAGAGGTGTAAAGCTGCCTATTATAATGTATCATTCTATTCTAAAAGACGAAAGCAAGCATGGAGATTATGTTCTTTCTCCTCTGGAGCTTGAAAGCGATATGCTTTACTTAAAAGAACACGGCTTCACGCCTATACTGTGCCAAGACCTTATTTCTTATGTGTATTCAGATAAAGAGCTTCCTGAAAAGCCGGTGATTTTGAGTTTCGACGACGGCTGCTATAACAATATGTATTACGTTCTACCGCTGTTGTCTAAGTATAATATGAAAGCTGTTTTTGCAGTTGTGGGAGCGTTCTGCGACAAGGCGACAGCAGAAAATGACCCGAATCCGAATTACTCGTATATGTCTTGGAAAGACTGCAAGGACGCTTACATCAGCGGACGGGTGGAAATAGCCTGTCACTCGGATAATTTTCACACTATGGCTAGAAGGGTAGGCGCTAAGAGAATGGGTAATGAAAGCTACGACGATTATCGTTCTGCTTTTATGTCCGACACTCTCAGCTTTATGGATAAAATAAAAGCCAACTGCGAAATAGTTCCTAATACATATGTTTATCCATACGGTGCTGTGTCTGATGACAGTACAAAATTTATTAAAGCCTGCGGATTTAAGGTCAGCTTTGGGGTAGAGGAAAAGATGAATTATATTTCAAAAGACGAGGACTGTCTTTATCGTCTTAACCGATACAACCGAGCCAGCGGAATTTCAACTGAAGATTTTATGAAAAAGGCGCTTGATGAATAGTGCAGACAAATTTAATGTTTGCCGTTTAGAAAACGTGTAACAGAAGTGTATATAAAAAATACCGCCCTAAAATAGGGCGGTATTTCATTATTGGTGGAGGCGACCGCGAAGGGATCGAACTCTATTTCTTCATCCAGCGATTCCAACGGAATGTCATAGGTGTACCCGTCACAGTACGATCCGGTAATAATAATCCTAACATCATACACATATATTTTGTGGACAAAGTAGTCCAATGCGGCATCCCGAATCGCATTGTCAAAAAGGAAAGATTCAGGATTGTTGAACCTATCGAAATATGCTTGAATGCTGTGCTGATCCTGCAATAGTTCGCGTTTTGCCTTTTCTGCCTCGATACTGTCTTGTATATCCTTTTTCCGCTTTTCCAATTCGGTCAGGCGTTGCTGTGTGGATTCTGAAAAGATACCAAGTTCGATAGCCTTTACAAGGTTCGCCAGTGCTTTCTGTGTATCTTTCAGGGCAGCTTCCAAGCCGTCAATGTAGCTTGAGTCCCTATAATGGGAATTGTAATATCCAACAGCTGCGTCGGCTATCCTAAAAGCGTTTTCAGGATTCGCCAGAATGTCATGCAGCACACCTTCTACGGCAGCTTCAATAACATCTTTCCGTATCGGACGTTTTTCACACCGGTGTTTCCTTTGACCGGAGCAGTAGTAATAATAGTGTTTTGCACCTGTCTTGCTTGTGCCACTCACGCCTTGTAGGGATTCACCACAATATCCGCAATACAGCTTGCCAGTCAGCCAGTAGCGCGGGGCGTCACTATCAGACAGTTCAGCGGCAATCTGTGATCCTTTGCGTTTGTTCTCGGCAAACCGCTTCTGCGCTTACTCAAACAGTTCTTTAGAAACAAGCGCCGGAATACCACCCTCAACAACAATATCGGCGTACTTGTAAACTCCAATATACGCCTCATTATGCAAGGTGTGACGCAAGCTGTTTACCGTAAATCTTTTCCCATGTGTCGTCCGTAGGCCCTGTTAGTTCAACTCGTTTGCTATCGCTTGCAGTTGCTTCCCGGCGGCATAATCCGTAAATATCCGCTGAACAATCGGGGCGGTGTCTGGATCAACTAAGATTTTTCGATTTGCTTTTTTACCTTCTTCCGGCCTATAGCCAAGCATTTTATGCCTGTTATAATAACAGTTTTCCGCATTGTAGCGCATCCCACGCATAATATTTTGCCGCAACTGCTTACTATAAAATTCCGCCATGAATTCGAGCAGTCCTTCCATCAAGGCTGCTTCCGGCGCTTCCTGTGGGATAGCTTCTGCCACATAATTAATGGTGCAGCCAGTGTCACGAATCGCCTTTTTGGAAAGTGCGGAATCAACGCGGTTACGGGCAATCCGATCCGTTTTCCATACGATCAGCGCGGCAGGTTTCATCCGTGCCACTTCGGAAATCATCAGCTGAAATTGCGGCCGATCATCCGAAGTGCCGGATAATGCTTCATCGGCGTATTCTTTGATAATTCTCAGTCCATGTGCATCAGCGTATTTCTGTGCCGCATCCCGCTGTTGGTCTATACTTGTCTCATTTTGCGCATGGCTACTATATCTGTAATACGCGATTGCAAGGTTATTGTCATTGGGGATAAATCTTTTTTGTTTTGCCATTATCTATTTCCTTTACTGTGCGCCCTTTTTCAAATTGCAATCCCGACATAGCATCTGGCAGTTATCCGGCGTTGTTTTGCCGCCCTTGCTCCACGGCGTGATATGGTCGGCGTGCATCTCGTCAAATTCAAAGGTTTCGCCACAGATCGCGCATTTGTGGCCTTGCTTTTCATAGGCAGCGAGAGCATCCCGGCGGTCAAAAAGCACGGATCGACAGTTTCCTTTCTTCACCTGTCAGCAGATATTCATAGATACCGGATTTCTTTGTTACATCCTCATCACCCATTAAACGCTGGATTTCAATTTCCAGCTTTCGCGGGTCAAGGTCTGTCCGCTTGCCATGCTGATTATAAAACAATCCCCACGGCAGCCCTTTCATTTCCTTGCGCTTCTTCGGGAAAATAGCCTGTACCCAGTCAATGACAGAACGGAAATAGTTCCAAAGCTGCACAGCGCTGGGGTCGTTCTGATGCTCGGCCATATATGCCTCGATGCTCTTTCCTTCGGCACTTGCCGCCCAAAGGATCGCCGTTTCAAGATGTTCCTGCCGAATGGAAGCGCCTTTCAGATAATCGCCCGCCAGAGTATCAGCGGCACACCCGGTTTTGGAGAAATACCGTTTCGCGTCGGAAGTCCAACTGCCCGCATAGACAGCGTTCCGCAACTCCTGATCGGTCAACTGCTCCCCGGCAATATTGATAATACGGAACCAATCCAGCTTTTCACTGTCCGTTCCGTCACAGACATAAACAAACAGGGGATAGTCTAAAATCTTCTGTTTCTGGTCGGACGGCAGGTTGTAAAAATACTTATCATCCACAGAGAAAGACCCATCCACATATTCACACAGGGAGATCGTGCGCTGCTGACCGTCCAGCACTTCAAACCCGTCCGAACCGTCCTCTTGCTTTACTTTACACCAATAGATCACGTTCAGGGGCAGACCCTTCATCACGGTGCGTATCACTTCATCACGCTGCGCATCCTTGTAAACAAATTCCCGCTGATATTTTGGGCGGATGTCGAGGCGTTCATCATAGCCGACAACACCTTCTTCTGCGTCGTTGAAATAGCCTTCGCATACCTCGCCAACCGTGACTTTTAATTCATTGATCTGCATTTACTTTACCTCCTTTGGTGCTTCGGGGTGCTTGTTGCGAATAAGTACACGGGCATAAGGAACAACACCTTTCCCGTCCTTTACATAGTACAATGGTACCGTCGCGTGATGCTGGTGTTTTATATTGACGATCATAGTTGCCCACACCGATGGATTTTCCAAGTTCCGTTATTCCTAAACCAATAATTTCAAATTGTTCTGGATTATATTTGTCCAAAAACGTAATGGGCACGCCCATAATACCGCTGAAATCGCAAGGAATATCGACAACTTTTGAGACTTCAATAGCGTTATAATTTTCATAGTTTGGGTACAACTCGGATTGATATTTCTTTACAAGAATAAGTTCTTCGTGCCTTTGCTTTATATCAAGATTGGTATACAAGCGCACTCCTTTTACTTTTATGAAACGACGGCCATCATCCTCAACCCCACAACCAGATGCTCTCATTGGGTAATCATCGGGAACATAAAATTTACGATCACCCGAATGTATACTTGCGCCAATCCACATTTTATTATCTTTGATTAAAGGAAAAATCTCTTTATAAGAAATAGCATTAACATTACCTATGATAATAAATTTTTTGCTATAATCAACAAGAGTCGTAACATATTCTCTGAACAACGAAAACGGAGGATTCGTTACGACAATATCAGCCTCATCCATAAGTGCAAGGCATTCAGGTGAACGAAAATCTCCATCACCCTGTAGCTCGGAAAGTTCATTCTCACCGGATTTGAACAGTTCGGCCACATCGAACATATCAACACCGCCATCGCCTGTTTTATCATATACTTTCGTGACAACCGCTTTATACGGTTTATCTTCTGTTGTTTCCGATACTCCTAAAACATCAAAAATAGAAAGTTGCTTATTTGCGATAGGTGAACCTGTATAACATGTAGCAATAACTTTTTTCAAACCCAAACGGTTGAAATTCAAAACAAAGTATTTAAAAAAGTTGCTTTCAAAAGGATCATCACAGTTGCACAGTATCGTTTTTCCGTTGAAGTGCTTTCTGTAATAACGCATTTCCTTTTCAATATCAGTGAGTTGCGTATAAAATTCATCTTTTTTATATATCTTAGCGGCTGCTAAATCTCGTTTTTTCTCCATTATTGTTCTCCTTCATCCTTCTCCTGATACTCCCGCAGCCATTCCCGGAGAAGGGCGGAAACCGTAATATCTTTGTCCAGCGCAATTTGCTTCAGGGCTTTTCGTTCTTCCTTTGTCATTGTGACGGTCAAGTTGACCATGTTCCGTTCAGCCATCGTTCCTATCCTTTCAGCTTAATGTGTTGTTGTGTCCTTGTGTAATAGTGTATCATAGAAAACAGAAAAAATCAATCCCATGCCGACAAAATAGCACCCCGAAACCGGGGTGCCATCTTGTCAATGATATTCCTGCTGGCTGTCTTGCGACTGCATTTCCTCAAATTTGGCAGTCAGTTCAATTCCCTTTTCAAGTAGTGCTTCTGTGCGCTCCTGCCTCTGCTGGATAGTCTGCTGGTAGGCATCTTCCAGCGTGCGACCATCTTTGAGTTTATGGGACAGCATAAAACGCTTCCGGCTGGTATCAGTGTCAGCGATTTTCTCCAATCGATCTTTCAATTCTTGCAAATCAGCAAGAACAACCTTTTGTGCTTCCAGTGCGTCCTCTTGCTTTTGGAAATCCGCCTCTGCTGCCTCTTGCGCTTTCTGCTTTGCTTCCGTAATAGTTGTTTCCATAAATTTATCTTTGGCGGCACTAAGTGCAGTCATCATTTCTGCATATGTGGCATATTCCGCTTTTGATCCGTCCAAATCTGATATTATAGTTTTAATATACCGTTCAAACGTCTGCTGTGCTTTGCCTTGCTTGTCTAATTTTCTTTTTACTTCTTCCAGCTTTTGAGCAGTTTTATCCAGTTCTTCCCGCCTCGCCGCCATTTCTCGGAAGGTATCAACGTCACTGTGTTGGCGGTGTTCGCCTGAATCCGCCTTTCGTTCAATAGCTGTATAGCCGTATTCAGCCGCATCAGCGGCCATTTCTTCCACGATAATGCCTTTGAATTTTTCGTGCAACTGAACAATCCCGTATTCTTAGTCTGGGGTCTTAGAAAACCCCATTTGTGCTAAAGCACGTACTGATACAACCCGGCTTTCCATTCCGCTTTTGTACCCGGTCGCACGAAGTGTATAGGCCAGATGTACATGACCAGTTCCGCAATGTTCATCCCCATGGTAATCTGCACGGAGGATAACAAGGTGCTCTGGATCAAGATTGCGTATGCGTTCAACTGCCCGACGCAAGACACGCTTCATTCTTTCTTTGTTTGGATCGTGTGAAAGATGCTGTAAGGCATACTCTGATGCTTCCTTTTCATGACCTGTGAGTTTCAGTTCTTTCCAGCGTTCAGGGTCAAAATCGCCATCTGTGATGCCGTTATTATTTTTGTTTCCAACTTGCAGGACAGTTTCCTGCACCGGTGTTTCCTGTTGCTTTCCCGTGCCATAACAAAACGTACCGTCAATAATACCGTCATAATAGCTTTTTTGACGTTCTGGCTTGGAACTCTCGGAACCAATTTTTCGATCATCGCGTGTCTGTTTTGCGTTATAATCGTCTATTGCATCTTGGAAAGCCGCATTGAATCGATCTGCATCTGTCCGATACCGTTCACCGATCCAGTGTTCATTCTCCGAATATAACGCCGCGTCCGCGTTCTTCGGTGTGCCCGCCAATCGCTTGCCATCTGGCATGATTGTATCATGCCACTCTGCCGGGCGTCCCTGTGAACTCAACACCGTCATTTCCGGCATATTTTTTCGCCCCTTTCTTCAAAAATTTCCCGTTCATTCCGGTGCAGCAACCTTTGACATTTCATATCAAAGATTTATTGCCCGAAATGATATTTCGGCTTCTGCGCTGCCGCTTGACCACCCTCCGCGTGGACGGGCACTTGCGTTCTTCTACTTTCACTATACCGCGAAAGTCTCATAACGCAACCCCCAAAATATAAATCCCGCCAATTTGGCGGGATTTATATTTTGAGAAAATCAGAAGCTATTTTCGATGCTTTCAAGCGTGATTCTTTCTATATTCGTCAATTGTATTATGAGCACCAAACAGTCTACATATTGCATCATAGTGTTGATGTAGCGCATAATTATATTTTGGATCCATATACACTTCGTGAAATGTAATCTTGCCCTCCATTATCATAATTTTCAAATCGTTGTATTCAATCTGAATATCCCGTAAAATCCTCTCTGCCCGTCCATGCATCCACTGTTCATGCTTTTCCCGAAAGTATTCTATGTATAGCTTTCCGCAAATCGTCAAAACGCTCTGCGGGTTATATTGATACTTCTTCGGATACTTTATATGAATTAAATATGACAGCATATTATCATAAGAATATCGCCCAGACTTTGGCTTTTCAATAAATTTCAGCGAAACACCTATAACATTGGCAATGGTTTCAAGTGTGGCTCCTTTTTTCAGTCTTGCCGTAAAATGAATGTGATGCGAAGTAAAACTCATCCGGTATTGATTTACATATTCATCCCAAATAATGTGTTCATCCATATCGTGCATAATAGCGTAAGCCTCCACGATTTCTATACCGGCATCCACAAGCCTATCGTAAATTACCTTTGCAGTGTCAGCCACTGAAGAACCAAGAGCAGCCTTTTCTTGGAACGACCAATTCCAGTGCTCCGGCAAAAAATCTTGTGAAAGCATAAATGTTGTTAGATTCGTCGCTTCTTTCGCCCTTTGCTGATCCTTACCCATTTTCCACACCTCCTGTAAAATATAGTTCTATTATCTTCATTGTACGCGACAGTCTCCGCAAAGTCAATAATTAGAAATAATTAAATTTCTGTGAATGGTTCGCTTTTCGCGCCAGGAAACTGGGAAATCGCACGATTATTGCCGGATCGCGGGGCGATATCGACAAGCCCTACCGCCCCGCGATTCATGACGCCGGGTTAAATACATCTAAATATTCTTTTAATTATTCTTGAAGAAATACAGTATTTTCAATGGTTTTTCATGTGATTTGAATAATTAACTTGATAACAAATAATCCGAACCTGTATTGTATCTCATATAAAGGGTTTTTAAAAATTGCGTATTCTGCGTATTCTCCGTATTCATCTCCCAGCCAGTAACGGAAAAATCGGAATACGCTAATTTTTTCCAGCGTATTCATCGTATTCTTCACATACAAAAAGAAAAAGAGGGCAGGCATTGATTACCCTCTAATTCTATTGCTAAAGCGTACATTCCTCGCCAGAAGCCTAAACTTGCTCTGACGGGTTCAACGCTTGTGATTTTGGTGGAGGCGACGGGAATTGAACCCGTGTCCGAAAATCAATTCACAGAAGTTTCTACGAGTGTAGTTTGTTATAAAATCTCCCTGCTTACCGGCAAACAAACACGCCTGTACGCAGGCAGCCTTTTAAATAGACTTCTGCGCTAAAGGCATTACGCAAAAGCCGTTCCTACTAAGTCGACGCCGATGCTCAAAGCCGTAGGCTGCCTTGAGACGGCGAGCAGCATTTAAGCAGCTGCTAATTGTGAATTGTTTTTGTCGTTTAATTTAAAACGTGTACCGTTTAAAGAGTTTGCACAACTCTACTCGCTTATCCTGCTTCATAATCCCCGTCGAAGCCTTTACGCCCCCATATCTGATACTGATTTATCTGTTTCTGCTCTTTACTGCACGCTCGATTTCTCTTTGCGCCGCTTTATTTGCCATATCCTCTCTCTTATCATAAAGCTTTTTACCCCTGCACAATCCAATAGCAACCTTAACTTTTGAACCCTTGAAGTACATAGACAGAGGTACAAGCGTCAATCCCTCCTGCTTTACCTGACCAAACAGCTTTAATATCTCCTTCTTGTGAAGAAGTAGCTTTCTCTCTCTGATCGGGTCACAGTTGAATATGTTTCCGTGATCATACGGAGAAATGTGCATGCCTTTTATAAACATCTCGCCGTTTTCTATTGAACACCATGCGTCCTTCAAGTTTACATTCCCTGCACGCAGTGATTTTACCTCAGTTCCGACAAGCTCAATGCCTGCTTCAATCGTCTCAAGAACAAAATAATCATGTCTTGCTTTTCTGTTGTCGGTTATTTGCTTTGTTCCGGACTTAGTTACTGCCATTTGCTCACTTCCTTTCGTTCGTGCAGTAATTTATTATATAACAGCAAACTAAGTTTGTCAATCAGAAAAAACTAGAATTTCGCCTGTTCGTTTTTATCTCGTGTCTCTTTTCAAAAACAACTAACGCCGCTTGAGCTTTGTAGCTCAAACGGCGTTCGCATTCATTTTTCATTTTTAAATTTTGCCCATACTATTGATATAGAACCTTAAATTTTTAAACTATAGAAACATATTTAGCTTCATATACCTTAATAGGTACTTTTTCTTCCCCAATTTCTTCTATAGAAACTTTCCAACCAACAAATACGTAACCGGCTCTAGCTTGAGGTGCTTCTTTTGTTATTGTATCCTTTTCTGCTCTTCTGCTTACCATAACGCTAGAGTTACCACCGTCAAAGCCTTCACATTCAGCTGTATCGCATTTAAACTTTACAAACCAAATTGTGCCAACTTCTCCAAACTTCTCAACAACTTTTTCTGTTTCTTCATAGCCTCTCCAAGTAACTTCAATTGGATTTTGAGTTATTAAATCTTCTTCTGTCGTCGCAATCGTAACAGGTCTAGTTGTTCTGCAAGCTTCACAAATTTGAGTACCAGTACCCGTATCCTTGCTAGTCGGCATCTTTTCTACAGTTACTTTACCCCAAGTGTGTCCGCCGTTATTGATTCTTACTATATCCATTCTTGCCTTACAGCCGTCTCTTGTACAATGTCTCGACTTCTCACCCGGAGTTGTGCATGTTGCCTCTATATCTACTGTGTATTCTGAGTCATAGCTATGATCTAATTTTGATTTATACTCTTTTACTATTTCTCCGCAGTTTGTACATTTCATGGTGATTACACCAACTTCTGTACAAGTAGCATCTGTTTGAGACTCAACAACATAATTGTGTCCTGTTGTCGGAGCCGGTATAGCTGTTACATCTATTTTTGATGTACATCCGTCATTTAAGCAATGCTTTGATTTAGAACCATTCATTAAGCAGGTTGCTGCTGCGTCAACAGTAAATTCGTCTGAATATCTGTGACCCAATGCTCGATCTGTATAACGGAAGAATACCTGACCGCAAACTGAACAATATGAATACTGTTTGCCTGCTTCTGTACAAGTAGCTTTTACCGTTTCGCCTTTAACCAGCTTGTGGTCGGCTAAAGAAGTTCTTGTTTTTTCTTCATAACCGCATGCTGTACATTTACGTGTTTTTTCTCCATAAGCATTACATGCGGCTTCTTTAATTATTTTCCATTCGCCAAATGTATGTACATGCTTAGTTGTCTGTGTTGTCGGTTTTGCAGTAGTAGTCGTAGTAGTTGTTGTTGTCGTAGTTGTAGTTGTAGTAGTAGTTGTTGTTGTTGTAGTTGGCTTAGCTGTCGTTGTAGTTGTTGTTGTCTTCTTAGTCGTGGTCGTTGTCGGCTTAGCCGTCGTCGTAGTTGTTGTTAACTTCTTAGTTGTGGTCGTCGTCGGCTTAGCAGTTGTTGTAGTTGTTGTAGTTGTGGGCTTAGCCGTTGTAGTGGTAGTAGTTGTTGTAGTTGTGGTTGTGGTTGTAGTTGTAGGCTCAGCAGTCGTAGTAGTTGTTGTTGTAACTGCCGCAGTCGTAGGCATTGTAACTGCTGCTGTTGTAACTACCATTGCCGTAGTCGTTACTGTTTCAGGCATTGTAACTGCCGCTGTTGTAGCTGCCGTTGTTTCAGGAATTTCTACTGCTGTTGTAGTTGCCGGTTCTGTAGCTTTTACTGCCGGCTTTTTAACTGCCGCCGAAGTTGTCGTAGCTTTAGGTACTGTAACCTCAGCAGTTGTAGTAGTTGTTGTTATCGGTTTTGTAACTGCCGCTGTTGAAGCCGCAACGGTTGTTGTTTCAGGTTCTTCAGCTTTCTCATTGGATTCTTTTAAAACAGTTTGTGCTTTAGCAGCTTGCCTTCTTACAGCCATAGTTGTAACGGCTTGAACCGTTGCTGCTTGAGTTTGTACTGTTGCCGCCACTGTCTCAGGTACTACCGCAATTTTCGCCTCTCCGTCGGAAACCGAAATCTTAACAGAAGATGTCTGTCCTTTATCGCTCAGCAGACTGCTGTAAGATTTGCCGGAAACGCTTGGAATCTCAATAACAGCCTTTTTGCTTATACCCTTTAACGCATTTTCACCAACGCTCTCCAACTTCTTGGAGTTAATTGTGATCTTGCTTAATTTAGGGCAATTAGCAAATGCGTTGCTTCCAATAGTCTTTAATACGGTATTGGTCTTAACAGTTTTAAGCTTTTTATACTTATTAAAAGCATTATTTCCAATGCCGGTTACTGTTAATTTGTATCCCTTTACCTTGACTGTTTTTGGCATCTTTACAATCTTGATCTTCTTTGACTTAGCACCGACAAGAGTTGCTGTTCCTTTTTTGCCTTTTAAAGAAACTACCTTGTAACGGTAATTGCCGCTGATAATTGTTTTTGGTAAATCCGTTTTAGATGAAGCAGCTTGTGCTGAAACTGTTATTGTACTGAATACCATAGCAAATGCCGCTATCATACTTAATGTCCTTTTTGCTTTTTTCATATTAACACCTCTTCTTTTTATTTTGAAATAAGTCAATGTTCGTAAAACAAAAAATTGCCCTATTTCAATAGAAACCGGCAATTATAATTAAATGCAACTGGCTACCATTTTACAGGCCCTATAGCTTTGCGTCACAGCTTTTCAACTGCTTTGCCGATTAATATTCTTTTGTACATACTTATTATATTCTATTTATTATTAAATGTCAACACTTTTTTTAAAAAAATTTTATTTTTTTATTTTTATATTATTGACTTCTTAATAATGTAACAGAATATCAGTATGAAAACGCTTAATTTTGCATCACAGCCATTTAACTGTTTTGCCGATAACATTTTTTATGTTATATTTATTATATTCTATTAAATATTAATTGTCAATACTTTTTTAAAAAAAATTTTTATTTTTTACAACGAACCTTTAAGCTCGTCACTGCCTGTAAAAGGAATGTAGTATAATACTCGCATATTCTAAAAATATGCGCGCTTATTTGTCACGTAATTTACAATACTATTTTTCATCCTTGTCTTTTTTGTCTGAGTAGTCTATATTATTTACTGCATAATCTAAGCATTGTATAACTAGCTGATTAAGTGATAGATTGTTCATTGCTGCTATTTTTTCAAGTTTCTCCGTAAGTTCGTCAGGTAAGCGAAATGATTTATTTACTGTATTATATCCTTTTCTTATTTTTAACATAAAACTTTTCTCCTCCTTATATATATTATGCAATAAAGTTTGTGCAAAATATACAATTATTTTGTGCTATATTTGTGCTACTTTACACTTGCACAATATGACAGCTTATGCTATAATGTGAGAAAAGATACCAAACAACCAAATAAAAATGCAAAAAGAAATAAACTATGACTTAAAAACAACCCAAGAAATACTTGCAATTATATTATGCAATAAAATTTGTGCAAAATATACAATTATTTTGTATTATATTTGTGCTACTTTACACTTGCACAATATGACAACTTATGCTATAATATGAAAAAAGATACCAAACAACAAATTTAAAAAGAGGTAAGCTATGGCAGAAAACACAACAACAACCAAAGAAATAAGTGCTAATATCATTCCAAAATTACATAGCAAGTTCACTTACATATGCAGTCGTAATAACAAAAGTGTAGATGAACAGCTTGCGGACATTATTAAAAACTATGTATACGATTACGAGTTAAAAAACGGTGTTATCAGTCCGTTAGATTTAATAAAAAACGCAAGAAAAAAATAATTTTTTGCAATTAGGTGTACTTTTATAGTATACTTAATTATTATAAATTTTTTCATTTTTTTATCGCCGCTACTAATTAAGCTATTCTACATACCTAATTTTTTTTTTTAAAACTTCTATATGGAGGTTTATTTTAAGCGGCGATTAACCTCCACAACCTCCTCTGCCCCACAGGTAGAAGGTGTCATGGTTTAGCATAGCCCCCTTTCGTTTTTGACGGAAGGGGGCTGTGCTTTTATATACGATATATGCTTACAAGCGTATTCATTAAAAAAAGCCAGCCTTTCGGCTGACTTTGAAACAGATTTAATTTAATGCTTAACATTTTTAGCGGAAGAATAAGAGCCGTAGCGTCTTTTGCCTTTAACAGATTTAAAGGCGCGCACTCTTAATTTTACCGAATTATTTTTATTAAGCGTAAATTTATATTTAACACTTTTTTGTTTTTTCTTTTGAACAGTTGTCCAAGATTTAGAAGCCTTATTATACTTTTGCACCTCATAACCCACAGCACCGATGCAGGCTTTCCATTTCAAGGTACATTTACTTCCGCTGAAAGAATATTTAAGACCAGTAACCTTTGCCGGGATAGTTGAAATAGAATATGCAGAGCTTCTTTTTCCGGGCCAAGCAGTTTGATCGGCCAGCTTATAGGCTTCGACTTTAAACTTATGCTTAGTACCTGATTTAAGACCGCTGATTTCTGCGCTGTTATGCTTTTTGCCTGTAACAGTTTTGCAGACTTCATATTTCTTTGTATTAGTATTGTATCTAAGAATATTGTAGCCTGAGGCTCTGTCAATGACCTTCCAAGAAAGGGTGACTTTTTTTGCGGCTGTACTTGTATATTTAAGTCCGCCGGCTTTTTTAGGAGTAGTAGCGGCTTTCAGGGTTGACGATTTTGAAAGAGGAACGATAGTGCCGTTTTCTGACGAATAGCCCTGAACCTTAAATTTATATACTGTAGAATAGTCAAGTCCTGTTATTTTTGTACTTACGCTGCCGATACCTGAAAGCGTTTTGACCTGTGCCCACTCCTGTTTATTTTCGTTATACATATATATGTAGTACCCTGCGGCGGTGGAAAGCTGATTCCACTTTATTGTAACAGACTTAGTGCTTGCCGCAGTCTGGGTTAGACCGCTTACTTTTGTCAGACTGACGCCAAAGGTAACGATTGAAGAATAAGCGCCGTATATTTTTTCAGTACCGATCAACTTAAATGCTCTTACTTTATACTGTCGTTCTTCGGTTGAATAAGGCTCAGTGACAGTAAACTTATTAGACTTAGTTGTTCCCAGTGAGACCCATTTATTTGTACTTTCGTCAAATGTTTTTACCTGATATTTATAAGCTCCTGCCGCGCGAGTCCAGGAAAGAATGAACTCAGAAGGAACTGTTGTACTTTCATCGGCTGTAAGGTTTGTAACCTGATGAGGCTTGGTCAGGTAATTTTTATTTACGTCAACGCTTCCTTTAATACCGTTTATCGTTGCTCTTGAAGAATACTGCCACATACTGAACTCACCTGTGTAATCGGTGTTGGTAGTATAGTGAGCAAGCCATATTGCGTATTTTTTTGCGAGCGCCGCGCCGTCAATATAGTTTAAAAGCCAAGTTTTATTTGCATAAACGCCGCCTGTGTAATTTGCGCTTTGAACTCTGTTTGCAAACGCCTTGCAAATATTTGTTTTCTCAGCCTTTGAAAGACCGCTTGAATCAAGTCTGCCTTTTGGGTCGGCATTTTCAATGTCTATGTAAATAGGAAGTGTAATATCATAACCTTTTACAGCGTTTTTACAGAAGTCTGCTTCTTGTTTTGCCTCAGTTGTCGTGATAGCCTGCGTATAGAAGTAAACACCGACTTGCAGACCTGCCGCTAAAGCGCCCTCAATATTTTGCTTAAAGTATGAGTCGGCAACGATTTCTCCTGTTCCCCAACCTCGATAGCCGCATCTGATAATTGCATAAGATATTCCTGCCGCTTTTACCTTGTTCCAGTCGATAGGCGTGGAATACGCCTGATACATTGAAACGTCAATGCCGTCTACAGAATTAACGCCGACTAAAGCAGGTGGAGTTGTCGGTTGGGTAACTCCGAACTTCTTAGCTCTTGTATTTGCAACTGTTGACACACCCATATACTTTTTATATAACGGGTCATATTCTCTGGCGTACTCCTCAGAGACTTCATTACTTTGTAAAATTTTCAATCCGTCAGTGTAGTCTTTGTTATCGTCGTTTATGTCGTCTTGGGTAATTTCATCTGAAAAAGCAGGGTCGTTATCCGAGTTATATGATGCGATTGTGTCGTCGGAAGTATTTGAGAATTCTTTTATTTCAGACGAGTAACCGATAATTGACGACTGAAACAAAATACTGAACGCCAAAAAACTCAAAAATCCGGTTTTAAATAATTTGTTCATTTTATTATCCTCCAATTTTATTTTTTTAACCATAACATAAACTATTGCTTTTTGTCAAATGAAAATAAAGCATACCAGTTTACACATAATAAGTAATTTAGATTAGAAAAAAGTTTATTTTATATCTACTGAATTTTACATCTTTGCATTGGCAAGCATAAGCTTTATCCTATTTTCCTGATTTACCTTTGTTGCGCCGGGGTCGTAATCAATAGCGACGATATTAGCGTCGGGGTAAGCATTTTTTATAACTCTTGACATTCCCTTTGCGACAATGTGATTAGGCAGGCAGCCAAACGGCTGAGTGCAGATTATATTTTTTGTTCCCGACTCTGCCAAAGCTGCCATTTCAGCGGTTATAAGCCAACCTTCGCCCATTTTAACGCCCTGATTTATGTATTTGTCTGCGTAGTGTCTAAGGTGTTCAAAATCGTGGGGAGGCTCAAACTCGCCGTGTTCTTTCATCACTTTTATTTGCTGTTTTTGAAACTTATATAAAACGTCGTATCCTATTTTGAAAAGCGCAGTAGTTTTTGTTCTGGCGTCATATAGCCTTTCGTCGTTGAGGGTGTTTGCCGCACAGTAGAGTACAAAGTCAAGAAGACCAGGCACGTTTGGCTCGCAGCCCTCCTGAATCAAAAAGTCGCAGAGGTGATTGTTTGCCAGCGGCGAATATTTCACATAAATTTCACCAACAATGCCTACCTTAGTCTTTTTCTTCTTTGTTCTCTTTATATCTGAAAAATCGTCTAAGATATTTTTGTAAATCTTCTTTGTGTTGAAAAATCGGTTTTTGCGAAGAAGTATAGACAGCTTTCTCTGCCAGTTACTCAAAACTCTGTCGGTGCTTCCCTTGTGAATTTCATAAGGCTTGCACTGGTAATACAGCGACATAAGCATATCGCCGTACATTACTGCATAGACAAGCTTTAAAGCAATAACGGGCGTGATTTTAAAAGCAGGATTTTTTTCAAGCCCTGAGAAATTAAGAGATATGACCGGCACCTGCGGAAACTCCGCTGAAAGCGATTTGCGGAGCAGGTGGAGATAGTTAGACGCTCTGCATCCTCCGCCTGTCTGCGAAATCAAAAGGGCAGTTTTATTGACATCATACTTACCGCTTTTCAAAGCGTCCATAAACTGACCGATAACCAGAAGCGCCGGATAGCAGGTATCGTTGTGAACGTTTTTAAGTCCCTCGTCTATGACAGATCTTGTCGAAGTCTCCAAAAGCTCCATATTATATCCGTACTCGCGGAAAATCTCAATTATAAGCTTAAAGTGGATAGGAAGCATATCGGGTACTAAAATAGTATAATCCTTCTTCATATCCTCTGTGAAAACAGTCTGTTCAACTCTGTTTGAAGCCATTTTCATCACCGCTCTTTATAGAGCTTTCCTCCTTTTTATTTAATAGAGTTAGTTTCCTTTTCCTCAAGAGAAGCCACAAGACTTCTTAGCCTTATCTTAGCTGCTCCGAGGTTGTTTATTTCATCAATTTTAAGCTGGGTGTAAAGCTTGCCGTTTTCTTCAAGTATCGCCCTTACCTCGTCGGTCGTAATAGCGTCAATACCGCAGCCGAAAGATACAAGCTGTACAAGCTGCATATCAGGCTGTGTTGTAACATACTCTGCCGCGCGGTAAAGTCTTGAGTGGTAAGTCCACTGGTTTAAAACATCAAGAGGCGGAACGTCGATCAGATTTGAAACGCTGTCCTCCGTTAAAACGGCAAGACCTAATGACGTTATCAGCTTGTGTATTCCGTGATTTATCTCGGGGTCTAAGTGATAAGGACGTCCTGCAAGAACTATTATCTTTTGACCCTTAGAGCGCGCGTTTGCGATTATCTCTCTAGCCTTTGTTTCTATGTGCCGTCTGAAGCGGACTTCTTTTGTATAAGCCTTGTCGAGAACGTCGCAAACCATAGACTTAGTTACGGAATACTTTTTAAGTGCTTTTGAAATAGCCTTTGCAGTGTGGTTTTTCTTGTTGATATCAATATACGGCGATATGAAGTTATCGTCATTGAGAACAGGCATATTTGCCTTTAAAAGCTCGGGATAATAAGCTACAACCGGACAGTTGTAATGGTTATCGCTTCCGCCCTCGTCGATATTGTAGCTCATACATGGGTAGAAAATAAAGTCAACGCCCTTTTCAAGAAGGCTCTCAATATGCCCGTGGGCAAGCTTTGCAGGGTAGCAAACGGTGTCTGACGGTATAGTCTGCTGACCTTTGTAGTATGTATCTCTTGTGGATTCTTCGGACAATACTACTTCAAACCCGAGAGAAGTAAACAAAGTATGGAAGAAAGGTATCATATCATAAAAGCTGAGCGTCATAGGTATGCCTACCTTAGCTATCGGCTTTTCGGGCTTTATGTCGCCATACGACCTTACCATATTGTACTTGTATTCAAACATATTCTCAGGCAGGTTCTCGGTCTTTATACCGGCACCCTTTTCGCATCTGTTGCCCGAAATAAATTTGTGTCCGTCGTTGAATCTGATGATAGTCAGATTGCAGTTTGCACCGCAGCCTCCGCAATGAGCAGAGGTAGATTTGTACGAGAAATTCTCTAACTCACTGTTTGAGATAAGTCCTGATTTTTCTAACTTTTCTGTCTCGGCTTTCTCTTTTGCGTATAAAGCGCAGCCGAACGCACCCATCAATCCAGCGATAGCAGGACGGGTCACGTTTCTGCCCATTTCCATTTCAAACGAGCGCAAAACAGCGTCGTTTAAGAATGTTCCGCCTTGAACGACAATGTTTTTGCCCAGTTCCTCAGGTGATTTAGCTCGAATTACCTTATATATTGCATTTTTTATAATTGAGGAGGAAAGTCCTGCCGAGATATCTTCAACGCTTGCGCCGTCTTTCTGAGCCTGCTTTACCGAGCTGTTCATAAACACAGTACATCTTGAGCCAAGCTCAACAGGTGCTTTGGCAAAAAGACCTAAGTTTGCGAAGTCTGCTATCTCATAGCCCATTGCCTGAGCAAAGGTTTGAATAAACGAGCCGCAGCCTGAGGAGCATGCCTCGTTAAGCATAATGCTGTCGATAGCGTTGTTTTTTATCTTAAAGCATTTGATGTCCTGACCGCCTATATCTATTATAAAATCAACATCGGGACAAAAATGCGCCGCAGCTTTGAAATGTGCAACAGTTTCTACAATGCCGTAATCAATACCGATACTTGCCTTAATAAGGTCCTCGCCGTAGCCTGTTACAGCAGAGGCTTTTATGTTTATCCTGCCGCCTGAAAGCCTGTAAATCTCTTTTATTTTGTCAGTAATTATATCAAGCGGCTGACCTTTGTTAGAGCAGTAGTGATTGTAAAGCAGTCTTCCGTCGGGAGTTATAAGCACAAGCTTTGTGGTAGTAGAACCTGCGTCAACGCCCAGATAAGCGTCGCCCTGATATGTATTTATATCCTCGTATTTAAGGTCTGACTTTTTGTGTCTTTCCACAAACTCGTGATATTCTTCCTTTGATTTGAATAACGGCTCTCCGACAACTATGTTATCTGTAGCTTTTGCGTTTAGTATTTTTTCAAGAGCCTCATCTATAGTCATAGGTTCAGCTATCTGCTCAGCCTGAAGCGCACTTCCATAAGCCATAAAGCAAGGCGCAAGCTCAGGAAAAACAGCGTGTTCGTCATCTAACTTGAGTGTCGTTACAAAAGCCCTTCTAAGACCGCTTAGGAATGAAAGAGGTCCGCCCAAGAATAAGACTTTGCCTGCTATCTTTCTGCCCTGAGCAAGTCCCGATACGGTCTGGTCGACAACTGCCTGATAGATCGACGCTGCAATGTCCTCTTTTTTTGCCCCCTGATTTAAAAGCGGCTGAATATCAGATTTAGCAAAAACTCCGCACCGTGAGGCGATAGGATAGATTTTCTGCGCCTTTAACGAAAGTTCATTAAGCTCGTCCGGAGTAACACCTAGCAGCGTTGCCATCTGGTCGATAAAAGCGCCTGTTCCGCCTGCGCAAGAGCCATTCATTCGCTGTTCAACTCCGCCTGTGAGGAAGATGATTTTAGCGTCCTCTCCGCCGAGTTCAACAACAACGTCCGAATCGGGATAGCTTTTGTTTACAGCAACAAATGCCGAGTAAACCTCCTGAACAAATTCAATTCCACTAGAGTTTGCTATCCCTAAGCCTGCCGAACCCGTTATTGCGATTTTAAATCTTTCGCCCTTGTATTTATCTCTTATTATCTTTAACTGTTCTGCAACAGTTTCCTTGACCTTAGAATAGTGTCTCTCATATTTATTGTATACTATTTCTTCACCGTCTAAAATAACGGTTTTAACTGTCGTCGATCCGACGTCAATACCAAGATTATAAATTTTACTCATAAAACTCTCCGTTCTTTATATGGATTTATCTCATCTTAGTATAAGTTATAGTTTATTTTCACATTTAATTAGAACTTATAATTGTCAGTGTTATTTTTCGTACTTTTAGATTATACTATAAATTTTCAAAAAAATAAAGGCTTTAGACAAAAGATTTATTGGTAATCAGGCATATTGTATGCCAAAAGTTCAAGTGTTTGTTAATCAAAAAGGTAAAGTTTTTTAAATGCGATAAATGATTATAATTAAGTCAATAATTAGCTATACACATAAAATTAATAAAAATTTAAAAAGATTTATTTACTTTATGTGACAATATATGTATAATATTGATTGTAAAATATTTTACATTTATTATTAAATTTATCAAATGAAAGGAATTTAGTTATGAAATTTAGAAGATTACTTGCCGGAATTTCAGCTGCAGTAATGTCAATAAGCGCTTTATCATTTTCTTTGAATGTTACGGCTTATACTCAAGACAATTCTTTTGATAACCTTAATCAAACACAAATTACTGAGGCTATGGGTTCGGGCTGGAATTTAGGAAATCAGCTTGAGGCGTCTAATAACGGAGTACCCAGCGAAACTGCATGGGGCAATCCACAAATTACCCAGCAAACATTTCAAATGGTTAAAAACGCGGGATTTAAAACTGTGAGAATTCCTATATCTTATCTGTCGAAGATAGGTTCAGCTCCAAGCTATACTATTGACGCTTCGTGGCTAAGCAGAATTAAAACAGTTGTTAAAATGGCATTATCTGAGGGTCTTTATGTAATAATCAATATGCACGGCGACGGCTATAATACTGTAACCGGTTCATGGCTTTTATGCAATGCATCTAGTGACCAGCAGGCTGCAATAAAGGAGAAATATGCGGCTGTCTGGGAGCAGATCGCGCAAACCTTTAACGACTGTGACGAACATCTTATTTTTGAATCAATGAATGAGGAGTTCGACGGTACATACACAACACCTAACAAAACATATTATTCAAATTTAAATGCTTATAATCAGATTTTCGTTGATACCGTACGTAAAACAGGCGGAAACAATGCCAAAAGATGGCTTTTAATTCCGGGTTGGAACACAGATATTGAGTACACAACGGGGAATTACGGATTTGAATTGCCTACAGATACAAACAGAGACGCTTCAATTCCTGCCGATGAGAAGAGAATTATGATATCTGTTCACTATTATAATCCTTGGAATTTCTGCGGAGACGGCTCTTGGGATAAAACAACTTGGGGAACAGATTCAGAAAAGCAAATATTGCAGGATTTGTTTACAAAGTGTTACGCATCATTTGTAATAAAGGGCTATCCTGTAATTATAGGTGAATACGGAGCAGTAAATAAGTATAACGAGAGCAGCAGAATAACTTTTGTAAGCGAGGTATGCAAGGCAGCAAGAAGCAGAGGAATGGTACCTGTTATCTGGGATAACAACGGAAACGGTTCAGGCGCAGACTCATTCGGATTGTTTGAAAGATGGTCATATCAGGTAACTCAGCAGGGAATAATAAGTGCAATAATGAATGCATTCAGCGGAAATCCCGAGCCGGCTCCCGATATTATGACAAAGGATAAAGCTCTTGCAGTCATCTACAGCACAAAAAACGCTACAACTTTAGCAAGCGGAACAGCTGATGCTTCAATGGCGGGCGCTGTTAAGGTAAGATGCGTATTTGACTGTGCTTCGGATGTATCTTTTAATAAGTATACATATCTTAATTTATCATCTGCAATTGCCGGAACGAGTTCACAGGCTAGTGTTAGAGGAAACAGTTATGATACGGGAGTTACTAATTTAACGGCAGTTTTAAATCTTACTAAGTCAATTAATCAAGGAGACAGCTACAGCATATCAGCGTATACAGTTTCTTGGGCAAACGCCAGCGACTATGTATTTTTAATCAGGTGTCTTGAGTTCCTTGACGCAGACGGAAATGTTATTAAAACTATTGATAAATCAAATAAGTAGTTAGAATATAAAAATCAGGGGTAAATAATCTTACTTCTGATTTTTTAATTTAGAAAAATTAATAAAATTATTGACTTTTATGTATGAGTTATTGTATAATAATTATAAGCAAATATTGTATGCTTTTAATTTACACAATAAAAATAAAGAAAGGAAATGGTTATGAAGTTAAAGAGAATAATAGCAGGAATTTCAGCAGTTGCAATGGCGTTAAGCGCAATGTCGTTTTCCGCATTTACAACAGTTGCGGAAGAACCTGCAAATGACGTTTTTGATAATCTGAATCAAAAGCAGATAACAGAGGCAATGGAGCCTGGCTGGAACTTAGGAAATCAGTTGGAGGCTGTTAACGGAAAAACTCCGGAAGAAACCGCATGGGGCAATCCTGTAATTACGGAGCAAATATTTAAAACTGTTAAAGAAGCAGGATTTAAAAGTGTAAGAATTCCTGTATCCTATTTATCAAAGATAGGTCCCGCACCTGACTATACCATTGAAACCGCATGGCTTGACAGAATTCAAGAGGTTGTCGATATGGCGCTTGCAGAGGGACTTTATGTAATAATCAATATGCACGGCGACGGATACACCTCAATGGTAAATAACGGCGCATGGCTTTTGTGCAATGCTCCAGATAGTGAACAGCCTGCAATCAAGGCTAAGTATGAGGCTAGCTGGAGACAGATAGCAGAAAAATTCAAAACATATGATGAACATCTTATCTTTGAATCAATGAACGAGGAGTTTGACGGAGTATATGTTTACGATAATGGCGAAGAATACCCAAACAGAGCATATTATGCAAACATAAACGCTTATAATCAGATATTTGTTGATACAGTTCGTAAAACGGGAGTTGAAGAGGGCAACAATGCCAAGAGATGGCTTTTAATTCCGGGCTGGAACACAGATATAAACTATACAACGGGAGATTACGGATTTGAACTGCCTACAGATACAAACAGAGACGCTTCAATTCCTGCTGATGAGCAGAGAATAATGATTTCAGTTCATTATTACAATCCATGGGGCTTCGCAGGACAAGGAACTCCTACAGAGCAAGGATATACCAATGAATGGGGAACCGACGCTGAGATACAATCAATGCATGATATATTTACAAGGTGTTATGCATCATTTGTAATGAAGGGATACCCTGTAGTTATTGGTGAGTGCGGCGCTATTAACAAGAGTAACGAAAGCTACAGAGTAAAATTCATGAGCGAGTTATGCAAAGCCGCAAGAAGCAGAGGAATGATACCTGTAGTATGGGATAATAACGGACACGGTGTAGGTAATGACAAATTCGGTTTGATCAACAGAGAAACTTTTGAAATTACACAGCCGAAAATAATCGCCGCAATTATGGATGCATACAAGGGTGAGGCTGAGCCTGCTCCTGAGATAATTCCACCTATATCAAAGGATGAAGCCCTTGCTCAAGTCAAGTTCAAAGTAAAAACGCTGGTCGTTTCTGGAATCGCAGATGGGGAAATTAACGGCGCAGCTAAAGTAAGATATGTGTTTGACTCTGCATCAAATGTAGCTTTTAATACATATACAACTATACAGCTTTCTTCAAATGTTGCGGGAACAAAATCATCAGTTGATGTAAAAGGTTATAGTGATTTAACCGGTGTTACTGGTTGTGAAGTGACGCTGGATTTAAAAAATCAGATAAAAACAAATGACGCTTACTATATTTATATGTATACGGGATCATGGTCTGAGGCTACTGACTATGTATTCTTAGTAAGACGTGTTGAATTCCTTGACGCAAGCGGAAATATTATTAAGACTATCGACAAATCTAATAAGCCTACGCCTGCGCCTGCGCTTACAGAGCCGACACAGGCAAAACCGACAACTGCTTCTCCTACACAACCAATATCAGGACAAAAACCAATTACTAATGTGAAAAAAGCAACAATTAAAAAACTGAAGGTTAATAGTAAGAAGAAAAAGATTACTGTTACTTGGGGAAAGTTAAAGGGTGCCAAGGGCTATCAAGTACAGGTGTCTGCAAATAAGAAATTTAAAAAGCTGATTGTAAATAAGAAGTCAATTAAGAAAAATAAGATAACAATCAAACATAAGAAAATCAAAAAAGGAAAGACTTACTATGTTAGAGTAAGAGCATTTTCCACATACAAGAACGCTAAGGGCGTAACTAAGAAATTATACAGTGATTGGAAGAATTCTTCGAAAGTTAAAGTTAAATAATAAGCAACGGTAACGTTGCATATGATCCACCTCCGTCAGGTTTGATGGGGTGGATTTTTTGTTATAAAAAAGATGCCAATATAAATTGACATCTAAAAAATATATTTATTTTTTCAAAAGAATTACAGCGGATATAGCCTCTATCTCAATTTCACCGGATATGCTGTTTTCAGTTTCAGTTTTGCCGTTTGAATCTAATATCATGTTAAATTTTCCGTCTGGCAGCTTTGCAGACCTTGTAACTGTATAAGGATTTAGCAATATAGCAATTACCGACCTGTTATCCGATTCTGGACTTGTAAGAGAAAAGCCTATGATGTTATCGTCTCCCGTGTCGAAAAATCTCATATGCGCTTCAACATCTTCTCTTTTGGTAAGCCTTAACTGAGGATATTTTTTTCTAATCGCAATAAGTTCTTTATAATACTCAAAAACGCTTATGTTTTCGTGTTTTTGATTCCACTTTATCGAATTTGTCTCATCAGGAGCATTGTAGCTGTTTCCGCTGTAAGGAACGTATTTGCTGCCGAGAGTTTCATTCTCATTTAAAACTGTTGGCTTTGAACGCAGAAAATCCTGTCCAAGCTCTAAAAACGGAACTCCCTGCGACAGAATAACAATAGCCGCCGCAAGCTTGTCCATCTTAACACGCTCGTTGTCGGTAAAATGCTCTGCGCTGACTGTCAGCTTGTCCCAAAGAGTGTGGTTATCGTGAGCCTCGCAGTAGTTTATCGTCTGAGTGGGATTGTAAGCAAAGCAGGCTTCATCATTTCCGCTAAGCTGACTGTGAGGAATACTTCCTGCAAGACCTCTTTTAATTACATTTGCAGTGAGAAGATTACCGCTTACATAACCCTTATCATAAATGTTGAAAACCGCCCCTTTTACGGCGTCTCTTATATTGTCGTTGAACAGACCTACCTTTGCAAACTGATAAGAGTTCCATTTATAAGCGAGCTTTGCCGACGGCAAAGGGGATTCTCCGCCTGTCCAGCCCTCGCCGTACATTAATATCTGAGGGTCTATCTCATTCAGTTTATCCCTTATCAGGTTGACGGTTTCGATATCAATAAGTCCCATAAGGTCAAACCTAAAGCCGTCTATTTTATACTCCCTTGCCCAGAATTCAACAGAATCTAATATATACTTTCTTACCATAGCGCGCTCGGTAGCTAACTCGTTTCCGCAGCCAGAACCGTTTGAAAACCAGTTGTGGACCGTTCTGTGGTAATAAAACGGAAAGGTTCTGTGAAAGGACGATTTCTCGCTCTCGTAAGTATGGTTGTAAACCACGTCCATAATTACGCCGATATTGTTTTCGTGGAGCGACTTGACCATTTCCTTAAACTCCCTTATCCGAACCTTCGGGTCATACGGATCTGTTGAATATGAGCCTTCTAAGCAGTTGTAGTTTTTCGGGTCGTAGCCCCAGTTGTAGTTTTGGTTTTCAGTTATAGGAATTTTTTCGTCGATAGTTGCAAAGTCAAACACAGGGAGAAGATGAACGTGCGTAATGCCCAAAGACTTTAAATGCGCAAGGCAGGTTTTTGTACCTTTATAAGAAGTTTCGCTTTCGGTGAACGCCAAAAATCTGCCCCGGTGTTTCTCGCTCACTCCGCTGGATTTATCAATAGAAAAATCCCTTACGTTCGTTTCGTAAATAACAGCGTCGCAAGAGCTTTTGCATTCGGGCTTTTTTACCTTATCCCAGCCTTTAGGGTCGGTCGTCTTGAAATCAACAACAGCTCCTCTGTCTCCGTTTACCCCGCACGCCTTTGCGTAAATGTCTATGGTTTCCGTTCGGTGACCTCCGTATTCAAAAGTGTAGGTGTAAAAAACTCCGTCTAGGTTTTTTGAAATAGTTGCCGTCCAGACGCCCTTTTCCTGCTTTTGCATAGTTGCGATCTCATACGGACTTCCGCCTTCGCCATCGCTGTATAAATTCAAAAAAACAGCAGTTGAATTTGGGGCCCAAACCTTGAACTGAGTTTTATCATCAATGATCAAAGCGCCTAAATCATTGCCGAAATAAGCGTTTTCTCTATCAAATTTTTCATAATCCTGAAGGTTCATTAATTTATCTATCCTTAAAATTTCTTATTAAATAATCTAAGCTGTTTGCAGTTAAATATACTTGTCGGTAAAACAATTGATGTTTTATATAAGCGTTTTAATAGAAACTAAATTTTAATTGAAAACGCAATAACAACTAGTGAAATAATTATCTGCAAAATGCTGAATCTGAATACTACCTGTGTATCGCTCCAGTCTTTTACCTTTCTCATATGGTCGTGAATAGGAGTTCTGATATCTCTCATAAAGTTTTTGAGCTTTAAATACCTGATTGCGCTTACCTTTATCAAGCCTAGTCCGCCGTCGAGTATAAGCATAAACGCCACGAAAATGAAAGTAACGGGCGAGCCTGTCTGCAAAAGCGAAATTGACAGAATAACTCCCAGTGCTCTGGAGCCGGCGTCGCCCATAAGAAGCTTGCTCGGAGACGCGTTGAACCACAGGTATGTCAAAACGCAGACTATCATAATAAGCAGCATAGAACGATAGCTTTGTCCTTTTCCCAAGAAGAAAAGCATAATATATGCCGTTATTAGAGAAATAGATGTTAGACTTCCGCAAAGTCCGTCAACTCCGTCCGAGCAGTTTGTTACGTTTATAGCCGCCCAGACCAGTATCACACCGAGTATTATAAACAATACGGCAGGGATTTTCACTCCCCTTATACCAAGCATCGCGAAGTTTATCACACTGCCGTTGAATGTGTAGTATGTAACAGAAACTCCGACTGCTACAACAAGGTCGATAAAACCTTTTTTGTACTCTCCCCAAGGCACCTTTGCAGCGTCGTCTAAATATCCGCTCATCATTTCAATAAAAATCAAAGCGAGGTAAATAATAAGCTCCAAATCAAGCGGAACAAATAAAACGGATGACAGTATAAATGTTATTATAAGTATAATACCCGCTCCTCGAGGCTTTCCTTCAGAGAGCTTGCCGTTTAAGGCATATTCTCTTCCCTTGTCTTTTGGAAGAGAACCTCTGAAAAGCTTTATACCTCCGAAGGTTATAAAAAAGCTTGCAAAGACCAAAATTCCGTAGTAAATATTTGAAAATTGCTCAGGTATCAGATTACGAAGCACCAAACATCATCCTTTTAAACATATTTCAATTTATTATACTACCTTTGGCATAAAAAAGCAAGAACAAATACTGCCTTGCAGATACGCTTTATGACGGCGTTTTTATGTCATAAAAAAGATTGAAATGTCAAAAGAAATATGATATACTATAATTATATTTAAAAATATTTTGATTTAACTTTGATATATTTGCAAAGGAGAGGAAAATGGATAAGAAAAAAGGTTTTATTGCCGAATTTAAGCAGTTTATTTCAAGAGGTAACGTTCTCGACCTGGCAGTAGGATTGATCATAGGTTCTGCATTTACTGCGATAGTAACTTCTTTGGTTGAGGACCTTTTAACTCCGATAATAGGAATAATACTAAAGAAAGCAGGTATCGAAAAGTTTGCAGACTGGGCTCCCGGCGGATTCGGTATAGGCAGCTTTATAAATGCGATAGTAAGCTTTTTGCTTATTTCGTTTACGGTGTTCTTGCTTGTCAAAGCAGTAAACAAGGCGCAAGAGCTGGGCAGAAAGAAAACTGATGAGCCTGAGGAGAAAGCACCTCCTGTTACTGATATAACTCTATTGACCGAAATAAGGGATTTGCTACTAGAGGCAAGAAGCCAGAAGCAAGAAGCAAGAGAAGAGGTTCAAGAGGCAAGAAGCCAGAAACCAGAGGCAAGAGACCAGAAGCCAGAGGCAAGAGACCAGAAGCCAGAGGCAAGAGGAGAGATGCAAGAGGCAGGAGAACAGGAATCAGAAGTAAAAATTTAATAATACATAAAATTTGGCTCGGGCAAAAAAGCTCGGGCTTTTTATTTATAAAGTTAAAAAAAGAAATTTATTTTGATAAAAAATGACAATATATTTGATATTTAAAATTATCGTATAAAATTTAGTTTTGTGTAAACAATATTACTGCATTGCTTAAAAATAATTTGGAGGGAATAAAAATGAAAGCTACCGGAATAGTAAGAAGAATTGATGATCTCGGAAGAGTTGTGATTCCAAAGGAAATAAGAAGAACATTGAGAATAAGGGAAGGAAGTCCGCTTGAAATTTATACAGATAACGACGGGAATGTAATATTCAGAAAGTATTCTCCCGTTCACGAACTGAGCGAAACAGCAACTCAGGCTGCCGACGTTATTCACAAACTCGACGGCGGAACTGTAGTTGTGTTCGACCGCGACCATGTAGTTGCTGTGTCGGGACAGGGAAAGAAAGAGTATTCTGAACGGAGAGTTTCTCAGGCCCTTGAGGACTTTTTCCAAAGCGGAAAGTCGTTCACCTACGAGGAAGGCGAGAGTCCGGTTATGCCAATTGAGGGAGTATCGAAAAAGGCTCTTGCAATATCACCCATCATTTCAGAGGGAACTGTTACAGGCGCAGTGGCTCTACTTGCGGGAGACGATAACGCAAAGGGAGATCAGAACAAGCTTATTTTAACAAAAGCGGCGGCAATGTTTTTGGGAAAACAGATGGAAGAGTAACATAAATGTCAATATATTGTTAATCAATTCTTTACGTATTCAGATGAATTTTCAATTAAAATTATCCGTAAAAAGCCTTATGCCACATACTGGAATAGGGCTTTTTTGGAATTTTTATAATATTCTTGTTTCCACCACTTGACAAGCTGATATTATTTAGTTATAATTATTTAGTGAATATTTTTGCGATTTCGACCGCAATTTTACAATTTTAACATACTAGGAGGACGAACAGTGCGAAAAGTAAAAAAGCCCGTGTTCTTTATCGTAGTGGCGGTTATTGTTATAATCGGATACCTGACGTTTTTCGGTATTCACTCACAATACGGCGATACAAGGAACTCATACATTAAGGGCGTAGATGAAATCAGATGGGGAATTGATATTCGGGGCGGAGTTAACGCCACATTTGAACCTGCCGACGGATACAATGCAACCGAAACAAACATGGACGCAGCAAAATCGGTAATTGAGCAAAGACTTGTAAGTCTGAACATTACTGACAGCGAGGTTTACGTTGATTATAACAATTCAAGAGTTGTAGTCAGCTTCCCCTGGCAGGCAGGAGACACAAGCTTTGACCCTGAAGCCGCTGTAAAAGAATTAGGCGAGACGGCTATCCTCAGCTTTAAGAAAGGCCAGGAGGATATAAACGGCGAAACGATTCTTACAGGCGACCAGGTTACAAAAGCAGAGGCAACCATTCAGCAGACTGAAAACAACACAACAGAAAATGTTGTAAGCCTTGAGTTTGATAACGCAGGTAAGGAAGCGTTTGCTCAGGCTACGACCGAGCTTGCAGGAAGCGGATACATTTCCATTTATATGGACGAGGATTGTATATCTGCTCCATCGGTTAACGCTGCAATAACAGACGGAAAGTGCATTATCGAGGGTGACTTTACATACGAAAGCGCAAAAGCGCTTGCGGACAAAATCAATGCAGGATCACTTCCGTTTAAATTAGAGGCAACGAGTACGGATATTATTTCTCCGACACTCGGAACAGGAGCATTGAACGCTATGCTCATTGCAGGTGTAATTGCATTTGTGCTTATCTGCCTGTATATGATCTTCGTTTATAGACTGGCAGGCGCAGTTGCATCAATAGCTCTTGTAGGACAAGTTGTATGCACAATAGCGGCTATATCAGGTTTCCTGCCGAGCATTGAAAGCTTTACGCTTACAATTCCGGGTATTGCAGGTATTATCCTTGCTGTCGGAATGGGCGTTGACGCTAACGTAGTTTCTTTTGAAAGAATCAAGGAAGAGCTGAATAACGGAAAGACGCTCAACGGTGCTATTGAAGTAGGATATAAGAGAGCGTGGTCTGCCGTATTCGACAGTAACATCACGGTAGTATTTGTTGCGGTTATATTAATGGGAGCTTTCGGACCTACCGACAGCTTATTCGCAAAGATGCTGAACTTTATCTTCTTTGCATTCGGAGCTTCGACAGCCGGAACGATTTATTCACTAGGTTACACGCTGCTTGTCGGAATTATTCTGAACTTTGTATTCGGAATATTCGCTTCAAGGTTAATGCTTTCGTCACTTTCAAAGTTCAAGTGCTTCAAAAATCCAAGACTTTACGGAGGTGCTAAGCATGAGTAAGAAAACTAAAAACACTGCGGCAGAAGCTGCAATCAACGAAAACACACAAGAAACAAAAACAAGAAAACCTCTTAATGTTTGCGGACACAGAAAGATATACTATATAGTATCAATATCGCTTATTGTTATTTCAATAGTAGTTGCGCTCTGCGGCAGACTTAACCTGGCTATTCAGTTCAGGGGCGGAACGGAAATCACCTATTCTTATGAAGGCGATATAGACACGTCTAAGGTTGAAAAGGTAGTAAGCGACTCTATAGGAGAAAAGGCAACTGTAACAACAGGAGAGAGCATGGCTGACTCTTCAAAAACGGTGACGCTTTCGTTCGCATCTGAAAAGGGACTTACAAACTCTATACAAACAAAGCTTACCGACGCGCTTCAGAGCGAGTTAAAGGACAACAAACTTGAAGTATACGGTTCTAACGATGTTTCGCCGTCAAACGGTAAAGAGTTCTTTATCAAGTGTTTAGTTGCTGTAATATTCTCTGTAATCGTAATGATAATCTATATCGGATTCAGATTCAGAAAGATCGGCGGTATTTCAGCCGGCTGTATGGCTGTTGTAGCACTTGTACACGATATGTTAATGGTATTCGGATGCTTTGTTATCTGCGGTTTTGACATTGACGCTAACTTTATGGCGGTTTTACTTACAATTCTGGGATACTCGATCAACGCTACCATCATCATCTACGACCGTATTCGTGAAAACAAGAGGATCTACGGCAGAAAAGCCGATGTTGACGAGCTTGTTAATATGTCTGTTACTCAGACTATCGGACGTTCGATTCATACAAACGTAACGACCATTATGGCAATGGCAATTGTATGTATTGTATGCGTTGTAGCCGGAGTTTCATCAATTATGAGCTTTGCGTTCCCTCTTATTATCGGAATGCTCGCCGGAGTATATTCTTCAAACTGTATTGCTCCTACACTTTGGGTGTGCTGGCAGGAACACAGAGCAAAGAAACTTATGGCTCAGGCAGCGGCTTCTAAAAAGAAAAAGTAATTTTAATTTAACCTCTCTTAGTTTTAAGAGAGGTTGATTTTTTAAGCAGGGATAGAAGTTGAACAAGAAAAATCCGGCAGGCTTGCTTTTTTAGTCTGCCGGATTTTATTTTAAAATATCCTTGTGCATATATAATAAATCAGTCCGTAAATCATTGACGCTAATGTTCCGTATAGAATAACAGGTCCTGCTATTATAAATATCTTTGCCCCCAGACCTAAAATCATTCCCTCGGTTTTGAACTCGATAGCAGGGGCTACAACAGAGTTTGCAAAACCTGTAATCGGTACAAGTGTTCCTGCGCCGCCGTGTTTAGCAAGCTTTTGGTAAAGACCCAACCCTGTGAACAACGCTGATAAAAATATAAGAGTTATTGAAGTAAGCATTGCCGTGTTATCTTTGCTAAGACCGAAATATTCATAGAGATTTAGCAAAGCCTCGCCCAAGGTACAAATCAATCCGCCTATTACAAAGGCTTTCGGAATGGTTATCCACGACTTTGTTCCCGTTGACGCTTCCTTATATAATTCACTGTACTGTGATTGACTCATTTTCATAGTTTAAATTTCTCCTCCTCGTTTTGCTTTAATTACATATATTTTATCCATAAAAGCTTGATGTATTCAGAATTATTTGACTTATTGCACAAAGTTTTTTACATAAAATTGTATAAAAAAATCAGTGAAAAATATAATAAAATATGTTATACTAAATCTATATTATACTTAAAAGCTAAAAGGAGGCTTTTGTTGTGAAATCAATTATCACAATCAGCAGAGAGTTTGGAAGCGGCGGACGAGAAATCGGTGAAAAGCTGGCAAAAAGGCTTGATATTCCGTTTTATGATAAAGAGCTGCTTGAGATGGCGTCTAAGGAAAGCGGAATATGTGAGGAGCTTTTCTACAGGAATGATGAGTCACATTCAAACAGTCTTCTTTATTCGCTGGTTATGGGAACATATCCTCTCAGCGCAGACGGTAAGATACACCCTGATATGCCTCTTAATCACAAGCTGTTTTTGGCGCAGTTCGATACCATAAAGAAAATAGCTGAGCAGGGTCCTTGTGTAATTGTTGGAAGATGTGCGGACTATGTTTTAAAAGATCACAAAAATGTTATAAACTTCTTCATTAACGCGGATATCAATCATAAGAAAAAGAGAATCTTGGAGCGTTATGACATAGAAAAGGATAAGGTTCGTGACTTTATAAAAAAGACGGATAAAAACAGGTCAAATTACTACAACTACTATTCTGATATGAAGTGGGGAGAGGCAAAGAATTATGACCTTTGTATAAACTCCTCGCAGATTGGGATAGACGGAGCAGTAGACCTTATGGTAACTTATATTAACGTAAGAGAAAAGTACCTTGATGAACAGTCATAAAAATAAAGGGCTGACGATAATTTCGTCAGCCCGCTTTTGTATATATTTATAAATTTTTAATATAGGAAACTAAGTAAAGCGTTCCGCAGATAACGGTGTTTTTATATTCACCATTCATTGCCTTTTGGTATTCTGACTTTGTATCCTCTCCGCAATAGGCAATTATTTTTTTGCCTTTATAAACATTGCTTTTTGCGTACTCCTCGTTTAAAATACCGCAAAGCTCCCTCTTCGGCATTGTTTCTGATGTGAAGTCGTCAACGCAGATGATTTTATCTACACTGTCAAACAGCTTAGGAAGAGAGTCTCTGACGTTCTTGCGATTAAGCGAGCCGACAATAGCTGTGACAGGCTTTGGGATTTCTCTTAAAACCTCCGTGAGAGCTTCAATACCGCCGTCATTATGACTGCCGTCTAAAATGACGTAATGGCTCTCGCCTTTTAATGGAGATGCCAAAACTTCGGTCCTGCCTATAACAAATGCCTTTTTTAGCCCCGTCTGAATGTTCTGCTCTGTTATTTTAAACCGCTTTTTGAGCAGGTAAGCCGTTTCTATCGCAGAAAGAGCATTGGTAATTTGGTGTTCTCCGCTCATTAAAAGAGAATATCGAATACCTTTGTATTCAAATGAAGTATCGCCAAGACGAACGCTTTTGATGTTCAGATTTGATTTGTCCGGTATAATAAGCTCTGAACCTTTTTCCTTTGCGGTTTTTGAAACTACATCTACGGCTTCATCGGGATTGTTAATTGACAAAACCACAGGGCAGCCGTCTTTTATGATACCTGCCTTCTGTGCCGCGATTTCACGAATGGTCTTGCCGAGAATTGCAGTGTGGTCGTGAGAGATAGAAGTTATAACAGATACAAGCGGTCTTTGTATAACATTTGTGCAGTCTAAAAGACCTCCCAATCCCGTTTCAAAGACAACAGCCTCACAGCCTGCTTTTTTGAAATACAACAGAGCGATAGCCATATTTATCTCAAAGCCGGAGAAGTCCTTTGCGTCATCTAATTTGTCGAGACGTGATTTGATGTAAAAGCATATGTCAGTAAGTTCTTTTTTGGGTATAACTTTTCCCATAAAACGTATTCTGTCACGGAACTCTAAGATATAAGGCGATGTGAAAGTACCTGTTTTTACTCCGGCGCTGTATAGAATTTCGCTAAGCATTTCAGCTACTGAACCTTTGCCGTTTGTGCCGGCTATGTGTATAAACTCAAGGTCGTTCTGCGGATCATCAATTAAATCAAGAAGCCTTTTCACTCTTGATAGGTCGGTTACCTTTTTCCCGAGACGTGAAAAGCTCATTATAAAATCCATAGCCTTGTCATAATTAAAGTCGGTAATATTAAACATTGCATTTCTCCAAAGTAAAGTATTCTAATATTATATCACGACTTATGGCTTTTTGCATCTTAATTTAAAAATACTCAAGCAATAAGCTCAAAATTAATCACCAGTTCATAATTAGGCGGTATACTACTTTTAATGCGTATTAGATTTACTTTGTAAGGAAGTGAAAAGGGTGGATAAAGGCTTAGAAGATAAAAACCGAGAAAAAGCAGAAAAGATAGATACTATCAAAGAAAAAAACCTTATTCCTGATGACGATTTTGATTATGAGCGAAAGCGTTTCGAGGACGAGGAAAAGGCTTATGAGCGATATCAGAAAGAGCTTGCGGAGTATAACGAGCGCAAGGAGCAGGAGAGAAAAGACTATGAAAAGCAGCTTGACAACGAAAAAATCGAGTTGGTCAAGCTTAAAAGCGGAGTGATCGACGAGAGCGATATTATTAAAGAAGAAGCGCCTGAAGTGATTAAGCTAAGCAAGAAAGAGTGGATAAAAAACTTCTGGTGGCACAATAAAATAATTATCATCTTAGTTGTTTTTGCTATTGCCGTTGTATCTTATATAACCTACGATAGCCTTTCAAGAGTAAAGCCTGACATCAAGGTCATGATGACGGTAAACAACGGTCTTGTAAACCGAACTGAGGAGGTTGCGGATTATTTTGAGAGGTTCTGCCCTGACATAAACGGAGACGGCGAAGTCAATGTTCAGATACTTTCAGCACCGCTTACAGAGGACACTGATGATTATGTTCAGATACAGAAGTATCAGGAGGTTTATCTGGCGAATATGCAGACGGGCGAGATAATTTTCATTCTTACCGACGATAAAACCGACGCTGATATTTACAGCGACAACGAAAGCGACAATCTGCTGTCTGACGTGTCACCCGACTTTGCGGACAACGAGTTTGTGACAAACAAAGGGCTTTCTCTAAGGGGCGATTACATCGAGGACGTGTTTAAGTATCACACGAACTATCCGCAGGATATTTATCTTGGAATGAGAGCGCCTATCAAAACTCTTAAAGACAGTAAGGACGATATGCAGAAAAATTACGAAAAGGCATACGAGATATTCAAGTCTATGTCTGAGGATATAAAGAAAAATACAAAGCAAGTTGACAAGCCTGTCGAACAATAAATGGTTTAATATAAATACGGAGGGAGCTTATGAAAAACAACGAAAAGAAAAGTCTAATTATGCGAATCATAGTGCTTGCGGTGGTGGCTGTTATGGTAATTGGAATAGTTGCCGCAGCGGTCTATGAGGGTGCAGTAGGAACAATGTAACGGAGGATAGATATGGTCAATATAGGAAACGAGTGGGATGAAATTCTCAAGGACGAATTTAAAAAGGAATACTATCTAAAGCTCAGGGAGTTTTTAAAGCGTGAGTATGCGACACGAACCATCTATCCTGATATGTACGATATTTTCAACGCTCTTAAATACACATCATACAGCGATGTAAAGGCGGTTATCTTAGGTCAGGACCCTTATCACGGTGCAGGACAGGCTCACGGGTTATGTTTCTCGGTCAAAGAGGGGGTACCTTTTCCGCCGTCGCTTAAAAACATATTTAAAGAGCTCAATGCCGATTTGGGCTGTACTCTGCCTAAAAACGGAACGCTTACCTCTTGGGCAAAGCAGGGGGTATTGCTTATGAACACGGTGCTTACTGTTCGGGAAGGTCAGGCAAACAGCCACAAAGGTATGGGTTGGGAAATCCTAACCGACGAGGTTGTAAGAAAGCTGAATCAGCGAAACAAGCCTATTGCGTTTATTCTCTGGGGCGGAAACGCCCGAGCAAAGAAAGCTCTTATCACTAACCCTGCACATAAAATATTTGAAGCCGCACACCCGAGTCCGCTTTCAGCGTTTAACGGCTTTTTCGGGTGCAGGCATTTTTCAAAGGTCAATCAGTTTTTAATTTCAACAGGTCAAGAGCCTATTAACTGGCAGGTCTGAGCCCTGCACGCATTGCCGCCTTTGGGTAGATTGTAAAGTGTGATAGTTAGTACAACGGCGGGCTAGCTATTAGAGGCTAGAAGCAAGAAGCAAGAGACTAGAGACAAGAAGCAAGAAGCTAGAAGCAAGAAGCAAGAGACTAGAGACAAGAAGCAAGAGGCTAGAGGCTAGAAGCTAGAAACAAGAAGTTGGATGGTAGATGATAGATGATAGATGATAGATGGTAGAGATTTAAGCTGACACAGTGAATAGACAGCAAAAGCGTTCGGAATTTTTCCGAACGCTTTTGTCTTGTGTCAGATTTGACAAAAAACACACATGGTGTTATAATTTTCGTAAATGTGGTAAAACGGAGGCACCAAATGAGAAACAAAGTTTTTAGTTTGCTGACAGCAATCGCTTTGGCTGTGGGTTTAGTTGGAATACTGCCGGCAGTGTCGGCATCGGCTGAGAGCTACAGCGATTTTGAATATCAGATATCAGACGTCGGAACAGTTGAGATAATCGCTTATAACGGCAGTGCGGCAGAGCTTGAGATTCCTGAGAAAATTGACGAAAAGGCTGTCACAGGAATTTTAGACTGTGCGTTTAAGGACTGTGTAAACTTAACAAGTATTAAAATACCGAACAGCGTTGTAAAAATAGGTGACGAGGCGTTTGACGGTATTGAGCAATCGTTGACTATAAAGTGTTATAAGGGCAGTTATGCCGAGCAATATGCGTCAGAGCATAGTATAAAGTGTGAAATTTTAGAAGAGCCTACAAACCCTCCGCAGCCGACTGATCCGACGCAAAAAACTGAACCGCCGACAAATACAGTAAAACCTGATGTTAAACTTGCAAAACCGACTAAATTAAAGTTGAGCGCAAAGAAAAAGAAGCTGAATGTAACCTGGAAAAAGGTAAAGCAGGCTACGGGCTATCAGGTCAAGGCGGCAACTAATAAGAAGTTTACTAAAAGTAAAAAGACGGTCAATGTAAAGAAAAACAAAGCGAATTTAAAGGGTCTGAAACCGAATAAGAAGTATTACATAAAAGTTAGAGCATATAAAACAATAGACGGTGAAAAGTATTACGGCAGTTGGAGCAAGCGCAAAAGTGTTCTTACCTATTATAAGGTATCAGCAAAGCCTACATCTGCTGAGAAAAAGGGAATCAAACTTCTTGATAAAATCGGCAGAGATCTACATACAGCTTTTAAGTACAGCAAGATGACTTGGGTAAGAACTACTACAAATTCAAGTCTGGGAACAGAGTATTTTGCCAATTACGGCTTTACCCACACAGCGGGAAACTGTTATGTTATGGCAGGTAAATTCACAGTGCTTGCTAAGCTTCTGGGCTATGACGCTAAACAAGCGTCGGGGTCGGTTGTAAGCAATTCGGGGAATTGGATACCGCACTCTTGGGTTTTGATTAAAATAGACGGCGAGACTTATGTGTTCGACCCTGATTTTGAATACGAAACCGGAAGAAGCGGATATAAATTCCAGTATCATTGGCAGGATAACGGCTATATCGTAGGCGACGGAAGGCATTGGAAATATAAATTAAATAAGATAATGAGGTAATGCATATGTTTAAAGGTAAATTGGCTTTAGTTTCCGCACTTGTTTTAATGTCCTGTATGGTTTTTGCAGGGTGCGGTGAAAATAATTCAGCTTCTGATGCAAAAACAGACAGCAGTATAACTGCTTCTACAACTACTACAACAACTACGACTACAACCACAACGACGACCTCTTCGTCAGCTAAGCAAGATAAGACAAAAAGCAAGACCAAGCAGTCGAAGAAGAAAACAAGCAGTAAAGCAGCAACTACTACAACTGAAGTATATACAACAGAATACAAGGCCGTACAAACCACTGAAAATCAAACTCCGGCAGAGGTCAGAGTTCAGGATCAAAACGGCGGCTGCGTCGGCAACGATGCGGCATTATATTAATGCATACATATGAGTGAAAACAGCAAACAAATAGGTTACCTGAGCGTATTAAGAGTATTGGCGTGCGTGTGCATAGTCGTACTTCATTGCTTTAAATACTCCTGCTCGCTTGCCTCTGACGGTATTTTTGTAATAAACGATAGTCAAATGAATATTTCTTTGATTATCCAGTATGTTATGAATTGGGCAGTTCCCTGTTTTGTTATGATTACAGGAGCGCTTCTTCTCGACCCTGCAAGAAATATTACTTACAAAAAGATTTTTGGCAAGTACATTCTGAGAATGGTTATTGCCATTGTGGTTTTCTCGGTATTGTTTGAGCTTATAGACGCTTTGCTGTCGGGTGAAAGCATAACGCTTTACACTTTGGCTAACGGACTTAAAAATGCAGCGTTAAATAAATCGTGGGTACATATGTGGTATTTGTATATGGTTATAGCAATATACCTTATGCTTCCCATTTTCAGAAAAATCACAGCTAATACTAACAAAAGAGATATTTTATACCTTATTGTACTTTTAGGTGTTTTTCTGATAGCTTTTGATATAACATTTAACGGGATAATTAAGTCTCTTTCAATTTTAAATCAAAGCGCAAGCCTGAGTTCGGATTTACAGGATATAAGCAATCCTGCGTTTTATATTTTCATTCAAAAGGTCTGGCCGCTGTATCTGTTTTTAGGTTACGCAGTTCATAAGGAATTTGTAAAGATAAAACCTGTTATCAGCGTCGTTTTAATACTGAGCGGAATTGTTTTTATTTCTTTTTTCGTTTTGCTTGAGAAAACAGTTTATAACGAGGCTGTTAAATCAATTTGCTATGTACTTTACAGCTTTAACAGCTCGCCCGGATTTTTGCTGATAGCCTTAGGTGTGTTTTCACTTTTCTATTGGTTTCGCAATGCAAAAAGCGGTGTTCTGTTTAAAATCATAAGACAGGTTGATAGCTGCTCGTTTGGCATTTACCTTGTGCACATTATACCTATTAAGGTTTTTATGGTGAAACTGGGGCTTGACCCTTATAAGTACGGCGGCGTTTTCGGAGTTCTATGGTTTTCGCTTGCTGTTCTGGTAATTTCTTTTGCGGCAGTATGGCTGTTCAAAAGAATACTTCTTTTGTGTAATATAAAATAAATAGCAGAAATACATAAAAGGACCTCCGCTGTTTGGCGGAGGTCCTTATTTTGCATTCGCTTTAGTCGATATCAATAATTTCATTTTTTAACTCGGCTTCTCTTATAAAATTGATTTTCTTCTGAACGTAAAGATAGTTCCAAACGCTTGTTATTCCGTACCAGATAAATGAGATACCCAAACAAATTATTATAGCATTCTGTGCCGAAAGCGGATTGATAAGTACAAAGATACCCAGCGCAAGCGTCAGAATAGATTCGATCATACTTATGTGCCAGAAATATACGTTGTTGTTTTTCAGAAAAACCGACTTCTGAATTGAGGTAATGCCGTCTATGATAAGGAGTATTCCCAAAACGATTGGGATAAACGTCGATAGGTAAGACGGTCTGATGAATATTATTATTCCTATCACCGACGCGACTACGCCTCTTAACAGAGTCAGGCTGAAATTACCCTCGTAAGACTTTGAGGTGAAATAGCTTATTATATCTATAACTCCGTAAAGGAGAATAGCTCCTGCTATAACGTAGCAGATAACGCTCATAGTTTTCTGTGGAAAAATAACCATTATAACTCCGAGTATAAGGCTTATCACTGCCATAAGAAGCTCCATACGTCTGATTCTTTCTAAAAGTTTCATTATAATGTCCTCGTTTCGTTTAAGAATTTATTTCTTTTATGAGTATAACACAAAAGCCGCCTGCTTGCAATTAAATTACATTTACGATGTCGATGTTTTTGCGGCTGACTTCTATCTCCAATTCGGGAAACCTACCCAGCAGAAATGCTTTTAGTTTGTCGTAAAATATATTTTCTGTGTAAAAATGTCCGGCGTCTATCAATGAGATACCTGCGTTGTGAGCGTCAATAAAGTCGTGATGCTTTATGTCTCCCGTTATCAGAAGTTGACAGCCTTTTTCAAGTGCGTCAGAAAAGTATTCCGCCCCTGAGCCAGAGCATATACCTACTTTTGAAACTTCCCTGCCTGCGTCATTATATCTCACTATCCGGCAGCCGAGAGCGTCTTTGACCCATTTTGCAACGGTAGGAACATCAGCCGGCTTTGAAAGACAGCATATCCTGCCTATATTATCATTTTCATTCAGAACCTCTCCCTCGTTCGGAGAAAAACCTAGCTTTTCGCATAGAATATCATTCATACCGCCGTTTGCTATATCGAAATTTGTGTGCATACAAATTGCGGTTATGTTGTGCTTTGATAAAACCACAGCCGGGTTGTTTTCTTCAAGGCGCTTTAGAGGTGAGAATATAACAGGGTGGTGCGAGATAACTAGGTCGGCGCCGATTTTGTAAGCCTCAACAGCCGTTTCGTATGTAATGTCTAAAGTTAGAATTATTTTTTTAACTTTGCTTGATAAGCTGCCTACCAAAACTCCGCTGTTGTCCCAACTCGTTTGAGACGAAAACGGAGCAAGCTCATCAAGAGCCTTGTAAATGTCAATTACCTGTGACATAAACTCAGTCCTTTCTTACTTCTTCTAGCCTGTTTAAAATGATGTTTCCAAGCCGTATTTTTTCTTTGCCGTTTAAAATCATATTTTCGCTTTTGTTTGCGGATTTTAACATACCCTTACCTGCAATTATAAGCCTGTTCGCCTGAATTTTCAAATATTCTCTGTCGAGCTTGCTGTTAAAATCAAGACCGCCTGTATAAATTTCATAGTTATCGTAAATTGCAGAGGCTTCGGAGTATTGGGCATTTATAACAGAATATATAAACGGCTCGCTTTTTACGGCTTTTTCCCGTTTTATTATAAATCCGTTTTCAAAAAGAAATTTTCTAAGGTCGCTTGCTTTTGTCATAGGCTGAAGAATAAGGTTTACTTTGTTTTTCTTTACCCACTCTGCTCTTGAGATTATTCTAGCTATAAGCTCTCCGCCCATACCTGCGATTATAATGTCGCTTACGCCGTCGGGAGAGATATTGTCTAAACCGTCGGAAAGAACAGTTTGAATTGTTCCATCTAAGCCTTCGTTATGGATATGCTCTTTTGCAATTTGCAAAGGTCCTTCTCTTAGATCGCAGGCGATGACTTTCTTGCAAATGCCGCTTGTAATTAAGTGAACCGCAAGATATGCGTGGTCCGTACCCACGTCTGCGGCACAGCCTTTTCCCGATACAAATTCGGCACACTGCTTTAATCTGTTGTCTAAGTTTATCATAGCTTGTTTCCTATAAAATTTAAGGGCGGCAAAACTGCCGCCCTATATGGTTTTAGTTTCCGAAATGTGCGTTCAGCTTTTCAACAAGCTCGTCTGCGTCAACGCCGTGAACAGCACAAGCCTGTTCGATAGTTTCTCCCCTTGATGACGGGCAGCCGAGACAGTGCATACCCATTTCTAAAAAGAAAGGCGCGGTATCTTTGTCGGCGTCAAGAACATCGCCGATAATAGTATCTCTTTTAACTTCAAAAGCCATAATTTATACATCCTTTCGTATTTATATTATCATTATAATTATATTATAACCAAATAACAAATAAAATGCAAGTATCAGACTTTAAGTATGTCTTGTGGCAATCTTTATTTTTCTTTGCAGCTCGTGAAGACCTCTGTATATTTTTTCAAAGAAATTCACAAGTTTTTTCTTGAATGGAGAAAACGTATAATAAAACTCTCCAGCATAGGTAACCACCTCGCCGTTAAAGCCCTTTTTGAATTTGTATACGCCGTAGTTGGGGTGGGTTTCGTCGGTATAAAAAGGTATGCCCTGAAAATCGTAAATAAAATTGTTGTTTTCCAAAGCCCACTGGATCATAGTCCACTGCATAAGATGGTTAGGCATAACATTTCTGTGCTTATTTGAAGAAGCTCCGTAAACATAGCAGGTCTTTCCCGCATACTGTGTTGTTATTGCTCCCGAAACAGGAGTTTCTGTTCCGTCCTCATTTTGCAGATAACACATATACAGTCTACAATGCTCTTTGCCAAGTGCGGTGAGCATTTTAACAAAATACTCTTTAGGTCTTATTGCAAAGCCGTCACGGGTACCCGTTTCAGCCATCATTGGATAGAAATCATCTATAGCCTCAGGTCCGCACGCTCTGCATACAACTCCCTTACGGGAAGCTAGGCGTATATTATATCTCCACTTTGAATGAAAGCTTGCCATAACCTCGTCGGGAGTTTTGCCCTCGATGTTTAACAGCATATAGTTGTTTCTAGCCTGAATGGTAGAAAGCTCAGGCGCGTTTTCAATATGAGAAAATCCCATTTCTTTAAGAATGTTCTTTGCCTTTTCATCTTTTTCAGAAAAGCAGGGATCCCACATAAACTCATAGCAATTATACTTTTTTGCAAGCACCTTTATACCCTCGAACAAATCCTCAATAACGTCTTTGTTGTGGTAATCGCATACAGGACCGTGAGAAGCGTAGAGAAATGAACAGCCGAATATAGGTATTTTCTTTATAAGTACAAGACAAGTTCCCTGTATTTTGCCGTTTGAATCTCTTGAAATTACAGCCTCCCAGCCCCAGTTATCTTTAACCTTAGTCCAGTTAAGAGACTGCAAAAAAACTCCGTTTTTATCTGTACTTGCAAATGCTTCGTATTCACTGCACTGCTCTTCATTATTTTTATCAAGAATCTCCAAGTTTTAAATTCCCACCTTTTCACTCTTTACTTTTAACTTTACCATATTATACACTATTAAAAGAAAAAAAGCAACTATAGGCAAGAATTTTAGAAGCAAGACCGGCGTGACGCCGGAGGCTTTGCTGCCTATTAAAAGTTTTATTTAATGTTTTACGTTTCAAAACGGCAGGCTTATTAATTGATAATTGACAATGGATAATTAAATAAGGAAAGATATTAGAAACAACAAGTCTTAAAATTCTTTATTATTTGACAAATTATTTATTTTAATTTATAATGTTCATAAGAGAGTGCTGTACATAAAAAGGCAGGCGGTTTCTCCCCGAAAGGGGGTGGTAATATGGTATCATTTTATGAATTGTTTTCATTCATTAGTATGATAACCGAGATTATCACTCTAGCTTTTCTTATATTCAATAAGAAAAATTAGAAGATTTTTTATTTATACATAAAAAAGAACAACCGCCTATCTCCAAAAGCCGGTTGTTCTTTAACAACACTTAGGAGTAACCGCCTCGGCATTAATTTGCCATGTACAGCACTCTCTTTTATATCTACATTATAACATATAATTTTATTTTGTCAAGTATTTAGAGACAAGAGTTTTAAAGCAATTATTCAATTGTTCATTATTCGCTTAGAAGCAAGAAAATAGAAGTTAGAGACACGAACCTATCTTTTTTCACATAGTTCTGATAGAAAAATTTTACTTTCATTTATATTCCGAGTCTACGCCCAGATACTCCTCAAGGCACAAGCCCAGCTTTTTCATTTCCTTTGCTGTTTTCTTGCCGACATATCTGATATGCCACGGTTCGTAGCTGTATCCTGTAATGCTTTCTTTCCCCTTTGGAAAACGAATTATAAAGCCGTATTCGGAACAGTGCTTTTCAAGCCACTTCATATCCTTTTGTCCGACCATACTAAAATCTGCGCCGTTTACGTCTATTGCCATACCCGACTGGTGTTCCGAATATCCCGCTCTGGCTGAGTATGTGTCCGCTTCCTTCTGACCGTTTTCGGCTGAATATTCTTTATACAGCGTCTCCTGTTCCTCATAGCTTCTGAAGCCTGACGCTATCTCTAAAGAGATGTTATCTTTAGCCGCCGCATTCCTCATTTTATTGAATGCTTTTAGCGTTTCGTCAGTTAAACCGTAGTTATAACTTTTGGGCAAAGAATAGGTTTTGTTCACAATCAAAATTCCGTCAATGTAAGTTACTCCGTCAACGACCTCGGTTGAATGTGCTTTTGCCATAGCCTTAACAGCAGGCTGTTCAACTGATGACGATGATACGTCAGATGACGTGTATGGCTTTTTATCACTGCCTTTATCGCAGCCGGAGATCAAGAGCAGTAAGGAGACTGCCAGAAAAATCATTATTATTCTTTTCATTTTAAATATTCCTTTATATGTAGTTTGAACTATATTGTATCACAAATTTTTGGCTAAGTCCATGACTAATTTTGGATAATATATTGATTTAAGTTTCGCGGTATGATACAATAATACTAAAATTTAAGCTTTAGTTCAAAATATTTATCACAAAGGAACGGTGAATATGGGAAAGTATACTATAGGCATAGATTTTGGTTCGCTGTCAGGCAGATCTTTGCTTCTTGATATATCAACCGGTGAGGAAATGGCTTCATCTGTATATGAATACCCTCACGGCGTTATGGACAAAGAATTGCCAAGCGGTGAAAAGCTGGAGAGCGATTATGCGCTTCAGCACCCTATGGATTATCTGGAGGTTCTATATAACACAATACCGCAGGTGATAAAATCAAGCGGTGTAGACCCAAAGGATATTGTAGCAATAGGTACAGATTTTACGGCTTGTACTATGATTCCCTGCAAAGCGGACGGAACGCCACTTTGCTTTTTAGACGAGTATAAACACAATCCTCATTCGTGGGTAAAGCTGTGGAAACACCACGCCGCACAGTATGAGGCTAACCGGCTGAATGAGATTGCCGAACAAAGAGGAGAAGAGTGGCTAAAAAACTACGGCGGAAAGATTTCCAGCGAGTGGGCAATACCAAAGCTTATGCAGATATGCGACGAAGCACCTGAGATCTACAGCGCGATGGACAGGTGGATAGAAGCCGCCGACTGGATAGTCTGGATGATGACGGGAAATGAAACGAGAAATTCCTGCACAGCGGGCTATAAGGCGATTTGGAATAAGCGTAAGGGCTATCCGTCAAAAGAGTTTTTCAAAGCACTAAACCCAATGCTTGAAAACTGCGTTGAGGAAAAGTTGGGAAAGGTGATAACTCCGCTTGGAGAAAGGGCTGGAACTATCACTCCTGAATTTGCAAATAAAACAGGTCTTTCAGATGGTACGGTCGTTTGTATAGGAAATGTTGACGCCCATGTTTGCGTTCCGTCTGTTTCGATCGACGGACCTAAGAAAATGCTAGCCATTATCGGAACTTCTACCTGCCACATTCTTATGGGCGAGGAGGAAAAACAGGTTCCGGGAATGTGCGGAGTCGTCGAGGACGGCGTTATGCCGGGACTTTTCGGTTACGAGGCAGGTCAGTCCTGCGTGGGCGACCACTTTGCGTGGCTGGTTGACAACTGCGTTCCGGAAAGCTATCATAAAGAGGCAAAAGCAAACGGTATGGACATTCATCAGTATTTGACTTCTCTGGCTGAGAAGCAAAGAGCAGGCGAAAGCGGTCTGCTGGCTCTCGACTGGTGGAACGGAAACCGTTCGGTTCTTGTCGACGCAGATTTGACAGGCTGTATGCTGGGTATGACGCTTTCAACTAAGCCAGAGGAGATGTACCGAGCGCTTATTGAAGCCACAGCATACGGTACCAGAATGATAGTTGAGAACTTTCGGGATAACGGAGTTGAGGTTGAGGAGTTTTACGCTAGCGGAGGCATAGCAGTTAAAAACGAAATGGCTATGCAGATCTACAGCGACGTTTTGAATATGCCTGTAAAGATTGCAGGCTCGGCTCAGGGTCCTGCGCTGGGAAGCGCAATTTTTGCAAGCGTTGCGGCAGGAAAAGAAAACGGCGGTTACGACAGCGTTTTTGAAGCCGCACGAAGGCTTGGCAAAGTAAAAGACAAATACTATTCTCCTATAAAAGAAAACGCAGAGGTTTATGACAGGCTTTATGCCGAGTATAAAAAACTGCACGACTACTTCGGCAGAGGGGAAAACAATGTTATGAAAACGCTTAAGAAAATAAAATCCGAAAGGAACAAGTGATATGCTGGAAGAATTAAAAGAAAGAGTTTACCGTGCTAATATGATGCTGCCAGAGAACAAGCTTGTTATTTCAACTTGGGGCAACGTATCAGAAATCGACCGTAAGAAGGGTCTGTTTGCAATTAAGCCCAGCGGAGTTGCTTATGAAGATCTTTCGCCTGATAAAATGGTCGTATGCGATTTAAAGGGAAATATAGTTGAGGGCAGTTTAAAGCCCAGTTCTGATATGCCTACGCACCTTGAGATTTATAAGAATTTCTCTAATGCAAACGCTGTTGTCCACACTCACTCCAGATGGGCGACAATATGGGCGCAGGCAGGAAAGAGTATAAGTGCATACGGTACAACTCACGCCGACTACTTTTACGGAGCTATTCCTGTAACAAGAAAAATGACGGACGAGGAAATAGTCTCTGAATATGAAAGAAACACAGGACGTGTTATTGTAGAGACTTTTGTTTCCCACAGGACAAGCCCTTCCAGAATGAACGCTTGCCTTGTACACTCTCACGGACCGTTTCTTTGGGGGGACGATGCGATATCGGCTGTTGAAAAAGCGGTAATTCTTGAAGAGATCGCCTTTATGGCATGGCATACGGAGATGCTTGCGTATAAAAAGGAGACAACGACACTTAAAATGCAGCAGCAGCTTTTGGATAAGCATTTTTTCAGAAAGCACGGAGATAACGCTTACTATGGGCAGCAGGGGTAACCCCTGCACGCAGTGTTGCCTATTAAAAGTTTTATTTAATGTTTCACGTTTCAAAACGGCAGGCTTATTAATTGATAATTGACAATGGATAATTGAAATAATTAAGATATTTAGAATAAAAAGGTCTTAAAATTCTTCATTATTTGACAAATTATTTATTTTGTTTTATAATGTGCATTAGAGAGTGCTGTACATGAAAAGGCAAGCGGTTTCTCCCTTTGGAGGGAGGTGAGACAATGATAAACTATTCGGATTTGTTTTTATTTGCGAATTTTATTATCAATATTGTCACACTTTGTTTCAATATCTTTTATCGAAATAAGTAGTAAAACTTATTTACATATTTTCATAAAAAATAAGAAACACCGCCTTACTCTCTCAAAGTAACGGTGTTTCTTTAATACCATATTTTGGGAGATACCGCCTAGGCATTAATTTGCCGTGTGCAGTACTCTCTTTTATATTTATATTATAACATATAATTTTATTTTGTCAAGCATTTAGAAGCAAGAATTTTAGAAACCATAAATTTAGAATTAAGACCTTTTAATTCTTCATTATTTGACAAATTATTTATTTTGTTTTATAATGTGCATTAGAGAGTGCTGTACATTAAAAGGCAAGCGGTTTCTCCCCGAAAGGGGGTGATAACATGGTATCATTTTATGAATTATTTTCATTCATTAGTATGATAACCGAGATTATCACTCTAGCTTTTCTTATATTTAATAAGAAAAATTAGAAGCTTTTTTATTTAATAATAAAAAAGAAACACCGCCAACAATCCCAAGTTACGGTGTTTCTATAACACAACTTCGGGAGATACCGCCTAGGCATTAATTTGCCGTGTGCAGCACTCTCTTTTATATTTATATTATAACATATAATTTTCTTTTGTCAAGCATTTAGAAGCAAGAATTTTAGAAGCCAGAAGCAGGATATTACCATAAGAACTTAGTGAAAAATTAAGTTCTTATATCTTGCCTCTGGTTTCTTACTACTTATAACCCAAAGGCAGCAATACGTTCAGAGGACAACTCTGACTACTTAGAGGTCTTACCTCTATTTATACAATACATATTGCTGTTTCTATTTATGTTTTTTTATACCTATTAAATAATCTGTTGACACTTTATAGTATTCCGACAGCTTTTTAAGTAAATGTACAGGTATTTCACGTTGTCCGGTTTCATAGAGATGATATTGTTGCTGAGTTGTTCCAAGAATTTCTGCTACCTGCTTTTGTGACAGGTCGTTATCTTCTCTTACATCTCTTAATCTTTGATAATAATACATAAAAAAACTCCTTTATAATTTTTATATTTAATATTTTAATATAAATTCGAATAAATGTACTTGACTAACATTCATATGAATGTTAAAATAATTATAATAATATAAATAACAATAAAAGTTGAGTTAATAAAATTGTATTTATATTAAAGAAATCGACAAGAGAAGGGACAGATTTTATGTGGAAAATAAAAAAAGGCTACAATTCGGTAAGCAAATCTTTTCGTTTGCCTGAAGAACTAGCGAATAAAATTGATAATCTTGCATTTAAGAATAATATATCTTCTAACCAATTAGTTATACAATGTTTAAATTATGCAATAAATAATTTAGATGATACTAAAAATGATGAAAAATAGAACTATACAACGGTGGACTGTGTGCTGCCGGCAGTGTTTTTCTACAATTTTAGTTGCCTTTTGCTAACTTGTTTTTGTGAAATGCTACAAATTTAAAAAATTGCATTGACAAATGTTGAGCAAAGTGGTATTATTATCTTAGTTAGTTTTCGCTAACTTTTTTTGATCAACCGAGTTAGCTAAACCTAACTATCATTTATGCTAAACAAAGAAAGAGATGGAGTATGATACCTTTAACTTTTGCAAATGTAGGCGAAAAAGTTTGTATAAAAAAGATAAAAGGAAAAGACGAGACAAGACGTTTTTTGGGTAATCTCGGCTTTGTCGAGGACGGAGAGATAATAATTGTCTCGGATAACGGCGGAAATTTGATAGTAAACGTCAAGAACACACGAGTGGCGATAAGCCGTGAAATGGCTAATAAAATTATAGTCGCTTAAATTTTTACATATAATAAATTAAATAATGTTAAAGGAGAGATTTTAATGCAAACACTAAAGGACGCCGTAATAGGTCAGACTGTCAAAGTGAAACGGCTTCACGGCGAGGGCGCGGTAAAGCGCAGAATTATGGATATGGGCATCACCAAAGGCGTGGAAGTTCACATAAGAAAGGTAGCTCCTCTAGGAGACCCGGTAGAGGTAACAGTAAGAGGCTACGAGCTTTCTCTTAGAAAAGCTGACGCGGAAATGATAGAAATTGAATAAGCTCGTTTCTTTTTGCATATAAGTTAGCTATACCTAACACAATGTATATTAAAGAACTTAACGTGAAAAGACTAATTCACGTTAGAACGGAGGAAAAATATGAGTATAAAAATAGCGCTTGCGGGAAATCCAAACAGCGGTAAAACGACCCTGTTCAACGCTTTGACGGGATCAAATCAATTTGTCGGCAACTGGCCGGGCGTAACAGTAGAGAAAAAGGAAGGAAAGATCAAAGGCTACAGCGCAAAGAACGACGAAGTCATTCTTGTAGACCTTCCGGGAATATATTCGCTGTCGCCTTATACGCTTGAGGAGGTAGTTTCGAGAAACTTTCTTTTAGACGAAAAGCCGAACGCTATCATAAACATCATAGACGGCTCTAACCTTGAGAGAAACCTGTATCTTACAACTCAGCTTGTAGAGCTTGGAATACCTGTTATCGCGGCGGTAAATATGATGGACGTTATAAAGAAAAACGGTGATAAGCTAAACACAGAGAGGCTTTCAAAGGAGCTTGGCTGTGAGGTAGTTGAGATATCTGCTCTTAGAGGAGAGGGTATTGACGCTCTTGCAGAAAAGGCGGTCAGAATTGCAAAAAGCGGAAAGAAAATGGTTGCACAGCACAGCTTTGACGGCAGCGTTGAGCACGCTCTTGCGCACATTGAAGAAGCGGTTTTGCACGATATGCCTGACGACGAGCAGAGATTTCTTGCAATTAAGCTGTTCGAGCGAGACGACAAGGTAATTGAAAGACTTAACTTAGACAGCAAAATCGTTTCACACATTGAAACAGACATCAAAAACTGCGAGGACGAGTTGGACGATGATTCAGAGAGCATTATAACAAGCGAAAGGTACGCATACATAGCTTCGATCATCGGCAGCTGTTATACAAAGAAAAACAGAGGAAAGCTTACCGTTACCGATAAAATAGACAAGGTAGTAACGAACCGCTGGCTAGCGCTTCCCATCTTTGCTATTATAATGGTTATCGTATACTACGTTTCGGTCACCACTGTTGGAGCATGGGCTACCGCTTGGGCTAACGACGGTCTGTTCGGCGACGGCTGGCACCTATTCGGCATAGGCTCAAGCGAATACGACGACGCTGCAAGCGAGTATGCCCAAAAGGAAATATTCCTGCCTGAGGTCAAGGAGACTCTTGAAGGAGCAAACGAAGCTGGCATCACCGGTGCAGACGAGCTTTTAACAGCCGTTGAGAAAAAGGACTTCGGCGCTTTTGAAGAGGCTTACGGCTCATACGGCGAGGAGCTTGCCGTCAAAGAGGGCGGTAAATTCGACATAACGCCAATGCTTCCCTTAGACGAAAACGGAGAGTTTGCAGACACTCCCGACCCTGCTGAATACGGCGTATGGGTTCCGGGAATACCTGTTTTAGTAGAAAGCGGACTTAACGCCGTAAAATGTGCAGACTGGCTTCAGGGGTTGATTTTAGACGGTGTTGTAGCCGGCGTCGGAGCAGTGCTCGGCTTTGTACCTCAGATGTTGGTACTGTTTATCTTCCTTGCGTTCTTGGAGTCGTGCGGATATATGGCGAGAATAGCATTCATTATGGACAGGATATTCCGCAAGTTCGGCTTATCAGGAAAGTCATTTATTCCGATGCTTATAGGCTCAGGCTGCGGAGTTCCGGGAATTATGGCGTCGAGAACGATTGAAAACGAGCGCGACCGCCGTATGACGATTATGACTACGACATTTATCCCCTGCGGAGCTAAGCTGCCAATAATCGCACTTATCTCAGCCGCTTTATTCGGCGGAACGTGGTGGGTCGCACCTAGCGCATACTTCTTAGGCATTGCGGCAATAATCGTCTCGGGAATTATGCTCAAGAAAACAAAGATGTTCTCAGGTGACCCTGCGCCGTTCGTAATGGAGCTTCCAGCATACCACTTACCTACAATAGGCAACATTCTGCGTTCAATGTGGGAGCGAGCTTCGTCGTTTATCAAAAAGGCAGGAACTATCATACTTCTTTCTTCAATTATCATCTGGGCAGGCTCGTGCTTCGGCTTTGTTGATGGTATATTTACTTTCAGCGCAGATATGGAGCTTGAAGACAGTATACTCGGAATAGTAGGCAACGCAATTTGCTGGATTTTCTCACCGCTCGGCTTTGGCAACATCAAGGCTGCTATTGCTACTATTATGGGCCTTGTTGCTAAAGAGGAAGTCGTTGGAGTGTTTGGAGTTCTCGACTTCGAGGGTATGACACGTCTTGCAGGATATGCTTTCTTGGCGTTCAATCTTCTCTGTGCGCCTTGCTTCGCGGCAATAGGAGCTATCAGGCGAGAAATGAACAGTCCTAAGTGGACGGCGTTCGCTATAACCTACCAATGCGTATTTGCTTATGCTGTTTCTCTTATGATTTACCAAATCGGAATTGCATTAACGGGCAGTCCGAACATTATAGGACTTATTGCGGCAGTTCTTGTTGCGGTGTTCCTGATTTATATGCTTGCAAAACCATACAAGTCAGCCGACAGGCTGACTATAAAAGCAAAAATAAAAGCATAAACGGTGATTAAAATGATTGATTTTATAAAAGCCAACATATCGACAATAATAATCAGTCTGATAATGCTTTGCATAGTGACATTCATAATTTACAGAATGATAAAAAGCAAAAAGGCAGGAAAGTCCTGCCCTTGCGGTTGCGGTTGCGGCTGTTCAGGCTGTCCGCAGGCAGGCTCCTGCCATAAAGAAAGTTAATAACTACCTTCCTCAATATTTAGGCAGGGCTCAGCCCTGCACGCAGTCCGCCGTTGTATAGCTTGTAAAATGTAACAGTTAGTGCAACGGCGGGCTTATTAATTGATAATTGATAATTGACAATGGACAATGGATAATGGAAATAGAATTAATAAGTTTTATAATTCTTAATAATTTGACAAATTAATTATTATATTTTATAATGTGAATAAGAGAGTGCTGTACATTAAAAGGCAAGCGGTTTCTCCCCGAAAGGGGGTGGTAATATGGTATCATTTTATGAATTGTTTTCATTCATTAGTATGATAACCGAGATTATCACTCTAGCTTTTCTTATATTTAATAAGAAAAATTAGAAGCTTTTTTATATAAATAAAAAAGAACAACCGCCAATCTTTCCAGGATACGGTTGTTCATAACCAAACTGGGGAGTAAACCGCCTAGGCATTAATTTGCCGTGTGCAGCACTCTCTTTTATATTTATATTATAACATATAATTTTACTTTGTCAAGCCTAATATACATTTTATTATTTATTTAATCTACTAAACAAAACTTCTCTTGCCTTTTCTTCCAACGTGTCGTCAAGAGGCGTCATCTCAACAGAATTTCCATCACGCTCAGCGCAGTACCTTATTATATAATCGGCAAGCTTTGGGTTCTTTGAAAGCAGAGGTCCGTGAAGATACGTCGCAATAACATTCTTATCAAAATAACCCTCGTCCTCACTACCAAAGCGGTTTCCGTTACCATATATCACCCTGCCGAACGGTTTATCAGTTTGTGATGTCTGTCCGCCGTGATTTTCAAAGCCTATTATCTTTGACATCTCTCCGTTAAGCTCCGCTTCGATAATTATATTTCCTATGCACCTCTTATTCTTATTCAGCGACGCTTCAGTATGATAGGGAAACATTCCAAGACCGTCTATGACCTCACCATTAGAATCTTTGTAATACTCGCCCATAAGCTGGTACCCTCCGCAGATAAGCAAAAAGAAAGTACCGTTGTCAAACGCTTTCATTATTTCATCACGACAGCTTTGCAGATCCTCCGCTAAAAGCTGCTGCTCGAAATCTGCCCCTCCGCCGAGATATATCAAATCATAGCTCGAAAAGTCAGTGTCCTTCGTTCCCACACTGTGATGCTCAACCGCCGTTTCAATGCCCCTAGCCTTTGCCCGGTAACTCAAAACCTCAATGTTACCGTTATCGCCGTAGAGGTCTAGCATATCAGAATACATATGCAATATTCTTATGGTTTTCATATCTTTATTCCTCTTTGTTTTTATCAATATAATTAATTACAGCGGTCCTTGTCGGCTGAACCGAAGTGTAATTAGCAATTATAAACTTCTCTCCCTCAGTCGAAAACAGATTTTCAACCGCTTCGTCCAAATCGGGATAAACTTCGATTTTTGAAGCGTCATATCCACTTGTTTTTATTCTTATGGCAATGTCATAAGCCCGCCTGCCGCTTGTAATTACCCTCGTTACGTCCTTGAATACCTCAAAGTTTATATCCCATATCCACGAAACATCATAGCCGTCGGCTAGATTGTCATTCAAAACGAACATAAGTTCTTTTTCGTGATTGCTCTCGTTCATAACGCGAATTGTCATATTCGCCCCGACAGGGTTCTTTGCAAGGTTTATAACTGCATTGCTCTTTCCAATGCTGAACTTCTCCATCCTGCCGTTGTTTACTTCAAATCTTTCAAGAGTGTCTCTGAGAATATCGTCGTCGATATTATACAGCTTCGCAGCCGCACATACAGCCGCCATATTGTAGACATAGTAAATACTCGGATTGTTTATATCGTACTCTCTGCCATCAACCGTAAAACTACGCTTCTCTAGGTCTACATTTTCAACTTTTAAGTAAATTTCATTATCGCCAAATCCGCACTTAGGACATTTAAAGCGCCCTATATGAGAATACTGGTAATACTCATATTCAAGCGACTCTCCGCATACGGGACAGAACTTGCCCTCTCCCACCTCGTGAATTTTATCAGTTGCATATTTGTATTTCTCAACGCTGAAATACTTTACATTTTTATTGTCGGGGTTAGCTTGTCCCAAGCGGGCAACATTAGGGTCGTCGGCGTTTAAAATGACATTCCCCTGAAAAGTCTCCAGAAAGTTCTTTACTTTTAAAATCAGCGTTTCAACCTCACCATTTCTGTCAAGCTGGTCTCTGAAAAAGTTTAAAACTATAAGAGTCTCCAGCTTGAGCTTTTTGAATATCACAGGTACGTGCGATTCGTCAATTTCAAGAACAAGACAGTCTGCGTGGATCTTACCCGTCGGCGAGCACAGCTTTAAAAATAACGATACTATTCCTGTGTCGAGGTTGTTTCCCTGCTTATTTGTAATTACATTCTTTCCGCTTTGCTCTAAAAGACGGTTCACAAAGTTGGTGACAGAGGTCTTGCCGTTTGTTCCTGTGACCGCTATTATAGGGCAGTCTACCTTGAAATAGCCGAGTATGTTTTTATTTATCCCAAGCAGAATAAGTCCGGGCAGATTTCCCGCGCCCTTGTGAAGAAGCTGCAAAGCCTTTACTATCAGCTTCCCAAACTGCAATGTTAAAAAGTTATATAATTTCATAAATTTTCTCTGTTCTCCTAAATTATACTTTGCCTTTCCTTTTTTGATTTTGAACTCGGCTTTTCAGGCTTGATTTTCATTATATACCTCCAAGCCCTCTCTATGTCTCTCGGTCTTGCATATCCTATTCCAACACGCTTATCCCGACGTATTCTCGCCTTTACGCCTGTGTCCTCTATCCACATTGTGTCGTTGTCATAAATAGTCTGCCAGTTAGCGCTCATATCAATTCCCAACTGCTTTGTCAGCTTTCCCGGACCGTTGTAACTCCCCTCGCAGGCTCGAATCAAAACCGCCTGAGGGTCGCCCTCGTCTCCCGTTACAATATTTATCAGATGATGAACGCCGTAGCATAGATATACATATACCGTTCCTGCCTTTCCCCAAAGAATTTTCGTCCTTTCGGTCTTGCCCCTGTGAGCGTGGCAGGCTGTGTCGTCCGTACCTTTGTATGCCTCTGTCTCGGTTATCATCATACGTCTTTCCTCGCCGTCGACTATGTGAACAAGCGTCTTACCCACAAGCTCTGGGGCGACCTTTAAAACGTCTCTGTTAAAAAAATCATATCCAAGCCTCATTATTCTATCGGCTAAACCGTTCTCCTTTCTTTATTTCTCTTTATTGACCCTCAGCCTTTCAACAAGCTCCTCATCGGGCGTTACATAAACCGTGCGGTAATTTGTGAAGATCACCATTCCAGGCTTTGCGCCGTTCGGCTTTTTAACATACCTTATCTCTGTGTAATCAACAGGCACGTTCGACGACTCCCTAGCACTGGAATGATAAGCGGCTATCATACACGCCTCCTCAATCGTTCTGTCGGGAGGGGTTTCGCCCCTGCATTTTATTACAGTATGCGAGCCTGTTATCTTCTGGGTGTGGAGCCATATATCTGTTTTTTCGCTTTCCTTTAATGTCAGCTTGTCGTTCTGCTTGTTGTTTCTGCCCACAAAAATCTCAAACCCGTCTGACGACTTAAACTTTATCGGCGGCAAAGCCTTTGGCAGTTTTCCCTTTATGCGTGAGCTTTTTATATACCCCTGCTCGGCAAGCTCCGACCTAAGCTCAATAACGTCGCTCTCGGTATCAGCACGGGTAAGAGCGTCAAATACGCTGTCTATATACCTCAATTCCTCCTCGCCGTTCTTAATAAGCGAGACGAGCATTTTCTCGGCAGTGTCCGCTTTTCTGTATTCGGCATAATACTTCTGCGCGTTCTGCGAGGGGGTAAGCCTTTTGTCAAGCTTTATTCTAACTTTCGGCGTATCCTCCTTTGTGTAATCCTCAGCTTCGGCATAGTCCATTCCCTTTTCAAGCCTGTAGATGTTCGACATTATTAGGTCGCCGTAAAGCTTTAGCGTGTCACGCTCTGCACACTCTTTTAATTCCTCGCGCTGATTGGCTATGCGCCTCGATATCCTGTCAGACGTGTTTACCAAAAACTTGAACAGATCGGACGCTCTTTGCTTTGTTCTTGCAATTCTGTCTCTTGCCGAGTAGAAATAGTCTAAAAGCTCGCTGGCGGAATCAAAATCTTTAGTCACCATCAAACTTCCGTACTGATTGATACTGCAAAAGCAAAAATCCTTTAGCTGACCGTCTTTGTTTCTCAAAACTGTAAACTTATTTTTATGTGACGATATTTCATCTGCCGTTTTGTTTATAAAAAATATCGCTCTGTCAATTTCATCTTCGCTAAGCTCAGAGCAGATTTTTTCACCGCCACGAAGAGAAAAAAATTCAACCTCACGGGCAAACACAGGCGAAATACCCTCAAAAATCCTTATAAGAGCCTTAGAAAATAACTGCTTTGAATAATCATTTAGACTGCTTTTAAACTCATCAGCGGTAAAGTCAAACATCGAAAGCCTTTTGTCCTTAGGCGGTACCTGATATGTGATTCCAGGCAAAACCATTCTCACGCTTGACATATCCTGCCCTACACGCTTTATACTGTCAACTATCCTGCCGTCTGAATTTATTAAAATCAGATTAGAGCGTCTACCCATTATCTCAACAGCTAATGTGAATCGGCAGATATCTCCCATCTCGTTTGCAGAGTCAAAGTCGAAATAGAGTATTCTCTCGAAGCCGTCCTGCCTGACTGAAATCAGCTTTCCGCCCGATAGGTGCTTTCTCATAAGCATACAGAACATAGGCGGCGTTTTTGGGTTTTCTATCTGCGAGTTTGTTATGTGAACTCTGGCTGTTCCCGCGCTTGTGTTGAAGATAAGCTTATATGCGCCGTTTCGGGTACGAATGGTGAAAAGTATTTCCTCCTTTGACGGCTGGTGTATCTTATCCACCCTACCGTCAAGCAAAACGCTTTCAAGCTCTTTCTTTATTAAATTTAAAAACACTCCGTCAAGAGCCATTTAATCATATCCTTATTGTGTTCTTTTCTAACCCTTAGCCTCATACCAGCTTTTGCCCTCTTTAACTTCGGTAATAAGTGGTACTTTAAACTTAACGGCGTTTACCATTTCCTCGCAGAGAATAGCTTTTGCCTTTTCTTTATCATCAATTGACGACTCTATAATAAGCTCGTCGTGGACCTGCAAAATCAGTTTAGCATTTATTTTTTCTGCTTTCAGCCTTTGGTAAACCTTAACCATAGCGATTTTTATAATATCCGCCGCCGCACCCTGAATAGGTGCGTTCATAGCGGCTCTTTTCCCAAACGACTGAATCTTTTTGTTTGACGCTGAAAGCTCGGGGATATATCTTCTTCTGCCGAAAACAGTTTCCACATAGCCGTTTTTTATTCCGTCCTCAACAGTTTTATCCATAAAATCTTTAACCTTTGGATAGTGATTTAGATAGTCGTTGATATATTTCTTCGCTTCGGCAACTGATACTCCTATATCCTGTGCAAGTGAAAACGCTCCTATTCCGTAAATAATGCCGAAGTTTACAGCTTTGGCAGCTCTTCTCATTTCAGGAGTTACAAATTCCTCCGGCATATCAAAAACCTTTGCCGCTGTGGATGTGTGTATATCCTCGCCGCTTAAGAAAGCGTTTTGCATATTCTCGTCTCCGCATACAGAAGCTAAAACTCTTAGCTCAATCTGGCTGTAATCAGCGTCTAAAAGAATATTGCCCCCGTCTGCGACAAAGAACTTTCTCATATTTCTTCCTATTTCTTTTCTCACAGGAATATTCTGCAGATTAGGCTCGGTTGAGGATATTCTTCCCGTTCTGGTCTCCGTCTGCTTGAATATTGAACGCACCTTGCCGTCGCTTTGTACAAGCTTTAAAAGCCCGTCTACATATGTCGAACTCAGCTTTGTAAGAGTTCTGTATTCCAAAATCATTGAGATAATAGGGTGAACGTCCTTTAACGACTCCAGCACTTCGGCATTAGTTGAATACCCACTTTTCGTTTTCTTCTTGTACGGCAAAGACAAATCCTCAAAAAGTACCGCTCCGAGCTGTTTGGGAGAGGAGATGTTAAACTCCTTTCCGGCAAGCTCGTAAATGTTCTTTTCAAGTTTATCTATCTGCTCTTTAAGCCCTTTGCCGAACTCCTTTACTCCGTTTATGTCTACCTTAACGCCCTCGCACTCCATAGAAGCCAAAACCTCACAGAGAGGCTGTTCAATGTCATACAACAGAGACTCCATTTCTTTAAGCTCAATTTCCGCTTTAAGCCTCGAACACAAACTGCTGAGTGAGGAAATGTCAGCATATTCTTCCATATCACGGCGGTATACCACGCCGTATGCCGCACATAAATTCTCCACTGTATAATCTGCCGCCTGAGAATCCAGCAGATATCCCGCAAGGTTGCAGATAAACTTAACATTTTTAAGCTCTGAGCCGTTTGAAAATGCAAACTTATACGCTTCTTTTCCCTCAAAGCACAGCTTTTCATTGTCACACTCAAATACTTTTTTGACAAGCTCTTTATCTTCGGTAAAATACAAATTATTCTCCGAAAGTATCTCTAGATAGAAATTGTCGCTTTTTCTATTGAAAATAAAGTACAGCTTGTTATTACTCTTCGCAATTGTGTCTGCTATTTCATTGTTAAGCCTGCATACCTTAATATCAGGCAATTCAGATCCCGACATATCATTAATTAGTGACTTGTTCTCAATTTCATCTTTTAAATTAAGCTTATCCATAAGCTTGAACATCTCAAGCTCTGAAAGTGTTTCAAACAAAGCATTTGTGTCAGCTTCACTCGGCAGATAAGCGTTTACATCGTTATCTATCGGTACATTTAATACTATTTTTGCTAAAAATCTGCTTTCAATCGCCATCTGCTCTCCGACTTCAAGCTTCGCTTTAACTCCGTTAGGCAGTTCTTCGTCATCTCTGAAGCCCTTGTAGAGATTTCTTATATCTCCGTACTTCTGTATCAGACTTAACGCCGTTTTCTGACCTATTCCCTTAACTCCCGATATATTGTCACTGGAATCTCCCATAAGCGCCTTTACATCAATCATCTGCTCGGGCTCGACGCCGTATTCCTCCATTATCCTTTCGGGAGTATATACCTTCGTTTCCTTAATGCCGGCAAGCCTTACAGTTACATTGTCACGAATAAGCTGAAAGCTGTCTCTGTCGCCTGTTAAAATAAAGCACTCGTTTCCGCTTCTTGAAAAAATATCGGATATCGTACCGAGTATATCGTCTGCCTCATATCCCTCTACCTCAATTATTTTTACCCCAAGCTCCGATAAAATCTCCTTTATTTTCGGCATCTGCATTGCAAGCTCATCAGGCATTCCCTTTCTGTTTGCCTTATAGCTTGATACTGCCTTGTGCCGAAATGTCGGGGCTTTTAAGTCAAACGCAACCGCTACACAGTCAGGTCTGACTGTTTCAAGCTCCTTTAAATAAGTGTTCATAAAGCCTGTTATAGCGTTTGTAAAAAAACCCTTCTTGTTCGAGAGCGACTTTATTCCATAAAACGCTCTGTTCATTATGCTGTTTCCGTCAATAGCCAGTATTTTCATTTCTATCCTCCGTATTTTCGTATAAACTATATAACGCCTTAAGCTCGTCCGAGAACTCTTTTCCGTCCTCCGACTGGGTATAAAACTGCGGTTCTATCTTCATAAAAGGCTTTGAGCCTTTCTTTCCCTCAACCAAAACCAGCCAAGGGGAAGTATCTTTATTTTTAGAAACAAATCTCACTCGCTTAGGTTCTAGGTTATTATTTCTCATAGCGACCATTATATCGCACAGACGCTCAGGGCGGTTGCAAACGCAAAGTCTGCCGCCGAACTTCAAATTCCGTGACGCCGATAAGCAGACGTCGTTTATAGTACACAGCACTTCGTGACGTGCTATTGAGCTTGACTCAATATCGTTCTTTATACCTGCTCCGTCCGCCTTATAAGGGGGATTGCAGATAATCAAATCAAGCTCTTCGTCTGATTTGAAATCCTTTAAATCTCCAAGAACAGGTATTATCTTATCCTTTAATCCCGACTTCTCCGCAGATAAGCATAATTGGTCATACGCTTTCTTTTGAATTTCAAGAGCGTATATCCTTTTCGGTGAATATTCACGCTCAAGCAAAAGCGCGGCTATTCCGTTTCCCGAACAAAAATCTGCGGCAATATCCTTATGCCTTGCCTTTGCAAAATCAGCAAGCAGGAAAGCGTCTGTTCCGAACCGATGTTCATTAGATATACAAACAACTATTTTATCAGACAATTTTTCAAAGGATAAGTCGTTATAATGCATATTTATCACCATTTCAAACATTATTCCTGCGCAGTTTTCAAAACCGTATCGCAAAAGCTTAAAAACTCGCCATAGGTCGAAAGCCCTCCGCAGGCGTTTCTAAAACCTGCAGCATTCTTAATTCCTTTTATATACCAAGCAACATTCTTCCTTGCCTCTTTCATTCCCTGACGCTCGCCCTTAAACTCTACTATCATTGAAATATGCCGCTTCATAACCTCTATGCGCTCTTTCAAAGTCGGCTCGGGCAGGCTTTCGCCCGTCTCAAAATAATGCTCTATCTCCTTAAACACCCACGGTCTGCCGTATGAACCCCTGCCGACCATTACAAGGTCGCAGCCCGTTTCGTTATACATAGCTTGAGCATCAGCACCGCACTTTACATCTCCGTTGCCTATGACGGGAATAGATACCGCCTCTTTAACCTTTCTTATTACGCTCCAGTCGGCTTTACCCGAATACATCTGCATTTTTGTTCTTGCGTGAACAGCCACAGCGGATACCCCGACCCCCTCCAGCCTTTTCGCAAGCTCAGGAGCATTTACGCTTTCACTGTCCCAGCCGGAGCGTATCTTAACAGTAACGGGGCAGTTAGCCGCTTTTACAACAGCACTTGCTATCATCTCGGCTGTTTTTGGTGACTTCATCAAAGCCGAACCGCTTCCGTTCCCTGCGATTTTGGGTACGGGACACCCCATATTTATATCTATTATATCAGGCTTGAAATCGTTTAAAATCTCTGTCGCCCTTGCCATATAAATCGGGTCCTCTCCGAAAAGCTGGAGCGCAAAGGGACGTTCTCTTTTATCAATCTCACAAAGAGCCTTTGTCTTTTTATCAGAAAAGCAAAGTCCCTTTGAAGAGATCATTTCGCTTACAAGATACGACGCTCCGTACTCCTTGCACATAAGCCTGTACGCTCTGTCGGCAACCGACGCCATTGGCGCTAAGGCGGCGGTCTTTTTTATTTTGACACTGCCTATATTAATTTCTTCTATCAAAAGTACTCTCCCAAAGTCTTTATAATTTCAGCTTAATAGCCAAGCTCCTCGCCAACTAAAACAACCTTGATCCTTCCCTTATGTCGCTGCTTCGCAGAAATAAGATAACTGCAGCAGATTCTGAGATCGCTTTCACAGCCTGCGGTCATTTCATTCCCTTTGCCCTGAGAAACCGATAAGCACTCTCCGCATTTACTGCAATATGTATCTATTCCCAGTCTGACAGTATTCTTTGGTGCGGCAATAGTCTTAACCCTCATAACTGCCTCGTCAAGATTTTTTACTATCTTGTTGCACCCTGCGACCATTATAACGCTTGACGGTCCGTGAGCTATCATAGAAACTCTATTTGAATTTCCGTCGACGTTATACAAAACGCCGTTCTCGATTATGGCGTTGCTGGAACATAGATATGTGTCGCATAAATACTGCTCGCCGTACAGTCTGCGAACATCATCAGGCGTTCTGCCCTTTGAACGGTCGATAAAGTTGTACTTCCCGCTTGTTAAAAGCTCGGTAATTCCGCATTCGCTTAAAGTTACCGAACCGCCTGTAGCAACGCTTGTTCCCTCCTTTAAAAGAGACTGCACAATTTCCTTTGCCTCCGCTTTATCTTCGGCGATGTAAGCCTCCATACTGTTCTTTCTCAAATTTTCCGCTACGCTTTCAAGTTTTGCTTTTAATGCTTGTTCCATAAGTAATCCTCCTTTTAGATGCAAGAGACCAGATACCAGAAGCAAGAACTTATCTTTCCAACAGAGTTCTGATAGTAATATCTTGTATCTTGCTTCTAATTTCTTGCCTCTAATAGCAAAGCCTCCGACGGCTCGCTGGTTAATTGTCAATTGTTCTGCTGAACAGCTTATCGACCAGTTCAGCTAAGCTTTTATTTTCAGGCTTTGAAAGAGTTGGGTCGTCCTTTATGATTGCCCTTGCTTCCTCCTGCGCCTGCCTTAGAATTTCCGTATCCTCCGCCATATCTGCTATTTTCAAAGCGGGAAGTCCGTGCTGACGGCTTCCGAAAAAGTCGCCCGGACCTCTCAGTTTTAAGTCCTCCTCCGAAATCTTAAAGCCGTCGGATATTTTCGACATTATTTTGAGCCTTTTTACACATTCCTCAGTCGGGTTGTCGGTTATCAGAATACAGTATGACTTCTCACTTCCCCGTCCTACACGTCCTCTTAGCTGGTGAAGCTGTGAAAGCCCGAATCGCTCGGAGTTTTCTATTACCATAACAGCCGCGTTCGGAACATCAACTCCCACCTCGACAACAGTTGTAGAAACCAGAATGTCGATATTGCCGTTCTTGAACTCTTGCATTATAGCGTCCTTTTGCTTAGGCTTTAGCCTGCCGTGCAAAAGACCTACTCTGTACTCTTTAAAATACGACCTTGATATCTTGTCTGAGTATTCCTTTACAGACTGAAGCTCTAAATCGTTTTCCTCTATCATCGGGCAGACTATATATGCCTGACGCCCTTCCTTAAGCCTTTGTATTACAAAGCCAAACGCCCTCTCTCTGCCTTTGCCGGTTATGGCAAAAGTCTCGATAGGCTTTCTGCCTTTCGGGAACTCGTTGATTATTGATATGTCCAAGTCCCCGTAAATCATCAACGCAAGCGTTCGAGGTATAGGCGTTGCCGACATAACCATACAGTGCGGATTGTTACCCTTGTTTGACAGGTTTGCTCTCTGTTCAACCCCGAACCTGTGCTGCTCGTCGGTGATTACAAGCCCCAAATTGTCAAACTCGGTAGAATCTTCAACAAGAGCGTGAGTGCCGACAATTACCAAAACCTCGCCCGACTTTATGCTCTCCTTTATCTCACGCTTGTTTTTAGCGGTAAGCGAACCTGTCAGCAGGCATATTTTAATGCCAAACGGCACTAAAAAGTCGGAAAGGGTTTTGTAATGCTGATTTGCAAGTATCTCGGTAGGCGCCATAAGAGCCGTCTGACAGCCGTTTTTGCAGGCGAAAAACGCACAAGCCGCCGCAACGGCGGTCTTTCCCGAACCGACGTCTCCCTGAACAAGCCTGTTCATCGGATAACCCTTTTTCATATCGCTAATGCAGTCGTTTATTGCATTTAACTGTGCGTTGGTAAGCTTAAAAGGCAGACCGTCATAAAATTCGTCAATTGAAACGTCGTTCATCTTACAGCCCGTCTTGCCTCGACTTCTTCCCTTTAGCTTTAACATTCCAAGACCAAGAGTAAGAAATTCATCAAATACAAGTCTGTTCTTCGCAATAGAAAGACTTAGAAAATCTTTGGGAAAATGTATATTCTCAAGAGCAAAATTCAACGAACAAAGACCTCTCCTTGCCGCTATCTCTTTTGGTATAGTTTCGTATATCTCGCCGTCGAGATACTTCAAAGCATTCTGAACTGTCGTTCTCAAAAGCGACTGGGTAAGTCCCTCAGTAAGCGGATATACAGGCAGAATTTTATCAGCGGTATCAGCGTCCAGAATAATTGGAGAGGATATTTCCTTTCTTACAAGGTTGCCTGTGACCTTTCCGTAAAGCAGATACTCTCTGCCCTCGATAAGCCTGTTGAAGGCAAACTCGCTGTTGTAAATTACGATAGTGATGTCGCTCTCGTCATCGGTCATAACCGCCTTGTAGATGGTCATTCCCCTGCGTATTCTGGCAGCAGCAAGCCTCTTTACTATACGCCCTTTTATGATGTTGTTCTCATTAAGCATAGCGTCGTTTATAGAAACAGGGCTTGAAAAATCCATATAAGAACGCGGATAATGGCACAACAAGTCGGCAACGGTCGACACGCCGAGCTTTTGATAATACTCGGCTCTTTTAGGACCGACGCCCTTTAGATATTTAATATCGCTGTCAAGCTTAGTATTCATTACTCCTGCTCCGTTAAGAGACTTCCTCCCTGCTGTGTTGTTTGATGGATAAAACATATACATTTTAATTTTAACACATTTTAAAGGAAAATCATAGACTTTTTTTTAAAATTATGATACAATGACTTCAAAGTATTTTTAACGAGGTTTGACGACGCTTATTTTCGCCGTCAGCCTAAGAAAGATTTTTAGTATATTTTAGGGAGTACAAAATGTCAGGTACGCTTTATGTTGTCGGAACTCCTATAGGCAATCTGTCAGATATGTCAATGAGGGCTTTGGAAACTCTTAAATCGGTTGATTTTATCTGCGCTGAGGACACAAGAGTTACAGCTAAATTATTAAACCATTTTGAAATAAAAAAGCCGCTTATCAGCTATCACGAACACAACGCTGTGCAAAGTGGTAAGAGCATAGTCGAGAGATTAAAGTCGGGTGAAAACTGCGCTGTTGTAACCGACGCCGGAATGCCGTGTATTTCAGATCCGGGCGAGGACTTAGTTAAGCTCTGTGCCGAAAACGGGATAGAAACGGTTGTCGTACCTCTTGCTTCGGCAGCGGTATCTGCTCTTGCGATAAGCGGACTTTCAACCTCGAGATTTACTTTCGAGGGCTTTTTATCGACAACTAAAAAACAGCGTCTTGAGCATCTGTCAAGCCTTGTAAACGAAACACGAACTATGATTTTCTATGAAGCTCCCCACAAGCTTATCTACACTCTGAGAGATATGTATGAATTTTTCGGTGACAGGAAAATATCTATTTGCAGAGAGCTTACAAAAATTCACGAGGAAGTTATAAGAACGACCCTAACCGGCGCGATAGAAAAGTATGAAGCTGTTTCTCCAAAGGGCGAGTTTGTATTGGTAATTGAGGGAAAGCCAAAAAAAGATGAAAGTCTTGACACTATAAAAGACGCACTCGCACAGGTAAACGAGCTTATAAGCAAGGGTATTCGGGCTGCCGACGCCTGCAAGCAAATCGCAAAAATAACCAGCTTTTCAAAAAGCGAATTATACTCAAGGATTTTAAATGAAAAACTGTAATCAGAGGGAATTTTATGCCGGTAAAATATAAACCAATGAGCAAACAGCATATAAAGGCTGTCTCGCAGATAGAAAAAGAGTGCTTTTCAAATGCGTGGAGCGAGAATGCCTTTTATCAGGAGCTTGAAAACCCTATGTCGCTTACTTTAGTCGCCCTGCATATAAATGACGTATTATCAAATGAGACAGTCGCAGGCTTTGTAAACGTGAGAATAGTAGCCGGCGAGGTTTATATAAACAACATTGCCGTGTCGCAACCCTTCAGGCGAATGGGATACGGAAAGGGGCTTTTGCTGTCTTTAGAAGACGTCGCTAGGAGTGAAAACGCGTCGTTCATAACTCTTGAGGTGAGAGAGTCAAACTTTCCTGCAATCTCTCTTTACACTTCTTTAGGATACAAAACTGTGGGAAAGCGAAAAGGCTTTTACAGAGACCCCATTGAAAACGCCATACTGATGACCAAATACCTTATTTAGGAGTATAGTGCATATGAAAATTCTTGGAATAGAAAGCTCTTGCGATGAAACAGCTGCCGCTGTTGTCGAAGACGGAAAAAACGTACTTTCAAATATAGTTGCATCGCAGATAGACGAGCATAAGCTGTACGGCGGAGTTGTTCCTGAAATAGCGTCCCGCCGCCACTGTGAAAACATTTATATCGTTGTAGAAAATGCGCTGAGCGAGGCTAACTGCACTCTTAATGACATTGACGCTATTGCGGTAACCTACGCACCGGGTTTGATAGGTGCGCTGCTCGTCGGCGTTTCATTTGCAAAGGGGCTCGCTATGGATACAGGTCTTCCGCTTGTGCCTGTTCACCATATATCGGGACACATAGCCGCCAATTATATTTCAAATCCGAACCTCGAACCTCCTTATCTTACATTGGTCGTAAGCGGTGGTCACAGCCATATAATCGAGGTTCTTGACTATACTGAATATCGCATTGTCGGACGCACTCGGGACGACGCCGCAGGGGAATGCTTTGACAAGGTCGCAAGAACGATAGGATATCCGTATCCCGGCGGCAAAAGCGTTGATGAAGCGTCAAAAAGGGGCAATCCAGACGCTTACATTCTCCCTCACCCTCATATTGCGGGAAGTGAGTATGACTTTTCATTTTCGGGGTTAAAAACCTCCGTTATCAACCTTGTTCACAATGCCTCTCAAAAGGGAGAGACGGTAAACTGTGACGACCTTTGTGCGTCTTTTCAAAAAACCATTTCAGAGATCTTAGTTTCAAAGACAATAAAGGCGGCATCTGATTTTGGCTATAAAACCATTGCCGTTTCAGGAGGAGTTTCGGCAAATTCGGGTGTAAGAAGTCTGCTGTCGAGCGAATGTAAAAAGAACGGGTTTGAGTTTTTCTGTCCGGAGCTTAAATACTGCGGCGATAACGGGGCTATGATAGCAAGTCAGGGGTATTTTGACTTCTTAGCTGGGAAACGAGCTGATGAAAGTCTTAACGCTGCTGCAACAATGCCGATAACGGAGATTCATTAATAAATAAAGACGCCTGACTTACAAGTCTAAGCGTCTTTTTCTTTTTGTTCGCTATTTTCTGCTTTTAATTTCTTGATTCGTTTATCGTCTACTGAAATCACGGTAAACTTAACTCCGTCATACTCTACGGTCGGTTTTTCATTTTCATTTGGTATTCTTCCCAAAAGACTTATTACAAATCCGCCTATGGTATCGCAGTCGTTATCCTCAGGAAGCTCTATACCAAGCTCATCGGCAACGTCCTCGGTATCGGCTGTGCCCAAAATCTCGTAGACGTTTTGCGACACCTTCTGTATCTCTTCAAGCTCGTTGTCATACTCGTCCTGAATATTTCCAACAATAGCCTCAAGCAGATCCTCCATAGTCACAAGACCTGCCGTTCCGCCGTACTCGTCAACGGCTACGGCTATCTGTACCTTTTGTGAAGTGAAAATTTCAAACAGCTCAAAGCAATGATTGGTTTCGGGTATATACTTTATCTCCCTTAAAAATTCTGAGATACTGTGCTTTTCGGGATTTTCATCAAATATAAGCGTAAGCAGGTCCTTTGCATAAACAACTCCGCAAATATTGTCTATAGTCTCCTCATAAACAGGAATACGGGAAAAACCCTTTTCAATTATAAGAGATACAGCGTCTCTTAAATCGCTGTTTAGTTCAACTGCCGATATGTCCGTTCTGTGGGTCATAACGTCTCTGACTTCTATATCGTCAAACTCGAATATATTGCTTATCATTTCCTTTTGACTGTCGTCAATATCGTCTGCGTCTTCGCCGTTTAATATCTCCATAATTTCATCCTCGGTCAGAGAACCGTTCTTCCTCTTACCGAATATCTTTGAAAATAATCCTCCTGTTTGCCCGGCTGAGTCATCCATTTAGTTTTCATTTCCTTTCGAGTTAGTTTTAATTTTTCAAATACATATTAACCTATTAATCCTAAGATGTCAAGATAACTTTGAAAAAAAGGTAAGTTTTTGAATTATGCTTCTTGCTTCTCACTTCTTGCCTCTAATCTCAAACTTGCTATATTTTATTTTTTGTGGTAAAATTATTACAAAGTAACAGCCGATTATAAAATATATAAAAAGGGAGAAAGCAGTATGGATATCAATACTTTTTCAAATGAAAATAGAATTTATAGGCTTGAAAAATGTATTGAAACCGCTTTTGACGCTGCCTTCGAGATAGATGTTGATAATAATCTGGCGTACCAAGTATTCATTAAAAAGGGTACTTTTTTATATAACGAGTTTGCAGGCGATAAGATGTCGTATTCAAGGCTGTGCAGACTTATAATTACGGGAATGGCGGATAGCGCAGATGTTGAAAAGCTAACAAATTTTCTCAACCCTGAGAGAATTAAAAAGACAAGACTTAGCAAAGGCGGTGATAATGAAGAACATCTTCAATTCCGCACCGGCGGAAATAACTCTGTTTTGTGGAAAGAGTGCGGTATTCTTTATTATCGCGACGAAAGCTCAATTAAGGAAATATGTACTCTTAAAGATATTACTTATGATAAGAATTTTGAAGTAAAATATAATGCGCAGTCAAGGCTTATGCAAGCAACCCAGAAATCTGAGCGTGAAATATTAAAAGGCTTTATTAACACCGTAAACAACTTATGCGATAGGGTTTTAGAAATAAATTATACAAATTATGAGTGCTGTGAGTATGATTTTTCAGACAATAATCTCAGAAGAAAAGGTATAGATGCAAATTTAAAGAAATATGTAAAGAATCTTTCGCAAAATTCGGTTTATTATGAAGACGTTCAAAGGTTTTTGAACTTTATCAGTATTTCAAATATAACAGGTCTTGCCGAAAAGGGTGTAAAGAACATTGATATTAAATTGAGAATAAGGAAAAGCCCAGATTCAGATTACGAATGGTATGTCTTGACAGGGGTTATAACAAGAAACGAGAATAAAGAAATAATACTTACACTATTTTGCAAAAATATAAATAAGAGCGAATCGGAGAGAATAAAAAAGAGTAGCAATCTGGAAGCTTCTGTAATAAAGGCAAATGAAAGACTTAAAAATGCGGAGCAATTTAAAAGTATTTTTAAGAAAAACGCCTATTTTTGGATTTCTGCAAGCGTTGATAAAGATTTGATTAAAGACGATTTTGCTGACAAAAACGGAAATAGTCTTTTAAAAACAGTCGGATTGACTGCTCCGTGCCATCTTTCTGAATTTTCAAAAAGATGGCTGGACAGATATGTAATAAAGGTAGAAAACTCAGAGATAGATACAAGCGCATTCAATCTGGAGATATTGAAAGAAGCCTATAAAAACGGCAGTCGTTTTTATAAGGGCGAGTATAAAACGATATCGACAACGGGTAAGATAATCTGGCTTGAGTGTTATACTATGCTGTTTAAAACCGAGTCTGATAATGAGCTGATGATGCTTCACTATGCTTTGGATATATCAAACGAAAAAAGAAAAAGCGATAATTATAAAATCTAGTATTAAAAAATCCGCAAAGGAGGGTGCTTCTAACTAGCGATTGATTATGATTATACAAACAGATAAAAAGGTGATTTTGGCTTCGGCGTCGCCGAGGAGAAAAACGCTGATAAAACACCTGTTCAGCGATTATGAGGTAGTGCCGTCTGGCGTTGATGAGGACGATTATAAAATGTTGTCGCCTTATGAGATGCCTGAGTTTCTTGCAACTCAAAAGGCAAAGGACATTGCTAAATCTTACCCTGACGCGATAGTTATAGGCTGTGATACGTCGGTTGTTCTGGGAGAGAGAGTTTTAGGAAAACCCAAAGACGAAGCTCAGGCAAAGAATATGCTTTCTCTTTTATCGAACAAAACCCACAAAGTTATAACTGGGGTCTGCATTATCTGCGGAGATAAGGCTATGTCGTTTTCTGTTTCTACAGACGTTACCTTCTACGAGCTTGACGACGACGAGATAGACGAGTATGTTCAGTCGGGAGAGCCGTATGACAAAGCAGGAGGATATGGAATTCAGGGTCTTGGCTCTGTGTTTGTAAAAGAAATCTCGGGTGACTTTTACAATGTAGTTGGGCTTCCTGTTTCGAGACTCTACAGAGAAATGATTGAATTTTTAAATTACATTGAAGAATAAAAAACCAAACTAGTCAAAGATATTTTTAAGATTCTTCTCGTTTTGGTATTCATATAAATGCAGAGTGTTGTTTTGGTCTAATGTGGCTAAGAAAATGTCCTTGACTTTCTTTCCTCTTGCTGAAAGCTCTTTGTTGAGCCACGTTTCGTCGACACCGCAGTATTTGAGATTCTGACGCATAACTTTGCCGTCTATAATAACATTGATGTTAAGGTATTCGGGCTTAGGCATAGGCTCAAGCTTCAAATCGCCTGCTGTTACGGGTCGGTATTCAGAGCAAGGGAAGAAACTTATCTCACCGTTGTTTTCCATAATAGCGTAGTTTATTTGTGAAATGTCGAAATATCCGTTTGTTCTTGCCTTTGTAAGAAGGTCGTTTATGTCGAGCTTAGCCTTAATCAGGTTTTTACTGTAGATTTTTCCGTTTTCTATCAAAAGCAAGGTTCTGCCGGAGAAAAATCGTCGGCATTTTATAGATTTTATTGTGAGAACAGAAAACAGAAAAACCACAAGACCGTAAATTATCATTGCGATAATTGCGGTAATTATCTCATCGGCTTGTCGGGAAACAGAAAGCTCGGCGGCAATAGAGCCTATGGTTATTCCGTTGATGTAATCGAACATATTTAGCTCGGATATTTGCTTATTACCCAAAAGCTTTGAGATAAGAAACATTATTATTATAGAGAGCAGAGACGCACCTATTACTTTTATAACTAACATATATTATCACCCTTTATTATATTGATAAAGCAAATTCAGATCATTAATCAGAATTTAGTCATATATGTTAGTATTTTCAGGACGGTGAAAATTATACTATTAATATCTTGCTTATAAATGCTTGACAAAATAAAATTATATGTTTACTCCCAAGAATAGTGTTTAGAAACACCGCAACATTGGAAGCGTGGCGGTGTTTCTATTTTATTTTAAATAAAAAAGCTTCTAATTGCTCTTGCCTTTCAAGGTTAAATAGAGTATAATTAAAATATTATATAGTATAATTTACCTTTATAAAATACGAGGATAAAGAACAGGAGAATTATAATAATGTTTTTTTCAGAAAATGTCGGCTTGCAAAATGTATATACCCCTCTGCCTTTTGAGATCCATCTGGTGTTCAGTGTTTTTGCAACAATAATATTGCTTATTCAGTTTTTTAGAAAACAAAGAATTTGTTATCTTCTTGCCACGCTGGCTATAGACGCTACTCTTATAACTCATTTTACCTTTCAAAACAGAACGGCTATATTAGCTCTTGAAATAATAGAATTAGCATTGGTAGCAGGATGTATAATTGATATCGCAGTCGCATATGTAAAAAAGAAAAAGAAATTGCATGATAAAAAAGAACAGGAAAAGCTTTTGGAAAGTCAGCAGAAAGAGCGTGAAAAAAGAGAAGAAATATCTGATAGAGATATTCTGGATAAGGCTTTCGACAGCGAATTAAACGATTTAGATGACAGTCAAAACTAGCTGTTATTTAATTAGGAGCACATTTGATGAAATTATGTATACTTGATTCTGAAACGGTTTCTAAAAACGACGTATCTCTTGACGGCATTACATCTCTGGCAGATACCACCGTTTACGGCTCGACGCTGCCGAACGAGGTAGCTGAAAGAATAGGCGACAGCGACGCCGTTATCTGCAATAAATGCAGGATAACCAAAGAGGTCTTTGAGGCGTGTAAGAATTTAAAATATGTAGGTCTTTTTGCTACAGGCTACAATAATGTTGACATAGATGCGGCAACTCAGCACGGCGCGGTCGTATGCAATGTACCGTCCTATTCAACTCACTCGGTCGCACAGCATACCTTCGCGTTTATTCTCGATTACTTCAACCGCGTTTCGGAGTATTCTAAAACCGTTCAAAACGGCGACTGGGTAAACTATAAGCTGTTTTCATACTTCTATCTGCCCATCTTTGAGATAAAGGATATGAAAATAGGCATTATAGGCTTCGGAGATATAGGTAAGCAGGTGGCAAAGCTAAGTATAGCCTTCGGTATGAAGGTCTTGGTGTATACCAGAACACCGTCAAAGGCGGAAACCTTTATGAGAGAAAACAATTTAGGCGATGAGATGAAAGTCTGCACTTTTAAGGAGCTTCTCAAAGAATCGGACATTGTAACGCTTCACTGTCCGCTGACAGAGGATACAAAAGAGCTTATAAATAAAGATACGCTAAGGCTTATGAAGAAATCGGCTCTGCTTATAAACACCTCAAGGGGCGGAGTTATAAACGAGCAGGATCTGGCGGACGCTCTTAATAATGGCGTTATAGCGCACGCAAGCGTTGACGTTATAACTGACGAGCCAATGAGGGAGGACTGTCCATTGAGAGGTGCAAAAAACATAACTATCACTCCGCATATTGCGTGGGCGCCTAAGCAGACAAGAGAACGTCTTTTAGACGTTGTGGCTAAAAATCTCAAGGCTTTTATTGACGGAACACCGATAAATAAGGTGAATTAGGTTTATATTACATAATTAAGGATAGAAAAATGAAAGATTTTAAAGACAATAAAAGAATAGTTGTAAAGGTAGGAACTTCTACTCTTGCGCACAAAACGGGAAAGCTGAATATAAGACGGGTGGAGAAGCTTGTTAAAATACTTGCCGACTTATCAAATTCAGGCAGGGAGATAATTTTAGTATCAAGCGGAGCAATGGGTCTTGGAATGGGCAAGCTGGGGCTTGTGAAAAAGCCCACTGACACACCGTCTAAGCAGGCGCTTGCCGCTGTAGGGCAGTGCGAGCTTATGTATATGTATGACAAGATGTTCGGTGAGTATAATATTGTGGTAGCGCAGCTTCTGCTTACAAAGTATATTCTTCTTGACGAGAGAAAAGCCAATGTTGAAAATGCAGTAAACAAACTTCTTGAGCAAGGGGTTATACCGATAGTTAATGAGAACGATACGGTGGCAATAGATGAGCTGGAGCTTGAAATGGGAGAAAACGATTCTCTCGCGGCAACGATAGCAGCCGTTGCAAAGGCAGACGCTTTGGTCATACTTTCCGATATCGACGGTCTGTTTGACGACGACCCTAAGAAAAATGAAGGCGCAAGGCTTATTTCTGTTGTCAGAGACATTGATAATAATATAAAAGCTGTCGCGAAAGGCGCAGGCTCAAAGCTGGGAACAGGCGGAATGGCTACTAAAATCAAAGCGGCAGAGATAGCGTCTCAGGCAGGTATTGACACGGTCATTATGAATGGCAGAACACCTGAGAAATTATACGATTTGTTTCAGGGTAAACAGATAGGAACAAGGTTTGTTTCCAACGATTAATGCTAGTCGGTTATTTAAAAAACTTTTATAAGAGGGTATAAAAATGGACTTTATTAATTTTGAAAGCTATATAGAAAAGCTCGGCAAGAGGGCTAAAGCGGCTAAGAAAAGCATATCTGTTGCGACCACAGGGCAGAAGAACAACGCTTTGCTTGAAATTTCGTACGCTTTGGAGTCGTCAGTAGAAAGAATACTTGAAGAAAATGCTGTCGATATTCAAAGAGCGCGCGAAAACGGAATGTCAAACGCTATGATAGACAGATTAACGCTTAATGAGACAAGGGTTCGCAATATCGCAAAGGCTTGTGTGAACCTAACCAATTTGGAGGACCCTGTAGGAGTTATACAAAGCGGCTCTGTCCGTCCTAACGGAATGAAAATACAGAAAATCAGCGTACCTTTGGGCGTTGTCGGAATAATATATGAGTCTCGCCCGAATGTTACGGTAGACGCCGCTGCGCTTTGCCTTAAAAGCGGAAACGCTGTTATTCTTAGAGGCGGAAAAGAAGCTGTAAACTCAAACAGGGTACTCGCTGAAATAATGCGAGAGGCTATTGGTAAAGCAGGGCTTGACGAGGATATTATCCAGTTGGTCACAGATACCTCCCGTGAGGTAGTTATGCAAATGATGAAGCTAAATGAGTATATCGACGTTTTAGTTCCCAGAGGCGGCGGCGGTCTGATAAACGCCGTTGTCGAGAATGCAACCGTTCCGGTAATTCAGACAGGAGTGGGAAACTGCCACGTTTATGTCGATAATTCGGCTGATTTGAGAATGGCTGCCGATATTGTCTACAACGGAAAATGTTCACGCCCGAGCGTTTGCAACGCAGTTGAGACTTGTCTTGTTCACAGAGATATAGCAGAGGAATTTCTCCCTGTTTTGAAAAGACGTCTTGATGAGAAAAATGTCGAGATAAGAGGCTGCAACATAACTCAGATGATTCTCGGAAGCAGCGTTGTACCCGTTACTGAGGACGACTATAAAAAGGAGTTTCTCGATTACATTATTGCAATTCGTGTTGTTGATGATATTGCTCAGGCTATTGAGCATATCGACAGGTATTCAACAGGACACTCTGAGTGCATAGTGACTGAAAGCCTGTTTTCGGCAGAGGAGTTCCAAAGACAGATAGATTCCGCCGCAGTTTATGTAAACTGCTCGACACGCTTTACCGACGGCGAGGAGTTCGGCTTAGGCGCAGAAATAGGTATCTCGACCCAGAAGCTTCATGCAAGAGGTCCTATGGGGCTTAAAGAGCTTACCACAACTAAGTTTTTGATAAACGGAGACGGTCAGATAAGAGAATGATATTTAAGCCCTGCAAAATTTGCGCAGGGCTTATGTTATATAACTGTCGTGACCTTTTTATAAATGTTAATAAAATAAGTTAAAATCTGTAGTATTTCACTATTGAAATTTAACTCGAAATTTGTTAAAATGATAATTGATAATTCTGACTAGTTTTTTAAGTAAGGCTTGTATAGAATTTTAGCTAAATAATAAGACTATGCTTTTTATATCAAAGCCTTTTAAATTGGGAGTTTTGAAAAAATATAATAGAAGGAGGAAATGCTCCTTAGAGAGCATTGATGTAATTATGCCGACAAAGTATGTGTTTGTTACAGGCGGAGTAGTTTCCGGATTGGGAAAAGGCATTACTGCCGCATCGCTTGGAAGACTTCTTAAAAACAGAGGATATAAGGTAACGATCCAGAAGTTTGACCCTTATATAAATGTCGATCCGGGTACAATGTCGCCTTATCAGCACGGCGAGGTTTTTGTTACTGACGACGGTACGGAAACCGATTTGGATTTAGGTCACTATGAGAGATTTATTGATGAGAATTTGTCTGTGAACTCGAACGTTACAACAGGAAAGGTTTACTGGAATGTTTTAAATAAAGAGCGCAGAGGTGATTATCTCGGCGGTACGGTTCAGGTTATTCCCCACATAACTAACGAGATAAAAGAGAGGCTTTACAGCGCAGGAAAGGATTCCAACCCCGATATTGTAATAACCGAAATAGGCGGAACGGTCGGAGACATTGAATCAACTCCGTTTTTAGAAGCGCTCAGGCAGGCAAGCATTGAGCTTGGCAGAGGTAACTCGCTGTTTTTGCACGTTACTCTGGTGCCTTACATATCCGGCTCTAAGGAGCTCAAGAGCAAGCCTACTCAACACTCTGTAAAGGAGCTTTTGTCGCTTGGAATACAGCCATCTGTTCTGGTTTTGAGAAGCGAGTTTGAGATACCTGATGAAATGAAAAAGAAAATCTCGCTCTTTTGCAATGTAAGACCGGAGGACGTTATTCAGAATCTCACAGCGCCCTCGCTTTATGAAGTACCTTTGTGGCTTGAGAACGAGGGCTTGGCAGACGCAGTTTGCTATCACTTAGGAATAGAAAACAAAAAGCCTGATCTAGCCGAGTGGGAGCATATGGTTGCTGTTCAGAAGGCGGCTAAGAAAGACATAACTATAGGCTTGGTAGGAAAGTATGTCGAGCTTGAGGACGCATATCTTTCTGTTGCGGAGGCGCTTCGCCACGCGGGATTTGAAAACGGCGCAAAGGTAAAGATAAACTGGATACAGTCGGAGGATATTGACAGTTTAAATGTCGCTGATAAACTAAAGGGCTGCGACGGAATCATAGTTCCGGGCGGTTTCGGCGACAGAGGAATCGAAGGTATGGTCGAGGCTATTCGCTATGCTAGGGAAAACAAAATTCCTATGTTTGGAATTTGTCTGGGTATGCAGATGTCTGTTATCGAGTTTGCGAGAAACGTTGCCGGGCTGAAAGACGCTAATTCAACAGAGTTTTGTAAAACGCCCGACCCTGTTATTGACATTATGGACGAGCAGAAGGATATTACAGACAAGGGCGGAACAATGCGTTTGGGACTTTATCCTTGCGTGTTAAAGGAAGGTACTCATAGCAGTATTGCATATAAAACTGATAAAATAGCTGAAAGACACCGTCACCGCTGGGAGTTCAATAACAGCTACAGAGAGATGTTTGAAAGCAAAGGCTTAGTTCTGGCAGGCAGTTCTCCAAACAACAAGCTCATTGAAATTGTCGAGCTTCCGAAGGACGTTCACCCATGGTTTGTGGGAGTTCAGTTCCACCCTGAGTTTAAATCAAGACCTAACAAGGCACACCCATTGTTTAGAGAATTTATAAGGGCTGCGGTTGAGCAGAAATAGTTAAGGTAAGTTCTATTTTATACACGTTACTTTATTCTCACAAAGCGTAGTATTGAATATTATTTATAATTAAACATATAACAGAACAAAAGATGTTATTTTGCTGATTTACCTTCTAAAAAGTGAAATTTAAACAAAAAGGAGAAATTAATATGGCGACTTTATATCTGCATATAGGAACTCCTAAAACAGGTACTACCGCGATTCAAAACTTTTTGTCGCTGAATAATAAGCGTCTGAAAGAACAAGGATTTTGTTTTCCTGATTTTGGTTACAGGTATTTTAGAGTTGGAGAAAAACGAAATGCACATTTTCTGATATACCGTCGCAAATGCAAGCCGGATGAAGAAGCAGAAACACGCAGGCTTGAGGACGAGCGTTTCTTTGAAGGTCTGGATAAAATAAAAGAACTGACAAGTACTTATCCAAATGTTATATTGTCAGATGAGGATATTTGGAACGCATATTTTAAGCGTAAGAATTTTTGGCTTTTTCTGAAAAATGCTCTCCTTGAACGAGGTATAGAATTAAAGGTTATCGTGTATCTTAGACGGCAGGATCTCCTTGTAGAATCTTATTATATGCAGAGGGTTAAAACCAAAATAAAGACAAGCTTTAAAGATTTTTTGGATTCTGGGGAATATAGTTATTTTAAACTGGACTATTATGAAACGCTCAAGGAAATATCTAATTCTGTAGGAAAGGAAAATCTTATAGTCCGCGCATATGAAAAACAACAGTATGAGGGTAAAGGGAATACACTTATATCTGATTTTATGAAAGTATTAGGAATTGAATTAGACGAAAAATTTGTATCGCCCGATATAGTTATTAATACCAGCCTGCACGGAAGCTATCTTGAGGTTAAGAGAATACTTAATGAAATGGAGTATTTCCACAAGCCTACCTGGTCGGTTAAATATTTGAGCATGATTCAGCAGCAGGCAGAGGGGAACTATAGCATTTCTAAATGCGAGTGTTTTACAAATGAACAGCAAACTGCCTTTCTAGCAAAGTATAAAGAGGGTAATGCCGCTGTTGCAAGAGAGTTTATGAATAGAAAAGACGGCGTTCTATTTCGTGATAAAGTTGAAATTGATAAACAAAATGATGTTGTAAAGCAGTATTCTTCTAGAGAGCTTGTACTTATCTGCGGAAAAATGATTGAGCTTAAAACTAAGGATATGGAGAAAAAGCTAAATAACTTACAGGCTAAACTTAATGAAGCTAATAGAAAACTTGAATATGCAAATCGTCCGCTGAAAAAGAAGATTACCGATAAGATATGTAAAACTTTATTTAAAAGAAAAACTTAAATTCCCGATATTGTTGTATGTATGGAAAGGGATTTTGCAGTATTATAAAGTACCAATCAGATTATCTGCTTGGTACTTTTAATTTAATATGAGGATTTTTGATAGTAAATGCAGTATGCTGTTTTGCATACTGCATTTTTGTCATAAAAGCGTCTATTATTTCACTTTTGTCTCACAGTTTGTATGTTAATCTAATGTATAATAACGCTTAAAGACGAATACTTATTTATTTTAAAATAGTGAATTTAAAATACAAAGGAGAAATTAATATGGCGACTTTATATCTGCATATAGGAACTCCAAAAACAGGTACTACCGCAATTCAAAATTTTTTACCTATAAATGGGGAATTGCTAAAGAAACAAGGCTTTTGCTATCCTGATTTCGGTTATCGTTATTACGGAGTAAACAGATACCGCAATGCTCATTTTTTGGTACACAGCCAAAGCTGCAGCTTTGAGAGTGAAACTGAAATACGTAAATCTGAAGATGAACGCTTTTATGAGGGATTGGATAGAATCAAAGAATTGACTAAAACTTATCCAAACGTCATATTATCAGACGAAAATATATGGAATGGATATATAAAAAGAAAAAACTTTTGGCAGATATTAAAGAATGCTTTAGATGAGAGAGAAATTAATTTAAAGGTAATTGTATATTTAAGAAGGCAGGATATGGTAGTTGAGTCTTATTACGCTCAGAGGGTCAAGGTAAAAATACAGATGAGCTTTCAGGATTATTTGAATTCTGAGGATATAGATTACTTTAAGCTTGATTATTACTCTCAGCTTAAAGAAATTTCACAGACTGTAGGGAAAGATAATATTATAGTACGCGCCTATGAAAATAAACAGTATGAGGGTAACGGAAACACTTTGATTTCTGACTTTTTGAATGTGTTGGGACTTGACTTGAACGAAAGGTATGCGTCGCCCGATATAGTTGTAAATACCAGCCTTCATGGAAAATATTTAGAAATAAAGAGGGTTTTAAACGAAATTGATTGCTTTAAAACCAGAAATAATTTTGCAGTCAGGTATTTAAAAATGGTACAGGAAGAAGATGAAAAATCTAATGGTGTTTCCGCATCAAAGTTTTTTACATATGAGAAACGTATGAACTTTTTGGAAAAGTATAAAGAGGGCAACGCTGCCGTTGCAAGAGACTTTATGAATCGCAAAGACGGTGTTCTCTTTAGAAATGAAATTCATAAAAGCTACGGTATTGCCGGAAATTATTCGCCCGAAGAGTTAGTTTTAATATGCGGCAGAATGTTAGAGCTTCAGCATGAAGAAATGAAAAACAAGCTTGGGAATATGAAAACAGAGCTTGAAAGTATGAAAAGGGAGATAGAATATCAGAGCCGACCTTTAGTTAGGAAAATTGCCGCTAAGATATACCATACCATTTTTAAATAGAATAAATTGCTCTCAAAATCTTTTTGTTGTTGATTTTTGAGAAAGGTTTTGTTTATAATATAAAAAGTACCGAACAGTCTTTCTGCTCGGTACTTTTAAGTTATTTACTGAATTTGCAAAGTCTTAAAAAAGTAATTATTTAAGCTCAACAGTAGCTCCTGCTTCTTCAAGCTTAGTCTTGATCTCCTCAGCGTCTGCCTTAGAAGCGCCTTCCTTAATAGCCTTTGGAGCAGATTCAACAAGCTCTTTTGACTCTTTAAGTCCAAGACCTGTGATTTCCTTAACTGCCTTGATAACAGCCATCTTAGCGTCACCAAATGATGCCAAAACAACATCAAATTCAGTCTTTTCCTCTTCAGCAGCGGCAGCGCCGGCAGCTGGTGCAGCAGCTGCAACAGCTGCGGTTACACCAAATTCCTCCTGAATTGCGTCTACAAGCTCTGAAAGCTCAAGAACTGAAAGCTCTTTAATATCTTCTACAAATTTTAAAATCTTTTCTGAAGCCATGATAATTATCTCCTTTAATAATAATTTTTGTCTTGAGGTTTTACCTCTAACTTTTGATTTTTAACTTTTGCTTTAACTTTTAGCAAGGCAGTCTAAGCTGCATCGCCCTCGTTTTTGCTGTCAACAACAGCCTTGAGAATTGCAGCAAGACCTTGAATAGGTCCTTGCAGAGAACCAACAAGCTGTGCAAGCAATACGTCCTTCGGCGGAATTTTCGACAGAGCCATAACTCCTGCCTCGTCGTACATATCCTCGCCGATAAATCCTGCTTTAAGCTTAAACTTGTCGTCGTGTTCGCTTGCGAACTTACCTAAAACTCTCGCCGGAGCCGTCTGGTCGTCATTTGATACGGCAATGGCGGTCGTACCCTCAAGAACGCCTGTAAGCTCGTCCATTCCGCAGTTCTTCATAGCGAAACGAAGCATAGTGTTCTTTTCTACCGAATAGGTAACGCCTTCTTCTCTAAGCTCTTTTCTAAGCTGAGTATCCTCCTCAACCGTGATGCCCTTGTAATCAACAAGCACACCTGAAACTGCGTTTTTAAGAAGCTCGGTCAAAGCGTTCACCTTTTCCTGCTTTTGAAGCAGTACCTTTTCGCTTGGCATAATGTTTTCACCTCTTTTAATAAATTTCCGTATCAAAAAAAACAAATAAAAAACCTCTTTTATCAAAAGACAAAAGAGGAACAAAGTTATCAGTTATATTATACCGTAAAAACTATAAAAACTTTGCTATTCTTTCCTCGGCAGGATTTACGGCTGTTACGCCACCTGCTGTCTTTAGATACGAATGCAAGTCATATTATAGCATACGTTATTTTATTTGTCAAGCATTTTTTAAATTATTGTCAATTTCTATTTTAACGCAATAATAGCTTTTAAGTATTTTGCAGTTTATTATTGATACAGAGGAGTATTTGTATAGATAATAAATATTAGCCGAAAATAAGGCGTTTATAAATGTCGATAATTTTTTATTAATAATTTATTAACATAAGATTGGTTATAATGTGTTACAATTTGTAATATGTACAAAGAAAAGGCGATTTTTTGAATATATTTTTTATCTATTATTGCTTTTCACCAAAAAAGCGCTTAATTATTGTTGCAAAATTATCATTTTTTTGTTATTATAATAGTGACAGCTTGACTTTTTAGGCATATTAAAATTTATTCATAAGGAGTAAAAGACATGTCAAACAGATTGTTTCAAAGTGTTATTCAACAAATGAAGTACACAGTGGATTGCGTTATCGGAGTTATTGATGAAACAGCTACGGTAATCGCTTGTTCAGAGCTTTCTAAGATAGGAACTATAAATGAGTTTGTTTCTCTTGATTTGAATGAATCGCATGAGATGTTTGTTCTTGACGGGTATACATATAAACCGTTTGGAACTCATGTTAATCCTGATTTCGCAGTTTTTGTTGAGGGCGTTGACGAAATGGCTGCTAAGTACGCAAATATCCTGGCAATCTCGCTGTCAAGCCTAAAGCAATATTATGACGAGAAATATGACAGAAATAATTTTATAAAAAACGTCGTGCTTGATAATATTCTCCCTGCCGATATCTTAATAAAGGCAAGAGAGCTTCATTTTAATACCGATGTTTCAAGAGTTGTACTTCTTATAAGAATACTCTCATCAAACGACGTTTCTGCTTATGATGTTATACAAAATCTTTTCCCTGACAAAAGTAAGGATTTCGTTTTCAATATCTCAGAGTCGGATATCGTGCTGGTAAAAGAGGTTCACGAAAATATCGAGCCCACCGATTTGGAAAAGCTGGCTAAGTCTATTTCAGACACATTAAGCTCTGAGTTTTATACAAGAGTTAATGTGGGTATCGGCACGGTTGTTGAGGGCGTGAACGATTTGGCAAGCTCTTTTAAAGAGGCGCAGATCGCTCTTGAAGTAGGAAAAGTATTCGATACAGAAAAGACTATCGTTTCTTATGAAAACCTAGGAATAGCTAGACTTATCTATCATCTTCCTACAACACTTTGCGAAACTTTTTTAAGAGAGGTATTTAAAAAAGGCTCTATTGAATCGCTCGACCATGAGACGCTTTTTACTATTCAAAAATTCTTTGAAAACAACCTCAATGTATCTGAGACTTCAAGAAAGCTTTTTGTTCACAGAAACACCTTGGTTTACAGACTTGAAAAAATAAAGAAGCTGACAGGGCTTGATTTAAGAGAATTCGACCATGCGATTATATTCAAGATAGCGTTGATGGTTAAGAAGTATCTGTCGGCAAATCCGGTTAAGTTTTAAAGTTTAGAATGGTCTTTGCGAGGTAAAAGTAAAGACAGAATTTAAAGGCGGTGTAGTTTTGGTAGAATTTAAAGATGTATCGGTAACATACTCTTCCGGAGTTGACGCTTTAAATCATGTTTCGCTTAAAATTAACGACGGAGATTTTGCATTTGTAGTAGGTTCGTCGGGCGCCGGAAAATCGACGCTTATAAAGTTGATTTTAAAGGAAATTGACGCTACTGAAGGAACGGTTACCGTAAACGGTTTTAATCTGAAAAAGCTAAAGAGAAGAAAAATACCTAATTTAAGAAGAACTCTGGGTATAGTTTTTCAGGACTTCAGACTTATCCCTACAATGACAGTATATGAAAATGTTGCGTTTGTACTTAGAGTTATAGACGCACCGAAAAAATATATAAAAAGCAGAGTTCCGTATGTAATATCTCTTGTTGGGCTTGCTCACAAGGCAAAGGCGTATCCTGAGGAGCTTTCGGGCGGTGAACAGCAGAGAGTTGCGCTTGCAAGAGCTTTGGTAAACGACCCTCAGCTTATTATTGCGGACGAGCCTACGGGAAATATCGACCCTGCACTTTCTTATGAGATTGTAGAGCTATTAAAGGGTATTAATGAATGCGGAACAACTATTCTTATGGTTACGCATGAGCATGACATTGTAAGGCATTTTGGAGGAAGAATAATAAACATCAACGCCGGCAGTATTGCCTTCGACGAAACTATAGGAGGCGCAAATGAAGCTCAGTAGTATAAATTACCTTGTTGGCAAGGGTATAACAAGTATATGGAAAAATAAAATGATGTCGTTTGCATCGTTTTGTATAATGCTTGTTTCGCTTTTGATGGTTGGGCTGTCAGTTTTAGCCTCAGTTAATATAAACAAAATCATAAGCGGAATTGAAGGCAAGAATGAGGTTATCGTTATTATTAAGGACGATTCTACAGATGAAGCTATTAAAGCGTTAGAGACAAGCATTAAGGATATAAAGAATGTTGATAAAGCTGTCTTTTATTCTAAAGAAGAAGCTTGGGAATCAATGATAGATGATATGTCAAAAGAGGAGCAGGAGTTGTTCCAGTATACAGACGGAGATAATCCGCTACCCGACACATATAAGGTCTCTGTAAAGGATATCGAAAAAATGGCTGATACTACTAACCGTATGTCTACGCTTGAAGGCGTTGACTCGGTTAAGGCATCGAATGAATTTGCAGACGTGCTTATAAGCGTTAGAAATATCTTTTCTGTTATTGCGTTAGCAGTTGTTGCAGCGCTCATTATAGTGTGTCTTGTTATTATTTCAAACACTACAAGAACAAGTGTTTTTGCAAGAAGAAAAGAAATCAATATAATGAAATACGTCGGAGCTACAAATAAGTTCATAAAGATACCTTTTCAGATAGAGGGTACAATAGTTGGAATAGTTGCAGCTGTTGCAGCATTTATACTTACGATGTTTGTTTACAGAGGAGCAGCATCACTAATTCAGGACAACTATCATATCTTGACAATTTTAGGAGTGGATTCTCTCTATTCATTTAAAGATATATTTTTACCTGTGGGCGTTGCTTATCTGATTGCCGGTGCGGTAATCGGCGCTATCGGAACAACTATCAGTACAAGCAAGTATGTTAAGGTATAAAAAAGATAAAAGAATAAAAGCAAGTGCATTTAGAACTAAGTGAGGAACAAAATGAAAGCGAAAAGACTTTTAAAAAGGGCTGTTGCTTGTGTTATAGCGTTAGCTTTGAGCTTCGGATTTTTTAGACTTCCGTATAAGAATGTAATGGAAACCTCTGCGTCTAAGATTTCAGACGCTAAGGAAAAGGTTGAAGAATATCAGGCTCAGCAGGACGAATACGACAAGCAAATCAAAGATACCGAGGACGATATAGCCAAGGAAGAGGAAAATCAAAAGGCTATTAAAAAGCAAATGAATACAGTCCAGAAGACTATTCAAAGTCTGGACGAATACATATCTGAGCTTCAGGCGAACATTGATAACCTTAATTCTCAAATCGCCGAAACGCAGGAGCTTGTAGACGCAAAAAAGACTGAAATTGAATCGGGAATAAACGATTTCAAGAAAAGACTTCGTGCAATGTATATTGCAGGAAATGATTCGTATACGTCTATAATACTCGGAGCAGATGATTTTTACGATATTCTGATGAAGGTCGAGCTTGTTAAAAGAGTTGCCAATCACGACAACAAGATCATTGATAATCTTGTTGCTGTGAAAAATGAGTATGAAGCGGCAAAGCAAAAGCTGGAAGGTCAAAAAGCTCAGGTCGAGACTGAAAAGGCTACATATGACAAGCAGAAGGCAGAAAAGAAACAGCAGAGAGCTAAACTGAAAGACTTGTATTCTAAGAGTGCTGAGGCTCAAGAGAATCTTGAAAAAGAGAAAGCTATATTTGAAAAGAAAAAAAGTGAGATAGCTAAAGAGCAGGAACAAGCAGAAGCTACTTGGGCAAAGCTTGTCGAAGAAGCGAGACAGCGTGCCGCAGCGGAAGAAGCCGCAAGACGTGCGGCAGGTCAGAATGACACTCCAAGCGGAAACACTGCCAGAACTAAGGGTGGTTCTTCCACAGTAACGGGCGACTTTATGTGGCCGGTACCGGGGTATTATAACATCACATATGGTGTTGGCTGGCGCTGGGGCGCTTACCATGCAGGTATAGACATATCTTCAAGCGGAATTAGAGGAGCGCAGATAGTGGCTTCTGACGCAGGAACAGTTGTTCAGGCTGAAAACTCGTGCCCTCACGATTACGGCAAAAACGGAAGCTGCGGCTGCGGCGGCGGTTATGGAAGATACTGTATTGTTGACCACGGAAACGGATATATGACATTGTACGGACATATGGAAAACTGCATAGTCAGCGTGGGAGATAAGGTAAATCAGGGTCAGACATTGGGTTATGTCGGTTCTACAGGATTTTCAACCGGAGCGCACTGCCACTTTGAGGTAAGGCTTAACGGAGCGGCGCAGGATCCTGAAAACTATGTATAAAGTTTAATGGTTAGATAAAAACAGTCAGAAGCGTATTTATTAACGGTTCTGACTGTTTATAATTACAATATTTTAAGCAAAAAGAGGATAGCATATTTTCATCGCCAAAATTGTTTTAGCGGATTTTCCGCTAAAAGTTAAAAAGTATAAGAAGTTGGTGTATAATAATATTGGTGATGTTATATGTACAGAAGAATTCGTGATTTGCGAGAAGATAAGGATATGACACAGAAACAGTTAGCAGAAATAATCAATATATCACAAAGTAATTTATCAAAATATGAAAGAGGAGAACTTGATATACCTTCCGAAATATTAATACATTTAGCTGATTTTCATAATGTTTCAGTGGATTATTTACTTGAACGTGTTGATGAAAAATAATACAGAAAGGCATTTGATTTAATATGGACAAAAATAACTTAAGCGTGTTCCCTGTTGGGGAAAAGAACGATGCATTTGCAAAATATTTTGTAGGTCAGAGCTATCTGAATATGCTGACTAATGAAGGCGTATCCATAGGCAATGTTACATTTGAGCCTGGCTGTCGAAACAACTGGCATATTCATCACAAGGGCGGACAAATTTTACTTGTAACCGCAGGACGCGGTTATTATCAGGAGTGGGGAAAGCCTGCACAAGAACTTCACCCGGGAGATGTGGTAAACATTCCGCCTGAGGTAAAGCACTGGCACGGCGCAGCGCCAAACAGCTGGTTTGCACATCTTGCAGTTGAGGTTCCGGCTGAGGGGACATCAAATGAGTGGCTTGAACCCGTTGACAGTGAGGAATATAATAAATTGAAGTAAAAACAAAATCGGAAGGTATAAAGCCTTCCGATTTTTATGTTTATATAAACTTAATAATCAATAGAACTGTCGCTAATGTATGTAACTACAGACTTTGAATAATCAGTTATACCCTGTCCTACGTTTGGATTAAACTTTGAATAAATCAAATCGGCAGAGAAGAAAATTATAAGTATAATACAGAAAAACAGTACAGTTTTGTGTGAAAGTTTTTTAATCCAGTCATCTAACATTGGTGCAAGACAATATACGCATAAGCAACCGCCCAGACCGAAGAAAACTGCGCCGATCAAGCAAACTCTTCCGTTTAAATTTAGTGCGTAATTACTGTAATCCCACCAACGAACACCTCTTGTGTATTCAAAAAACCAGCTTGTGGCGTATTCGATAACAGAGGAGAGAACGGCGATTACAATAAAAGTATTAATAGGGTTTTTAGTAATTCTCTTAGGTATTAACAATGCAAGTATGCCGCCGAAGCCGTATATAGGGAGCCAAGGTCCGAAAAGCATTCCTCGATTTGCGAAGCTGCCTTCTACAATAAGCTGCAAAAAGGTTTCCCACAGCCAGCCTAAAACCGAGAAAGTGAAAAATATCAATACTATAGAAATTAAGCTGTATTTTCTTATATATGTATGTTTAAGCTTTAACTGATGTTGTTTTAACTTATGGTTTAAAGGAAGCTCAATAGTTGAATTGTGACAATCGAGTGATACATATTCATTTTTATCATCTGCATTGTTCATTTTAACAGCCCCCCTCGCAATATATTTCACTTACAAAGACATTATATCATAAAAAACTAAAATTTGCAACAAAAAGTCGAACAAGATAATTATACCAACATTTGAACTTTCCATTTCGGTCTTTTAATATATTATATTCTTAAATCTTATTGTATGTTCGCAAAGATATCACAAGAAAATGGGTAATAAAAAAGCGTACCCAAATTGGGTACGCGAAATGTCTGCGACGGCTCGCTGTGAATTAATTTTAATACGCGAAATGCCTGCGGCGGCTCGCTGTGAATTAATTTTAGTATAGCACTTGATACAAACGCGTGAATAAGAGGAGCAGTTCTATAGTAATTTTTGTACGCGATGTGCCTGCGGCGGTTCGCCGTTGGTCTGCCCAGCGAGAATCGAACTCACATCAAAGGAGTCGGAGTCCTTTATTTTATCCATTAAACTATGGGCAGAAATTAATATCCACCGAATTTCTACCGCTTTTCGGTGGATATATATTTATCTTATCTTGCTTCCTACAGGAATACTCTGGTCAGGGAATATGACGCCTGCTGAGCCGTCCGGCATATCAGCGGCGCAAATCATACCGTTTGACATCTCTCCGCAGAGCTTTACAGGCTTGAGATTCGCAACAACAATGACCTTTTTGCCTATCAGATCTTCAGGAGCATACCACTCTGATATTCCCGAAACTACTTGCCGTCCGCCTCGACCGTCGTCAAGCTGGAGCTTTAGCAGCTTTTTAGAACGCTTAACCTTTTCACATTCTAAAACCTTTGCAACGATAAGCTCAACTTTTGAAAAATCGTCAATTGTGATTTCAGGCAGCGTTTCAACCTCCGGCTTTTCATCGGCAGGAGCGTTGTTTTTAATAATGTTGTTAAGCTCGTCGATTTCCTTTTCAACATCTATTCTCGGGAAGAGCACCTCGCCCGGACTTACTTCAACATCAAGAGGCAATACTCCGAACTTCTTTGCGTTTTCATAAGTTGCATAGTCTGACGCACCGATTTGTTTTAAAGCCTTTGGCATTGTTGCAGGCATAAAGCAGGATAGGAGCGTAGATGTAATTCGGATGGCCTCTAAAAGGTTGTATAAAACGGTTGCAAGTCTTGCTCTCTTTGTTTCGTCTTTTGCCAAAATCCAAGGCGTTGTTTCGTCAATGTATTTGTTTGCCCTTGAAACCACATTGAAAATCTCTGCAAGCACATTGTTAAGCTCGGTTTTGTCCATTAGAGCGTCAGTCTTTTCACACAAGCTCCCGCACATTGAAATAAGCTCGTCATCGAATTCTCCGCTTTCACGGTCTGTTATCAGCTTTTTGTCAAAGTATTTGTTTACCATCGCAACCGTTCTTGAAACCAAGTTGCCGTAATCGTTTGCAAGGTCTGAATTGATGCGGTTTATCATAATCTCATTTGAGAAAGAACTGTCAGCGCCGAGCGCCATTTCTCGTAAGATGTGGTAGCGTATAGAGTCTGCTCCGTAGCGTTCGCCGAGAATAAACGGGTCAACCACATTACCGAGCGATTTGCTCATCTTCTGTCCGTTAAAGGTTATCCAGCCGTGAACCGCCAAATGCTTTGGCAAAGGCTGTTCAAGAGCCATAAGCATAGCGGGCCATATAATTGCGTGAAATCTCATAATATCCTTAGCGACCATATGAACGTCCGCCGGCCAGAATTTATCGTAATCGTTATATTTATCATTGTAAAAGCCAAGCGCTGTTATATAGTTTGAAAGCGCGTCTATCCATACATAGACAACATGACCCTCGTCAAAGGTGACGGGAATTCCCCATTTAAAGGTGGTTCTTGAAACGCATAGGTCTTCAAGACCGGGCTTTATGAAGTTGTTTACCAGTTCAACTGCTCTTGACTTCGGCTGAAGAAAGTCTGTTTCCGTCAGGAGCTTTTCAATTCTGTCGGCAAATGGCGACATTTTGAAAAAATACGCTTCCTCCTTAGCCTCAGTCACCTCACGTCCGCACTCGGGACATTTACCGTCCACAAGCTGTGAATCAGTCCAGAAGCTCTCACAGGGAGTGCAGTATTTTCCGCTGTATTCACCCTTGTAGATGTACCCTTTATCATAAAGCTCTTTAAAAATTTTCTGAACGCTTTTAACGTGATAATCATCGGTAGTTCTGATGTATCTATCGTAGTCGATGTTCATAAACTTCCAAAGTCTTTTAAATATTTCAACTATCTCATCAACATATTCTTTCGGAGTAACTCCCTTTTCTGCGGCTTTTTGCTCAATTTTAAGACCGTGTTCGTCTGTTCCTGTGAGAAACATCACTTCTCTGCCCTGCATTCGTCTGTAACGTGCAATAGAATCGCACGCAACTGTTGTATAGCAATGACCGATGTGCGGATTGCCAGACGGGTAATAAATAGGTGTTGTGATATAATATGGCTTTGACATATTATCTTCCTCCTTTTCCTTATTTATTATGTGATATACAAGTTATTATATAACATTTATTCGGTAAAATCAAGTAAAAATCCCTATATTAAACAATCATTTTGTATGTGTTAAAAAAATTTTTTCACGAAATGCTTGACAAATCATATAATATGTAATATACTATAAATACTTTCAATATTTTAAATGCTTTGACAGGAAAAAAGACTTTTACTTCTAAGCGCAGAGAGCCGACGGTTGGTGTAAGTCGGCGTTGGAGAAAGGTTATAACTCGTCCTTGAGCAGGTGCGGTGAATTTAATTAGCTTCACACGGGAACTCCCGTTACAGAGTGACACATTGATAGATGTGGCTGAGGTGTATAGTGTGAGCTGTACATAAATAAGAGTGGTAACACGGGTATTTCGCTCGTCTCTGGTTTTTCGGAGACGGGCTTTTTTGATTAACCGATGAAATTTCGCAGGCAGGAAAAATCCGCGAATATAATTTATAAGTAAAGGGAGGATCATTATGAAAAACGTACAAAAATACCAAAGAGGCTATTATATGCCGCCAAGTGAGTGTCTTAACTGGACTAAGAAAGAATACATAGACCACGCTCCTATGTGGTGCTCTGTAGATTTGAGAGACGGAAATCAGGCTCTTATAATTCCGATGAGCTTAGAGGAAAAACTCGAGTTCTGGGATGTTCTGGTCAAGGTAGGCTTTAAGGAAATTGAAATAGGCTTTCCTGCTGCGTCTGAGACCGAATATGAGTTCTGCCGTACTCTGATAGAAAAAGACTTGATCCCCGACGACGTTACCATTCAGGTTCTAACGCAGTCAAGAGAGCATATTATAAAGAAAACCTTTGAGGCTCTTGAGGGTTGCAACAACGCAGTAGTACATCTGTATAATTCGACCTCTGTTGCTCAAAGAGAACAGGTTTTCCGCAAGAACAAGGACGAGATCAAGGAAATTGCGGTAAGCGGAGCAAAAATCTGCGAGGAATACCGTCAGAAAACAAAGGGCAACTTTATATTTGAGTATTCCCCTGAAAGCTTTACAGGTACAGAGCCTGAGTACGCACTGGAAGTTTGCAACGCTGTTCTTGACGTATGGAAGCCAACCCCTGAGAGAAAGGTCATCATCAATCTGCCTGTTACGGTAGAGATGTCTATGCCTCACGTTTATGCGTCTCAGATAGAGTATATGTGCAATAATATAAATTACCGTAAAAATGTTATTATTTCACTTCACCCGCATAACGACAGAGGCTGCGGAGTTGCCGATTCAGAACTGGGCTTGCTTGCAGGAGCAGACAGAATAGAGGGTACATTGTTCGGAAACGGCGAGAGAACAGGAAATGTTGATATTGTTACCCTCGCTATGAATATGTATACGCACGGCGTTGACCCTAAGCTCAACTTTGAAAACCTGCCTGAAATTATCGAGGTTTACGAGCGTGTAACAAGAATGAAGGTTTACGAGCGTATGCCTTATTCAGGAGCGCTGGTATTTGCTGCATTTTCAGGCTCGCATCAAGACGCTATCGCAAAGGGTATGACTTGGCGTGAAACAAAGAACTTAAACCAGTGGTCCGTACCGTATCTGCCTATTGACCCTAAGGATATAGGCAGAGAGTACGAGGGAGACGTTATAAGGATAAATTCCCAGTCGGGAAAGGGCGGAATAGGATACCTTCTTCAGCAGCAATACGGATATGACCTTCCTAAAAAGATGAGAGAGGACTTCGGCTACACAGTCAAAGCTGTTTCAGACCATAAGCACAAAGAGCTTATGCCGAACGAAGTTTACGATATTTTCTGCGAGAGGTATATGAATATAGACGCTCCCGTAAAGGTTATCGAGTCACATTATATTCAGCAGCCGGACGGAAAGATCACCGCTTTTGTAACTGCGGATATCAAGGGCAGAGACAAGGTGGGAACATACAAAGCCGACGGAAACGGACGTCTTGACGCTGTTTCAAACGCTTTAAAAGAGGCTCTGGACGTTGACTTTACGATTGCTGACTACAATGAACATTCGCTTGAAAAGACATCAAAATCGCAGGCAGTTTCGTATGTGGGAATTGAACACAACGGAGAGACATTCTGGGGTGCAGGACGAGACACGGATATTATCAATTCATCTATACTTGCTTTGGTTTCAGCTATTAATAAAATTATAGCTTAATTTTAAGGGTATGCCCTAATAAAGGGCTGCCCTTAAAACTTTATAACGTATAAAAATAAGAATTTTGAATATATATTGGAAGTGATAAAATGAGGCAAAGCAGAATAAAGACTCTTGTTGTCACAATTTTAACTCTGGGGGCAATAATTCTAATGACTGCTACTTCATACAGCAATGATTATAAATTAAATTGCGGTTCAGTATCCGCAGAAACTTCAAAAGCATCTTTAACAAAGCCTGTACTGACAGCTAAACTTAAAAAAAGCAGTCTGAAACTTAATTGGACAAAAGCCGAAGGTGCAGACGAATATAAAATATACCGTTCAAAGAAGAAAAACAGAAAGTACAAAAAGCTTGCCGAACTAACGTCAGACACTCTCACCTTCTCAGACAGAGACTTTAAAGGTGAAAGAAAAAAATACTTCTACAAAGTAAAGGCGGTTTCACGTTCGGGAGAAAGCATTGAACACATATATTCAAACACAATAAAAAAGACCGTGTACAAACGCAAATCAAAAGTACACGGAGTTACCTACATAGACGGTATTTTAATAGCAAATAAAACATACAAACTTCCCAAAAACTACGACCCGGGAACAAATAAAAAAGCATATAAAGCCTTCAAAAAAATGCAGTCAGACGCACGCAAGGACGGAATAAATCTTTTTATAGCGTCAGGATACAGGTCATACTCATATCAAAAAAGCCTTTATAACAGCTATAAGGCGAGAGACGGCAAAGAAAAAGCAGATACATATTCCGCAAGGGCAGGGCATTCAGAGCACCAGACGGGTCTGGCATTTGATATAAACGACCCAAGCAGTTCGTTTGAAAACACGAAAGAGGCAAAGTGGCTTGCAAGCAACTGCACAAAATACGGCTTTATAATCAGATATGAAAAGTCAAAAGAAAAGATGACCGGCTATAAATACGAGCCGTGGCACATCAGATATTTAGGCAAAGACTTAGCAAAAAAGGTAAAAAAATCGGGCAAATGTCTTGAGGAATATCTGGGTGTTAAATCAGAGTATAAGCAACGATAAAGTTGCTTATAGAAGAAATAAGTCTTTTATTTCTTCATTATTTGACAAATTAATTATTTTATTATATAATAGGCGAAAGGGTACTGCACATAGACGGTAAGGCGGTTTCTCCCGTTAGACGGGAGGTGATAGCAATGGTAAATTATTCTGACTTGTTTTTACTAGTAAGTATACTTACTGAAGTTGTCACTTTATGTTATTTTATATTTCATAAGAAATAACATAGTTTCTAATATAAAACAAGAAACACCGCCAACTCTCATAAAGTAACGGTGTTTTTTATGCCATACTAAGGGAGCAACCGCAAGCCGTAATGGCTGTGTGCAGTTCCCTTTTTATATTTATATTATAACACATATTTTTAATTTGTCAAGCATATAAATGCAAAAAATTAAAAGTCAAAACCAAGATATTACTAATAAAAAAGATATCTATTGCCTCTGGCTTTCAGTTTTAAACATCAAAACTTAACCTAATGTCAATAATCCGCCTTCTTATCCAAACTTTTAATATACTTAAAAGTTTCCTTCTCTCCCTTTTGAGACAGCATTACCAAAAGCGACTCCAAAAGCTCTGAGGTTTCAGGGTGGATCATTCTTCTCGACTTTCCGTTTACAAAGTATTCAAGCGGGTGGCTGTCAGTGTAATCCTTACCTCTGTAGACCTTGCTTGCCGCAACCCTGTCACAGAACATCTCTATAACATACTTCATTGGCATTTTAACGGGGGCAAGACGTTTTTCTGTCTTGCTGTAGTCGGTCCAGTATTCAAAATGATGCTTGTTTCTACCCTTGTGATGCATCCAAGCCTTTGAGTAACCGTATGCCTCACGTTCGCCCTCGTTGGGGCTTTTATCTCCCTGATAAAACTTGGCGCCTGATAAAAACTCGGTAGGGGAATACTTAGATAAATCGTGAAAAAGCCCCTGCCAGAGAATACCTGATTTTGCGCAGTTTTTTATTACCAAGTGGCGGTGCTTTGTTATTGTTAGAAAATGCTTGAATGCGTTAAACGACAATGAGTTCACCTCGATGTTATGATAGTTTTATTTTATCACATTTAATGATGAAAATCAATTGCGAAAAATCTTATTGCTTTTTTAAGTCTTCTAAATTTTATAAATTTTCAAGACTTTCCTCGTTAAAAAATATGCAAAAAAACAGCGAAGCATTTAAAGCTTCGCATAATTTTTATATTTGTTTATTAAATTGGAAAATTAAACTTCCTCGGTAAAACCGCTTTCAACAAGCTCAACCAAGCCGTCTACAGCGTCCTTTTCATCTGCTCCGTCCGCAATTATTCTAATAGCAGTTCCGCCGACAATGCCCAGAGAAAGAATTCCAAGTAAGCTTTTGGCGTTTACTCTTCTGTCCTCTTTTTCAATCCAAATAGACGACTTAAACTCATTTGCCTTCTGAATAAAGAAGGTAGCAGGACGAGCATGCAAACCCACCTTATTTTGAACAACAACATCTTTAACAAACATTACATATCTCTCCATTTCATTAAATCACTCAAAGCAATACTCTGCTATTTGTATAAATATATTATACCCTAATATTTTTCTTAGTCAACGCTAAATTAGGATAAAATAGTGAAATAGTCAAAAATTCTGCTTTTTGATTACAGACTGCGTTGTGAAACCATAGATATTTGTGTATTTTAACCATAAAAACCTTGATGTACAATGCAATTTGTACAAAAATCTTTAATAAAATTTATATATTCACCACTTTATGTCACTAACAGTCGAGTATTTTACCTGTTAAATCTAGGCAAAATACATCAGATTTCATCTTTGTTTTTTGAAAATTCAGATAAAAACTGCCAGTCATTTTCAGAAAGATTTTCAAAATCAATCAAATCAGGACGCTTTTCATAAGTAGCGATTAGAGACTGCTCGTGCCTCCACTTATCAATATTGGCATGATGCCCAGACAAAAGAATCTCAGGAACTCTTTTATTATGCCAAACCTCAGGACGAGTATACTGGGGATATTCAAGCAGTCCGCTGTAGTGGCTTTCGTCCTTGTAATTATCCGGGCTTGACAAAACTCCGTCAATCATTCTGACAACTGCATCTACAATACACAAAGCAGGAAGCTCTCCGCCTGTCAAGACAAAATCACCTATTGAAATCTCCTCGTCGACGATTTCTTCAATTACTCTGTTGTCAACACCCTCATAATGCCCACATAATAAAAATATGCTGTCAAATTCAGAAAGTTCCTTTGCCTTTTGTTGATCAAAAGGCTTTCCCTGCGGCGAAACATAAATAACGTGAGGGTTAAGCCCTTTTGTAACCGCCTTAAAGCATCTGTATATAGGCTCAGCCTGCATCAACATTCCTTTCTGCTCGCTGTAGGGTGTATCGTCAACACGCCTGTGCTTATCGAGTGTGTAGTCTCTAATATTGTGACAATTGACCTCAAAAATCCCTTTTGCTCTTGCCCGCCCTACAATGCTCTCGGACAAATATGCCTCACAAAGTTCCGGAAACAGCGTTGCTATATCAATCCTCATCAAAAAGTCCCTCCAGCGGTCTTATATACATTTTTCCGTCCTGCAAATCTGTTTTGATAATTACATCTGCTATAGCCGGTATATAGTATGCCTTTCCGTCTTCAGACTTTATGTGATACACGTCGTTTGCTCCCGTTTGAAAAACATCCTTTATCTCTCCGTATACCCTCTGGTTATCGACGTCAATAACGGTAAGCCCTATTAAATCCTGAAAAAAATAATATCCTTCCTCAAGTCCGACGTCGTCTCTGTCCATAAAAAGAATTTTATTTCTCAAAGCCTGTCCTTCCTCGACAGAGTCTACGCCTTTAAGCTTCATTATGACCATATTTTTTTGAACTCTGCTGCGTTCTACTTCAAACTCTTTTTTGCCGTCTTTTGAATAGAGCTTGTCAAACTCACAGATAAACTCGGGCTCATTGCACCAAGGCTCAACCTTAACATCGCCCTTAAGTCCGTGAATTGATACGATTTTTCCGATCTCCAGATATTTTTTCATAGGAATGTTCCTCACTAAACTATATTAATCTTCCCCGACAAGTATTCCTTGATATGAATTTCTCCTTGCCATTTCTTTGTCTATCTCATTCATTACGCAAAACTTTTTTAAGCTCCAAAGAGGAGCAATTAGATCCTCTTTAACCCCGTCGCCTGTAACCCTTTCAATAACTACATCTTCTGGTATCCTCTCAAGCTGATTACATATGATTCGAACATACTCGTCTCTTTCAAGGGCTTTGACCTCACCGCTTAAATACTGCTTATGCATCTTTGTCCCTTTAATTATATAAAGAAGATGAATTTTCATACCGTGAGGGTTTAATGCTCCTACTGTCTGTGCGGTATTTATCATCATATCTTCAGTTTCGCCCGGAAGCCCGTTTATTATATGAACGCAAACATCTATGCAACGTTCTTTAAGCATATTGTAACCCTTTAAAAAATCTTCATAAGTATGACACCTATTAATCCTCTTTGCAGTAGAATCATAAATTGTCTGAAGCCCAAGCTCAACCTCAAGGTTTGTTTTCTTTGAAATCTCATAAAGCATATCAGCTATTTCTTCGTTAATGCAGTCTGCTCTCGTTGAAATATTAAGACCTACGGTGTCTTTTAACTTAAGCGTCCTCTCAAACAGTTCTTTTTGAATATTCAGAGGCGCATAGGTATTTGTTCCTGCCTGAAAATACGGAATACACTTAGCGTCACTCCACTTTTTCAAAAGAGTCTGCCTAACGTCATTATACTGCCTTTCTATATTATCAAGGGGATTTCCTGCGTAATCTCCGCTCATTTTGTTTGAACAATAAGTACAGCCGCCCACTCCCTTTGTGCCGTCTCGGTTAGGGCAGCCAAAATCAGCATTAAGAGGTACTTTAAAAACCTTCTTCCCATACTTATGTCTTAGATAATAGTTATAGGTATGGTATCTTTTATTATCGTCTGAATACTTAAAATTATTGCTCGTCATCTTCAAAACCTATAGTTGTATTTGCTGTTGTTGCCTGCGGCGGAGTGTAAATTGTCGGCGGTTCGGTAGTATGCGCAGAGGTCTTAACTGTGGTAGTTTTCCACGTAGTTGTTCCCCTAAACGACCATGTAGTACCTTTAAACACAGTAGTTGTAGGCGTAGCAGAGGTCGTTTTCTTTGTAGTTTTCTTTGTTGTAGTCTTTTTAGTTTTTGCAGTCGTTGTCAGCTGTCCGGGACCTACAAACACAGAGCCCTTTAGCTTTCTTGTTGTGTTAGTCGTTTTGCCTGTATACTGAGTTGTAGTTGGCGGAGCAGTTGTTGTAACAGTTACCATAATAAGCTCATCATAGGTCTTTATACCGATTATCTTTCCCGTATCAACAGATACAAAGCCCTTTTCGTCATTATAGCCTGCAAGTCCGTAAGCGTATGAAAATACCCTGTTGGCGTCAAACAAAAGCTGCTTTCCGGGAAGTCTTTTCATATAATTTTTCGACAGCTTCTTTGTAAACTTTCCGTTCAGCACAGTTTCGGTTGAAATTTTATTGTTGTTCTCTATATACTCCCCGTTATTTCTCAAAAGCGCAAAGGAAATACCCATTATCATTATAAGTATAAACACGACCGCAACATTGATAAAGTTATACTCTCCCACAACGGCGTCTTTGCCGATTTTGCGCAGCACAGCATCGCCCTCAAGTGAAGCTGTTTCATTCCCCTCGGGCGGAACCTTTAAGCTAGAGTTATCAGGATAAACCGCGTTTTTGTAATCATAATCGTCAGGTTTGTGCCGATTGTTTTTTAAATCGGTCTTTCCATTGTATACTTCAGCCTGTGAGTTATTAAGTTTTCTCTTTCTTTTTTTGCTCATTAAAAACTATCCTTTATACCATTATCAAGCTGTAACACTTGAAGCTGTTGCCATAACCAGTAATAAACAAACGCCTACAGTTTGAGAAATTCTCAGAACTGAATAATTCTTTTCATTTTTCTTTGAAAAGTCACTAAGGTTCGAAATTATAACTTCTTTAACCTTAGGTATCATAATAAGCACGCCTATTATTGCAAGAAATAAGTATGAAAGCGTTTTATTTCTCATATTTACGCTCCACCAATAGTCTGTGCCTATGCCGAATAACGCTTTAAACCAGCGAAGAAAATCCTGTAAACTTGCAAAATACGCAATAGCTGCGCCCATAAACACAGCGAACAGAGTATAAACATATCCTACGATTTTCGGAAGCATATCCAAAAATCTTTTCAAAAACAGCTTCTCAATTACCACCAGCAAAGCAAAATACAACCCGAATATCAGAAAATTCTGATTGAAACCGTACCATAAGCCAATTAAAATCCCTGAAAGTAAAATGCCTGAAATATATTTTACTTTGTTCGTTTTATAAGGAGCAACCAAAAAGTCCTCGAAAAACTCTGTCAAAAGCTTATTAAAGCCCTTTACAATGCCGCTTACATAGCCGCTTAAATGTATGGGTGAAAAGTTTTCCTTATACTTAAAACCGTTTAGAGTTCCCAGACCCAAAGCCATATCGGTATAGCCTGTTAAAACGAAGTATATACTTCCGATAAACGCCAACATTCCCACCCATGCTCCGAAAGGCGTAAGCTCGTTTAAATTCAATCCTGCGTCTTTGATTTTTTCAAATGAGAGCCCTAGTATCATTACCTTTGCAAAGCCTATTATAAACCTGTTCAAGCCGTCGTTTAAGTTTTGACCTGTTATAGTTCTCCTTCTTATCTGCTCTGAAACATCTCCGTATCTAACTATTGGTCCCACAATCATAAAATGATAGCTTACCATATAAGTAAACAGACAAAATATGTTTTTCTCCGGTTTTATTCTTTTCTTATAAACGTCCCCGACGTATGATATACCCCTTAAAGCGTAAAAAGCAATCCCTAATGGTATAAGCCTTTTTGCAAACGTCAAATGTTCTATCCCGAGGTTTTTGAATAGCGAGTTCCAGCAGAAAACTATATACAATGACGAGTTCATAACTATCGAACAAACAAAGCCTAAATTTCTGAGCCATTTTTTTCTGCCGTATCCTGCTAAAAGCCCGAACAAATAGTCAAATATAACCGTGGTAAACAACAGCAGTATTATCATCGGTCTACCGAATGTAAAGAACACGATCGACGTTAAAACGAGTATAAGATTTTTATACTCTGTGCTTCTGTCCAGAAATGTTATCAGTACAGTTATCGGAAGAAGTCCATATATAAATATAAGATCCGAATATAACAAACCGCATACTCCTTTTAACAAGAGGTTCTCCTCTATTATCTTGACTTATATTTTAACATAAACCATTTGTTTTATCAAGTTGCATTTCCCAAATAAATAATAAAGGTATTCCCTTATTATCGGGAACACCTTTATTTATAGTTATTATTATTTTTTAATATAATCAGAAAGCCAAGCGCTTGCTATATCAAGCGCGTCATAAAGACTGGTTTTCTCAGCGGTTTTATTTATTCTCTCATTCGGAGGCAAACTATCATCGGTAGCCATTCTGAAAAGTCTTACCCTGTTTGCAACATCCAATCCGTTTATTTTCTCGGTGGAAACTATCTGCATCATAACTACATAATCGTCTGTCATATTTCCGTAGTAGATTTCTCTGCCCTTTCTCACAAGCGGTAAGCCCTTATAGGTGAAAAAGTCGCATTTTTTTGTTGCCATATCCTTCACTCCTTTCTGTGGTCTATGACTATTATAACAAATATCCTATGTGAAAATTGTCTTTTATTAGTCTTAAAACTTATTTTAATTCGTTTGAATTTCCTTGCCTTCTATCGCTTTCTGCATATCTGAAACCAACTTGTTTACATAAGCACTTTCGATACGATAGCTTGTTTTTCCGTTCAGCTTGACAATGGTTCTTCTGTTTGTGTCCTTAAAGAACTTCAAAACATCTTTGCCGCCGTCAATTCTGTTTATGCTGACCGTCAGATAGCACTTGGTTTTCGGCTCTTTAAAATAAACCTCTGTAGTTGGACATTGAAGCAAAACCTGGTACCAGCTCTTCCACACCTCAATGTCAAGTTCTTTGCCGTTTAATTTAACAGAACTCAGCTTCATTTCCTGCTGCTCGTCCTCATCGGCTTGAGCGTCGGGATCAATCTCCGATTTCAGCTTGAATACAGTTTTCTTCTTGCCGTCATCAACAACGACCGATCTTAAATCGGTAGCGGCATTATAAGTCATAAGGCTTGAAATAAAATCTGACGGCTCTGCTCCTACCCAAGGCAGGCTTTCGGCAGAGACCTCAAATATAACATCCTTGCCGCTTACTCCGTCAAGATATGTGTAATAAGACTCAACTGTCGTAGTCTCCTTGCCTTGTGAATCCTTTGCATAAACGGGATCTCCTACCGACAATGTGTATATTCCATCGCTTGTCTCAAGTCTGACCTTAGTTATTGGGTGTGAAAGTCCGTACTTCTCAAAATCCTTTTTATTAGGCTTTGCCTTGACGGCAGAAACAGCCGACAACCCCCACATTCCGTGAGTTATCGCCGCCGAATTTGTTGCGTCAAGATATGCGTATACCGGCTCTGACATCACCTGTGCCGACGGCATATTATTCAATGTCTTTTCTGGAGTAATGATAACCATATCATAATCAAGAGATTTAGAAGTAATCGTCTCCCTTATAAAATCGGGATAATCTTCATCACTTACCGGCTTTTCAAGCATTGTTAATGCTATAAAATCCTCTTTGGTATAAAAGAAGTATGAAAGCGAACCGGAGGCTATTGTATAAACGGTATTCTTTCCTTGCTCGCATACATAGTAATCATCCTCATTCGGCGCAATATCACCTATTAAATAGGTCCTGTTTGTATTGTTGTCATCAGAAAACAAAACCGTAAATTCCGCACTAGGCTCTTTAAGACCGTATTTCGACAAATCCTCTGCATTTTCTTCCGCTATATCGGTCGCAGAAAGCTCTGCAATTATTGACGCCATTCCCGAATATACCGTGTTTGACTGCTCGATACCGTCTAACGCCTTTATCTCCCATTCATCAGTCTTTCCCTCAACCTGACTAATTTTAAAACTGTCTTTCTCGTTTTTGACATCTACACTTTTAACATAGGTATTATCAAGATTCTCTGCAATATCATCTGTCAGCGGTATAGTCTTAACGCTTTCAGCCGAACTTGATGATACATCGCTTGAACTGTCGCCGTTCTTGCCTGTTATATTCAAAACAAGCAAAGTTACCCCTAAGCAGACGATAACAACAGCGCATATAATAATACTCTTTACTTTAGAATTCATTTAGATTTCTCTCCTATTGCCTATCTGTTCTTTCTCCTTATCCAGATTATGATTCCCAACGCAAGAACAATAACAGGAATTATAACTATAAACACCCATTCAAGAACCCTTATCTGCGTGTTTGTCAAATCAAACAAGCCTCCCTCAACGGTCTTTGGCTCGATAGTAATACCTGATGATTTTCCCGTAACGCCGTTTATAATGCTAAGTATCCACTGTCTGTTTAAATACTGCGACATCTGAAGCACAGTATCATCAAGGAAAAATTCAGAACCAAGGGCAATAAGGTTGCTGTAATTAGTTTTATCGCCAATAAACGAAGCCTTTGAACCTACTGCTGCGGTAACTGTTACTCCGTTTGTCAGCTCTTTACTGTTTTTGTCCATCGTATAACCTGTATCCGACGTCTGAATATAAGCCTCGCAGGTTCTCATATTTTTTTCATCAAACTCAATGGTAATAGGCTTTGTATATAAACTTGTGAACAGCCTCAATGAATCATCCTTGATGTCGTCCATAAACTTGTCACTTGAACGCTCCATAAACACATATCCGTTGCTTGCATTGCTACCGTTTGAATCATATACAAACTCGTCTCTGAACTTTATTCCGTACTCCTCTAAAAGCTCGTCGATATTCGGAGTGTCAGGCTGCTGAACGCTTTCAATGTAAAGAAGATTCTTTTCAAGCTTCTCATCGTTATCCAAAAACGCCGATACCTTTTCAACTTCCTCTGCCGTATAATCAACGCTCGGAGCTCCCATAACAATAAGGTTTGCTTCCTTTGGAATATCCTGAGTAGTTATATCAACACTGTTTACTATATATCCGTTTGCATTTAGTAGACTTTGAAAATATGACAACGATGTCAGTTCGTTTCTTCCCGTAAGCAGAGTAACTGTTACAGGGTTTGCGTCAGTAACCTTTAAAATTGCAGACGTGATAGCCTGTTCTGCACAGTTGCTCTCAATTCCTGTTGGATAGTTCTGAATAGCGGTCATTCCGCCGTAGTATTCTATAAACGAGTCGAGAGTTCCTCCCATATTCTGCTGAAAAGATGTTTCAAAATCGTTTGAGAAATTAACCAGGTCCTGCGGATGCACAACCGTTGTTCTTTCGTGATTTTTGCCCGACTCAACTATAATATCATACTCGGAAAGACTGTCCTCATATTCAGATTTGACCTCAGGATTTGACAAAAGGTCTATATATTCAATAGAAAAGTTTTTATTGCTCTTAACAATGTTTTTCAAAATCTCATTAGATTGTCGAATATATTTCGAGGTCGAAGTAAATTCACTCTCCTCAGACAAAACCGTGATTTTTACCTTTTTATCCACTCCCTTGATATAATCCGCAGTTTCATCAGAAATCGTATATGATTCATCTGATGTCATATCAATGGTAAGCGGAAATCTCTCAAAAACGCTTGTCGCTACGATATTCACAAGCACCAAAACAACTATGAAAACAACAGTTAAAACAGTAGCCATAGTACCGTGCTTTAGCCTTTTAAAATTTTTCTTTGGCTTTTTCTGTTTTTTTACCTTATCCTCAGAATTCTCCTCTTGAAAATCAGATGCTTCTGAGCCTTCACTAAACTCTGAATCTGTTTCAGTTTCAATTTCTGTTTCTTTATCAAATTCATTATCAAATGTTTCAATAACATCGGTTTCTGAATTTTCTGTTGTCTCTGATAATACTTGCTCTTGCTGTTGAAAATCTTTTTCGTCCATATTCATCTTCGCTACCTCCTTTAAGCCCAACGGCGTTTTTCAAGCACTCTGACTGTAAAGAACATAAATGCTACGGCAACGCTGATGAAGTATAATGCACTCGATAAATCGAATTGACCGTATGTAAATCCGATATATCTTTCTAAAAAGCAAAGCTTATTGAGAATAGTCTGTATAATTTCAATAGGTATAAAGCTTGAAATAACCGAAAGCAGGCTCATCAAACCGATTGAAGCCAAACTTATAACCGCTGAAACGACCTGATTTTCAGTAAGGCTCGAAGCAAAAATGCCTATTGAGATACACGCAGCGCCCAAAAGCAGCAGACCTACAATATTTCCAAAAACAGTGAGCCAGTCAGGCTTTGAAAACGCCGAAACAACTACTGAAAATACAAGAGTTATCGCTAAACCCATCATATAAACTAAAAATGATGCGAAAAACTTTCCTGCAACGATCCCCGATAAATTAACAGGAGACGTCAAAAGAATTTGATCTGTTTTCTGTCTCTTATCCTCAGATAAGGTTCTCATAGTGAGTATGGGTATCAAAATTACTATTATAATAAGCAGCCACAGAAAAAACTGTGTAAGCTCTGCCGTTCCGTACCCTTGAGCACCCCCCGAAGAACCGGAAGAGCCTTTTGCAATAGATGTTACAGAATAATCTATTCCTGCCAGAGCAAAAAATATAGCAAGAAAAATATACCCTATAGGAGTAGTAAAATATGAAACAAATTCTCTTCTAAAAATTGCCTTCATTATTCATTACCTCCGTTCCTTTGCACAGCAGGAATACTCTCCCCGACTGTAAGTCTTAAGAATATATCTTCAAGCGACATATCCGAAGTTTTAAGCTCCATAATATACCAGCTTCGCTCAGAAATCCTCTTAAACAACTCACGGCGAATATCAACGCCCTCCTCAGATTCAATAGAAAACTCGCAGAACTCGTCGGTGTCTTTTGATGTCATACTAACAACTTTAACGCCGACTATCGAGCTTATAACCTTTTCAACCTCATCAAAAGGTCCGTCTATCTTGACTGAGATTTTATTGTTGTTTACAAGGTTCTTTGAAAGGTTTTCTTCGGTATCGTCAGCAACTATCTTGCCCTGATTTATAACAACGATTTTATCGCACACAGCCTGAACCTCAGACAAAATATGCGAGGACAGAATAACCGTATGGTTTTTGCCTAGCCTTTTGATAAGCGTCCTTATTTCAATGATCTGATTAGGGTCAAGACCAACAGTAGGCTCGTCTAAAATCAGCACATTGGGATTTCCCACAAGCGCCTGTGCAAGACCAACTCTTTGCTTGTATCCCTTTGAAAGGTTCTTTATAACTCTGTTATAAACATTTTCTATTTTCACAAGATTACAAATGTCTTTAAGATGCGTATTTCTCGGCAGCTTGCACTTTTTCAAATCATACACAAATGAAAGATATTCCTTAACAGTCATATCCATATAAAGCGGCGGCTGCTCGGGAAGATAGCCTATCTTCTGCTTAGCCTTTATAGGGTTTTCCAGAATATCTATCCCATCTATCAGCGCAACGCCGTCCGTTGACGAAATATACCCTGTGAGAATATTCATAGTTGTGGATTTACCTGCACCGTTAGGTCCTAAAAAGCCGAGTATTTCGCCGTCTTCGGCGGTAAAGGAAATACCGTCTACAGCCTTTTTGTCTCCAAAATGCTTTGAAAGATTTTTTACCTCAATCATATAAGGATAACCTCCTCACGATAGTATTTTTAAATCATCTGTATTTTAGCAGTTTATTGTGATAGTTGTATGAAAAACTAAAGAAATGGTCTTACCTGTCATTTGTTTGACAAGCTGCTTAACTCACTTTGACAGCTTTTCTATAGCCGTTTTAACTCTCTTTATTGACTCGTCTTTTCCCAAAATAACGCAAAGCTCAACTCCGCCGCCCGGCGTGAAAGCCTTGCCGGAAACGGCAACTCTCAGCGGCCAGAATACAACTCCGTTTTTGACCTCCATTTTCTTAACAAGCTCAACGACATTGTTGTATATAGTCTCCTGATTCCAGCTATTCTCATCAATACCCTCTAAAACAGGCAAAACCTCTTTTAAAGAAACAAGAGAGTTCTCCTCATTAGTTTTCATCTTTTTATGACAGTACAAAGCATTGTCATACTCAGGCATTTTGTCAATAAAGTCAACCTGCTCAGGAATATCAGTAAAAAGCTCAGTTCTCGGCTGCAAAAGCTCTGCAACATCTCTTAAGTTTATATCCTCTCTCTTTATAGACTGCTTTAAATAAGGCATTGCGTGGCTTTCAAACTCCTCAATAGGCATTTTTCTTATATACTCGCCGTTTATCGCTTTCAGCTTCATAGCGTCAAAAATAGCAGGTGACTTTGAAAGTCCCGAAACGTCAAATTCCTCAATCAGTTCAGGAAGAGTGAAAATCTCTCTTTCTCCTTTAGGCGCCCAGCCAAGCAATGCAATATAGTTGAGTATTGCCTCTGTAAGATAGCCCTGCTTTATCAAATCCTGATAAGATGCATCACCGTCACGCTTTGCCAGCTTATGCTGTTTGTCCTTCATTATATGCTCAACGTGAATATACTTAGGTACTTCCCAACCAAATGCCTCATAAAGAAGATTATACTTAGGCGTTGAAGAAAGATACTCGTTTCCCCTTACTATATGGGTAATTCCCATCAGGTGGTCGTCGATTACATTTGCGAAATTATACGTCGGATAGCCGTCGCTTTTTAGAAGTATCTGATCGTCAAGCGTTGAGTTAGGAGTTGTTATGTCTCCGTAAAGCTCATCGTGGAATGTCGTTTCGCCCTCTGTGGGAACCTTTTGCCTGATTACATACGGTATTCCGGCTTCAAGCTTTTCTTTAACTTCCTCATCGCTTAAATTTCTGCAATGCCTGTCATACATAGGCATAACTCCGCTTGCCTCCTGAACAGCCTTTAACTCGTCCAAACGCTCCTTATCGCAAAAGCAGTAATAAGCCTTTCCTTTCTCGACAAGCTCTATGGCATAATCCTTATACATTCCCATTCTCTCAGACTGTATATAAGGACCGTATTCTCCCCCAACGTCAGGACCCTCGTCCCAGTTCAGTCCGCACTCTCTAAGCGTATTGTAAATAACGTCGGTCGCACCCTCTACAAGTCTTTCCCTGTCGGTGTCCTCAATTCTCAGAATAAAGTCTCCGCCGTTTTTCTTTGCAATAATATAAGTGAACAATGCCGTTCTTAGATTTCCAATATGCATATACCCTGTGGGGCTTGGCGCAAATCTTGTTCTTACCTTGCTCATTATAAATCCTCCCAATGTTCAAAAAATTCTCTTGTTTTATTTATATCAGACTTGACCTGCCTTTTTAACTCATCAACACTTTCAAACTTCCTCTCCGGTCTTAAAAAACAAATAAGCTCAACCTCTACAACTTGTCCGTATATATCTCCCTCGAAGTCTAGGATATTTGTCTCAATCAACGGCGCAGACCTTTCCTCAAACGTGGGCTTTACGCCAATATTTGAAATGCTGTTATGCCACTTGCCATCTATCTTTGTTCGGGTAATATAAACCCCAAACAAAGGTAATATATATCCTTTTGTGATCTCCTGATTTATCGTAGGGAAGTCAAGCGTTCTACCTATTTCGTTACCGTGCAGAACAGGCAGCTTGTAATAATAATTGTACCCAAGCATCTCGTTTGCCCTTTTGATTTCTCCACGCCTTATGCAGTCTCTTATATCTGACGAGCTTATCTTTCTGCCCTCATACTGCGCCTGCTTGACTATGACCGTCTTTATATGATACTTTTCACACAGTAATTTTAATTTTTCTGCGTCTCCTTTTGCTCCCTTTCCGAAGCGAAAATCCTCTCCGCAGACAACGACCTCCGCATTCAGTTTTTTATACAAAACCTGCTCAACAAATTGAGCAGAAGTCATATTCTTCATTTCATCAAAAGCAGGGGAATATATATAGTCGACCCCCAATTTAGCAAAACGCTCTTTTTTTAAATCGTCAGATAAAAGCATTTCTATAAATCCTCTGCCCTTTGTGGTGACGGTATCTGTTTTAAATGTGAACAGTACGACATCCAGCCCTTGCTTTTTAAACTCGCAAGCGGTATTAATAACAGCCTGATGCCCTCTGTGTACTCCGTCGAATATCCCCATTGTTACAGCAGTTTTATTTTGAAAAGCGCCTTTGCTTTTTGTTATGTCTAAAATCATAATACCAATCCCTTTGCCAAGAACCGAATTAGTTTTACATTCAAAATCTCAGCTTAAAAGAAATTCTTTTTTATAACAAATTTATTTGTTTTGCCGTCTGCAAAAGCCAGTCCTAAAAACACATTATCACTTCCGTATACACGATATGTATTTCCGCCCTTTGCCATAACCTGTTCTAGCCTTAGCTTTACGCCGTTTTTATATAGTCTTGTATGCTTTTGATTTAAAACGACCTTTTCATAAATCATAAAAGCACTGTCAATCGGGTACATTATCCCCTCAATACCTTTACCGCTTTCTATAAGCACACGAACCTCGTCAAGCGTATGACTTTGAGAAGTATCATACCCGCTTGATGATGTTCTCTCAAGCGATGTCAAAACTCCGCCTGTACCGAGAGACTCGCCCAAATCGTGAATTATGGTTCTTATATACGTTCCCTTAGAACAGTGTACCTCTATTTCTCCTGTTTGCGAAGCCTCATCAAACTCTGTGACTTCTATGATTTTGACATTTATCTTTCTCGGCTTTCTCTCTACCTCTTTACCCTCTCGTGCAAGCTCATAAAGGCGCTTTCCGCCTATTGATACTGCCGAGTACATCGGCGGAAGCTGTTCTGTTTCGCCTAAAAACATCTTAACTTTTTCCATTAGCCTGTCAGAACTGATACTTGACTTTTCCTCAAAAATGATTTTGCCTGTAATATCCTGAGTATCTGTCTTTATACCTAGCTTAAATCCCGCTTTATAGCTCTTTTCGTTGTTAGGAAGAATGTCGCAAGCCTTTGTCGCCTTGCCGACAAAAACAGGCAAAACTCCCGTAGCCATTGGGTCTAACGTTCCTGCGTGCCCCAGTCTTTTGATATGAAGGATACCTCTCAGCTTTGCAATAACATCAAAGGAGGTAAACCCCTTAGGCTTGTTTATAACGATAATTCCGTTTAATTCTTTATCCATAGCTTTATGATTATTCAAACATCTCAGCGGCTCTGTCTGTTATCTTTTTCATAACCTCGTCAAATGTTCCGCTTATCTGACAGCCGGCAGCACGAAGATGACCTCCGCCGCCGAAGCTTTTGCAAAATGCGCAAGCGTCGTGCTTATCGGTAGTCCTAACCGACAGCTTATAATCGTTATTTCCCTTTTCTTTAATGGTTATGCCGACTTCAACTCCCTCTACTGTGAGAGGAATTGTCGCCAGTTCCTCAAACTCGGCAGACTCCACACCGCTGTTGTCTATAAGAGCCTTAGGCACAAATTCAATAGCGCATCTGTCGTCAAAGCAGAATTTTAGATTTCTCAAAACCTCCTGCTCGACCTTGATTACTCCCCTTGGCTTAACATCAAACATCATACGGTTTAAATATCCGTGATTTATACTATATGAAATAAGCTCAGCCGCTATCATATGTGTTTTAGGCGAAACGCTTTCAAACTTAAAGCAGCCGGTGTCTGTTGCGATGCCGATATAAAGACAAGTCGCAATAAGCTTTGTTATGGGTCTTTTCATATATTTTATCAGCTCATATAATGTCTGGCAAGCTGCCGCAGAATCATTATCAATATAATACAGCTTCGCATATTTTTTATTTGTCATATGGTGATCTACACAAAGGTCGACTTTTCCCTCTTTTTTGTACTCAGACAAATTATCGCCTAACAGCTCCAAACTGGCGATGTCCACCGCAATAACGCACTTTTCCTCAAAATCCATAGGCTCGTAATCAGGGTACATAAACTCTTTATACTTTTTAGGGAAAGGCTCGTTATTTACAACATTAGCTTTCTTTCCCATATCCCTGAGAAGATAGCATAGTGCAAAGCCTCCGCCTAAGGTATCGCCGTCAGGACTTTTATGCGTTAAAATCGTTACATTATTACATTCGTCGCTTTCCAAAAAACTTTTTACCTTTGAAAAATCCACTTGTATGTCACTCCTTTGCGGAAATCACTTAATTGTTTAACATGATCTAGCCTATCAATATTTCTCGCTGTCGTCATCAGAAATTAATCTATCACTTGAAACCTCCTTTAAAATCTTGTTGATTTTAATAGAATGTTCCATAGAATTATCAGCGACAAATTCCAGTTCGGGGCATTTTCTCAGTCTGAGAACATTGGAAATTTCACGCTTTAAAAGTCCGGACGCCGACTCAAAGCCTTTAACGGCTTCCTTTGCCTTTTCAAACCCCTCGTAAGATGAAACATAAACCTTACAGTACGAGATATCGTTTGAAACATCACAGCGAACAATCGTTATCATACCGTTGTTATTGATTCTCGGATCCTTTAAATCTCTTATTTTACCTGAAATAATTCTTCTTATATCCTCAGATAATCTTCTTGGTTTATAACCTGCCAATTTGTTCTCTCCTTAAAGTTTTGATATATATGCCTGCTGTAAAAACTAGTAGGTCTTAGTTAAGTATTTTTACGCTAGTCTCTGTACTCTTCCATATAGAAAGCTTCTAAAATATCTCCCTCTTTAATATCGGAAAATTTCTCAAGAGATATACCGCATTCATACCCTTCTGAAACCTCTTTAACGTCGTCTTTAAACCTTTTCAGACTCGCCATCTTATCCTCAGCGATAACGATGCCGTCACGAACAACTCTTATTTCGTTGTTCCTGCCGATTTTACCCGACAGAACATAACATCCTGCAACCTGACCGACATTAGAAATCTTGTATACCTGTCTTACCTCCGCACGGGCAGTTTCAACCTCACGGTATTTAGGCGCAAGCATACCCTTCATAGCGTCCTCTATCTCCTCGATTGCGTCGTAAATAATTCTGTAAAGACGGATATCAACTCCGTCACGCTCGGCGCTCTCTTTAGCGATAGGGTCAGGACGCACGTTAAATCCAACGATAATAGCGTTTGAAGCAGCCGCCAGCATAACGTCGCCCTCTGAAACAGCACCAACAGCGCCGTGGATAACCTTAACTCTAACCTCGTCGTTTGATATTTTTTCAAGAGATTGCTTAACAGCCTCAACCGAACCCTGAACATCTGCCTTAACAATGATAGGAAGCTCTTTTCTCTCTCCCTCTGTAATCTGGCTGAACAGGTTTTCCAAAGTAACCTTTTGATACTGTCCGAATATCTCTTCTTTTGCCTGATGCTTTCTCTGCTCTGCAAGCTCTCTTGCGAGCTTTTCGTCTGCAACGACATTAAATGCGTCTCCGGCGTCAGGAACCTCGCCCAAACCTGTAATCTCAACAGGTGTAGAAGGTCCTGCCGACTTTATCTCCTCGCCCTTGTCGTTTCTCATTGTCCTTACTCTTCCAACAGCAGTTCCTGCTATAATAATATCTCCCGAATTGAGCGTTCCATTCTGAACAAGTATAGTCGCAACAGGACCTCTGCCCTTATCAAGCCTAGCCTCAATAACGGTTCCTTTTCCGAGTCTGTTCGGATTAGCTTTAAGCTCTTTGACCTCCGCAACAAGCAAAATGTTTTCCAAAAGCTCGTCAATACCCATTCCTGTAACCGCAGATACAGGCACGCAGATAACGTCTCCGCCCCATTCCTCGCAAAGAATTTCATGCTCGGTCAATTCCTGCTTAATCCTGTCGGGGTTTGCGCCCTCTTTGTCCATCTTATTAATAGCGACAATTATAGATACCCCTGCCGCCTTTGCGTGATTTATGGCTTCAACAGTCTGAGGCATAACGCCGTCGTCTGCCGCAACAACTAGTATAGCAATATCAGTAGCCTGCGCTCCTCTTAGTCTCATAGCTGTGAACGCCTCGTGTCCGGGAGTGTCAAGGAAAGTAATCGGCTTACCGTTGCACATAACCTGATATGCGCCGATATGTTGTGTAATTCCACCAGCCTCAGAGTCAGTAACGTGCGCGTTGCGAATTCTATCAAGTATCGAGGTCTTACCGTGATCGACGTGTCCCATAACAACTACTACCGGACATCTCTCAACTAAATCCTCTTCCTTATCCTCTTCATCGACAATAAGACGTTCTTCAATAGTTATGTGTACTTCCTTTTCAACTTTAGCTCCAAGCTCCTCAGCAACCAGTGACGCAGTGTCAAAATCAACGACCTCGTTGATTGATGCCATTACGCCAAGACCCATTAGCTTCTTTATAACTTCGGTTGCAACGACCTTTAATCTCGAAGCAAGCTCTGATACAGTTATCTCGTCAGGAATTGAAACCTTGAGCTGCTGTTTTCTTGCACGCTCAAGCTCCAGCCTTTTAAGTTTCTGAGCCTCTGTTTCAACCTTGTTTGACTTGCGCTGTTTTCTGTATTGCTGAGACTTCTGCTTTATCTTCTGCTTTTTGGTATAGTTATCCTTTCCTCTGCCCGACTTTGATTCTGCAAGAGTGTCATACTTCTCGTTGTATTTATCGAGGTTTACATAGCTTCCCCTTGTATCAACGGTCTTTATGTTTGAGTGCGTTTCTTCGCCCTTTGAAACGGTTACTCCGCTCTGCGACGAACCGGTTGAAACAAGTTTCTGCTTTGTTCCGTGATCCTGCTTTTTAGGAGGAGTTTTCTTCTTTTGGGGTTGAGTCCTTTTCTCAATTTTCTTTTCAGCCTTTTTCTTTGGCTCAGCCGCTTTAACCTCTGTCTTTGCCGGTTTATCTTTCTTCTTTTCAGAATTTTCTGATTCTGCCTTTTTAGGCTTGCTTACAGTTTTCTTCTCCGTTTTTACAGCGGGCTTCTTTTCAGACTTTCTAGGCTTCGGTTTTTCCTTTTTCTCTTCTTTAACAACACCGCTTGCAAAATATTTATCAAAGCTCTCGACCTGATTTTTCTGTGTAAAATACTCAAACACATAGGTTGCCTCTTGCGGGCTGAGTGATGAAACCGTCTTCTTTGGCTCTCCGTATACTCCTTCAAGGCACTTAATAACAGCTGCCGATGTAAGTTTTAGATCCTTAGCAAGCTCTCCGAGTTTATAATTTTTTACCATAGGTTTAAGTAACCTCCTTATCATTGAACGATTCGTCAATTTCATTAATATATTTTATAGCCTTTTTCATAAATCCGCCATCGTTGACTGATATTATTCCGACTTTCTTACCCAGTTCAACTCCGACCGTTTCCATATCCATTCCGAGAGAATAAAGCGGCACATTTTCATTCATACACACAAACTTAATTTCTTTAAGGCTTTTAGGTGAAATGTCAACAGCGGTACAGATGCCTTTTGAAATTCCGCTTTTGCACGCGTCCTTACTCATATCCATTCCGAGAGAAAGTTTACCTGCTCTTCTCGCCATTGTCAAAAGACCCATTATCTTATTCATTTAGACAGCTCTCTTTCCATTGCGTCATATATTTCATCCGAGATCTGACACAAAAAGCTTTTTTCAAGCCTTCTCGATTTTCTCGCCTTTTGTAAACATTTCAAATCGCCGCAGATATATGCGCCTCTGCCTGACTTCTTTCCTGTCAAGTCGAGTGAAATTTCACCCTCTTTTGATCTAACAATACGTATAAGCTCTTTTTTAGGCTTCACTTCACCACACCCTATGCACATTCTCATAGGAATTTTCTTTGTTTTCATATATGGCTATCTTCCTTTATTTCTCTGTACAAATAATTTATTTCTCAGTTGTTATTTTACCTGCTGCAATTAATCTATCTCAATCGGATTCTCAGGACCGATATCAATTTTATAACCTGTCAGCTTCGCGGCAAGCTTAGCGTTTTGTCCTCTGTTTCCTATGGCAAGAGAAAGCTGATCGTCAGGAACAATGACCTCGCTGGCTCTTGTTCCGTCCTCTGCAAGCGTAACCTTTATAACATCAGAAGGAGAAAGAGCCGAAGCAATAAACTCCGCGTCGTCCTCGCTGTATGGAATTATATCAATTTTTTCTCCGCTTAACTCCTTAACAATAGCTGATATTCTCGAACGTCTAGGTCCTATGCAAGCGCCTACTGCGTCTACATTTTCATTCTTCGACCTTACGGCGACCTTGCTTCTTGAACCTGCTTCTCTTGAAATTCCCATAATTTCAACCGTTCCGTCGTAAACCTCGGGAACTTCAAGCTCGAACAATCTTTTTACTAAATCCCTATGCGTTCTTGAGATTTTAACAGAAGGACGTTTTTCTGGATTTACGATTCCTACAACATAAACCTTTATAATGTCTCCCTCGTGAAGTGTTTCACCCGGGATCTGCTCATTTTTAATTAAATAAACCTCATTGCCCTCAATAGACAAAACAGCGTTACCCGTTTCCGGCTCAATTTTCATAACAGTTGCTGAAACGCATTCGTGTTCCTTATTCTCATAAAGCGCTAAAAGGTTTTCCCTTTCAATTTCTCTTATATCGCTTCTTATCGACTGCTTTGCAGACTGCGCCGCAATTCTTTTAAACTTTGCAGGATTAAGCTTTATTTCAACCTGAGAACCAACCTTAGCTTTTTTTGAAATCTCAAGTGCGTCATCTAAACTTATTTCATTGGCCTCGTCCTCAACCTCTTCAACTACAGTCTTATTGATTTTTACATTAAGTCTGTTTTTCTCCATATCAATTTTAACAAAAATGTTTTCTTCAAAGGTATCAGGGAAATCCTTTTTAACAGCCTTAAAAATACCCTGCTCGATCTTCTCGATCAAAACATCCTCACTTATTCCGTTTTCCTCTTCCAAGAGTGCAAGAGCCTCAAAAAATTCCTTATTCATTTTTCCTTGTTCCTCCTTATACTATATGTCAAATAAATCTTCATCATCATTAAGTTTTATATAAGCACATTCCGACAGCGAAATGATATCATCGTCCTCAGAGCCGTCAAATCGAACCGTTATATTAGGTTTTGAGTACCCAATAAGCGTTCCGACCGCTTCCTTTTCGCCGTTTCTCGCTCTTATAAAACGTATTCTTACTTTCTCACCGATAAACCTTTCAAAATGCTCCGGCTTTCTTAGCCGTCTACCAAGTCCCGGACCTGAAACCTCAAACACATACGACTGAGATATAGGGTCAATTTCATCGAGCAACTTGTTAAACGGTCTTGAAAAACTCTCGCAGTCGTCAATATTAACACCGCCGTCTTTATCAATAAACACCCTAAGGTACCAAGTTGTACCCTCTTTTTCAAACTTAACGTCCCAAAGCTCAAGCCCCAGTTCATCACAAAGAGGTTTTGCAAGCTCGGCAATTTTGTGGACTGTCGAGCCGGATTTTTTATTATTCATTTTAATGCCTTACCTTTCTTTGATATTTAAGTCGGTTTCGGTAACTGAAATACGTCTAAAATGCAAATTTCCTAAACAAAGACGAAAGACCGGAAGTCAAATTTCCAGTCTTTCAATAAAACTATTGAAATAATTATAACACCCTTTAACTTATTTTGCAAGTGTTTTTTCTATTTTTTTATAAAATAAATAAAATAACAAAAGTAATCATTTAAAAATCCTTTAGCATTTCATTGGCTCTTTTATAGATATCCTGCTCGGTTTCGTCGAGATAATATACTCCGTGATGATAAAGTATCTTTCCTGCGCACATTGTAAGCTTAACATTTTGCTTTGAACCGCTGAACACTATATTTTTTGTAATGTTGTGAACAGGCTGCATATTCGGCTTGTTTAAATCTATAACGACCAAATCCGCCTGCTTGCCAGCTTCTATAGTATCGCAGTTCTCAAGACCCATAGCTTTAGCAGAACCTGCCGTCGCCATATACAAAACGTCATTGGCAGGACAGATTGAAGCGTCCATATATTTAATCTTCTGAAGCCCCGTTACAAGATACATCTCCCTGAACATATCAAGCGCATTATTAGACGCCGCTCCGTCTGTTCCTATGGCGATATTAATTCCCATATCAAGCATTTTTGAAATATCGGCAACTCCGCTTGCAAGCTTTGTGTTAGAGCCCGGATTAGTTATCGCCCAAAGCCCTTTTTCCTTAAAAATATTCATATCGTTTTCGCTCAAATACACACAGTGAAAACCTCCGCCGCCGTATTCATACAGACCCAAATCGTCAAATAACTCTGTAGGGGTTTTATTGTAACGTGAAATACACTCTAAAACCTCCCTTTCAGTTTCGCTGTTATGAGAATAAAACGGCTCTTTGTATTTTTGGCACAGCTTTGCAATTCCCTTGATAGTCTCAAGTTTTGTAGTATATTCAGCATGGCAGCCGAACTTATAAGAAATCAAAGGAGAGATGCTGTTAAATCTCAAATAGTCATCTTCGTCCTGCTCCGGACTTCCCCCGAAATCATTAGTTGACGAGCATATTACCGTCCTGAAGCCCGCGTCAAGATTTGCTCTTACATAGTCGTCAAGTTTGAAATACATATCAAACGACGCAGTTATACCGCTTGACAAATACTCTAATATCGCAAGCTTAGTAAATGCATAAATATGCTCGCCCGTTAGCTTAGCCTCCATTGGAAACACCTGTTTTGTCAGCCAGTCCTGCAAGGGCATATCGTCTGCATATGAGCGAAGGAACGTCATCGCAGAATGTGTATGCGCGTCCTTGAAGCTAGGCATCAAAAGATTGCCCTCTAAATCAATCTCACGCTCAAACCTTTGACTATCAAGAATATCAGAGGTCGGTTTGCCCACAAAAGAAATCTTATCCTTATCGACCCAAACCTCGCCTTCTGATATATTAAACCCATCGGCAAGAGTGAGAATTTTTCCATTGTAAAATCTAATCATACTTATGCTTATACTTCCTCAGAAATATCCTCCATTGTGCGATTTACTGCATAGTGTTTAAATAATCAGATATGTTTTCAATAGCTTCCGTTAAAAGCCTTTTAAAATCATCAGCCACCCTGTCAGCCGTTTCACTAACCTCAATGTGCGAAATAGGGCTTTTGCTTATTCCTGCCGCCATATTGGTAATACAGGATATTCCGCATATATTCATACCCATATGCTTTGCCGCAATAGCCTCGCAGGCTGTGCTCATACCAACGGCGTCCGCCCCCATAGCTTTAAACGCCCTTATCTCGGCAGGAGACTCAAACTGCGGTCCTGTAGTTTGAATATAAACTCCCTCTTTTAGATTAATATTGATTTCCTTAGCAGACTTTCTTATTATATCCGCCAGATCCCTGTCATATATCTCGCTCATATCAGGGAAGCGAACGCCCAGCTTATCAATATTTTCGCCAATGAGAGGGCTTTTTACAAGAGATGAGATGTGGTCGGTGATAAGCATAAAATCTCCGCACTGAAAATTCTCGTTAATTCCTCCTGCGGCGTTTGTCAGAAACAAAACCTTTGCGCCCAACATTCCCATCAGCCTAACAGGCAGAACTACATCAGTAATGTCATACCCCTCGTAAAAATGTACTCTGCCCTGCATAATAACCGTCTTGACGCCGTTTACCGTTCCGAAAACAAATTGCCCTTTGTGTCCTGAAACAGTAGACACAGGAAATCCGCTAATATCCGAGTAGGGGATAGTAAACTCAACTTTGACATTTGCGCTCTCTGCATAATCTCCCAGACCCGAGCCGAGAACAAGTGCTATCTCGGGAACGAAATCGGTCTTTTTGCGTATATACTTACAGCACCTTTCAATCTTTTCATATATCTTATTCATACAAAAACTCCTTGAACTTTTTATTATACCATTTTATAAAGAAATGTCCTTAGTCAGCAAAACAAGGACATTATAATTCATATTAAAAGTTATCTCTCTTGCTTTTTAGGAATATGATAGATGTCCATATATTCCTCAACATCCCTGTCGAAATTCTCGCCCGTTTCCTTTAGTTTTCTTACATATTTATGCGACTCGAAAGACTCATCGTCCGCCTGTTTTATAGAAGACGCAATATTCGAACAATGATCCGATACTCTTTCTAAATTCGTCAAAAGGTCTGTAAAAATAAAACCAAGCTCTATTGTGCAGGTTCCCTTTTGAAGCCTCTTTATGTGTCTGTTTCTAAGTTTTAGGCAAAGCTTGTCTATAGCCTCCTCAAGCGCCTCAATTTTGGTTATTACATTCTTATCCTGAGTAGTAAACGCTTCTACCGCCATATCAAGAATATCAGTTACAGCACGGCATATTACTTTAAGCTCAGCCCTTGCTTTTTTAGAAAACTCGATTTTCTTGTCGTGCATTTCATTAGAAAGTTTGATTATGTTTTTTGAATGGTCGGAAATTCTCTCAAAGTCACCTATAACGTGCAGCTGCATTGCTATCGACTGGCTGTCCTTCACAGACAGATCCCTGCTTGACAGCTTGACAAGATAAGTTCCTATTTTGTCCTCGAACTTATCGACCATATCCTCATTTTTTTCAACCTGCTTAGCCGCATCGGCGTCATACTTGTTTATCGTCGCTATCGCAAGACGTATATTTTCCCTCGCCATCTCCGACATTTTAACAAGCAGAGTTCTGCACTGCGCTAAAGCAACGCTGGGCGTTGCAAGAAACCTGTCGTCCAAAAGGGCAAATGTACTTTTCTTTTCCTTCTCCTCATTATCCTCTCTGATGGTAAGATAAGCAAGCTTTTCAAGAACCTTGATAAACGGCAGAAGTATAATCGTTACCCCACAGTTAAACAGCGTGTGAACTATAGCTATCTGCGCCGCACCGACAGTGTCGTTCAAAAAGCTGAAATCTATTATCGAGTTAAGGATATAGAATACAGCTAAAAACAGCACCGTTCCTATAATATTAAAATAAAGGTGAACAATAGCTACCCTTTTCGCAGCCTTGTTAGTTCCAACAGAAGATATTAAAGCCGTTACGCACGAGCCTATATTCTGCCCCAAGATAATAGGAATAGCAGCGCCGAATTTAATAGCTCCTGTGGCAGAAAGCGCCTGCAAAACTCCTACAGATGCCGACGAGCTTTGAAGTACAGCAGTTATAATAATACCTGCCAAAACCCCGAAGAAAGGATTTGAGAACATTGTCAAGATATTTGTCAGTCCCGGAACAGCCTGAGGATCTATAGCCCCAGACATTGTGTCCATACCGAACATTAAAATTGCAAAGCCGAGAAGTATAGCTCCGATATCCCTTTTCTTACCCGATTTAACAAACATATAAAGTATTAATCCTATCAGCGCCAATATCGGTGTGAAAGAAGACGGCTTTAGCAAAGTGAGCCAGAAATTATCCCCCTCAATGCCTGTAAGGCTCAAAAGCCACGCTGTAACAGTCGTACCGATATTCGCACCCATAATGATACCGATAGCCTGATGCAGTTTCATTATTCCCGAATTAACAAAACCTACAAGCATAACTGTTGTCGCCGCAGAGCTTTGAATTACTGCCGTTACTCCCGCGCCGAGCAACACAGCCTTAAAAGGATTAGATGTGAGCTTTTCAAAAATCCTTTCTAATCTCCCTCCGGCAAGCTTTTCAAGACTTGAACCCATTACATCCATTCCGTAAAGAAACAGAGCAAGTCCGCCGATAAGCTTCAACACTGCAAATAAACTCATATTTTACTCCCTTATTTTATTAAAATTATAAAATCCTCAAATATTATACACTATTATGAACTATTTTGCTAGTCCCCTTAGTTAATTTTAAGTAAATTTTCAGGAATTTTATTATCAAATAAATAAGACAAAAAAACAACCCTTAAAAACCTTTAAGAGTTGTCAGTTTTAAGTTTGATTATACCAACTGAATAATTGCCATTTCAGCAGCGTCTCCGCGGCGAGGTCCGATTTTGATGATTTTTGTGTAACCGCCGTTGCGTTCAGCATACTTCGGCGAAACCTCATCAAATAATTTCTTAGCAACGCTTTCTTTTGTAACATACGAAAGAACTTGACGCTTATTATGCAGTTCAGGAGTTTTACCTAGTGTTATCATTTTTTCGGTCATAGCCTGAACTTCTTTGGCTCTTGATACAGTTGTTTCTATCTTACCGTTTTCGAGAAGAAAAGTAACCATAGCTCTGAGCATTGCTCTTCTCTGGTCGCTTGTTCTGCCTAATTTTCTTGAACCTGGCATGATATTCACTCCTTTACAAATTTTCAGCGAAATGATTAGCTGTTTTCCTCTGAGCTAAGCTCATATCCCAAGCTTCTCAGCTTTTCCTTGACCTCTTCAAAAGATTTCTTTCCGAGGTTTCTCACCTTCATCATTTCTTCTTCTGACTTTTCAACCAAGTCATTAACAGTATTTATTCCCGCTCTCTTCAAGCAGTTAAACGAACGCACGGATAAGTCAAGTTCCTCAATGGTCATCTCAAGCGCTTTTTCTTTTCCCTTATCATCCTTTTCTACCATTATCTCAACAACGCTTGTTTCTTCAGATAAATCAACGAAAAGTTTAAGATGCTCGCTGAGGAGTTTGGCTGCCAACGATACAGCTTCCTTCGCAGAGATCGTTCCGTCTGTCCAAACCTCTAGGATAAGCTTATCAAAATCTGTAATTTGTCCTACACGGGTGTTCTCTACCGTGTAATTTACCTTTAATACCGGCGTATAAATACTGTCAACAGCAATAACACCAATAGGTGCGTTCGGCATATAGCTTTTATTCTTTTCAGCAGAAACGTATCCGCGTCCTCTGTCGATAACTATTTCCATATAAAGCTTTGCGCCTTCGCCCAATGTGGCAATGTGCATATCCGGAACAAGTATATCTACCTCAGAGTCCGTTTTGATATCACCGGCAGTGACCTCACATTCTCCCTCTGCTTCAATATAAATGGTCTTTGGTCCTTCGCCATATAGCTTTGCTGTCAATCCCTTTAAGTTAAGAATGATCTCTGTTACGTCTTCCTTAACCCCCGGAACAGTTGATAACTCATGATGTACACCGTCAATCTTTACCGAATTAACAGCAACACCGGGTAATGAGGAGAGTAATACCCTTCTTAAGCTGTTGCCCAGGGTAGTACCATAGCCTCGCTCCAGCGGCTCAAGAACAAATTTTCCGTATGTTCCGTCACCCTTTTGCTCTGCTATTTCAATGTCTGGCTTTTCAATTTTTTCAAGCATTTAAAACCCTCCTGTTCGTAATAACGACGATTGTTTTAACGAATGATATAAGTTTTGCTGCAACCAGCTTCGGCAAAAAGCCAAAGCCGCAGACAAACTTATTATTTTGAGTATAACTCGACGATAAGATGCTCTTCGATCTCGTAATCGAGGTCTTCCTTCTCAGGAGCTCTGACTACTGTAGCAGACAAAGTGTTGTTATCCTTATCAAGCCATGCGGGAACTGTTCTGCCCTTTGTTGCCTCAATAATTTCATTGAACTTTACACTCTTTTTGCTCTTTTCTCTCAGAGAAATAACATCGCCCGGCTTTACTCTGTATGAAGGGATGTCAACTTTCTTTCCGTTGACTTCAAAATGTCCGTGACCGACAAGCTGTCTGGCTTCTCTTCTTGTCATTGAAAGCCCCATTCTGAAAACAATGTTATCAAGCCTTGACTCAAGCATAGTCAACAGGTTAGTACCTGCCTGACCTTCCTGCTTTTCAGCCAATTCATAGTAGTGATAGAATTGCTTTTCCAGAACGCCGTAAATAAACTTGAGCTTTTGCTTTTCTTTCAACTGAAGTCCGTACTCTGATACTTTTCTTCTTGAATTTTTATTCGGGTCTCTCTTTGTTTCCTTACCGACACCCATAACCATAGGGCTGATGCCTAAGGACTTACATCTCTTCAAAATTGGTTCTCTGCTAACTGCCATTAGTTATTACCTCCGTTTTTTAATTAATATCCAATCTTCATTATTGGACGCCAAGCAAACTTTTAAACTCAGCTTTGTAAACTATACACGTCTTCTCTTCGGCGGACGGCATCCGTTGTGAGGAATAGGGGTCACGTCCTTGATAAGTCTGACCTCAAGCTCCTCTGTCTGAAGCGCTCTGATAGCAGCTTCACGTCCTGAACCCGGTCCTTTTACATAAACCTCAACGGTTTTCAGACCGTGTTCCTTTGCAGCTCTTGCGGCAGTCTCAGCAGCAGTCTGTGCAGCGAACGGTGTTGATTTCTTTGAACCTCTGAATCCGAGTCCGCCTGCGCTTGCCCACGAGATTGCATTACCCTGCAAGTCGGTGATAGTTACTATTGTGTTATTGAAAGTAGACTGGATATGAACCTGTCCCTGTTCAATATTCTTTCTTTCACGTCTGCGACGAATAGGTTTCTTCTGAGCCATTGTTCATACCCTCCTTTACTTCTTCTTATTTGCGATTGTCTTTACAGGACCTTTACGGGTTCTTGCGTTTGTCTTTGTTCTCTGACCTCTTACAGGAAGTCCGCGGCGATGGCGAAGTCCTCTGTAACAACCGATTTCTGTTAATCTCTTGATGTTCAATGCAACATTTCTTCTGAGGTCGCCCTCAACTGTCAGGTTCTTGTCGATGTAGTCACGAATCTTTGATTCATCGTCATCTGTCAAGTCCTTAACTCTAGTGTCAGGATTTATTCCTGTTGCCTCAAGAATTTTTGTTGCGGTACTTTGACCGATTCCGTAAATATAAGTCAGTCCTATTTCAACTCTCTTATTTTTCGGAAGGTCGATTCCAGCAATACGAGCCATTATTTAGCTGCACCTCCATTATTCATTCGTTAGCCTTGCCTTTGCTTATGCTTAGGGTTCTCGCAAATAACCATTACCTTGCCCTTGCGCTTTATAACCTTGCATTTTTCACAGATCGGCTTAACTGAAGGTCTTACTTTCATGTTAATACCTCCTTTAAATACCGAAAGCTTTACGCTTTCTAAAACGATTGTGTTGGGAAATTACCTATTTTGATCTCCAGGTAATTCTTCCCTTTGATAAATCATAAGGTGACATTTCAACCGTTACCTTATCTCCCGGAATAATACGAATGTAGTTAAGTCTTAGCTTTCCTGATACGTGCGCAAGAATCTGATGTCCGTTTGCAAGCTCAACTTTAAAAGTAGCATTCGGCATAGCTTCTAAAACCGTACCTTCAACCTCTATTACATCTTCTTTTGACATAAATGTTTACACCCTTCCTTTCCTTAATAAGCTACGGCTGTCTGAGCTCTTGGGTCGAGAACTCATTTAGCACCTTTCTCAGTTTTTTGTTTGTTAAGGCTTCCATTGAAATCAAAGAGCCGGTAGGTGAAATGTGCTTTATGTTTTTCCGCTTAGGCTTTTCGAGCTTTCTCTCCTTGCCGTCTGCTATCTCCACAAAGCCGCCGCTTATTCCCACTGCAACGAAAAAGGAACCTTTATCGCGACCTGCACAACTCTTTACAACAGAGCCAACCTTTATATCCACAACGCTGCCCCCTAATTAATCGGCTTGCGTCAAAATGACCGCGCCGTTATCAGTGATAGCGATTGTATGCTCAAAGTGAGCCGACAGCGAACCGTCCGTTGTCTTAACAGTCCAGTCGTTCGGCATGACCTTTACATTAGCAGTTCCTAAATTTATCATAGGCTCTATAGCTATAACCATACCAGAAACCAAACGCAAACCATGTCCCTCTCTGCCGAAATTCGGCACTTCGGGGTCTTCGTGAAGATTTTTGCCCACGCCGTGACCTACAAACTCTTTAACAACACTGTATCCGTTGTCCTCATTATGCTTCTGAATAGCATGACCGATATCGCCGAGCCTGATACCCGGCTTTGCCATATCTATTGCAAGATATAAGCTCTCCTCAGTCGACTTCATAAGCGCCTTTGCTTCATCAGATATCTCTCCGACCGCAAAGGTTTTTGCACTGTCTCCGTGAAAGCCTCCGATATAAGCTCCCACATCGACAGAAACTATATCGCCGTTTTCGATCTTTCTCCCGTCGGGAATGCCGTGAATGACCTCGTCATTTACAGATATGCAAGCTGACGCCGGAAACCCGCCGTATCCCAAAAACGACGGAACCGCCCCGTGCGACGTTATATACCTGTGAATGACCTTGTCAAGCTCTTTGGTGGTCATTCCCGCTTTTATCGACTCTCCGGCAATTTTTAATGCTCCGGCAGTGATTTTCCCTGCCTTCTTCATCTTTTCAATATCGCTGTCTGATTTAATATACAACATTGATTACGCCTCAATAGCAGCAAGAGTAAACTTTGAAGTCTCTGAAACCTCTTCCTGTCCCTCAACAGTTACAAGCTTTCCCTGCTTCTCGTAATAACCCTTTAAAGGAGCTGTCTGCTCGTGGTATATTGCAAGTCTGTTGTTTACCGTCTCAGGCTCGTCGTCCTTGCGGATAACAGTCTTACCGCCGCAAGCGTCGCAAACACCATCTACCTTTGTAGGCTTGAAATCAACGTGATAAGAATTTCCGCAGCGCTCGCAGACTCTTCTGCCTGAAAGCCTCTGCTTTATCTTCTCATCGGGAACATAGATTTCAACGACCTTATCAATTGCAACGCCCATATTGTCAAGAGCCTCTGCCTGCGGAACTGTTCTGGGAAAACCGTCGAGTATGAAACCGTTTTTGCAGTCGTCTTCGGCAATTCTATCTTTAAGAATTCCTATAACTACTTCGTCAGGGACCAGCTTACCGCTGTCCATAAAGCTCTTTGCTTCAAGACCGCTCTTTGTTCCGTTTTTAACAGCTTCCCTGAGCATATTTCCGGTCGAGATGGTAGGAATATTCAAAGCCTTGCATATAACCTCAGCCTGAGTACCCTTACCTGCTCCCGGAGCTCCTAATAAAATCAAATTCATAGATAACCACTACTCCTGATAATTCTTATTCAAGGAATCCCTTGTGATGACGCATCATCATTTGTGATTCTAAAGTACGAACAGTCTCGAGCGCAACAGAAACAACGATAAGTATAGACGTACCGCCCATTGCGATGCTGCCTACGCCTGAGAACTTAGCAAAGAATATCGGGAAGATAGCGATAATTCCTAAGAACACAGCTCCTACCAGAGTAATCTTTGACAATACTCTCTTTATGAATGTAGTTGTCGGCTTACCGGGTCTGATTCCCGGGATACCGCCGTTGTTCTGCCTTAAATTGTTTGCGATCTCAACAGGATTGTACTGCATTGAAACATAGAAGTAGTTAAATCCGATAATCAACAAGAAATAAATCACAGCGTATACCAAACTATCATAGCTGAACCAGTCTAGCAATTTAACATAGAAATTCTGCCAAAATCCTGTCGGATCGGTTGGTTTTGCTATAAATAGCTCAAGCGTTGACGGCAATGACATAAACGACATTGCGAAGATGATAGGAAGAACTCCCGACATTGCAACCTTGATTGGAATGAACGAGCTTTGTCCTCCGTACATTTTTCTTCCGACAACACGCTTAGCATACTGGATTGGAATTCTTCTCTCTGCATTATCCATAAAGATAATGAATGCGATCATTGCTATGAAGATAACTATTACTATCGGTACAAGTATCATATATCTTAGCTCGCCTGTTTTGAAAAGCTCAATAAGAGTTCCTACAGCGGCAGGTCCTCTTGCAACGATACCGGCAAAAAGTATCATTGAAATACCGTTTCCGATACCCTTTTCATTTATCTCGTCACCGAGCCATATGATAAGCGACGCACCTGCTGTAAAGCAGGCAATGATAATGATTTCTGCGAACAGCTTTTTCCAGCCTGTTGTATAAACCAAAGCTTCGGCTGAATTCTTTAGCGTCAGATAATAAGCCCATGCTTGGAATATTGCAATTCCGAATGACGTGTACCTTGTTATCTTGTTGATTTTCTTTCTTCCTTCTTCGCCTTCTTTTGACAGCCTCTCCAGAGGAGGGATAGCGTAAGTCAGAAGCTGAATGATGATCTGCGCATTGATATAAGGTGAGATAGACAATGCAAGTAAGGTAGCCTTTGAGAAGTTACCTCCTGACAGGATATTCAAATAGTTGAAAAAGTTACCGCTGGTTGAAGTGTCCTGAAACCAGGAAGCCAACGCAGCTTGATCCAGAAACGGAACAGGTATTGATCCGCCTATTCTGTAAATTATTATAATTAGAAGAGTGAATAGAATTTTCTTTCTTAAATCCGTCACTTTCCAGGCATTTCTTAAAACCTCTAACACCTTACATCACCTCAGCCTTTCCGCCGGCTTTTTCGATTTTTTCCTTAGCGCTGGCTGAAAAAGCGTTTGCCTTAACGGTCAGGTTTTTAGTAATCTCACCGTTTCCGAGAATCTTTATTTTATCATACTTGCCTTTTACAAGTCCGGCTGCTTCAAGAATCTCAGCATCTACAGTAATTCCGTCGTTAAATCTTTCCAAATCAGAAACATTTAAAGCAACTACCTTATCTGCAAATATATTATTAAACCCACGCTTAGGTATTCTTTGGGTCAATGGCATTTGACCGCCCTCAAAGCCCGGTCTAACGCCGCCGCCTGAACGAGCCTTCTGACCCTTGTGTCCCTTGCCGGCAGTTTTTCCCTGACCTGAGCCATGTCCTCTACCAATACGCTTTCTTTCCTTATTAGAACCTGCGTTTGGTGATAATTCGTGCAATTTCATTTTTATACGCACCTCCTTGCATTACGCTTCGGTTACTTTTATAAGGTGACTAATTTTCTTAATCTTACCTTGTGTCTGTGCGTTATCAGGTTGAATTGTTTCCGCACCGATTTTTCTCAGACCAAGAGAATGAGCGGTAGCAATTTGGTCTTTTTTCGTTCTTATAAGACTTTTAACTAATGTTATTTTCAGATTTGCCATTGCTTTATTCCTCCTTAGCCTAATATTTCTTTAACCGTCTTGCCTCTCTTTGCAGCAACCTCTTCTGCTGACTTGACTGAAGCTAAACCGTTTATTGTAGCTCTTACTACATTACATGGATTATTAGAACGAAGCGATTTTGTTCTGATATCCTTTATTCCTGCCATTTCCACAACGGCTCTGACAGGTCCGCCTGCGATAACTCCCGTACCGGGAGCAGCCGGCTTCAACAAAACCCTGCCCGCACCAAAAGCGCCGACGATTTCGTGTGGAATTGTTGTTCCTCTGAGTGAAATTCTAATAAGGTTTTTCTTTGCGTCTTCAATTCCCTTGCGGATAGCGTCAGGAACTTCGGAAGACTTACCCATACCAAAACCTACTATGCCGTTTCCGTCTCCGACAACAACGAGCGCCGAAAATTTCATTATACGGCCGCCCTTAACAGTTTTTGATACTCTGTTAATGGAAACTACCTTTTCACTCAGTTCCAGTGTTGAAGCATCTATTAAAGCCAAAAGTATAACCTCCTTTAAAACTTAAACAAAGCGTGTAATTTACTTTGTCTGCACAAATGAATCTGAATCTGCTTAGAATTTCAGACCGCCCTCACGAGCTCCTTCAGCTAATTCCTTAACTCTTCCGTGATATAGATAACCGCCTCTGTCGAATACGACATTTTCGATTTTCTTATCCAAAGCAGCCTTGGCAACAGCCTCGCCGACCTTCTTTGCGCCCTCTGCGTTGCCGCCGTTTCCGTCAAACCCCTTGTCGAGACTTGATGCTGCAGCGAGTGTAACGCCGTTTACGTCGTCGATAATTTGTGCATATATATGCTTTGAGGAGCGGAATACACTTAGACGCGGACACTCAGGAGTTCCCGAAACCTTGTTGCGGAGCCTCTGGTGTCTTTTGTTTCTGGCTTTTGCCCTGTCAATCTTTTTAACCATAGTGTGAACACTCCCTTACTAAGATTTTGCACCCTTACCGGCTTTACCTTCTTTACGGATAATTCTTTCGTTTTCATAACGAATTCCCTTACCCTTATAAGGCTCCGGCGGACGCTTTTCGCGGATTTCGCTAGCGAACTGACCAACCGCTTGCTTGTCGGCGCCTGAAACTACTATCGTGTTCGGGTTTGTAACCTCGATTTTTACGTCATCGGTCTCAGGAACCACTACTTGATGTGAATAACCGAGATTCATAACAAGGTCTCTGCCTTGTTTTGCCGCTCTGTATCCAACACCTTCGATTACAAGTGTCTTTGAATAACCGTTTAAAACACCCTCGACCATATTTGCGATAAGTGTTCTTGTCAAGCCGTGAAGCGACTTGTGCTTTTTGTCCTCTGAAGGACGGCTTACTTTGATCTCATTGTTCTCAAGGGTAATTATCATATCCTTGTGAAATGTTTTTACCAATGTTCCCTTAGCGCCTTTAACAGTAACTACATTACCATCAGCAATACTTACGTCTACTCCGGCAGGAACACTTATTGGTTTAATACCTATTCTCGACATAACTGTTCCTCCTTACCAGACAAATGCAAGAACTTCTCCACCGACATTAAGCTCTCTTGCCTTCTTGTCAGTAACAATTCCCTTTGATGTTGAGATGATTGCTACTCCGAGTCCTTTCATTACCTTTGGCATATCCTCGCAGCTTGAATAAATTCTCAAGCCCGGCTTTGATACTCTTCTAAGTCCTGAAATAACCGGTGTGTTGTTCTCGTCATATTTTAGAGTAATTCTAATGATACCCTGCTTTTCGTCTTCAATGAATTGAAAGCCTGAAATGTAACCCTCGTCAACAAGGATCTGTGTGATAGCCTTCTTCATTTTCGATGCAGGAATGTCAACTGTTGCGTGCTTCGCAGAACTTGCATTACGAATTCTGGTCAATAAATCAGCTATTGTATCAGTAATTTGCATTGCAGTTAACCTCCTTTAAATGAATGTTCTTTACCAACTTGCCTTTTTTACACCCGGGATCTGACCTTTGTGCGCTAGCTCTCTGAAGCAGATACGGCAGATGCCGAACTTTCTGAGATAAGCGTGAGGTCTTCCACAGATTTTACATCTGTTGTAAGCTCGAGTGGAATACTTTGGCGGTAATTGCTGTTTGTTTTTCATAGCCTTCTTTGCCATATTAATTTCCTCCTCTTTCTTACCTGTCAGCGAACGGAGCGCCCAGTAATGTTAACAGCTCCTTAGCTTCTTCATCAGTTTTTGCAGTAGTGATAAAGTTGATATCCATACCACGAACCTTGTCGATTTTATCATACTCGATCTCTGGGAAGATAAGCTGCTCTTTAACACCTGTTGAGTAGTTTCCTCTTCCGTCGAACGAGTTAGGATTAATTCCTCTGAAGTCACGAACACGCGGAAATGCTACGTTAAATAGTCTGTCAACGAATTCGTACATTCTTTCTGCTCTCAAGGTTACCTTAACTCCGATAATCTGTCCTTCTCTAAGCTTGAAGTTTGCAACAGATTTCTTAGCCTTGCAAACTATAGGCTTTTGACCTGTGATTGCCGCTAAGTCAGCCATAACTGCGTCAACGACCTTTGAATTGTCCTTAGCCTCTCCGCAGCCTACGTTGATAACGACCTTATCAAGCTTTGGTATTTGCATTACGTTTTTGTAGCCGAATTTTTTCATCATAGCAGGAGCTACGCTGCTAACATACTCGTCTTTAAGTCTAGCCATCGTTTACTCCTCCTTAAAACTCTTCACGGCAGTCTGCATTTCTGCAAACTCTAACCTTTGAGCCGTCGTCCAAAATCTTATGTCCGATACGGGTCGGCTTTCCGCATTTTGGACAAACTGCCTGAACCTTGCAAGCGTACATTGCAGCCTCAGCCTTAACTATTCCGCCTGCCTCGCCTTGTCTTCTTGGCTTAACGTGCTTTGTGCACATATTTACGCCTTCAATAATAACCTTTGACTCCTTAGGAGATACAGCGAGTACCTTTCCCTTTTTGCCTCTCTCTTTTCCTGAAAGAACAATAACGGTGTCGCCGGTTTTGATGTGTAATTTATTCATTCTAACCGCCCTCCATTATAATACTTCAGGAGCAAGAGATAAGATCTTCATATAGTTCTTATCACGAAGCTCTCTGGCTACCGGTCCAAAGATACGGGTACCTCTTGGATTCTGATCTTCTTTTATAATTACAGCAGCGTTTTCATCGAAACGGATGTAGGTTCCATCCTCACGACGAAGACCCTTTGCTGAACGAACGATAACTGCTTTAACTACATCGCCTTTTTTAACAACGCCGCCCGGTGTTGCTTTTTTAACCGAAGCAACAACTACGTCACCGATGTTTGCATATCTTCTGCGTGTTCCGCCTAAAACTCTGATACACATAAGCTCTTTTGCTCCGGTGTTATCAGCAACCTTTAGTGAAGTTTGCATTTGTATCACAGTGCGTTCCTCCTTTCAAACTTAAAAGGTCTAAATTAAGAGAATTTCTCTTTTTCAACCTACTTACTATTACTACTTAACTTCTTCCAGAACCTTAACCAAACGCCATCTCTTATCCTTAGACAGAGGACGTGTTTCCATAACCTCAACCACGTCTCCTATTTTGCAGACGTTGTTCTCGTCATGCGCTTTCAGCTTCAAAGTTCTGTTAATGATTTTCTTATAAAGCGGATGTTGAACCTTATCCTCGATAGCGACAACTATTGTCTTATCCATCTTGTTTGAAACAACTTTTCCTACTCTTGTTTTTCTAAGATTTCTTTCGCTCACAGTTAATCCTCCTCTTAATTATTCTTCGCTGGACTCTTGTTTACGAATGAATGTCTTAACACGAGCAATATCCCTCTTGACTGCCTTCATTCTCATAGGATTGTCAAGCTGGTTGATAGCATGCTGAAAACGAAGGTTAAAAAGCTCCTGCTTTAACTCAGCCAATTTCTCGTTAAGCTCTTGCGTTGATAAATCTCTGATTTCACTTGCTTTCATTATTGCTCACCACCCGTTTCTTGAGTTTCTTTAGCTATAAACTTACACTTTATCGGAAGCTTGTGCGATGCAAGACGCATAGCCTCTCTTGCAATCTCCTCCGAAACGCCTTCTATCTCAAACATAACTCTTCCGGGCTTAACAACCGCTACCCAATACTCGGGAGCTCCTTTACCTTTACCCATACGAGTTTCCAAAGGCTTCTTTGTAACAGGCTTATCCGGGAAGATCTTTATCCAAACCTGTCCGCCACGCTTTATATATCTTGTCATAGCGATACGGGCTGACTCTATTTGGTTTGAAGTAATCCATGCAGGCTCAAGAGCCTGTAAGCCGTAATCACCGTTTGTTACCTTATTTCCGCGGTACGCCTTACCTGTCATGCGTCCTCTGTGCTGTTTACGATGTTTTACTCTCTTTGGAAGTAGCATTATTCGTTACCTCCTTCTTTTTTCTCGTTTCTCGGTCTTGCACTGCGGCGTCTTGGTCTTTCGTCGCCGTTGCCTCTGCTGCGGCGTCTTCTTTCAGGTCTGTCCTTTGTCTCTCTCTTCTGAGTTTCAGGAACCTCACCCTTCAAAACTTCTCCGCGATAGATCCAGACTTTAACTCCGATCTTTCCGTAAGTTGTGTCTGCCTCAGCAAAACCGTAATCAATATCAGCTCTGATAGTCTGCAGAGGGATAGTACCCTCGTGATAGCTTTCAGCTCTTGCGATTTCAGCGCCGCCAAGACGTCCCGAGCATCTTGTCTTAATACCCTTTGCTCCGAACTTCATTGCTCTGCCGATAGTCTGCTTCATTGCTCTCCTGAAAGAAATTCTGTTCTCAAGGTCCAAAGCAATTCTTTCAGCAACAAGCTGTGCATTCAAGTCAGGCTGTCTAACCTCAATAATATTTATCGCAACCGACTTGTTTATCATTTTTTCGATCTTCTGACGAAGCTTCTCAATAGTTGCTCCCTTTTGTCCGATCACCATTCCCGGCTTTGCGCAGTGAATGTGGATCTTTACTTTATCTGCAAATCTCTCAATCTCGATACGTGGAACACCTGCTGAATATAAGGTCTTTTTGATATAATTTCTGACCTTATGGTCTTCTACAAGTGTATCGCCGAAAGTTGATTTATTCGCAAACCAACGGGAATCCCAATCTTTGATTACTCCGACACGATATCCATGTGGGTTTACTTTCTGGCCCATAGTTTACCTCCTCTTTCAGCTTATTCCTTTTCTTTCAGAACCAAAGTAACATGAGATGTTCTCTTTAAGATTCTGAAAGCTCTGCCCTGTGCTCTTGGCATAATTCTCTTCAAAGTTCTTCCCGGACTCACAAAACACTCAGCAACATAAAGATTGTTCTTATCCATACTGTGATTGTTTTCTGCGTTTGCAGCGGCCGACTTCAGAAGCTTTTCAAGATATTCACAGGCAGCTTTTGGTGTGTGCTTTAATGTTGCCATTGCAACATCGTAATCCTTTCCTCTAATAAGGTCAAGAACTATCTGAACCTTACGAGGAGCGATTCGAGCATCCTTTAATATAGCTCTTGCTTCCATTTGAAATCCTCCCTTCGGCTGCTACTTACCGGTGTTTGAAACCTTTGAACCGGCATGGCCTTTGTATGTTCTTGTCGGTGCGAACTCGCCCAGCTTATGTCCTACCATATCCTCGGTAACATAAACAGGAACGTGCTTGCGTCCGTCGTGAACTGCGAATGTATGACCTACGAAATCAGGGAAAATCGTTGAAGCTCTGCTCCAAGTCTTTAAGACCTTCTTTTCTCCTGTTTCATTCATAGCTTTAACTCTTTTGAGTAGAACCTCTTGTACGAAAGGTCCCTTTTTAACACTTCTGCCCATTATTCAGTTCTCCTTTCGTTATTTGCCGTTTCTACGTTTTACGATAAACTTATCTGACCTGTTGTGTTTAGCACGGGTCTTGTATCCAAGAGTTGGTTTACCCCAAGGAGATACAGGTCCCGGACGTCCGATAGGCGACTTACCTTCACCACCGCCGTGAGGGTGGTCGTTCGGGTTCATAACAGAACCACGTACAGTAGGTCTCCAGCCCATATGACGTTTTCTTCCTGCTTTACCGTAGTTTACGTTGCTGTGGTCGATGTTTGAAACCTGACCGATAGTAGCCATACAGTTAAGCGGGATATTTCTCATCTCACCCGACGGAAGTCTAACAAGCGCATATCCGTTTTCCTTACCCATAAGCTGAGCCATATTTCCCGCACTGCGGACCAACTGACCGCCCTTGCTCGGATAAAGCTCGATGTTATGAATGAAAGTACCTACGGGAATGTTCTGCATTTGACTTGCGTTACCCGGCTTGATGTCAACATTAGCGCCTGCGCGAACGATATCTCCTACCTCTAAGCCGTGAGGTGCAAGAATGTATCTCTTTTCGCCGTCCTCATATTTCAAAAGCGCAATGAATGCTGAACGGTTCGGATCGTATTCAAGAGTCATAACCTCTGCGTTCATATCCAGCTTATTTCTCTTGAAATCAATTATACGGTATTTTCTTCTTGCTCCGCCGCCTCTGTGACGAACAGTGATTCTACCGTAACTGTTTCTGCCGGCTTTCTTCTTGACCGGCTGAATCAGGCTTTTTTCCGGAGCAACCTTCGACAAGGAAGAATAATCAATAGTAGTCATACCTCTTCTTCCCGGAGTCGTAGGTTTATAGCTCTTTATTGCCATTTGAATTTCACTCCTTTTGAAGTTTGTTTTGCGAGAGCCTCATTAAAGCTCCCATACCTACGCTCTGCAAAACCTGCAAAGCCCTTTGCTGAAGCTTATACTAAGTTGTTGAAGAACTCGATTGTCTTCTCGCCTTCAGCAAGTGTAACGATTGCCTTTTTCCATGAAGGTGTCATACCCTCATACATACCCATTCTCTTTTTACGGCCTCTGCAATTCATTGTATTTACCTTTGCAACCTTAACTCCGAAGAGTTCTTCGACCGCTTTTGCGATTTCAATCTTGTTTGCGTCTTTAGCAACCTTGAATGTGTACTTATTCATCTCTAAGCCTTCCATAGAAGCCTCAGTTATGATAGGCTTTAAAATAATATCTTGAGCAGTTTTTTCCATTATGCATAAACCTCCTCAATCTTATCTACGGCGTCCTTAACAACGATAAACTTGTCGTGATTAAGAATGTCATAAACATTCAACGTGTTGACAAGAGTAGGCTTTACACCCGGAATGTTTGAAAGGCTCTTAACGACCTTTAAATCTACCTCCGGCATAACGACCAGTGCCTTGCCCTCTACATTAAGCGCTTTCAGCATTTCAACCATTGTCTTTGTTCTGAACTCATCACACTTGATAGAGTCAACAACAACGATATCGTTATCTAACACCTTTGAAGAAAGAGCAGACTTCATAGCAAGTCTCTTTTCCTTCTTATTCAACGAATAGCTGTAATCTCTGGGCTTTGGTCCCATTGCAATTCCGCCGTGAACCCACTGCGGAGCCCTGATAGAGCCCTGTCTTGCATGGCCCGTATCCTTTTGCCTCCATGGTTTTTTTCCTCCTCCTCTTACTTCTGAACGAGTGAGAGTAGAATGTGTACCCTGTCTCTGATTAGCAAGGTAATTAACGACCATTGCGTGCATTATAGCTTTATTCGGCTTGATTCCGAAAACAGAATCCTTCAGCTCAGCGGTAGCAACCTCTTTGCCTGTCATATCATATACTGAAACCTGTGGCATAATTACTTCCTCCTTCCACTAAGCCTTCTTAACACAATCAACAACGGTTACCGTACCGTTCTTAGGACCCGGAATAGCTCCCTTGATTGCGATAAGATTATTTTCTGCGTCGACCTTTACAACTTCGAGATTCTGGATAGTAACCTTTTCGTTACCCATCTGTCCAGGCATTCCTTTTCCCTTAAAGATCCTCGAAGGTGACGAACAAGCTCCCATAGAGCCTGCGTGCCTGTGAACAGGACCCGTACCGTGAGACTCTTTAAGTCTTGCAAAGTTGTGACGCTTGATTGTTCCTGCAAAACCCTTACCCTTGCTGGTTCCGCTTACATCAACGATGTCGCCCTCAGCAAAAGTATCCGCTTTTACAATGTCTCCGACGTTCAATACGTCGATGTCGTCAAGTCTGAATTCCTTTAAAGTTCTCTTTAAAGCAACGTCAGCCTTTTTGAAATGTCCCTGTAAAGGCTTATTTACTCTCTTTGCCCTGATGTCTCCGAAGCCGAGCTGAACAGCGTTATAGCCGTCGTTCTCAACTGTTTTCTTCTGAACAACAACGCAGGGACCTGCCTCTACAACTGTTACAGGAATAAACTTTCCTGCTTCATCGAAAATCTGTGTCATACCGATTTTCTTACCGATGATTCCCTTTTGCATTATTTTTTCCTCCTAATTGGTTATTGGTTGAGGCTCTAACCCCAACATGACCTGCGTGAATACTGTTTTGAAATCGCACCCTGCGATTTCCGTTGGAAACTACTTGATTTCCATTACAATATCAACACCTGCAGGAAGGTCAAGACTCTGAAGCGCCGATGTAGTGTCGTTCGTCGGTCTTAGTACGTCGATCAATCTCTTGTGAGTTCTCATTTCAAACTGCTCACGGCTGTACTTATACTTATGAACAGCACGAAGGATTGTAATGATCTCCTTGTCTGTAGGCAGCGGGATAGGTCCCGAAACCTTTGCACCCGAACGCTTAGCCGCATCAACAATTTTAGCTGCTGCTGCGTCTACAACTGCGTGCTCATAGCCTTTGATTTTAATTCTGATTCTTTCATTGACTGCCACTTAAATCGCCTCCTATAAATTTTGAATGGGGGCTGAAAGCCTTTAATTAATGTGTAAAAGCTTTTCTGTAAATTTACACTGTACCGTGTGTTCCGTGAAAGTCTGTTAAAAAAAGCCGAAAAACTAACGTGGTTTTTCGGTCGACATAACACAACGATAAGTATCTCCTTATGCAAAAACAGACCTAACCTGATAAGCCTGCCCTTCGCAAGAAGCATAAAGCACATACCGTGTTCAGTATTACAGTCGCCCGGTTTAAAATCGGACATACTCTGCGAAAATTACCCGGCAAACCGCCGGCAACCTTCCGCTTCATCGCATATCTGTTGCAGCCGCAATGCGGGAATTGACCGCAGTGCAAGATAAATTGTACCATTTATATTCCTCAAAATCAAGCAATTTAAAAAATTTGCAATGTAGAAATTTTGCTTGAATTTATTCCAATTTTTATGCAAAATTCACAAATGTAATTTCAGGCGACTGTTATATAGTGGTAGGCTGAAACGCAAACACTATATTTAGAGACAATAGATTATGAAAGTGATCACCAATAGTTCTTGCTTCTTGCCTCTGTCTTCTTGCTTCTAACAGCTAAAAGGTTTGAGCAAAAACTTTTTTTGCTTACGTAAATCATTCTATTGAGTATTATCCTCAGGTATTTGCACAGGGTTTTCTATATCCTTGACAGCGTTTTTCTCTGTTATCTCTACCTTATAAGAGTGAGTAACCTTCTTTCCATCGCTGTCTATTACAGTCTCCTCAGTGAAATACATAAGCTCCTCATTTTCATCAAAATAAAATCTGGCAATAAAGTCTGTGACATTTCCTTCATCTGCCGTCGCTCCGATTTTTTCAGGGTCGTACTTATGCTCAACGCAGATTATTCCGTTCTCCTCCGAAACTGAGGACTCCTCAACGGCATTCGCAGAAAAGATAATAAGCCCCTCACTTGCCTGCGGATGGGTAGAATCACGGTCATAAGCCTGAAAATCCTTGTCCCCGCGCTGGGTAAAGGTATACTCACCGTTTTCTAATGTATAACATTCATAACCGTTATTGTACTGCGCATAGCTTTCGTCCTGATATTTTCCCTCGTAAGCAAAGGTCAGAACGTCTTTTTCATCATACTTAAACACAAAGCTTTGCTCAGCTTCATTTGTCTGAGTATTTGTCATAATGACCTTTGCGCTGTCTAGCTTTGTGTAATCCGCTCTGGCTTTTTCAACAAGCTCACTCCCTGCAACGTCTTTCACTCCGCAACCCGAAAACATCAATAATGACATAATCAATGTTATATATAATAGTATTCTTTCCTTTATTTTCATTTAATCACCCAAGTTTTACAATTATAAAAATCGGGATGAAATCTTTACGACCTCATCCCGAAACAATTTGCAAAATTTAATCGTCGTAATACCGGTTATTACGATTTACTACTTTTATTGTGAAAGAAACAGACTTTCTGGTCTTTTTATTTTTACAGGTTATTTTTGTCGTTCCTGCCGAAACTGCACGGAACTCCACATCATCACCGTAGCGGTCATAATCGTCAAACCTTACTACAGAAGTATTTTTAATACTCCACTTCAGATTCCTGTTTCTTACCCCTGCTGACTTTCTTACCTCTAAATCAAAATCTTCTCCAACTGCTATAGTGCGTGTTTTAGGTCCGATTCGTTTAATCGTTCCCTTTGAAGAAGCCTTTTTAACGACAATCGTTGTATATGCTTTCTTATTAGTTCCTCTTATCTGGCAGCAAACCTTAGCTGTACCCTTCTTCAAAGCAATAAATTCCTGCTCGTCGCCGTCTCTGTCGTAATCCTCAAATCTAATTATGTTCTTACCCTTTACAATAGACCACGTTAGGGCGTCGTCTTCAGCGTTATAAGGACTGACCCTCGCAAAAAGCTCAAAGTGTGTTCCTTTTTTAACTGTTTTCTTTTTGACAGCCATTGTAACGCCGGTAGGGTACACATCGTAGTCAGCATATGCTGTTGGCAGCGAAATACCGGCTAAAAGAACTACTGCCGTCAACAATGAAATGATACGCTTACTAATTTGATTTCTTTTGTTTTTCATAATAATCCCTCCGTTTTAAATTCTATACTTTTACAAAACACATTGGAACAACAAAATGGTATTAATATAAATAATTTATCCTGTTTGGTAAATCTTATCCGTTTGCGCCTAACATCAATTAACGAACAGGCAACACTATACTATTTTCTTCTCGACCTGCTTCTGCGGTTATCGCCTGCCTTTTTAAGAACAGACATCTTCTCCTCGCTTGACGCTTTGAATTTGCTCAGCATATCCTCAAAAATTGCGTCTCCGCTCGTCTTTTGAACAAAGCCGTCGCTGTATACTACGTCCTCGCTTATATCCAGCTTAGGCGCAGACTGCCTTTGCTTAGACTGATTTCCTCCCGAACGCACATCCTTGCGCGTCTTGTCCTCAGACGATTTATTAAAGCCTTTGGTTTTAGCTTTAGCATCAGCCTGCTTAATAGACAAGCTGATTTTCCCTTCGTCATTTATTTTTATAACCTTTACCTTGACCTTATCGCCGACCTTGAGAATGTCGTTAATGTCGTTTACAAATAAATCTGAAATCTCAGAGATATGTACCAATCCATTAGTGCCATCATCAAGCTCAACAAATGCTCCGAACTTTGTAATTCCCGAAACCTTGCCTTCAAAAATCTTATCAATCTCGACCGCCATAAATTTTTAAATCCTCTCTAAAACGTATTAGCCTAAATTTGCAACATAAAAACGGCGTTCATTCGGATACGCATAGCCGTATCTTTCAATAGCTATTTTTCTCATATACTCATTTTCGTCCTCGCCGCTTAGCAGACGGGTATATTCGTCATTTTCCTGCTTAGCGGCGGTTATCTGCGATTTAATGTTTGCAAGTTCTTTTTGCTGTTTATTTAATTCTGCCTGCTGAGATATAACAAGGTATAAAGCATAAACCAAAAAAACCAAAACTGCAATCGTTGCAAATTTAGATGAAAGCGACTTTTTCTTCTTTTGGCTTGAAAGCAGCGCATTTAATGTTTCATTACTTCCCGCCATTGTTATACCTCCCTTTGCAAGGTTGATTATTTATTTTCATTATACACTACATTTTCCCCAACTTTCAAGTTTTTTTTGCGACTTTTTATTCTTTTTTTAAAAGATATGTAATTTTGCACAATTTTCTTCTTGATATTTGTGTAAATTGGAGTAAAAATTTTACGTTTTATCCATGACTCGATTTTTTCATAAACCATTCTTATAGCAGACGCAAATCTTGTAGTAATACTTCCCACAGTAAGAAGATACACAGCGAACCCGATAAACATACCTATCAGAACGAACAAGCGTATCTGACCTCTTGCCAGATCGGTTGAAAATAAAAAGTACCAAAACGCGCAAAAAACTATAAAGGCAAAATCCTCAATAAAAACCACGGTCTTATGATGCTTTTTAACAATCCTGACAATTCTCAGCACATCATAAACAGCGCCGAATACCAGTCCCACTAAAAAGGATAACATAAAAAGCTTAGTTTCATATTGAAGTCCGAAAATATAATCAGGCACACTGCACCATCCTTATTATATAAATTAAATTTCTTATTTAAAAATCTTTTTTATAAAATTAAGTTTTTTATTTTTATCCTTATCTCCGTAAATCAGCGCCCAGATATCCCCCTCGACAGAAAAATCACCTGTTTCTACATTCATTTCGTTGATGTGAAGATTTTTTCCTCTTATCAGAAGCTCTCCCAGTTCGGTAAAAAGAAGCATCTGATTTTCATTAAAGCTGTCAACGTCTGTAACCCCCGACAAAAGAAGTCTTTTTCTGTTTTCTAAAATAGCATTGTGGTTTTTTCTTATCCCCTGCGAGTTTAAATCATTCATAATTAACGCCCCTCTTTTTATAAAACTTTATAAAATCAGTCTGTTACTATATATATTCAACAAAAAAGTTGCTTATACCTTGTTACTTATTACAATAGGAAAATCATTGTAATTTTATTTTTGTTTTGTTATAATAACCTCAAAGAAGTTTCCATTAATATTTTTATTTCAAATCTTATTTTTTTAATTATTAAAAGGAGGAGTTATGAAAATTTCTAAGATAATCGCATTATTAACAGGTGTTTGTCTGTCTGCTTCTGCCCTCGGAGGCTGTGCAGATAAAGACGAAAAAGGTAAAGCAGACCCGGCAAAATACTACAACAGTCAGCCAACCGATACTGGCTATGAGTGGAGCAATGTTAAAATTGTCGGCGGCGGATATGTTCCGGGAATAGTCTATAACGAGACAGAGGAAAACCTTATCTATGTTAAAACAGATATGGGCGGCGCGTATAAATTCGATAAGGATAAAAACGAGTGGGAATGTATTACCGACAGCTTCGGCGGAGAGGACTGGGGATACAACTGCATTGAAAGTATAGCTACTGACCCTGTCGAGCCGAACCGTGTGTATATGTCCTGCGGAACATCATACTCAGGAAACGGCTGTATAATGTACTCATACGACTACGGCAAGAACTGGACTAAGGTTGATATGGGGAATATGACAATGGGCGGCAACGATTGGGGCAGAAACACCGGAGAGCGCCTCTGCATAGACCCCAATGACAATAGTATTATCTATTACGGCTCTCACTCTAAGGGGCTGCTTGTGTCAAGAGACTACGGTCAGACATGGAGTAATGTTGAATCGTTCCCGACTAAGGGAACCTTCAGCGAGGGCGGCTACACATATGGTATCATATGGGTCGCTATGGATAAGTCTAGCTCTAAAAAAGGAGAAGCAACAAAAACCTTCTTCTGCGGAGTTGCTGAGCAGGAATCTGAAAAGGTTTACCGAACAGACGACGCAGGCAAGACGTGGGAACCCGTTGCTAACGAGTTCTCCGATAGTGGAACATTCAAATATTTCCCTCAGCAAGGCAGGGTATCAAACAACGGAAATCTTTATGTTACATATTCAAGTATGATGACTCAGGAAAAAAATCCTCCGTTCGGGCTTGTATGCAGATATAATATAAAGGATAAAAAGTGGACTGATATAACGCCAAACGTAAAGGGCAACGGTTGGTGCGGTCTTTCAATATGCAATAACGATAAATATAAAGGCGATATGATCGCCGTCACAACGATATGCCACTGGGGCTCTGAGGACAATGTCTGCGTCAGCTTTGACGGAGGCGACACATGGAAGGGCTTTTGGAATATCGAAACTGAGGAAAAGGACTACAACCTCGATATTTCCGAGTCACCTTGGCTGGACTGGCAGGGGCAGTTAAAGCTGGGCTGGTGGACCTCGGGCGTTGCAATAAATCCGTTTGACCCTGATGAAATTCTTTACGGAACAGGCGCAACGATATTCGGAATAGACAACGCAACAAAAATCGGTCAGGAAAAGGTTAATATAGCAGTTCGTGCTATGGGAATAGAACAAACGGCTATTTTTGATTTCTATTCTCCAAAAGACTGCGGAGAAAACACACCTGAATTATACTCAATATTAGGTGATCTTTACGGCTTTAGACACGATGATGTAAACGCCGCTCCTAAAGAACACTGGGGCGTTCAGAGCTTCAAGGCGGAATCTCTGGCGGTTGCGGCTAATAACCCTGACATAGTAGTAAGAACAACAAAAGACGGCACATTTGAAAATTCTATCTGCTATTCTACAGACGGCACAAAGACCTGGCAGTTTGTAAAAACAATGCCTGATGAAACGCTTATTCACGAGGGCGGAACGGCATATCTTTCTGCCGACGGAAAAGTTCTGTACTGGGTTCCGGGAACGGTCAGTGTAAACACATACTATACCGCCGACTGGGGAAAGACGTGGAAAAAGTGCAAGGGACTTCCCGCAAATGCTGATTTAATTCCCGACCAGGTGAACCCTAATAAAATTTTCGCAGAAAGCGGAGGAACCCTTTATGTTTCAACCAACAAGGGAAAAACCTTTAAAGAGTTTTTAAACATTTTGATATCCAATATGGATATCGTTGCCAATCCCGAAAAAGAGGGAGACCTCTGGATAGCCGCAGGTCTTGTATTCCACATAGAGAACGCAGGCGAGGACGGCTGCGAGATGGTCGCTCCGTATAAAGATATGCAAAGCGCTGAATGTATCGGTCTGGGCAAGGGCGAGAAAGACGGCGACCCTGTGGCAATATACATTATCGGAGAATGTAACAACGAGGGCGAAGGCGTATACCGCTCAACTGACGAGGGCAAGACATGGAAACGTATCAACGACGATACCCAGAGATGGGGAAATGTAAATGATAAGATTTCGGGAGACCCGAAAACCTTCGGTCGCGTGTATATTTCAACAAACGGACGGGGAATTATTATGGGAAATCCGGCAAAATAAAAACACAGGGCGTAAAGGAAAACTTTATGCCCTGTTTAAATTATTTTTATACTTATAATAATGTATTATCTAAGCCGAATAATTTCTCACTCTCAATTCAATGCCAAGCTTTTTGCAAAGCTCTCTGCATTTTTCAATCTCCTCATCTGAGATAACGTCAACTACCGACAAAATTACTCTCGGGAAAATCTCATTCGCTTCAACTGCAAAATTTATCATAGCGTCAAAGGCTTTGTCCTTCCACTTTGGCTGAGTAATTTTATTGTATTTTTCCTTATCTGACGCATTAAGGCTTATTGATACGGTATCGAAAAGCCCCGTCATAAGCTTACAGGTGCTTGATTCATTGATCAAATCGGAAAGTCCGTTTGTATTTATTCTTATTGGAGTTTTTGTAACTCTTCTGATGTATTTTGCAGCTTTTATCAGAATGTTCAACTCGCAGGTCGGTTCTCCGAATCCACAGAATATAATTTCATCATAGCTGTCTAAATTTTCTTTTTTCAGTGCGTCAATAACTTCCTCAGCCGTAGGCTGATGCTCCAGCCACAGACTGTCCGAGCCGTATGCTCCTTCACCGTTTCTTCTAATGCAGAACTCACAGGCACAGGGACATTTATTTGTAATGTTCAAATATAGCTTGTTTTCTAAAACATAGGTTATGGTCATCATAATTTTATTTTCTCCCATCTATCTTAATTGTATTGTTAATACTTATATTATAGTATAACTTAAATATAATTAACTTTCAAGCGTCACAAAAATTCTAAATTTTATCATATGTTTATCACAAATGACTTTATAATAAGAATTAAGATATTCAAGTAATAAAAATCAATTATGTATTTAGGAGGTCCTAATAAATGGAAGAGAATAAAAACGCCAATAATGAACAGTTGGATAAAGTAACAAGTATTGATTCCATTGATCCTGCGCAAAATGATGTTCAGCCGCAGACGATTGAAGAAAACAATCCGGCTGAAAGTGCAGCTTCTTCTGAAGTAACCGACATTCCAGATGAAAAATATACTCAGAGCCAATATTCTCATGAGTATTCATATAACGATAATCCGAGCTATGCAAGCGTAAACGAGGTTTCATATTATCCTGGTAAAAACAAAAAGAAAAGTAAAAAGTTTCTTACAGGTATGGTAGCCGTAATTTGCGTACTTGCAATAGGATTAACATCTGTTGTGGGATATTCAATGATTTCTGGCAAGGGAATAAGCATTTCAGTTTCTGACCAAAACAACGGAAACGGCGGTAAATCTTCAGGCGGAGGTTCAACAGCCAATGCGTCAAACAGAGATACGGAAAACCTGCCTACATTAACACAGCTTGCAACACCATCCGACGCGCTGTCAATACCTGAAATAGTAAAAAAGGTATCTGGTTCTGTTGTAGGCATTTCGGCTTCAAGCTCGTCTCAAACAGCAACTGGAACGGGAATTGTAATGAAAGAGGACGGATACATCATAACAAACGCCCATGTGGTAAGCGGAGCAAGCAATCTTTCTGTTGTATTTACCGATAAGGATAAAACCTCTATGAAAGCAGAACTGATAGGCATTGATTCTCAGACCGACCTTGCGGTAATTAAAATAGACAAGAAAGGCTTAACCCCTGCTGAGTTCGGCAAATCCTCCGAACTACAGGTAGGAGAAATCGCAATAGCTATCGGAAACCCTCTCGGATTTGAGCTTGCAGGCTCTGTTACATCGGGAATTATATCGGCTCTCGACAGAACTCTGACAATAGAAGACCAGGAGATGAATCTTATTCAGACTGACGCTTCTATAAACAGCGGTAACTCAGGCGGAGCGCTTGTCAACGCTTACGGTCAGGTTATCGGTATTACTTCTGCAAAGGTAAGCTCAGCTTACGGCGAAGGCTTAGGCTTTGCAATTCCTATTGACAATGCAAAGCCTATCATTGATGACCTTATAAAATACGGATATGTTAAAGGGCGTCCTGTTTTAGGTTTAAGCGGACAAACAATTACCGAGCTTTGGTCGCAGTATTACGGCGTACCTCAGGGCTTTATAGTAAGAAATGTTGAAGAGGGTTCAGCCGCTGACAAGGCAGGAATTCAAGTCGGAGACGTGGTTATAGGTATCAACGATACGACTATAATGTCTATTTCTGAGTTTAACAAAATAAAAGCCGAATACAAAGCCGGCGATACAATAACTATAACTCTTTACAGACAAGGCAACAAAAAGAATGTTAAGGCTACACTTGACGAGGATACCTCAACGGCTAAAAGCAATGAAAATCAGAATACTACCGAATCTAATCAAGACGGTTACAGCTATTACGGTAACGGCGACGGATATTATAATCCGTTCGGAGCATTCGGAAATTTCGGCAGCTTTGGAAATGATCAGTCTCAGGGTGAGGCATCTTAATTAATTACGATTACGAGATATTTTATATTTTTTCATATTTCATTACTTCCTTGAAAACAGCTGTTCACTATGAACGGCTGTTTTCATTTTATTAATTGTTTAAAGGTATTGCTATAATTACATAAAAATGTTATACTAATTATAGACAAGTTTGATATGTTGTATTTTATAGCAGAAAGGTATGTGATAATATGTCACTTGAAAATAACGAAACCTTTGAAAATGAGCAAAACGATTTAACTGAACAGGTAAAAGAACAAAACAGCGAATTGTATGAAGAAAATTTTGAAGGCGATTATGATAATGAAACGGAAAATCAAAAATCACAAAGCAATCTTTCTAAAATCATTTTGTATATTATTTACGCAATAGTCATTATCCTTTGTTTGATTGTTCTGGCAAAGAATTTGTTTTTCAAAAACAACGGCGATAATACTAAAACTTCTTCATCAGTCTCCGAAAGTGCTGTTGTCAACGCACCTGAAAAGATAATGGATTTATATGTGCTTGCCGATCTTGCTGACGGTTACGAGCTTGTAAATCAAGATGTTTCTGAAACAAAAGCTGTTTCAACATATAAAAATAAAACTACCGAAATTGCATTTACTCAATCAACTATTGACGGCTACAAACCGGAGTATGATACGTCTAACGAAGATATTGTTGTTTCTAAATTTTCGACGGGAGACGGTCAGGACTATACAGCATATCAGATCGACGGAAAGTGCTATATAGTCTGGACGACCAATGAATACACATTTGAAATAAAAACGTCTTTGAAAAAGAGCGAATCTATTCCTTTTATATTCAATGTTCAAAAGTCGGAGGACGCATCATCAACAAGCGAATCTGCATAAATTTAAAGGCTATCCCGTTGAGGTAATTCCTAACGGGATCTTTTTGTATGTGTTAAACTTTAGCACTTGCAAAAAATTGATATTATTGGTATAATTAAAACCAACATACTAAAAGGAGATAGCTCCAACAGGGCTTACCGCTATAATGAATAGTACAATGACAATAACACTTTTAAAATACGCTTTGGGCGTAGTAGTTATTTTGCTTTTGGTTTTTTTAATTGCAGTAATCACGCCAAAGCTTGCAGCGCTTATTGATAAAAGAAGAAAAAATCCTCCCGACCCGTCTGACGCAGGAGAGTATGTAAATCCTGAGGACTACACTGTAAAAGACCCTTACGGAAAAGGCGAAAAAATTGACGGCTTTGACCCGAATTATAAAATATATAACCAAGATATTTATGGATTTAACAGAAAAAATAAAACTTCTAAATAAAATCATAAGGTAATGATAATAAGGAGAATTGATATGGCTAAAAATGAAAATGGCAAAATGGTTGAGCAGATAACATCTATGGATGTTGATTTTGCAAAATGGTATACCGATATAGTTAAAAAAGCAGAGCTTATTGAATATACAAGTGTAAAGGGCTGTATGGTTATCCGCCCATACGGTTATGCTATCTGGGAAAACATTCAGAGAATACTAGACGGAATGTTCAAGGAGACAGGACATGAAAACGTGTGTATGCCTATGTTTATTCCCGAAAGCCTGCTGAATAAAGAAAAGGATCACGTCGAGGGTTTTGCTCCCGAGGTAGCTTGGGTAACTCATGGAGGAAGCGAAAAACTTGAAGAACGTCTGTGCGTCCGCCCGACGTCTGAAACGCTTTTCTGCGAGCATTATGCTAATATTATTCACTCATACAGAGATTTGCCTAAGCTATACAATCAGTGGGTATCTGTTGTAAGGTGGGAAAAAACGACCAGACCCTTTTTAAGGTCTCGTGAATTTCTCTGGCAGGAGGGACATACCATTCACGCAACTGCGGAGGAAGCTATTGAAGAAACTGAGCAAATGCTCAACTGCTACGCAAGGTTCTGTGAAGAATCTCTTGCTATGCCTGTTGTAAAGGGAAAGAAAACCGAAAGCGATAAGTTCGCAGGCGCAGTTTCAACCTATGCTATAGAGGCTCTTATGCACGACGGAAAAGCCCTGCAAGCTGGAACATCACACTATTTCGGCGATGGCTTTGCAAAAGCGTTCGGAATTGAATATACCGACAAGGAGAACAAAAGGGTAAATCCTCATCAAACCTCTTGGGGAGTTACAACACGTCTGATAGGCGCTATAATTATGACTCACGGCGACGATAACGGACTTGTCCTTCCACCTGCCGTTGCACCGATACAGGTTGTAATTATTCCTATTGCACAGCATAAAGACGGCGTTTTGGATAAGGCAAACGAGCTTTATAATATACTTAAATCAAAAGGCATCAGAGTTAAACTTGATGACAGCGACAACTCGCCAGGCTGGAAGTTCTCAGAATATGAGATGAAAGGCGTTCCGGTAAGACTTGAAATAGGTCCGAAGGATATTGAAAAGGATCAGTGCGTTTTGGTAACAAGACACAACAGAGAAAAGACCTTTGTTCCTCTTGGCGAGCTTGAAAAAGCAGTTTCTCAAAAACTTAAAGATGTTCACGACGGACTTTATGAAAAAGCTCTTAAAAACCGTGAAGACAAAACCTATAGCTGTAAAAGCATTGAAGAGATCTCAAAGGCGTTAGAAGAAAAGGGCGACGGCTTTATAAAGGCTATGTGGTGCGGAGATGAAGCCTGCGAGGACGAGGTCAAAGAGAAAACGGGCGCAGGTTCAAGATGTATACCGTTTGAACAGGAAAATATTGATGATAAGTGCGTTTGCTGTGGGAAACCCGCTAAGCATATGGTTCTTTGGGGCAAGGCTTATTAAAAATATTGTAGAATATATTTATTTTATGTTATTTAATCCCGCAAACCCCTTGACAGATTATGTAAAGGTGTTTAAAATTAAAGTATAAAATATAAAATGAGGGTGATAAAAGATGAAAGATATCGGAATTGTCAGACATTTTGATTTGGCAGGAAGGGTAACTTTACCCATCGAGCTTAGAAAAAGGCTGAATTTATCTACAGGCGATCCTATTGAAGTGTTTACAGATGAAGACGCCATTATACTTCGCAAATATCAAAACAAATGCATTATTTGCGATGAGCCTGTAGATTATAATGACTGTACCGAGCTTAACGGCAAGCTGATTTGCAAAAGCTGTACTGAGAAATTAAAATAAACATACCGATATAATTTTAGATATAAATTTATTACATAACGCTGTACGTATTAAAACACGTCTGATCTGATTAAACGTATAAAGCTTGGGCATTCTTAATATATAAAAAGTGTTTTCGGAGAAATAAAATGACTAAATTATATATTGTTATTCCATGTTACAATGAGGAGGCTGTTCTTTTAGAAACAGCAGCAAGGCTCAGAGAAAAGATGCACACGCTTATATCAGAGGACATTATTTCAAATGACAGCAGGATTATCCTTGTCGATGACGGATCAAGCGATGGCACATGGGGGCTTATTAAAAAAATCCATTACAGCGATAAATTGTTTTCGGGCTGTAAGCTGTCGAGAAATCAAGGACATCAGAATGCGCTTTTAGCAGGTCTTGACTGCGCTAGGGGGAAGTGTGACGCCGTTATTTCTATGGACGCAGATTTGCAGGACGACATAGAAGTAATTGACGAGTTTGTTAAAAAGTATGAGGAGGGTAACGAAGTCGTATACGGCGTAAGAAGCTCAAGAAAAAACGACAGCTTTTTTAAAAGTAAAACCGCTAAGCTGTTTTATAAGATTATGGAACTTATGGGTGCAGAAATTGTTTCAAACCACGCCGACTACCGTCTTTTAGGCAGCAGAGCATTGGAAGGTCTGTTTGAATTTAATGAAGTTAATTTGTTTTTAAGAGGTATCGTTCCTCTTGTGGGGTATAAATCGGCAAAGGTTTATTATGAAAGAAAAGAACGCTTTGCAGGAGAAAGCAAGTATCCTTTAAAAAAGATGATTTCATTTGCGCTCGACGGAATAACATCCTTCAGCATAAAGCCTATAAAACTGATTACTTCGCTCGGTGTGATTTTTGTCCTTGTATGCGGAATTATGCTTCTCTATTCGCTTATTAGCTATTTTACAGGTCATTCGGTAAGCGGCTGGGCGTCGCTTATAACATCTATCTGGCTGCTGGGCGGACTTCAGCTTTTGGCAATAGGTATTATAGGCGAATATATAGGAAAGGTTTTTTTGGAGACGAAAAAACGTCCGAGATATATAATAGAAGAACTTTTAGATGACAGCGTCAATGAAAATCAATAAAATAATAATTTAATTAAAAGTTATAATAAAAATTAATATGCCAAATTTTGTTTTAGTTATATGGAAAGAACACAATATATTGTGCTTTTGGAATTATTATAAAAATAAACAAAAAATTGCTTGACAAAACCTTGTAAAGTATGGTATTATTGTTTTACCTCTTTATGAGGTCTATTTTTTTGTTTCCTTTTAAGTTTGCGCTTTAAACCCGAAGTGCAGCTTAAAAAGAGCTGAAATCTATAACCTCAAACCGTATCAAGCGGCATATAGTTTACCTAACTATATGGAGGGAGGCAATTGGACATGCGTTTGAAAGTTTTGACAACGCAAATTTCGTCGGGAGGTGCCGAAAATGAGAGTAAAGATAACACTCGCTTGCACAGAATGTAAGCAAAGAAATTACGCAACAAAAAAGAACAAGAAGAATGATCCTGACAAGCTTGAAATGATGAAGCATTGCAAGTATTGTAAGAAACACACTCTTCACAAAGAAACAAAGTAGACGAAAGGAGTTTTTAAAATGGCTAAAGATTCCACAAACGCTAAACAAAAAGGCGGAAACAAAATCGTCAAGTATTTCAGAGACTTAAAATCAGAAATCAAGAAGGTCGTATGGCCAAGCAGAAGCCAGGTAATCAACAACACAGGCGTAGTGCTTGTTTTATGTGTAATATGCGGTGTGGTTCTGGCTGGCATAGACTTTGGTTTATCACAGCTTGTTGAACTTCTGCTTGATATTAAGTAATGAAATAAGAATGGTTTTTTAACAACGGGAGGTATTGCTGTTTATGTCAGAACAAGCTAAATGGTATGTAATCCATACCTATTCCGGCTATGAAAATAAAGTAGCTCAAAGTGTTGAGAAGGTTGTTGAAAACCGAAAGCTTCGTGATCTCATTCCTGAAATCAAAGTGCCGATGGAATCGTATTCCGAGGTAGACAAAGACGGAGGGATTAAGGAAGCAGAAAGAAAGCTTTTTCCAAGCTATGTTCTTGTAAAGATGGTTATGAATGACGACACATGGTATATCGTTAGAAATATCACGGGTGTAACAGGATTTGTAGGACCGGGTGCGAAACCCATTCCACTTACTGAGGCTGAAGTTGAGGCTCTGGGCGTCGACACGAAAACAGCCGCAATCGAGGTCAACTACAAAGAAGGCGACAGCATTTCTGTTACGGGAGGTTCGTTTGAAGGATTTACAGGTACGGTTGAATCTATTGACTTTGACGAGCAAATAGTTAATGTTATCGTATCAATGTTCGGAAGAGAAACTCCGGTTGCTCTGCCGCTTACACAAGTAACAAAATTGGATTGATTAGTTTATTAGAAGCTGATTTTTATACAAACATCTTGCTTCAAAGTGGGAGAGTTAAAATATTCATTAACTCGCCTTTACCACAATTTATGGAGGTGCGAAAAGATGGCACAAAAAGTAGTAGGCTATGTAAAGCTGCAAATTCCTGCAGGAAAAGCAACACCTGCACCGCCGGTTGGTCCTGCATTGGGACAACACGGTATTAACATCGGAGCATTCACAAAGGATTTCAACGAAAGAACGAAAAACGACGCCGGTCTTATCATTCCGGTAGTTATCACAGTTTATGCTGACCGTTCTTTTACCTTTATCACAAAGACTCCGCCGGCTGCTGTATTAATTAAAAAGGCTTGCGGAATTGAACACGCATCCGGTGAACCTAACAAGAAAAAGGTTGCTAAGATAACAAAAGAGCAAATAAGACAAATTGCCGAGCAGAAAAAGCCTGACCTTAACGCAGCAACAGAAGAAGCTGCAATGAGTATGATAGCCGGAACGGCTCGCTCAATGGGTATCGAGGTTGTTGACTAAGAACGACGAGGAAGAAGTAAAGGCTTTGACCTCAGACTTCTGAAATCTGACTTCTAATCGTGGGAGGATTATTCCGCTAACCGAATTGCAAATCAAAAAGCGTTCGGTATTACCACTTAATGAGGAGGAAAAATTACAATGAAACATGGCAAGAAATATATCGAGAGCGAAAAGGCTGTCGATAAAACAAAATTATATGATGCGCCCGAAGCCCTTGATTTGGCTTGCAGCGGTGCAAAAGCTAAGTTTGATGAAACTATTGAGGCACATATCCGTCTTGGTGTTGACTCGCGTTACGCTGACCAGCAGGTTAGAGGAGCGGTAGTTTTGCCAAACGGAACAGGTAAAAACGTAAGAGTATGCGTTTTCTGCAAAGAGGACAAATACGACGACGCTAAAGCCGCAGGTGCTGAACACGTCGGTGGTATGGATCTTGTTGAAAAGATCCAGAAAGAAAACTGGATGGATTTCGACGTTGTAGTAGCAAGCCCTGATATGATGGGTATTGTAGGACGTCTTGGTAAGATCTTAGGACCTCGTGGTCTTATGCCAAACCCAAAAGCAGGAACGGTTACTCCTGACGTTGCTAAGGCTGTTACAGAGGCTAAGGCAGGTAAAATCGAATACCGTCTTGACAAGTCAAATATAATCCACTGCCCTATCGGAAAGGCTTCATTTGGAAAAGATAAGCTGAATGAAAACCTCGACGCTTTAATGGACGCAGTCATCAAGGCAAGACCTTCGGCTTTGAAAGGTCAATATCTCAAGAGCCTGACTGTTGCTTCAACAATGGGGGTTGGAATCAAACTTTCAATCGCAAAATACGGAAACTAATAAGTTAAACAAGGATAACGGCTTCTTAAAAGAGGCCGTTTTTTGTTGTGTAAAATAATTATTATCTTTTGTTTTCTTTATTTTGGTATAATATTTGTTAAAATAATAACAAAATCCTTAATAAAAACACCTTTAATGCCTTTACAAATAAAATAAGTTGTGTTAAAATATATATTTGAAGTAATGGATTTAATTTAGTTTGTTTCGTATGTTTTACTTGAAAAAGTAATAAAAAATATTCATTGCTAAACATTTTTGAGGAGGATATAAAAATGGCAAGAAAAATGAAAACCATGGATGGTAACAATGCCGCTGCATGGGCGTCATACCCATTTACAGAGGTAGCTGCTATCTATCCTATCACCCCTTCTTCAGTTATGGCTGAGGTTACTGACCAATGGTCGGCTAAGGGGCAGACAAATATTTTCGGCACACCGGTAAAGGTTGCAGAAATGCAGTCGGAAGCAGGCGCATCAGGAACCGTTCACGGTTCTTTGGCTGCCGGAGCTCTTACAACAACTTATACAGCTTCGCAGGGATTGCTTCTGATGATTCCTAATATGTATAAAATCGCAGGAGAGCTGCTGCCGTGTGTAATTCACGTTTCGGCTCGATGCGTTGCATCACACGCACTTAACATCTTCGGCGACCACTCTGATATCTATGCCTGCCGTCAGACAGGTTTCGCTATGCTGTGCTCGTCAAACCCTCAGGAGGTTATGGACTTAGGTACTGTTGCTCACCTTGCAACAATTAAGGGCAGAGTTCCGTTTTTACACTTCTTTGACGGTTTCAGAACTTCTCACGAAATCCAGAAGATTGAAGTTTGGGATAAAGAAGACGTTGCTAAAATGGTCGACAAGAAGGCTCTCCAGTCTTTCAGAGACAGAGCGCTAAACCCTGAGCACCCTGTACTTCGCGGTACTGCTCAGAACCCTGATATCTTCTTCCAGGCTCGCGAGGCTTGCAACAAGTATTATGATGCAATCCCAGGCGTTGTTGAAGAATATATGGATAAGATAAACAAGAAAATAGGTACAGATTATAAACTGTTCAACTACTATGGCGCTCCTGACGCTGAACACGTTATCGTAGCAATGGGTTCAGTCTGCGACACTATAGAGGAGACAATAGATTACTTAAACGCTACAGAGGGAACAAAGCTCGGTCTTGTTAAGGTAAGACTTTACAGACCTTTCTGCGCTGATAAGCTGGTCGAGGCTATTCCTGACACCTGCACGCAGATTTCTGTTCTTGACAGAACTAAAGAGCCCGGTTCTCTGGGCGAGCCTTTATATCTCGACGTTGTTGCTGCTCTTAAGGGAACACAGTTCCACAACATCACTGTTGCTTCGGGAAGATACGGTTTAGGTTCAAAGGACACAACCCCTGCACAGATCAAGGCTGTATTCTGGAATGCTGAGTGGAAAGAGAACTTCAAGCCGAGATTTACAATCGGTATCGACGACGACGTAACTTACCTTTCACTTGACGCTGACGAAAAACTCGATTCAGCACCTAAGGGAACAACTGCTTGTAAGTTCTGGGGTCTTGGTGCAGACGGTACTGTCGGTGCTAACAAAAACTCAATAAAAATCATCGGCGACCACACCGACCTTTATGCTCAGGCATATTTCTCATACGACTCAAAAAAATCAGGCGGCGTAACAGTTTCTCACCTGAGATTCGGTGAAACGCCTATCAAGTCGACATACCTCATCAATCAGGCTGACTTTGTAGCCTGCCACAACGAGTCATACATCAACAAGTATGATATGGTATCTGACATCAAGCCTGGCGGAACATTCCTGCTCAACACTCAGTGGGATATGAAGGGTCTTGAAAAGAATCTGCCAGGTCAGGTCAAGAGATACATTGCAGAGAACAACATTAAGTTCTACACAATTAACGGAGTAAAGATTGGTAAGGAAATCGGTCTTGGCAACAGAATCAACACTGTTTTACAGTCTGCATTCTTTAAGCTGTCAGGCATCATTCCTATGAAAGACGCTATAAAGTATATGAAAGACGCCGCTACCGCTTCTTATTCAAAAAAGGGCGAGGCTATAGTTAAAATGAACCACGACGCAATCGACGCAGGCTGCGAACAGGTCGTTGAAATCAAAGTACCTGAGTCTTGGAAAAAGGCTAAAGACAGCAGAATGGGTATGGCTAAGGTCAAGACCAACGACAAGGTACTTCAGAAGTTTATTAATGAAATTCAAATTCCTTGCAACGCTCAAGAGGGAGATAAGCTTCCTGTTTCAACATTCGTTGATATGGCAGACGGTACTTTCCCACAGGGTTCTGCGGCATTTGAAAAGAGAGGAATCGCAGTTGACGTTCCTTCATGGATAAGCGAAAACTGTATCCAGTGTAACTTCTGCTCATATGTTTGCCCGCACGCTGTAATCCGTCCGGCAGTTATGACTGACGAAGAGCTTGAAAATGCTCCTGAGCTTGCTAAGAAAAAGGCTGTTCCTATGACAAGTATGCCTGGCTACAACTTTGTTGTAACAATGTCGGCTCTCGACTGTACAGGCTGCGGCTCATGCGTAAACGTATGTCCTGGCAAGAAAGGCAATAAGGCTCTCAATATGATGCCTCTTGCTACACAAATCGCAGAGCAAGAAGTATTCAACTACGGTTTAACTCTCCCTGAAAAACCAGACGTTCTTGAAAAGTTCAAGGCTACAACAGTTAAGGGTTCGCAGTTCAAACAGCCGCTTCTCGAATTCTCGGGCGCTTGCGCAGGCTGCGGAGAAACTCCTTACGCTAAGCTCATAACTCAATTATTCGGCGACAGAATGTATATTGCTAACGCAACAGGCTGTTCATCTATCTGGGGAGGTTCCGCACCTACAACTCCTTATACAAAGAACGCGCTCGGCAAAGGTCCTGCTTGGGCAAACTCATTGTTCGAGGACAACGCTGAGTACGGCTACGGAATGTTCTTGGCACAGAACACTATAAGACAAAGGGTTATCGCAAAGGTTCTTGAGCTTAAGAAAACCACAAAAAGCACATCTCTTAAGAAGGCTATCGATGCATATCTTTCAACTGTCGACGACGGCGCAGCTAACTCAGCCGCTACAGACGAGTTGATTTCGGCTCTTACTAAGGCTAAGACAAAGGCCGCTGATGAAATTCTCAAGGATAAGGACTTCCTGAGAAAGAAATCAATGTGGGTATTCGGCGGAGACGGCTGGGCTTACGATATCGGATTCTCAGGCTTAGACCACGTTATTGCTCAGGGCGAGGACGTAAACATCTTCGTATTCGACACAGAGGTTTACTCAAACACAGGAGGACAGTCATCTAAGGCAACTCCTACAGGAGCTATCGCACAGTTCGCAGCAGCAGGTAAGGAAGTCAAGAAGAAGGACTTAGCAGGAATTGCTATGAGCTACGGATATGTATATGTTGCTCACGTTGCTATGGGTGCTGACTACAACCAGTGCATCAAGGCAATCACTGAGGCTGAGGCTTATCACGGACCGTCACTGATTATCGGTTATGCTCCGTGTATCAACCACGGTATCAAGGGCGGAATGTCAATAGCTCAGACAGAGGAAAAGAAAGCTGTTCAGGCAGGCTACTGGCATTTGTATAGATACAATCCTGCATTAAAGGCAGAAGGCAAGAATCCGTTTACTCTCGATTCTAAAGCTCCTACAGCAGATTATAAAGACTTCATTATGGGCGAAGTTAGATACAACGCTCTTGCAAGACAAAATCCTGAAAGAGCCGAAAAGCTGTTCGACAACGCTGTTAAGAATGCATCTGACAGATACGATTATCTGCTCAGGCTTCAAAAGCTTTACGGCGAAGAGGAGAAGTAATATAGGTTTTATAAACCGAATATAAAATTAACACCGATGCAGAAATTCTGCGTCGGTGTTTTTGTATGTATTGAAGTCTGTAAAATAAACAAAAAAACGGCTATTTACAAGCCGTCCTAGTAATAAGTTTATTTCTTTTTTTACAAACACTATTTATTCTCTATCTTTTGATTTATCTTTTTAGCGGTCGTTTTTCCGCTCTCTACTCCCTCTGTGCTTTCGGGAACAAAAATAATTTTAAGCGTCTGGAGCAATATTTTAAGGTCAAGCAAAAGAGAGTGGTTCTCAATGTATATCAAATCTAGCTTTAGCTTGTCATAAGGGGTTGTGTTGTACTTACCAAGCACCTGTGCATAACCGGTAAGCCCCGCTTTGACCTTTAATCTGAACTTGAACTCGGGCATATCCTCAAGATACTGTGCCGCTATTTCCGGGCGTTCAGGTCTAGGACCCACAAAGGACATATCGCCGATAAGTATGTTAAAAAGCTGAGGAAGCTCGTCAAGACGAGTTTTTCTGATAAATTTACCTATTGGAGTAATTCTGCTGTCCTTGTCTGAGGCTAGCCGTGCAACTCCGTCTTTTTCGGCATTTACTATCATACTTCTAAATTTAATTACATCAAATTTTCTTCCGCCTTGAGTAAGTCTTGTCTGCTTGTAAAAAACAGGGCCTCTGTCATAAAGCTTGATACAAAGTGCAATAATAAGCATAAAAGGCGAAGATATAATAATTGCAATAAGTGAAAGTAATATATCGACAAATCGTTTAATTATCTTTTCTTCAAAGCCGAATCCAATGTTCTTGCTAAGAATAAGCGGTGTATCAAATAAATGAACTTCATCAGCGCCTCGAATTATAATATCGGAAAGCTTTGGATTTATATAAGTTCTTATTGAATGTTCGTAAGCGTACTTTAATATTTTATTTCTTATCTGAGACGGGATATCGCATAAAATAACTCCGTCATAGCCTAATATTTTCTCATTTATTACATCTAACGGTTCTTCAATACTAATTGATGAAGAAATAAGGTATTTATCGACTCTGGCACTCATTTTTTGTACCAGATCTCTTGCCGAAGTGCTTCCGAAAACGATAATCATTTTCTTAGGCGGATATATTTTTGCATATATAGCCTTACTGGTAAACGCCCAGAATATAATAAATATAAAATCAATTATGGTCATTAAAGCGGTTGGTCCCAGACGTAAGAAGCCTCTGCTTATCAAGCTGATAAAGATATACGCAAAAAAGTTCGTAAACAATATAGCTAAAACCTGCGAGCCGATAAGCCCGACCGTTTTAAGCGAGCCTACACGAAATCCCCCGAACGACCGCCCGAACACTATATAAAGAAGCATATACAGCAAAACGAGCAATACATTTCCGTTTCGCCAATATATGTTTTGTTTTAACTCTTCGCTGTAGTTATAATACGACGTCCATATAACGCTGAATACAGCGGCAACTGCAAGTGCTATTATAAACCCGGAAAAGAACATTACCATTCTTTTGAATTGTTCTTTATTATTCATAGTGCAACGCCTTTCATAAATTATTTACTGATATATCGTTGCTTTCGGCTCTTTGCCGAAAAAGGTTAAAGCTCACTACTGCATAAAACTTGTTAGAGTTATTATATCACTATCCTATAATATAATCAAGTAGTATTAAAAGACAAATAATGTGATTAAGTTAATATTATGATTGACAAATTTGAAACAGTATATTATAATTATAAATGCAGATGATTAAAGAAATTAATTATATCTGTTATAAAGGAAAATAATTATGGACTTTATCAAAAAGAACCTGCCGCCATACAGCGTGCTTATGTCAGTTTATATAAAAGAAAACCCTGCATATCTTTCAGAGAGCTTAGAAAGTATGCTTACACAAACAGTACCTCCGTCAGATTTTGTATTAGTCTGCGACGGAAAACTGACAGATGAATTAAACGTAATTGTAAAATCCTTTGAAAGCGAATACAGCGACATATTCAATTCCGTAAGGCTTATTGAAAATGTCGGAACAGGTCTTGCTGCAAACGCAGGAATAAAAGAGTGCAAGTACGAGCTTATAGTTAAAATGGATTCAGACGATATAAGTCTTCCCAACCGCTGTCAAAAACAGCTTTTGATGTTTTTGAAAAATCCAAAGCTTGATATGGTCGGTGCATACATCGAGGAGTTTGACAACTCAACAGGCAAGCCCATTGCAATAAAAAAGACGCCTTTAACTCACGACAAAATAATGAAGTATGCAAAGCGGAGAAATCCTTTCAACAACCAGACGCTTATTTTTAAAAAGTCAATGGCGGAGAAAGTCGGCGGATACACTGACATCAAACGCTGTGAGGACTACGAGTTCATCACAAAAATGCTTATGGCGGGCGCTGTGGGTGAAAATCTTCCTGAGGTTTTAGTAAGATACAGAGTTTCGAAAGACAACTTAAAGCGCCGTAAGAATTGGGCAAACACTAAGTCATTTATAAAGGTAAGAAAAGACCTTTTTAAAAGCGGTTTTTCAAATATATTTGATTTTATTATTCCGTGTACGGCTCAGCTTATTTTATTTCTTCTGCCCGAGCGTTTTACTGCTTGGGTTTACAAGCATCTTTTAAGAGACTAGTTAAAAACAGAGATTGAACAACAATCTCTCATATCGAGGTGTGGCTCAGTTTGGTAGAGCGCTGCGTTCGGGACGCAGAGGTCGTGGGTTCAAGTCCCGTCACCTCGACCAGCAACGGTGACGTTGCATCCAGTCCACGCATTAGTTAGTGCGTGGATTTTTGTTTTGTTCTCGCGGTATAGATTTTTGTGTATTAATACGACTATTAACGAGCCGCCGCAGGCAGTTCACGTTTCACATTTTGTGGAACGCGAATTTTTTGTATCTCGCGTTAGTAATTGCATCTTATTTGTTCTACATTACCAATATAAATTAAGACGATTATCGTAATGATAGTCGTCTTTTTTGTATATAGAATATGGCATTAACGCTGACAGTGTTGTAAATATGTGGTTCTCAAGGATTTTGATTTATTGAAATATGATTGGGAGTTGTAGGTAGTTTTTGAAATTGGTGGATACTGTTTGAAGTTTTGTTTGGCACTTTTCGTCACTTGCTGAGGGGAATTTTATTTTTTGGGGAGCGCTTTATAGTGGTGATAAGTTAACAGATTTTTCAAAGCATACTCTCAACACTATTGCAATATGAAATGTAATATGGTATAATTTAAAAAATTGTAAAATGGAGGTCTATTATGACAAGAAAAGTATTCAGTTTATTGACATCGTTGATTATGATAGTTAGTTTGGTTGGGGTTATGCCAGCAGTAATAGCTTCGGCAAGCAGTCCTATGATAACATACAAAACTTTCAAGAAAACTTATTATTCAGATATCGGAAAGCAAATATGTCATATTGAGCTAAAAAGACCTGTATTAAAAGGAAATAAAAAGTCTTATAAAAAAATAAATAAGTATCTAAAGAAAATACATTCAGACTATACTGAGTACTTTTTGAATTTAGCAAGTGAAATTGATCCTGATGCTTATTATAGTTACACTCTTAGCTCGTCTATAGAAGTAACATATAATAAAGGAAGTAAAATTTCTTTTAAAGAAACTTATCAGGATTATACAGGTGGGGCACATGGATATAACATGATCAATGGTTATACATTCAATTTGAAAACAGGAAAAGGAATTAATATCTCTAAAGCAAGTAAATACAAGGCAAAAGTCAAGAGGAAAATTGTTAAAAAGTTTAAGAAAGATTTTGATAAAGATCAGCAACTAAACACAAATTGGTACTTTGATGATGCATTACAAATTGTAAAAAATCCTAGCCTTAAAGACTATAATTACTCTTTACAACATTTGCAATTTAAAGGTTATGATTATTACCTAAAAGGCAAATATTTGTACGTTGTATTTAATCCATACGAAATTGCTTCATATATGGCTGGCGTTCAAGAAATTCGAATAAAAATAAAATAATTATAATATCAAAAACAAAGTTAATGGAGGAAAAGATATGTCAAAGAAAATTTTAAGTTTTACGATGACATTAGTAATGGCTATCAGTTTAATTGGGGTTTTGCCTGCTATGACGGCAGGGGCATTAACCTATGGAGATTATGAGTATACAGCATTAGATGATAGTGAAGTTGCGATTACTAGATATACTGGCTCTAATAGTAAAATAACTATTCCAAAAGCTATTAACGGACATGTTGTATCTCGTATTGATTATATGGCATTTGCAAACCACACTAATTTGACTAATATTATTATACCTGATAGTGTGACTATAATTGATGTGTGTGCATTTGAGGGTTGCACTAGACTAACCTCTATTATTATCCCAAGCAGTGTAACCGAAATTGGCAATAAAGCATTTTCAGATTGTACTAACTTGAATGTAATTGTTATTCCAACTAGTGTTACCAGTATTTATAGTACGGCATTTATGAATACAGCTTATTATAATGATAATTCCAATTGGGAAAATGGTATGCTGTATATTAGCCATCACTTAATTACTGCAAAATCAATTGACGTGACCGGTGCTTGTTACATTAAACAAGGAACAAATATTATTGCAGAATACGCATTTGAAGACTGCACTGGATTAACTTCACTTACTATTCCAGACAGTGTAACCCATATTGGTGGAGGTGCATTTGAAGGTTGTATTGGAATGACTGAAGTGTGTTTTGGAAATGGTATAACCAGTATCGGATGGGGAGCATTTTCCCATTGTACTGGTTTGACCTCGATTGTAATTCCTAACAGTGTAACAACCATTGAAGGAGATGCGTTTTCTTTCTGTGCTGGCTTAACTTCAGTTACTCTTTCTAAAAACCTAGATAGTATTAAAGACCGAACATTTCGCTATTGTACCGGATTATCCAGCATTACCATTCCCAACAACGTAAAAGAAATTGAAAGTGAAGCTTTTCATAACTGTACTGGACTAATTTCAATCACCATTCCTGGTAATGTAGCTAGTATTGGAGGGAGAGCGTTTTTCGACTGCGATAGTTTGGTTAGTGTAACGATTAATAATGGCGTCAGAGATCTAGGAAGTTCCGCATTTGGATACTGCAACAAATTGCAAAATGTCACGCTCCCGAATAGTTTGACAAGCACAGGTCCTACTGCATTTTGCGGCTGTGAAAGTTTAAAAAGTATCGAAATACCAGAGGGTGTGACATCAATTGGTTTTGGTTCATTTGAGGACTGTAAAAATTTAAAAAATGTCATAATACCAAATAGTGTTACCTAGATACGTCAAGAAGCATTCCTTGGTTGCGATAGCCTTGTGAGTATAAATATACCTGATAGTGTCACAAGTATTGAAAGACAAGCATTTCACGGATGCGATTCTTTAGAAATCATCGCACTTCCAGAGGGCATAACATCTATACGTGAATTTACTTTTGCGGAATGTGCAAATTTAAAAGTTATTGCTATTCCGCAAAGCGTGCGTGGTATTTCTATGTATGCATTTAGAAACTGTTATTCAATTACGGAAGTTTATTATTCAGGGGATAAGGATAAGTGGTCTCAAATTAGCTGGAATGAATATAGTGGTAAAAACAATTTTGACAAAGCAACAATTCACTATAATTCCTTTGGTAGTGATATTCCCAGTACTTCATTTAAGCAGCTGTATTTTGAAGAACCCGTTACCATTTTGAACGTCGGAGAAACCAAGCAACTTACTGTTCACAGCCGCGATGTATCAAATGTAAACGGAGAGTTGGTATATTCCAATGACCAGATTGTAGACAACAGTGAATTGGTTTGGAACAGTGCTTATTACAAAGATAACGGCATTATAGAAATGAGTGATACCGAAGAGGTTACTGCGATCTCTAATGGAATAGAGTATGTTTCGGTTCACAGTAAAGATGATATAAGTTTGGGAACTTCCTGTCATATATTCGTCGGCAAGCCTAATGAATTCAGTTACACTGCAACCTATGATACCAAGCAGTATTACGCCGAAGGCGGATTTTTCAGCGAGAAATCATCCGTATCAGACTGTGTAGAAATTTATATGTTATTGGAAAATAAATTGACGGACGAATTGAAGGATCTAACAGGTATTGAAGATAAACTCAATAGCGACGATGCCAAGACTTGCTTTAAGGATATTGACCCTATTACGCTAACCGCCACAGTGAACGGAAACGACTTGTCTTTTAGCAGAGATACATATACGAATACTTATTCCACAACATTTGACGCTCTGTCCGTCGGAAAAGCAGTTGATGATGTTCTGATGCTGTTTCCAACCGATGATATTAACATAGCTTCGTCGGGTAATACATATACCGTTAAGGTAACATTGCAATCTGAAAGTTTTGATACTGTAACAGAAGAATATACTTTTACTATTGAAAATCTTGAGACAAAAAGTGCAAATGAACATATTACATTCACGACATCAAATGCTGATTATAAAGTCTCAAAGAACAATTTCTATGGTCAGAGTATGGTAACTTTGAAGAATGATGCGGAATATAAATGGTCAAAATATTCAACTTTTGATTTTAAAAACTATCACCAAATTGTTTTGGCAGATATTATGATTAACATGCTAGATGCAAATCAAGTAGAATTGCCTTCATTGATTCCTTCATATATTAAAGAATGGACAGGTACATATAAGACTTTGCTTGGCGGTATAAGCACAATTGTCGAAGATGATTATACTGGAATGCTTGATATTTCAGATACGAAAATTGATAAGTTGTTAAAAAAGAGCAAATATACAACGGATGGTGTTTATTCTGATGATGAGTTATATCAAACGGTTTTAAATCTTATAGGAAATGCAAATAATGCCGAAAAGATAACTAAAGTATTTGCTACTGTAGATAAAACACAAAAAGTTTTTGGTTTTGTCAAACTCGGAAAGAATATTTTAAAAGATGCCATTGAATGGGGAAATAAAATATCCTTATATAATGTGTATGCGGATGCCGATACAGAATTCAAAGCGGTGATGAAAACATTTGCTGATTCCATACCCGATAGCGAAAGAAAAATGAAAGAGGCGGTATATGATTATATAAACTATGAGACTGATACGAGTGGAAAAACAGAAGAATTACTTGAATCATTTTCAGAAATGTTTGGCAATGTTACATTAGATGTATTTAAATCCTGTATTGGCAAAAGTTTGTTTAATTATTTGAGTATTAATTTGCTAAATTGGATTGGTGATAGCATTATTTTATCAAGTGGTGCTGCATTCTCGACGACAGCAGCGTTTACTGGTGTACAAACTGCATTTGGTTCATTCTTTACAGGAGCATCATTAGGTTTATGTTTAAGTGATGTTCTATGCGACAGCAGCGGTAAGGCGGAAGAAATGAGTAAGGTTGTTGCTATGTCTGAATTCTCACCGTATATTATAAACACTTTAAACCAATATGAATCAAAGCTGTACAGTGACAGGAGCGATAACGCAGTTGCTGAATTTGAATATGCCTTTGCTCTGCATAAAGCAACGCAAAGCTATATTATGGAACACACCATAAAAGTATTGGAAACAAAGAGAGATTCCATAATTATAAAACTTTTTAGTAGAGACGACTATGACGAGTTGATTTCTGATATTTTAGCACAAAAAAGTGCTATTGATAATTTAAAATGCCATACTGATATACAAGAATCAACTGTTGTCAATAAAACCAAGGTAATAGCGATTAAATGTCCTGTCGACGTATATGTATATGATGAAAACGGTAAAGAGATTGTAAGAATAGTGAAAGATATCACAGAATATGTTGCAGAAGGAATAAATTTATTTATTGAAGATGGCAAGAAATATATTGCACTTCCTGCAAATCAAAATTATTCTCTGAAAATTGTTGCAACTGATAAAGGTGAAATGGAATATCGCGTTACTGAGTATGGCGATGGAGTTGAGCGATTAAGAACGGTAACAATTTCAAAAATTCCTCTAATCACTGGACGAGTATTTACCGGAGAAATTGCTGAATCAATGGAAGTTTCATCTGACGATTATGCATTAATTTACGCTAATAATTCAGATCAACCTTCTAGCACAGACATAAATCCAAATAATCCAACCAATTCATCACAAAACCCAAATAACAATCCAAATCAAAACATAAATACTTTCCAACCAACAAAATCCCCTAACATCAATATCAAATCAAAATCAACTCTAACTACATCCACCTCCACAACCACCATTAAAAAAGCCAAAGTAAAGAATCTAAAAGTAAAAACAAAGGGCAAAAAGATAACGGTTTCCTGGAAAAAGATAAAGATTGCAAAAGGCTATCAGGTTCAAGTGGCGACGAATAAGAAATTTAAAAAGAAAAAGATAGTGTTTGATAAATTTACTAAAAAAAGAAAACTAATTATCAAAAGCAGTAAAATAAAGAGAAAAAAGACTTACTATGTACGAGTAAGAGCGTATGCTACATATAAAGATAAGAACGGCGAAGCTCAGAAGGTGTATAGTAAATGGGTTAAAAGGGTGAGGAAGGTAAAAGTAAGATAATGAGCGTTTCTATGATAATGCTTGTGAAGATTTGCAATGCACTTGAAAGTGATATCGGTAATATTATGGAAGTTGTAAAGGATTTTCAGTAAATGAAAATAATCAGCTATGCACTACAATTACATATGAAGGCATACACAAAATTTATAAGTCAATTTGAAGGTGATTACAGTTGGATTTTATATGCAAGGATTTCAACTCCGCCTTACACTCACTTTCTCAGGTCATTGGTGTATCGGAGGATAAAATCATATCCGTTCTTGAATACAACTGGGGAAAACAGTTTGAGATTGAGGATAAGAATTTTATTGAAAGTAATGATCCTGAAGAATCTTTCATAGATGATTTTGGCGAATATATTTTTCTGAATGGATTCCCTGATGCAAGACTTCCTAAAGATCGTCCAACTGTTTATTGGTTTCATGGTTCAAGAGCCATTGAGCTAAAGAATTACCTGGATGAAGGAATACTTCCGCTTTCAGAAATGTTTCCAAGAATTAGGCTCATGGTTGACGGTATTGCTTCAAGATTAAATTTTGCTGTCAAGGAATGTAATAGCAATTTGCAGAAACACCACGCCCAGCTTGCAGGTATGAAGTTGAATAATGCTAGTATTCATGGCGGACCATTTGCAATGTTGATGTATGAAGCTGCTGCTACTCCCGAAATCTTTGGAAACCATAACTATATAGAAGAGCCTGAAATCATTTCAGACTATGCCTATATGATGTATGACACGGATGCCGATTTGATCTTAGAAGAATTCAAAAGAATTTCCTCTCCTATAATAGTAGAATTTAAAGAGCCGAACAATGCTTCTGCGCTATTATCGTTAAAACATTTGGTAACAACAGTTATTCAATATCTCTATAGAAAAATACACAAGGAGGAAGTAGGATTATACGGAAATACTTGCTTTTCAAATAATGGTCAAGCGGTATCAGCAAACTTAATTGTTAAAATTCATAGAATCAAAAAATGTACATAGGGTCACAGAGCATAGATTAACGGATCTTGTGGCTCTTCCTTTTTAGAAAGCGCTTTTATGTTCAATAAGTATAGAATATTCAGAAACCTTTACATTTGCCAAAACACCAAAAGAACGACTGCGTAACGCCCTGTTGAGCAACCTTTACTTTAAATATTATCTTTATTATTTTATGGATATTTATGATAATAATTTGGTGAATTAACACTAAGCTGTAAATATATATTATCATCTTGATAGCCCAATGTAGTAAATCTGCATTGGGCTTAATTTATTTCAAGGAGGAATATATATGTTTAACAATCAAAGATATGTAACAAAAGGAGTGAGAGAGAGGATACCTGTTGAATTACAAGTGCTGATGTGGTCGGCAATTGATAGTATGATTGTGAAGAAAAAGGATTATCTTCAGGTTTTTACGCTTAATTCGAGAGAAAGTAATGGCAGGAAAATGCAGCATATTAAACATTCACAGGAGCAGCCTGATTATGTTAATGAGTTTGATGTCATTGTCGACAATGTCGTCAGCGAAAAGGTTTATATAATAGATGATGTAACCCATTCTACTATGCTGTTGGCGGAAGAATATTGACCTATTGTCAATCGTGACAATAGGTATTTTTGTTTTGGAGGTCTTAAATGATTACTTTAGGAACGAAAAAGGAAATGTACAAGATAAAGGATTTTGAAGAATTACTGAAAAAAGATATTGAAGCTATGCTGAACATTCTTGATTCAAGCTACGGAAATGATCGCAACTATTTCAGCGAGGGTGGTTTTGTCGGCATTGTCGGCACTGTCGGCGATTTTCAAAAACTTTTTTCTGACTGGAAAATTGATTTGAAAAATGACATCAGTGAATATTCAATCAGTATATGCGGATATATCAAAAAGCTGTTTATTCTAAACTCTGATTTTGCAATAATTACTTATACTTTGGAGGAATTACTATGAAAACTACAATATCAAATATCAAAACGACACTCGTTACATCTGATGACGGAGTATATACATATTCAATTACTAAAACATTGGAAGATGTAGAGGGAGACAAAGCAATAATAGTATTGCTATACCCTACTCGCACCAAAGAAAATATTAACGGCAATGATACAACCGTTTCACATTTAATAGCGCATATGCGTGATATGAATCTATCTGAAATTACTATCATAAATCTTTTCTCAAAAGTAGTTAAATCTAAGTTATCTGCAAAGGGCTTGACAGTTGATGAAAGTAATATGTAGTATATCGAAAACGAAATCATGAAACAATCAGATTTTAAAGCTAAGAAATTCATACTTGCATATGGTAGTAGTATGCAGACCTGTAAAGCATGCACTGAAAGCAAGAAAAGGATTTTAGAGCTATTCAGAAAGTATAATGCTGACGGTACTGTATATCAGCTTGCAACAGGATCAATGCCTAATGAAGACTGTCCTCACCCATTATGGTTAGGTATAAGATGTAGGTTTTCAAAATGGTATCTTACTGAATGTATTAATCTTCCAGAAAAAGCTGTTGAAGAATCAAAGAAAAATAAAAGGTCTAAGAAAGTCAAAAACAGAGAAATAATTATTTTGAAATAGAGGGATTAATATGTACTGGTATTGTATCGGTTTTGGAATTACACTTGCTATTCTGTTGATAGTAGGTAAAAAGTAAGGAGGGGGGTATTTTAATGTTTTTAGCTTTTCTGACAACAGTTACAAGTACAACAGCTATTGAACTATTCACTGCTGGAAGCATAGCTGCTGTTGCTCTATACACTGGAACAACTAAAGTTAAGGTTAAGGTGAAGTGATAATTTGAGTGATGATAAATACAACATAATATATCAAGAACTTATTGAATTAATCGGTTTAGATAATACACTTAAAATATACCATACATACAACGGACAACAGCTTTCACTACCTAAACGATTGTATTCAAAAGAATATGTAGAAATGAAAGTTAAAGAAGAATATGACGATACTAACATAAAGAAGTTAGCACAGAAGTATTCATATACTGAAAGATGGATATATGATAAGTTAAAATAATATAATCTAATTTGGGAGCAATATCGTTTACAATGGCTCCTAAATTTTTTTGCTAAAAATGCCGACAGTGCCGACAATACCGACGGAGTACACCAAATTATCTTGAAATTATTGCATTAATAAACAGAAAATGGTATAATGTAAGTAAAAGGCGGTGTTTAGCATGTCAAGTGATGTTCAATTGATGAAACCTTTTGATTTTGCTGATTATGTTGATAATTATGATTATATCCCAATAGGTACTCTAGCAAATCATTGTGCATTATCTCCAATAGAGTTTTATGGTGATATAAAAAAAGACGTTTATAAAGTAATAGAAAATTTTTGTAATATGTTTGGAATTAAAAAAGAATATTTGAAAGTTGGGCGACGGTACAAAAAGGTTCCTAAAAAGTATTATGGCATATTTTATCACTGTTTCCGACAAATTTGCAGAGAGGAAAAAGAAAATGATAAACCAAGTTTGCTATATTATTTAAAAACCGAAACCGCATATATGAATCTTGGTGAACTCAAAGAGGCAAATATGATAAAATATTTTGTCGAGTCATTAGAAGATTACTATAATACTTGTATTGCAGAAAAATCGCAAATTTTATTTACCGCACATTGGCAAGATGAAAATTTAACAATTACCACCAAATTTGATTGTATGAGATATAAAGAGAATGACAAGTATTGTGAGATTTTGTATCTTAATAGGGATGAAGATAGCAGACTTATACAGATAATAAATTTAAACTTTTCTTCTATAACGGAATTTCGTAAGTTTTTAGATAATCCATTTAATGATGAAGATTTACATAAAGGATTATTTAAGGGATGTAATTATGATGGTGAATTTACTGAATTGTGGAACAATTTTACCAAGGAGGTAATGTCACGTGATGATTTTCCCAAATACGAGCAATATCCAGAATGTTTTTGTGAAAAAGAATTTAAAATTATCATAGAAGGTTTAACTCATGGTCGTGCTTTAAATATGTTTTATGATGAAGTTGATAAAAATTATTTTTCGACATGGGAACGTCTACAGGCAATAGTTGATATGAGCTATGTATTAAATTTGTGTTCTGACGAAGAGATTTTGATGGGCGAGGAAAATGTAGAATACAGAAAGATTGCATACCAAAAGTGGAGCAAAAGATAGTCAAACTTATTAATGAAGAATATTTTAATCTTGTTAATTTATTTATACCGTTTTTTGATAACTTTATGGATTATACTAATGCAAAGAAGTTTAAAGAAGATGATGATGGATTTATAAAATTTAAAAAAACATATGCTAGGTGGATAGTATTAGATGCTTTGTATGAGGATAAAGAATTATGTAACAGAATAAATAAAGGTAAAAATGATAAAGAAAAAATTATATTCAACCCCTATTTGAAAAAAATCAATTCAAAAAATGATAAGAACAAATCATCAAAAACAAATAAGAAGAAAGCTTGATATATATCAGGCTTTCTTTTTTGTCAAGCATTTGAGTTCCAAAAAAAATAATTTATTTGGAACTCGAGAAATTGCATATCAAAAATTCCTCTGATAGAATAGATTCAGAGACACATTAATACTAAGAATTGTGTCTAAATTTATAAGAAATATCTGATTTTTCGAGCTTGTTATTCTAACAAACAACGAAGGAATTATATCACTTAATCTAATACTAGGAGGAGACATATCATGTCAGTAGTAAGAAAACAAAGATCATTGGAAGAAGATAATGCTATAGCACAAATCAATCATCAGGAGTAATTTTGACAAACTCAGAAGAGCGGATGCTTGGTTTAATGAGATTAGAAGTGGAAATTTCGCTGATAACTTTGAAAAAACATGGAATGTACCTACTGGCGCACATTATGGCATAATCGCCGAAATGTACTACAAAAACGCTGGTACTTTCGACGAGGCTGTAATATTAAAAATCATCACAGATAAAGGTAAGATTTTTTGTAGTAAATTGAGATCAAGGGGTATGTTTAGCCCTTGGCGGATGGCATGTGCACGCTGTTTAAGTGGCGACCAAGCTGACATATACACTTATTCTTTTGAGGGTGTAATTGTAAAGTTTGAAGTCTCAACCAAAACCTATGATTCTGGTAAAGTATTCACAAAAATTACACAGCTAGATTTCATGTCAGATGATGAGTACAACATTATATTGCAATCTGGCGGCTATCAGAAAGGGGGCTATGAAAATGCGCAAGGGAATGGCTCAGAATAATGGGCTGGCTTCATTGAGAAGTCAGTCATTTACACAAATTCTTATGAAAAGAGTTACTTGTGTTAAAAATTCAGAGGGTATGCCTTATTGTATTTTCAAGAAAGACACAGAATCTAAGGTCTTTGATCTTTCTAGTGTTGAATTTCATAATGAGATTTCTAATCTGTATTATGAAATCCATGGTGAATTCATCGAGCCAATGGAGGCAAGACGAAATATTGATGGCATAATTGCATTAGCTTGTCAATCAAAGGATGAACAAACTGTAGGAACACGTGTTATTCAAGAAAAGGATAGATTAATATATAATCTCGATAATGATAACAAGATAGTTGTAATCACAGAGGATTTTGTGAAGATAGTAGACAATAGCGATTGCAAAGCACTGTTTATACATACACAAAATATGAAGCCTCAGGTTGAACCTGATTTAACAGCACAGCCTGAAGTACTTATGCCGCTTTTGAAAGAGCTATTTGTGATAGATGAACAGCAGTATCTTTTACTGACAGTGTACCTTTGTACATTGTTTGTTAAGGATATACAGCACCCATTACTTGTTGCCTATGGTGACTATGGAGCAGGTAAATCTACGGCTTTGAAAACTATTACGTCCATTATTGATCCAACCAAAAGGGATCTGCTATATCTTAATAAATCTAATATACGGGATTTACAGGTTGCACTTACTAAGAATTATTACACAGCATTTGATAATGTAACGGGTAAGCTTAGTGATGATGTGATGAATATGTTTTGCCAGGTCGTAACTGGAGGAAATATAAGTATACGTCGACTTTATACTACAAATGATGAGATAGTTTTATCGTTGCAAAGGTGTTTAGCTATGAACGGTACTGATGTAATCGGTACAAGAAATGATTTATTAGATCGTTCATTGCTTTTGAAATTTAAAAGAATGTCAGAAAATCGCGCTTTAAGTGAAGAAGCCTATGCAGGAAAATTGAATAAATGCTTGCCACTAATACTGGGTGCTATTTTTAATATTCTAAGCAAGGCTATGAAGTTGCATAACAGTAGCAGTTATTCTCTGCCTAAAAAACCTCGTATGCTTGCATGGACTGAATGGGGTTACTGTATAGCAGAAAGTATTAAAACAGGATATGGAGATATGTTTGTGCATGATTATTGTGATAATTTATCAGGCTCAAATAATATCACTATAGACGAAAATCCATATATATCATGTGTTGTAAATTATATAAATGAGCATGGAAGCTTTAGAGGATCATCAACTATTTTTTTTGATAAAATTGTTAATTATGCTATGAATAATGGATATGATTTTAGAAATAAAGCGTTTCCAAGCTGCAATACACAAGTGTGGCAGAAAATGAAGGATTACAGGGTTACTCTAAAATCTGTAGGTATAGCTATATATGAACCTGTAAATGTAGGCAAATATAGAGAAATAAAGATTTCACTGGAGGAAAAATAGTTATGGAAAGATTGCTAACAATTAAAGAATGTAGTACTATACTAAATCTTAATTACAGAACGGTACTTAAATTAATTAATAATGGCTTTATCAATTCTATTCGTATAGGAAGAACTCATCGAGTGAATCCTAAAGAACTTGAAAAGTTTATGAATTCGGCAAACGAAGATAGTATTATTTATGAGATGAAATAAGGGGGACTTAAATATGGCTTCACTAACAACAATAGGCACAGGTGCTACAAAGCAATACAAGCTGACATGGGATATTAATACGACCGACGGAACAAGAAAACGTCGGTCGAAAACCTTCCCTGTTGGTACACCGTTTTCTTTGATAAAGTCGTACAAATTGAAAGTAGAGCAGGAGTATCTTCTAGGCGAACTACAGCTTGTAGAGAACACAAAAACCGTATCAGATATGATTACGATTTATCTTGAAACATATACTAAGTTTATATCTCCAAGCACATTGAAAGGCTATAAATCAATCATATATAATCATAAGGATAAGAAAGGTGTTCTTGATTATTGGGGAGATACATATCTTCACAAAATAACCGTTGATTCTGCACAGAAGTATGTAAATTTCCTTGTTGACTGTGGACTGGCTCCAAAGACGGTAAGAAGCTATGTTAATATGATGTCAATACTTTTTCAGCTTGCAGACGAGTTGTCATATATCAGGAGAGGATACAACCCATTTTCACATTTAAGATTGCCACCAAAACAAATCAAACCTATTGAGGTATTCACAGAAAATGAAATACGAACACTTATACACAAGGCAAAAGAAACGGAAAATGAAATGGTATTACTTATACTTATCTTAGGTGCATTATGCGGTTTAAGACGAGGAGAAATGGCAGGCTTAAAATATGAAAACATCTCACTTGATGATCTATATCCTGAGATACATATAACAGAGAATGTAATTAAAGTAGACAGGATAATATATGAGAAATCACCTAAAACAAGTGCAGGTATACGCTCTATTCCATTAGGCAAAGAAACTGTTGAGATTTTGAAAAAGTCAAGAGCAAATTATGAGAAACGCAAAGCTGAAAATCCTGATTGGATTGATTCAGGTCATGTATTATATCAAGAAGATAGTGGACTAGCTATGCTTCCAAAAGTAATTGGCAGGAGATACAAAAAGTTTTTGAATGACACTGATATTCCATATCGAAACTTACATATATTAAGACACACATTCGCAAGTCTTTTAGCTAAGAACGGAGCAAGCCCGAAGGACTTACAATCTTTACTCGGACATTCCGATTCATACACAAGTATTCAGATATATACTCACAGCTACAAGGATGTACAGAGAAAGAATACTACGCTTCTTGATAATAAGATATTCAATTTAGAGAATAGCAATATAGGCTAAAAAAATCCCTAAGGTGAAAATTCATCTTAGGGGTAATTTTTTTCGTAAGAACGAATAAAAAGTAGAATTTTTATTTAAAAATTAAATGTTTATACTTTTATAATGACACAAAACTCTGTTAACGGATTAAGTAATGATGCCAAATGGCGTAGAAACTGGTCACCATATTTTCCAAGGAATACTATGCTTTGTTATTCTCAAGAGGGAGATATGGTACTTGATCAATTCGTAGGTGAAACTCTTTTTGAATCAATGTTATTAAATAGAAATATAGTCGGCGTAGATGATAATGACGAAGCACTATTACGTTGGTGCGAAAAAGTAAGTTTTAATATGAGTCTGATAAAGGTAAGGAATCTATAAAGGTGATATTTTTGAATAATATCAGAGATCAAGTGATAGAAGTAGTCAATGCAGAAATATTTTAAATAAATGAGCTTTTGTATAGCAGGACAGATTATTAACTGTCTGTTATAGAAAACTTCGGATTAGTAAGAACAATTTCTACAATATCAGAGAAACAAGATATAACGTTATACTTGGTAATCGGAGCATCACCTGGATGGCCTGAATGGCATCGCATATCATAGCAGCCTACAAGTCGAGTTCTTTCATTAGAATCAATCAGCTGCATACCCTCAATAACCCATAATACATCACTATCAAATACCATTCGCAATTCGCTCAATGAATGGATATTGTATTCCTTGGCAAATCGCTTAAATCTACCAGTAGTTTGTAGTTTCATCTGCGTTGATGTAGCATTAAAAATATCAAACCCTTTATTCTCAATCACTTTATGTATACGATCAATACCAGCGCACCATAACAGCACGGTTGCCGCTTTCAAGTAACCACTTTCCCAGCATCCTAACGCCTCTTTCAAATACTCATTTTCATCAGTATCTGATATTTTTTCTAAAAGCGCTTGGACGTCATCATTAAACTCATAATGATTTTCTTCAGGAGACATTGCATCTGTCTGCAAAAAGATAACCACATTATCGTTAAAATCAATAGAAACACAATCGATTTGTTTTATATAAGAAGCTCTCCGACTAGCTTTATCAGACAGCTTCAAAATTTCTCTAAAAGCCTGATTGTATTTATCAACTATTTCTTTAGAAATGCCACAAGATATCAAATTTTTTGATAACAGCTCAAACCATTTGCTGGCCAACTCCGCATATGCTTGACGTTCTTCTTTGCTGTTGACATTTATAGAGTCAGCCTTTTTTAATAATGCTTTTGCAGCTTTTATGTCATTCCAAAGTGATTTTGCATTTTGCGTCAGCTCTTGTATGGTCATTTTTACTCACCCTTGGCCAAATCGAGCAAAACCTTTGCCAACTCTTTTTTTCCTTCAACAGATAATACGATGCTTAAATTCTTGTCATATTTTTCAGGCCAATTTTCCCATAAGGAATTATTGTTTTTAAAATATGAAGTAAAATTGGCGGAATTATAGCATTTCATTGCATTGCACCGTGCCCTTACGTCTTCACAATTGAATGACATTTCACCGTTGCTATCAGAAAACGCATTTTCAAAAGCTGTAAGTAAAGCAATGCGTATTTGACACTCTGACATATTTGTGCTATTCAGCGAATCATACAGCGGCTTTAACTTTTCGTCCTCTTTATAGTATAGATAGTTGATTTGTTCATTGGATATGTTATTAGAGGTTAAAAAGCGCTGGACCTTAACATGAAATTCTTTCATAGAGATTTCTGTATTAAAATCTCTATTTTCTTCACTATCATTTTCATTTTGTACATCCACAACAGATATCTTTGCGTCAGCCACAGGAGTAACTGCTTTAGTTTCTAAAATGTCATTCTGACCGTTATCCGATAAATAATTCTCCAAAAGTAGTTCGAAACACTTTTCTTGTAACGACTCAGGACATTGCTTTACAATCTCAATAATATCCTTAATTTCGGTTTTAAGACTTTGATACATTTTATGCTCTCCTTTATGTTTTAGCGCTCGTCTTAACCGAGTGCTAATCTTAACTTGAAGTATAGCATATATGGTATCAGTTGTCAAGCATTTGTACAAAATATTGATAATTATGATTAAGAATATAATTTTAAGTGCTTGTGTCCTATATGCTACATAAGTATCATGTTAGTATACTGATACAAAAAATTTCCGCATTTGCCCTATTTTCTGGGATTTGTGTTTGATATGACATTCGGATTTGAATAATGACTTCCACACACCGCTGCTACACACCCATTTGGTCAAAAGAATATGGGAAAGAGCGCACCCACCAAATGCCATCTTTCAAGCCATCATGAGTAATTAAGTCAGTTTTTATATATTTACTTTTACTGCACTCAACTCAGCTTATTTTCAGTAAATTGCTCCTGAGACAAGGAAATCTTTAATGATAGCGATACCAAAACAGGTTAGAAAAATCCCTAAGGTGAAAACTTCATCCTAGGGATAATTTTTCATATGAATGGCTAAGGCTAATCGTTAAAAAGTATAATCATTATTTAAAAATGAAATGTTTATACTTTTCCTGTGACACAACAACGTCACTATCAACTCCAACAGCTGCATATTTGACACCACTTTTAGTACGGAGAAGATACCGTAAACAACGGTTTCTCGGGCTAATTTTTACTTTTGTTCGCTTTCAAGTCCCGTCACCTCGACCATAAAAATTCGTAATGCTTCGAGGTAATCGAGAAGTATTGCGAATTTTTATTATCGGTCGTAACGCAGACTTGAAACCACAGTCAACGTCCCGTCACATCGACCAGCGGCGAGCCGCCGCAAGCAGTTCGCGTTTCACATTTTGTGGAACGTGAACTTTTTGTATCTCGCGATTACTTATAAAAGATTAAGCAACTCATAATGTGACGTTGTACTCATTGCCGCCTTTGGTTAATTCGCTAAAGGTGGTAATTTTTATGCAACGGAGGGTTATAGGAATTTGCATCCCATCCACTCATTAACAAGTGCGCGGTTTTTATTTTTTTATAACTTTCAAAAAATATTTTTATTTATGTAACCTTTTACCCTTTATAATTGTTATTATAGTGAAAGGCTTTTCAAAGTATGGGCGGTGAAATTGTGAAAGAGTGCGAATTTATAAGTGCAATGGAACGAAATAATCAGCGGCTGTTTCTTATAGCGCTGTCATTCACTCACATTCACACGGATTCAGAAGACATATTGCAAAATGTTTTTCTAAAACTATGGAAATACCAAAAATCGTTTGAGGATACTTCTCATATTGACAAATGGCTGACACGGGTTTGCGTCAATGAAAGTAAAAATTATATAAAATCACCCTTCAGGAAGCGTTCTGTTCCTTTGGAAAACGCCGATAGCAAATATCAATTTGACAATGAATATGACTATGATTTGTTTAAAGCTGTAATGAGTCTTCCGAAAAAGCAGAGCACAGTCATTCACCTATTTTACTATGAAGATTTATCCGTAAAAGAAATCGCAGACGTACTGAAAATAAAAGAATCCGCCGTCAAAACAAGACTTCACCGTGCACGAACACAACTAAAACAAGTATTAGGAGATGAATGGAACAATGAATAAAGAGTATTATAAAAGTGCTTTTTCAATGGTCTGTCCATCTGAAAAAGCTATTGAAAGGATGTTATGTATGACAGAGACAAGGAAAAAAACCTTTAGACATAAGGGTCTGATAATCGTATTGGCAGTAATCGCAGCTTTGGTATGCGGAACTTTCACAGTAAATGCCACTACGGATGGAAAATTATTCGGCAATATCAGGGTTATTTTAAACGGTGAGGAAGTCAACCCCGAAGAGCATAATATTAAATGTAAAGCGTATGTCGATGAAGAAGGCAGAAAAATAATAGTTGAAGAAACATTTAATCCTGATGGTACACTACAAGGAGGATCATACTCGGGTTATGGTTTTAGTGAAAGCGATATTGAAAAAGGTATGTTTAAAGACGTTGATAAATTGCTAGAGGGAGATGTAGGTTCGTTTAAAGAAGACAAGAATGCTAATGTAGATGTAAACATTACCGATATAACTACTGCTGATGACGCCAGACATATGAGTTCATTTATAATTGATAATAATGAAAGTGAAGAATAATAAATTATACTATAATTAAAAGTTAATCACCGAAGGAGATAAGAATTTTCTTATCTCTTTTTTCTTTGCAATTTTAATGAATAACCCTCTTGAAAACCCATATAATTTATGTTAAACTTTCTTTAAATTGATTAAATTTCAATCGCAGAAAGGACGATATAAAATGCCTAAAATTTGTAAAAGCTGCGGCAAAGAGTATACGGGCGAATACTGCGAGCACTGCGGATACGGAGACCCTGATTTAAAGATAAAAGCCACCAAAAAATATGAAACAAAAATTCCCGAAAGATTTCTCCCACCAGAGGAGCAGGAACGTCTTGCAAAAGAGCGTTTAGCACAGGGAAAAAGACCGAAAACCAAAACAGTCAAGCAAAAAAGAAATCAGAAAATCCTGCTAATATTTCTTCTTATCGCAGTTGCAGGAATTATATTTTTTGTTCTCTATAATCAAGGTATGTTCTCAAGTAACAATCCTAACGAGCTGGTAAATCAGTATTTTACCTCGATATCAGAAATGGATTATGATAACTACAATGCTTGCTTTTCATCTGACCTTGCTAAAGAGAACAACAAGGGAATAAAATCTCAGGGTCTTGATAAGGACAAGGCAATGGAAACTTTGTATTCCGATTATATAAACGTGTTCGGAAAAGGCTTTAAAAGCACAGTAAAAATTGATGAAACCTCAGATATGGATAAAGGCGATGTAATCGAACAGGAAATGGATTATCAAGATCAATACGGAAAAAGCGTAAGCATAGAAGAAGGAAAAATCATTAAAACGACAGTAAAATTTGAGGGTTCAAAGTCTAGCGAAGATGTTAAGTTTGAAGTATATGTAGCCAGAATAGGCGCAAAGTGGTGTATTTTAAATGTTAAAGAAACTGATGATGTTCAGCCGGCTTCGCAAACTTCAACAACTTCAATTAAAGCTGAATGATAAAGAAAGGAATATTATATGAACAGCAAATTTGTTATAACTCCGAGGCTCCCTAAACTTCTTCACGGGGCTGACTATAATCCCGAGCAGTGGCTGAAGGTTGAGGGTGTTTTTGAAAAAGACATCGAGTATATGAAAAAGGCTGGCTTTAACTGCGTTACTCTAGGTGTTTTCTCATGGTCAATGCTAGAGCCTGATGACGGAGTATATGATTTTTCCTGGATGGACAAGGTGATAAATACTCTTTACGAAAACGGTATCTATACTATTCTTGCAACGCCGACAGGAGCAAGACCTGTATGGCTTACACACAAATACCCGGAAGTTTCAAGGGTAGAGAAAAACCGAGTAAAAAATCTTCACGGAGGAAGACACAACCACTGCTACACCTCTCAGGTTTACAGACGTAAAACTAAAGAGATAAATACCCGTTTAGCAGAGAGATATGCAAACAACCCTGCCGTAATTATGTGGCATATTTCTAATGAGCTTAGCGGTCAATGCTACTGCGATAAATGCCAATCGGCTTTTAGAGAGTGGCTTAAAAAGAAGTATAACAACGATTTGGAAGCCCTCAACGACGCTTGGTATACAATTTTCTGGAGCCAGAAATATTCAGACTGGGAGCAAATTGAAGCTCCTGCCGACAATGGTATGTCTGTTCTTCACGGGCTTAATCTCGACTGGAACAGATTCTGCACTGAGCAGACGCTTGATTTTTACCGTGAGGAAGTCAAAGCTGTTAAGTCTGTAAATCCCGATATTCCCTGCACAATTAATATGATGGCAATGTTTACGGAGATAGACTACTCTAAGTTTTTAAATGATGTCGACGTGATTTCATGGGATTCTTACCCATGCTGGCACGAGGGCGACGACTACTGGAACGCAATGTCTACCGCGTTTAATCACGACCTTATGCGCTCATACAAAAACCAGCCGTTTATGATGATGGAGAACACTCCGTCTACCGCAAACTGGTGCGGAGTTTCACGTCTGCGCCACCCAAACCTGCTTGAGCTTACTTCTATGCAGGCTTTGGCTCACGGCTCTAACACTGTTCAATATTTTCAATGGAGACAGTCAAACGGCTCTTGTGAAAAGTGGCATGGTGCGGTTATTTCCCATAGAGGAAAAGACGACACTATGGTTTTCAAAAACGTGGCAAAGGTCGGGGAAAACCTCAAAAAACTGAATGATGACCTATATAATGCTGACATCAGTCCAAAGGTTGCAATAATCTTCGACACTGAAAACAAGTGGGCGATAGATGACGGAAAAGGACCGAGAAACATCGGAATGAAGTACAACGAGGCTTGTCTCTGCCACTATGCGCCATTTTGGGAAGCTGGTATACCCTGCGATGTTATAGATTCAACAGCAAGCTTTGATAAATACGATTTGCTAATAGCGCCTATGCTTTATATGCTCAAAAACGGCGTTGCTGACCATTTAAAAGGCTTTGTGAAAAACGGCGGAACACTAGTCGGCACATATTTCACAGGGCTTGTCAATGAAACTGACCTCTGTTTTAACGGAGATTTGCCGGCGCAAGGATTATCTGAGGTGTTCGGGCTTTGGCAGGAGGATTTCGACGCTCTGTACGACCATCAGGAAAATCAAATAGCCGTTGACGAACAAAAAGCGGGCTTTAAGGGAACATTCAAAACATCAGTTATGTGCGACCTTGTTCACCCAACAACTGCGAACGTACTTGGTACATTCACTAAAGACTGGTATGCAGGCTGGCCCGCACTGCTTGAAAACAAGTACGGCAAAGGTTCGGCATTCTATATTGCCTCATTTGCTGATATTACTCTCTTAAAAGAGCTTTATTCCGTCATTTGCAAGCGGATAGGTATTGAAAGAAACCTTGATGTTGAGCTCCCGAAAAACGTAACTGTCGGAAAGCGCGGAGATATTTATTTCTTTCAGAATTTCAATGACCACGAGGAAACTGTAAACCTTTCAAATAAAATGCAGTTTACAAACGCTCTGACGGGAGAGAAAATTAAAGACCGTGTGGTTATTCCGCCATATGGAGTGGTTATGGCAAAATAGCAAAAAGCAGGCACAGAAATGTGGATGCTGTAATGTATAGATGAAATAACACTTGCTTCGATTTATGATTCCAATTTAATATTAATATAGCGAATACGCATCTAAACTTGGATATTAAAATTGTTTAATAGGGGTAGGTTTAATGTTGAAATTAAAAAAATTAATGATGATTTTGATTACAATTATTTGTCTCAATTTAACTGCTATAAGTTCAGAAGCAGCTCATATGTATTTTAGAGATATGGTAAATTCGGCTTCTGAAGATTATGATAATTGGTTTGAAATTGACAAAGTTTTATATGGATATGTTTCTAATCAACAATCAGATTCAGCAACTATTATTCACATACGCGGTAAATCACCAGTGATAACTATACCATCTTCTGTAGAGTATGGCGCAAAAACATATACCGTCAGATACCTTGACTCTGTTCCTAATATAATTGGGTCTCCCTTGTGTTTAAATACTTGCGAGATATTAAATATTCCTGATACAATGGTTTGCTGGAGTGATAATCTAGGTGGAGAAGATGGCACTATATATAAATGGAAAAAGTTAAAAGAGGTAAACATATCTGAAAATTCACAGTTAGTTGAGTTATCATCAGGCTTTGCAGATTGTAAGTATTTGAAATCCTTTACTATACCAAAAAATCTTAAGATTTTGGATGGTTTAACAAATTGTCCGAAATTAAAGATTAAAAATATTAAGATTTGTAAAGGTAATAAATATTTTAAAAAGAAAGGACAATTTCTGTTAAGCTCAAAAGGAAAAAAGCTGAACAACTATTTCGGAAATGGTAAATCAGTTAAAGTTCCTAATAACATTAAAGAGATAAAAAATCAAGTATTTAAAAACAAAACATCAATAAGAAAAATCACTTTGCCTAAGGATTTAAAAACTGTTGAATACTGGGCTTTTAGAGACTGTAAAAACCTTTCCAAAGTAATAATTAAAAACACAAATAAGTCTCCTAAATTCTATGATGATTGTTTTAAAAACACTAAGAATGGAATAGAATTTTATGTTAAGAATATCAAGGTAGCAAAGAGTCTGAAAAGACAACTAATGAAAAGACGGTTTTTTAGTAGCAAAGTTAAAAACGCAAAAATACTGATAGGCAAAAAGGTAGTTTATCAAAATATAAATGGGTAGCATTAAAGCAGGCACAGATGTGCCTGCTTTTTTATTTCCATTAAGCCTTACAAAAATTAAGTATATTTTTTGTACAAAATTATCCTTTAATTTTCTTGAAAGCGTCACAGAAATCGGCTATAATAAAAAGGTAGTTAAGCTATGACTAAAAATAAAGGAGTTTTAAACTATGGCAAACAGAATGATTTTAAACGAAACCTCGTATTTCGGCGCAGGAGCTATTTCTGAGATAGTTACCGAGGCAACAGCAAGAGGATTTAAAAAGGCTCTAATCGTAACAGACAAAGACCTTATTAAGTTCAATGTTGTAAAAAAAGTAACAGATTTACTGGATAAGGCGTCTTTGGCTTATGAAATCTTTGACGAGGTTAAGGCAAACCCAACGGTAGACATTGTAAAAAGCGGAGTTGAAACCTTCAAAAACGCAGGCGCTGATTATTTAATTGCAATCGGCGGTGGCTCTCCCATTGACACAGCAAAGGGCATTGGAATTATCATAAACAACCCAGAGTTCTCTGATGTTGTTTCTCTTGAGGGCGTTGCGGAAACCAAAAAGCCATGCGTACCGATTATTGCAGTTCCCACAACAGCAGGAACAGCCGCAGAAGTAACGATAAACTACGTTATCACTGACACCGAAAAGAAGAGAAAGTTTGTTTGCGTCGATCCGCACGACATTCCAGTAGTAGCGATAGTTGACAGCGATATGATGTCATCAATGCCAAAAGGTTTGACAGCATCAACGGGTATGGATGCTCTCACCCACGCAATAGAAGGCTACACAACCCTTGCCGCTTGGGAGCTTACCGATATGATGCATCTAAAAGCAATCGAGATTATTTCGCGTTCACTGAGAGCTGCTTGCGACAATGATCCAAAGGGACGTGAGGATATGGCACTCGGTCAATATGTTGCAGGAATGGGCTTCTCAAACGTAGGACTAGGCGTTGTTCACGGAATGGCACACCCTCTTGGAGCTTTCTACGACACACCTCACGGTATCGCAAATGCTGTACTGCTGCCATATGTAATGGAATACAACGCTAAATACACTGGCGAGAAATTCAGAGACATTGCAAAGGCAATGGGCGTTGAGGGAACAGAGTCGATGTCTCAGGAGGAATACAGAAAAGCCGCAGTAGACGCAGTTAAACAGCTTTCAAAAGATGTTGGAATTCCAGAAAAACTTCACGAAATAGGCGTTAAGGAAGAGGATCTGCAAGCACTTGCGGAATCTGCATTTGCAGACGTTTGCACAGGCGGAAATCCAAGACCTTGCACAGTTGAGTCGATTCTTGAGATTTACAAAACAGCATTTTAACAATAATCTTTCTATAAAAGCAAAAGACCGTTTCTTATGAGACGGTCTTTTTGTTTTAACAAGAGAATTATTACAAAAAGTATAATGATAAAAAATCATTTCAAATTGGATTATATAAATCAAGAACCGCAATATTGATACGTTTTTATATCAGCCTGATTTGAATACCAACGACCCCATATTGTTCCTGCAATTTCTTTGAATAATATATATCCATATCTTTTGGAGAAGCTGTTTTGATATTCTGATCTGTATATCCACACTCCAATAGCGGAAGCTTACGGTAAAGTTCTTCGAAAGAATCAAAGACAAAAAGATTGACGACTTCTGCTACCAGCGTTTCACTCGGGTTATCTGTATTGATAAATCGAATATTGTCACCGATTTGAATTTTCCTTCTTTTTTCGTCATATAAACGTAACTCAATGGTTTTCTTTCCGCTCTGAATTTTTTGAAACGGTGATAGATTTAGTTTCATTATGTGTTCCATATACTCATTCCTCTACAAAACATTAAATATGATAAATATACAATTACCTTTAGATAATAGCTTAAACTATATCCACCATTCTGGAGTCAATTCACCCAATTTCAAAGTTTTGCCTGTTTTGTAGTCTATCATAATTTCTATGTCTTTATACTTTTGCGGCATAAGCTGAACCATGAGTTCACGACAAGCTCCACAGGGTGCACCTGTTCTTCCATCAGGTGTAATTTGCTAACACTTTTGCAATCTCATTTCCACCGCTGGTTATCATATTAAATATTGCATTTCGTTCAGCACAAATACCAAGCGTACTGCAAGTATCTATACAAACTCCCGTATATATTTTTCCTGAAGAGGATAGTACTGCAGATGAGACACAGCCCGCCTCTACATATTCAGATATTTTTTTGTTCTTTTGTACTGCTTTTGCAGTACGATAAAGTAAATTCCAAATTTTATCCATAACTGTCGTCTCCTTTCTCATTTTTTCATAATAGCACGTTAAAATTATTTTTTCAATATTTTTTGCGTAACATAATAACTTAAAACACAATATTTTAATTCCCCTATCCAAATTGTTTTTTTTGAGTTACAAAAATAACAACCGCAATCCGAATACATATTGTATCGGGTTGCAGTTCTTATATACAATTAACATTGTTTCTTATCATTTTTAAAAAGATGTCCATATACCCATAAGGCTCTATCTATATCACGATTTTTTTGATATTCTTTTCCAAAAACATCTTCAATTTTGTAAATATAATTATTCATGCCATTATTCATTAATTCTTTAAAGTTTTTTTCTTTTTTACTAGGAAGTTCTTTATATTTCACAAATTCATTAGGCTTATTTCCATTCGTTATAGCATCAATAGCTATCATAGCAAAACGGTCATATATTGGGTATTTCCCTTTGGAAATAAAATAAAGAAGTGTTATCATATATACTGTACCGATTCCGCAAGGACTTTTTTTATTTAGTTTGTCTAAAACGGACTGAGGCTGTTCATTTGCCTCTTTTTCTAACTCATTAATATTAGAAACAATATATGTTATATAATCATAAATTTGAAGTGTTTTGCCATAAATCTTAACATCATACTGTTTGGCATTTTTCCAATCTGATGTATAAACAAAACATTTTATATTTTCGCTTTCTCTATGTCTTATTTTCCCTAACTTCCAAGCAAGAATTTTAATAACATCTTTTTCACTATTAATTCCTTTTTTCAATAGGTCGTCGATTTTATTCTCAATAAATCTACTGCTTTTACGAATACCATTGAGTGGTTCTGTATCTAAATAATAAATATTACTATAATACTTAATAAATTCCTCCATTGTTATTTCATTTCCCTTATAATCATAAAATGTTCCAATTTTATTATGTGACATATATTTCAACCTTTCTGCAATATTATGTAAATAATATAACATACTAGGATAAATTTGTCAACAAAAAATTTACGTTCCGTAAAATACGAAACGCGAACTGCCTCTGGCGGCTCGACAATGTAAAACTTAGCAAAAAAATGTAACTACTAACGAGAGCATTAATATAAAAAATCCACGCACTTAATAAGTACGCAGACTGGATGCAACGTAATCTTTAGAAATCAAAAAATATCCTTTTAGCTCAGTGCTAGCCCGCCGTTGTATAAAAATTAACACCTTTAGCGAATTTGCCAAAGGCGGTAGCGAGTACAGGGGTCACCCTTGCGGTAAAAGAGGTAAAAAAACTATGCAACCATTAACGCGTGTATAAAATAAAAAACGCGTACTAACTTAGTACGCGAACTGCCTGCGGCGGCTCGCCGCTGGTGCGGATAACAGGACTTGAACCTGCACCGAGTTGCCCCGACTAGAACCTGAATCTAGCGCGTCTGCCAATTCCGCCATATCCGCATATGGATCTGATATTTTTACACGGGTCAAATCCTATCCCGAGGCGGGTGCTTTTCACACTTGTCCACATATATTAAAACGGTTTCCCGTCTTAACCAAGTTAATTGAACAGCCTTACTACCCAAGGTATTCCGTAGGTTATAAAGCACATTATCGCCGTTGCAAGAAACAGCCCCAACAGTATCGCAGGAACAGCCTTTTTCAGCTTAACTCCCAACAATGCGGCAATCAAAGCGCCTGTCCATGCTCCCGTTCCCGGAAGCGGTATTCCGACAAACAGCAAAAGACCTAAAAACTCAACCTCTTTGATTTTGTCGGCTTTCGGAGAGTTTTGCTTTTCCTCAAGCCATAAAGCGCATCGTCTTGTGTATTTCCACCTTTTCATAAGATCGAGTATCTTTTTGATAAAAAGCAAAATAAACGGAATAGGCAAAATGTTTCCCACTATGCAGAATAATATCGCCTTTCCCATAGAAATGTGTAAAAGCGGTGCGACTATCAAGCCGCCTCGAAGCTCAACTATAGGTATCATAGAAACGAAGAATAAGATCATTTCTTTTGGCAGGAATGGAAATGTAGATGTAAACCAGTTTGTTATCGTCTCAGCCAAAAAACCACTCCCTATAATGCCAATGTGCTTTTAATTGGTAGCTTAAAACCAACCTTGATAATGATAACATATTTGAATAAAATAATCAAGTGAAAATTATCAATTTTCTACTTGAGCTTTGTAAAACCAAGTATTATTAAAAGAATTCCGCTCAAAAAGGATAAATCAAGCCTGTTTGAAACCCTCAGAGATATAAGTCTACCTATTCTCGCACCTAGATTTATTCCTATAAGCCCCAAAAAGAAGCATAACAAAACCCCGTAAATAAAGTAACCCTGACATATTCCCAAGCCCCCTGAAAATCCGCTCGCCAATGAATCTACCGACAACGCTACACCCAAAAAGCAAGCCTCTTTTACAGACAAGCTCTTTGACTGATCCAAATCAGCCTTTGTTTCATCTAAAAATATCGCAAGCAGTATTGATTTTTTTACAAGAGCAAAATTCGTCAGTTCTTTGCCCTTGCAGTGTGTGAAAATGCTCTTTATAAACGGAAAAAATAAATTGACCGCGCCCATTATAAATAAAAGTCCGCCACTTAAAATTTTAATCGAATTTATCGAAATTCTGTCGGAAATAAAATCAGCTAGCATCAGTGACGCCGCTAGCATAGCCGCTCCGATAATGTTTATCAAAAGCGTGCAGTGAAACGGTATTTTTATTTTTCCTATGCCGTAGGTTATCGACGTCGCAAAGCTGTCAATACATACCGCCAGCACCAATAAGGTTATTACGAGCATTATATTCACCCTCTCAAATCATCGTATGATTGTGAGGGATTTTGTGTGAATATAATAATCCTATTGTCGACTTATTTGCTAAAAATGGTTGACAATCAAAATGCTATCTGCTACCATAATTACAACAGAAAATTCAAATGAAATTGGAGTATTGAAATGACGCTTAAAGAACAGGTTTTAAATGAGCTTGAATTAAATAGAGGCAAGAACATTTCAGGCACAGCTTTGGCTGAAAAATTATATGTTTCAAGGGGAGCAGTCTGGAAAGCGATTAAGTCTTTGAGAAACGACGGCTATGAAATAAATGCTGTAACTAACAAAGGGTATATGCTGTCTGAAAACAGCAATATTCTTTCAAAGGCAGGTATAATGCCATTTCTCAATGATAAAACCAAAAACATAGTAACGCTTGACATTCGCAAAACCGTGACATCAACTAATACCGTACTAAAAGAAATTGCCATTAACGGAGGTAAGCAAGGGTACGTTTTAATTTCTGAACAGCAAACCGCAGGAAAAGGACGTCTTGGACGATCGTTTTATTCTCCAAACGATACGGGAATTTATATGTCAATTTTGCTAAGACCGAAAATGACAATAGAGGATTCTCTGCTGATAACTACCTCAGCGGCAGTTGCAGTTTCAAAAGCTATTGAAAACCTATGCGATAAAAAGGCGAGAATAAAATGGGTAAACGATATTTTCGTTGACGGAAGAAAGGTTTGCGGAATTTTAACAGAGTCCTCGCTTGATACCGAGTCGGGCAGGCTGGAATATGCCGTTGTGGGAATAGGCGTAAATATTTCAAAGCCGAATGACGGTTTCCCTGATGATATAAAAAACACTGCCGGCGGTTTTCTTGATAACGTCAAAGGCAATGTTAGGTGCAGGCTTATTGCGGAAATACTAAATCAGCTTGCAGAACAGATGGAGAATCTGAGTTCAAAATACTATCTTGATGAGTATAAAAAGCGTTGCTTTCTTATAGGCAAAAATATAACAGTTATAAAGCCAAGCGGAAATAAAACGGCAAAAGCCATTGGAATTGATGATAATGTTCGGCTTGTTGTTGAATACGAAGAAAAAACTGTTGAACACCTTTCAAGCGGAGAGGTCAGTATAAATATTGATAACCTGAATCAGGTTAATAATTACAAATAATATTTAATTATGAAAGGAAACAAAACTATGAAAATCACTGTAAAAGAACTATCTATCGCCGCAGTATTAACTGCCATAACCTGCGTATTAGCCCCAATATCTATACCCATAGGACCTGTGCCAATCTCGTTGGGAGTGTTTTGCATTTTTCTTATCGGCGCAATGCTTCCGCCTCATTTAGCTTTTTTGTCTGTTCTTGTTTACATAATGCTTGGCTCAATTGGCGTACCCGTTTTCTCAAACTTCGAGAGCGGATTTCAAAAGCTGATCGGACCAACAGGCGGCTTTCTCTTTGCTTATCCGTTTATGGTATTGATAATTTCATTTGCCGCCGTTTTATTTAAAAGAAAAAAAGTAATTTCATTATGTATTGGAATGATTTTATCACTTATTGTTATGTATACTTTCGGCACTGCTTGGTTTGTAATCTCGACAGAAAGTACAGTGAAAAACGCTCTGCTTCTGTGCGTGACTCCGTTTATATTAGTAGATCTGCTGAAAATGGTTTGTGCAGCGGCATTTTCTTTTGTGATAAGTAAAGCACTGTCAAAAGCAAATATTAAAGTTTAGTTGATATCGAGACACAAAAAAGCGGCATAGCGAAAATCAAACGCTATGCCGCTTTTAAAGTATATAAATATCTTGTGCCTAAATCTGAGCCGAATAGTTTGGAGCTTCCTTAGTGATATAAATATCGTGCGGATGGCTCTCTTTAAGTCCTGCGCCTGTAATTCTGACAAACTTCGCTTTTTCGTGAAGCTCCGGAATAGTCTCGCAACCTACATAACCCATACCCGATCTGATTCCTCCGCAAAGCTGGAATACAGTATCCGAAACAGGTCCCTTATAAGGAACACGTCCTTCAACGCCCTCAGGAACAAGCTTTTTACTTCCCTCCTGGAAGTATCTATCCTTTGAGCCACAAGCCATTGCGCCCAGACTTCCCATTCCTCTGTAAACCTTGAACTGACGTCCTTGGAATATTTCAGTATCTCCCGGCGCTTCTTCACACCCCGCAAGCAGAGAGCCAAGCATTACAACATTAGCTCCTGCCGCCAAAGCCTTAACAATATCTCCTGAGTATTTAATTCCTCCGTCTGCGATAACAGGAATATTATGCTTTGCCGCAACGCAGGCAGCGTCATAAACCGCTGTTATCTGAGGAACACCTATACCTGCTACAACACGGGTTGTACAAATTGAACCCGGTCCTATTCCGACCTTTAAGCAGTCAGCACCAGCTTTAATAAGAGCTTTTGCGGCTTCCGCCGTTGCAATATTTCCAGCAATAACAGGCGTGTCAGGATAAGACGCCTTAACCTTTTTAACACACTCTATAATGTTCTTTGAATGCCCGTGTGCAGAATCAAGAACCAATACGTCTGCCTGAGCCTCAATAAGCGCACCTGCTCTTTCGAGAACATCTTTTGTTACACCGATAGCCGCACCGCAGAGAAGTCTGCCTCTTGAATCTCTTGCCGAGTTTGGATACTGAACGGATTTTTCAATATCCTTTATTGTAATAAGACCTTTAAGCATTCCGTTTTCGTCAATGATAGGAAGTTTTTCGATTTTATGCTTCATAAGAATTTGTTTTGCGCCAAGTAAATCAGTTCCGACAGGTGCGGTAACGAGGTTATCCTTAGTCATTACTTCTTTTATAGGAATATCAAAATCGGTCACAAATCTTAAATCTCTGTTAGTTAAGATTCCGACCAGCTTTCCCTTTTCATCAACAATCGGCACTCCTGATATCTTGTATTTTCCCATAAGCTCGTCAGCTTCTGAAACCAGCTTGTCTGCTGTCAGCGAGAACGGATTTACTATTACTCCGTTTTCTGACCTCTTAACCTTGTCTACTTCTTCAGCCTGCTGTTCTATTGTCATATTTTTGTGAATGATTCCCATTCCGCCTTCTCTTGCAATGGCAATAGCCATTCTCGACTCTGTTACGGTATCCATTGCAGAGGTGATGATAGGCGTATTCAAATAAATATCACCTGCAAGGCGCGTCTTGAGATTAATCATATTCGGTGTTACACTGCTTTCGGCAGGAATAAGCAGTACATCGTCAAAGGTCAATCCCTCTTTGCCGAATTTGCTGTCAATGTTGGTGTCTAGCATAAAATCCTCCTTTACATTAAACCCTTTTTCCCTTTGGTCTTTGTTTTTGTCCTAATAGTATTAAATTAAAGTGTAACGTGTTTTGACATCTTTTTCAACTATTTTAGCTCCTTTATTCATTAACATTTTGTAAACTTTACAAATGCTCGCCAAAAAACAAATTAAAATGACAAACCAGATTCAAACTTAATTTTATAAAATTCAAATTCATCTGTTACATTATATAAAATCTTAATAAATAATAAAGCAGGCATTTAATTTATACCTGCTTTTAATATACTATTTTGCTTTAAAACTCTATCTTTTCTCTAATATAACTCTCCAGCTTATCAATATTAATTCTAACCTGCTCCATAGTATCCCTGTCACGAACAGTAACACAATTATCCTCAAGAGTGTCAAAATCATATGTTATACAGAATGGCGTACCGATTTCGTCCTGTCTGCGGTAACGTTTTCCTATTGAGCCTGTAACGTCAAAATCAACCATAAACGATTTTGAAAGCCTGTTATGAAGCTCTGACGCATTATCAGACAGCTTTTTAGATAACGGCAATACAGCCGCCTTATAAGGCGCAACAACAGGACTGAGATGAAGTACCACTCTGGTATCGTTCTTTTCTGCGTCTATAACTTCCTCGTCGTAAGCCTCGCAGATAAGCGCAAGAACAGTACGGTCAAGACCGTAAGTAGACTCGATAATATATGGAATAAACTTCTCGTTTGTTTCAGGGTCAAGATACTCCTGCTTCTGTCCGCTGTACTCCTGATGACGAGTGAGGTCAAAGTTTGTACGGTTATGAGTTCCGTTGATTTCTCCCCAGCCAAACGGGAACAAAAACTCAATATCACAAGCGGCTTTTGCATAGTGCGCAAGTTTTTCGTGGTCGTGAAAACGAAGATGCTCGCCATCAATACCTAAATCCTTGAAGTAACTCATTCCGTATTCCTTGAAATAATCATACAAGTCGGAATCTTCGCCCTCTTTACAGAAAGTCTGAAACTCCATCTGCTCAAATTCAATTGTTCTGAAAGTAAAGTTACCCGGAGTTATCTCATTTCTGAACGCTTTACCTATCTGACCGATAGAAAACGGCAGCTTTGCCCTCATTGAACGCTGAACATTGAGAAAGTTCACATACTCTCCCTGCGCATTCTCAGGACGCAAATAGATAATACTCTTGCTGTCGTTTGTAACTCCTCTGAATGTTTGAAACATCAGATTAAACTCACGAATATCGGTAAAGTTATGCTTTCCGCAATGCGGACAAGGGATAGAATGTTCTTTTATATAGTCGAACATCTCCTCTTTTGTCATACCGTCTGCGTGAGCGTTCGGGTCAAAGTCGTCAATGAGATTGTCTGCACGGTGGCGCATTTTACATTCCTTGCAGTCAAGCAGCGGGTCAGAAAAGCTCGTAACGTGTCCGCTTGCCTCCCAAACTCTCGGATTCATAAGTATATCAGCGTCGACTTCAAAGCTGTTTGCCCTCTCCTGAATAAACCTTTTTCTCCATGTATCCTTGACGTTGTTTTTCAACCTTGTTCCCAAAGGACCGTAATCCCAAGTATTCGCCAAGCCTCCGTAAATTTCACTTCCCGGAAAGATAAATCCTCTGTGTTTGCAAAGGTTTACTATCGTTTCCATTGACTTATCTGTATTATTCATATGTGTTCTCCTTATTTTCTCATAATAGTTACTATTTATTTTATATGATTATCCGTTATAAGTCAAGAAAATTTAAGCCGTTTTGTATTTTTATTCCTTAAAGAAACAAAATAAAAAGTTATTAGCTTAATACGACAATGAAGTCTTTTATTTTATTAAGATTATAAAACTTTCACAAAATACACTGCTTAATAGTATACAAACATAGTGACTTTACATAAAATTAATAAAAGTTAATAAAATCACTTGACATTTAAAACATTTTGGAATATAATACATAACATAGTAAACAGATAGGAATTAAGGAATTAACCAAAACCCTAAACAATTATTTATGAAAAGGAGAAATTATTATGGCTATTGCAAAAAAAATCACAGATTTAATAGGAGGAACTCCATTATTGGAGCTTTCAAACTATGAAAAGAAAAACGGTCTTGAAGCAAAAATCGTAGGAAAGCTAGAATACTTCAATCCGGCAGGAAGCGTTAAGGACAGAATTGCGAAAGCAATGATTGAGGACGCTGAACAGAAAGGTCTTTTAAAGGCAGGCTCGGTAATTATCGAGCCTACAAGCGGAAACACGGGTATAGGTCTGGCATCTGTGGCTACGGCTAAAGGCTACAGAATAATTATAACAATGCCCGAAACTATGAGCGTTGAAAGACGAAATCTTTTAAAGGCATTCGGTGCAGAGCTTGTTTTAACTGACGGTTCTAAGGGAATGAAAGGTGCAATCGAAAAGGCTGATGAACTTGCAAAGGAGATTCCTAACAGCTTTATCCCGGGACAGTTTGTAAACCCTGCCAACCCTGCTGTACATTTCGCAACAACAGGTCCTGAAATATGGGAGGACACAAACGGCAAGGTTGATATTTTTGTTGCAGGTATAGGAACGGGCGGAACAATAAGCGGAGCAGGCAAGTATCTGAAATCAAAAAATCTAAACATAAAGGTTATAGCTGTTGAGCCAGCATCATCACCTGTTCTCTCAAAGGGCGAGAGCGGTCCTCACAAAATTCAAGGAATAGGCGCAGGGTTTGTTCCCGACACTCTTGACACAGACGTATACGATGAAATTATAGCAGTCGAGAACGACGACGCATTCAAAACGGGTAAAGAAATTGCAAGAGCTGAAGGCTTTCTCGTAGGAATTTCCTCAGGTGCGGCTGTATGGGCAGCAACCGAACTGGCAAAGCGCCCCGAAAACAAGGGAAAAACCATTGTAGCACTTCTTCCCGATACGGGAGACCGTTATTTGTCAACACCTTTGTTTGCTGACTAGGATTTTAATTGGGCAACGGACATAAGTCCGTTGCTTTTTTATTGCAAAATCGGTATCTTTATGATAGAATATATTAGAAAATTCTAATAAAGAGGAAAATAAGATGCTGAATAATATTTTTGACTCACACTGTCATTATGATGACTATAAGTTTAAGTCTGACTGCGAAGATGTAATTGCAAATGCGCTCAACAGTACCGTTATCGGTATGATACACGCCGCTACCGACCTTGAATCTGCCGACTTCGGATTAAAAATGTCTGAAAAGTTCAAAAATTTCTATACTAGTGTCGGTTTTCACCCCGATCCGAACTGTATAGTCAAGGCAGACAGAGACTATATAAAAAGGCTCCGTGAGCTAGTTAAAAAGGACAAAAAGCAAGGCAAAAACAAAATCGTCGCAATAGGCGAGATAGGTCTTGACTACTACTATGAGAATTACGACAAGGTTCGTCAGATTGAAGTTTTCACTCAGCAGGTCTTACTTGCTAATGAATTAGGACTTCCTGTTATTGTGCATCTGCGTGACGCAACCGAGGACGGTATGAACATCTTAAAACAGCTTAAACCAAAGGGCGTAGTGCATTGCTTTTCGGGTTCTGCCGAAACCGCAAAAGAAGTTCTGGCAATAGGAATGTATATCAGCTTTACAGGAGCGCTGACCTTTAAAAATGCAAAGAAGGCTAACAAGGCTCTTGAAGTAATTCCGATAGACAAACTCCTGCTTGAAACTGACGCACCTTATATGGCTCCCGAACCGTATCGGGGACGCCGCTGCGACTCGACAATGATAAGTGAGATTGCAAAGAAGGTCGCAGAATCTAAAGGGATTACACCGCAAGGGGTATTGGATATTACAACAAAAAATGTGTGTGAGCTGTTTGGTATAAGTTTATAAATATAAAAATCAGGGAGAGCTATTATGATTGGACTAAAGACTGATACCGTTGAACTTTTACCTCACACAATTGAGTGGGAAGAAAATGCTGAAAAAACTATTAAGTTGATAAAACGGATATTAGGTGATGTTTGCATTGATATTCAGCATATAGGAAGTACTTCAATTAAATGGGTTTCTGCAAAGCCGATAATAGATATTGCTGTTGCTGTCAATGAATTAAATGATGTTATGCCCTATGTAAACGTACTGAAAGAGAATGGTATAATCTATCGAAAGGTCGAGAATTTTGGACAGATTTTATTTTTAATGGGCGATTTGGAAAATGATATTAAAACACATCATATCCATATTGTAAAAGCTGATAGTTCTAATTGGTATAATTATCTTAACTTTCGTGATTATCTTAATGCTCACCCAAATAAAGCAAAAGAATATGATAAATTAAAACGTACATTAGCAATTAAGTACTCCGATAACCGAAAAGCATACACCCAAGAAAAAAGTGAAACTATATCAAGATTACTGCGTGAAGCACAACAGTGGAGAAATTCTCAAAAATGATGTTCTAAATTCTTTTTTCAACTGAATATAAAACAAAAGGAGCCAAATAGCTGGCTCCTTTTTATAATTCAATAAAAAGACGGGCGATCAGCAAAAGCTTTTCGCTCGTCTTTTCTGTATTATTTGTTCTAAACTTTTAAAGCACTCTTACCTTTGTAATTCCTTCAATGTCCTTAAACTCGTCAGCGTCAACCTTGCCTGTAACATCAAGCATTGTGTATGACCAGTCTTTCTTTGACTTGTTTACAAGGTTCTCTATATTTCCGCCGTTCTCTGAAACCTTTGTGGTAATCTGCGAAATAATTGACGGAATATTCTTGTGAATTATGCAAACAAGAGCGTCTCCTGTCTTTGTAAGCTCAGCATTAGGAAGATTAACCGAGTTTGTGATGTTTCCGTTCTCGATATAATCAATAAGCTCAACTGCCGCCATATATGCACAGTTGTCCTCAGATTCAGGAGTTGAAGCTCCCAAGTGAGGAATACAAACAACATTTTCCTCGCACAAAACCTTATCTCCCGGGAAATCAGTTACATATCTTGCAACCTTACCGCTTGAAAGAGCTTTCAAAATATCATCATAGTCAACAAGCGGACCTCTTGCAAAGTTGAGAATTCTTACGCCGTCCTTCATCTTTGCAAATGCGTCAGCGTTGATAGAACCCTTTGTCTCAGAATTAAACGGGAGGTGGAGCGACAGATAATCAGCATTAGCATATACCTCGTCAAGATGAGGTGTTACCTTAACCTGTGGCTTCAAGTCAAGAGCCGCACTTACTGACAAATAAGGATCATAACCGATAACATTCATACCCAAAGAAACCGCAATGTTAGCCAGCTTTCCTCCGATAGCGCCAAGACCTACCAAACCGAGAGTTTTTCCTAAAATCTCAGGGCCTACAAACTGTCCCTTTCCTTTTTCAACTAGCTTTTCAACCTCGTCGCCCTTGCCTTTTAATGTCTTTGCCCAGTCCATAGCCTCAGGTACTTTTCTTGAAGCTAAAAGCAATCCGCATACAGCAAGCTCTTTTACAGCGTTTGCATTTGCGCCGGGTGTGTTAAATACGCAGATTCCGTTTTCCACACACTTGTCAACAGGAATATTGTTTGTTCCTGCCCCTGCTCTTGCAATAGCAAGAAGATTGTCTCCGAGTTCCATCTCGTGCATTGATGCAGAACGCACCATTATTGCATCAGGATTTTCTACATCGTCAGCAACATTGTATTTCG